>JARKOV010000153.1 GCA_029975965.1 Anaerolinea sp. | reverse complement strand
GAAATAATTGGCTTACTTAAAATAAAAAGTGCCCCCAAGGGGACTCGAATAACACCCCCCCCTGCGGGGACCCCAGTTTTGACGTGGTAGCCTCGAAATAATTGGCTTACTTAAAATAAAAAGTGCCCCCAAGGGGACTCGAACCCCTGTTTTGGCCTTGAGAGGGCCACGTCCTGGGCCGCTAGACGATGGGGGCGTCTGGCGGCATGATTTTATCACAGGGGTCGGCGGGTGTCAACAAATCGGGCTCGCTCCGCCCGTCATATGAGCATTTCTTCCATTGACTTGACTTGCGTCTGATGCTATCATCCGTATACAAGCGCACTTATCCTGCTCTTTAATAATCTAACAGGCAGACAACTCGACCCTGGCTGAAAGGATTGGGGGGTTCTACGGGGTTGAGTGGTCGCCAAACAGGAGGAATTTTTCCATGAGTTCCGATTTTGTCGCTCGATTGGTGGGGATGATCGTTTTCTCCATCCTGGGAGTGTACGGGGGAACCTACCTGGGCAGGCTGGCAGGCCAGGAAACCGGGCCGTTTGCCTTCACCGTGGAGCAATACGCATTCACTGTCGGAATGGTGGGTGCATTGGCTGGACTTATCCTGACTCCATTTATTACCACGCGGCCGGTCAAGGCGCTGCGCACGCAATTATCTCGGCTTTCTGCAAGGTCATTATTCGCTTCACTGGTGGGTCTGACGGTTGGTTTGGTCATCGCGGCTTTGCTCGCGTTCCCTCTGTCGCTGCTGCCATCGCCCTTTGGCAGGGTCATGCCGTTCATCGGCGTCGTGCTGATGGGCTACCTGGGCGTGGCGGTTTTCAACATGCGGTCAGACGATATTTTCAGCATCTTCCAGGGTTTCTCGCGCTCCGGCGCCGCCCAGGCAACTGCTTCTACCGGCGGGGAGAGCGCCCAGAACTGGGCTGAAGGCCGCACCATTTTGCTGGATACCAGCGTGATTATTGACGGCCGGATAGCGGACGTCGCCCGGACGGGTTTTCTGCCCGGCTCACTTTTGATTCCGCGCTTCGTGCTGACCGAATTGCAGTACATTGCCGATTCGTCTGACTCGCTGCGTCGCCAGCGCGGACGGCGCGGCATGGAAGTGCTGGCGCAGCTCCAGCGCGAGCCGTCGATCCCGGTGCGCATCACCGACATCGACGTGGAGGGCACCCGCGAGGTGGATGACAAGCTGGTGATCCTGGCGCGGCAGATGCGCTGCCCGATCCTGACCAACGATTACAACCTCAACCGCGTGGCGGAGCTGCAAGGGGTGACCATTTTAAATATCAACGAGCTGGCCAACGCGGTCAAGTCCGTGCTGCTGCCCGGCGAGATGCTCTGCGTGCGCGTCATCCAGGAAGGCAAGGAAGTGGGGCAGGGTGTGGGCTACATGGAGGACGGGACGATGGTGGTGATCGAGGGCGGGCGCGACCTGATCGATAAAGAGGTCAACGTGTTGGTGACCAAGGTGCTGCAGACGGCAGCCGGGCGGATGATCTTTGCGCGGCCTGAAAGGGAGTGAGGAGATGGGCATTAAGCTTTACAGCACGCTGAGCCGAAAGAAAGAAAACTTCGAGACGATCGAGCCGGGCAAGGTGCGCATGTACGTCTGCGGCGTCACCGTGTACAACAAGGCGCACATCGGGCATGCCATGTTCGCGCTGGTCTTCGACGTGCTGCGGCGCTACCTGACCTTCCGCGGCTATGAAGTGCGCCAGGTGATCAATTTCACCGACGTGGACGATAAGATCATCAACCGCGCTCAGCAGTTGGGCATGGATGCTTTTCAACTGGCGCAGAATTATATCGACGAGTTCAACGCGCAGATCGCCATGCTGAACATCTTGCCCGCCACGGTCAACCCGCGCGCCACGCAGGAGATTCCGCAGATCATCCGCATGATCGAGGGACTGATCGAAAAGGGCTACGCGTATCCTGCCGAGGGGGACGTGTATTTCCGGGTGACTCGCGACGGCGATTACGGCAAGCTCTCGGGGCGCAAGCTGGAGGATATGCAGGCCGGCGCGCGCATCGACATCGGTGAGATCAAGGAAAACCCGATGGACTTCGCGCTGTGGAAAGCGGCTAAGCCGGGGGAGCCTTTCTGGGACAGCCCATGGGGGCCGGGGCGGCCGGGTTGGCACATCGAGTGCTCGGCGATGAACCTCAGCCACCTCGGCGAGCAGATCGACATTCACGGCGGCGGGAACGACTTAATCTTCCCGCACCACGAGAACGAGATCGCCCAAACCGAAAGCTACACCGGCAAGCCGTTTGCGCGCTACTGGGTGCACAACGGCATGCTCCAGTTGGGCGGCGAGAAAATGTCGAAGTCGCTGGGCAACCTCGTGACGATCGAGGATTTCCTCAAAGAGCACGACGGCGATGTGCTGCGCATGCTGGTGCTCAACTCGGGTTACCGCAACCCGCTCACCTACACCGACGAAGTGGTCGAGCAGTCGGAGCGGGCGCTGGAGCGTCTGAAGTCGGGCCTCCGTCCGGCCCTCCCCGGGGCCAAGGGGCTTGCCGAGGCAGGTCAAGCGGCGCTCTCGAAGCTGGTCGAGTCGGCGCGGGCAGGCTTTATCGAGATGATGGACGATGATCTCAACACCTCCGGCGGGCTGAGCCACCTCTTCGAGTTGGTGCGCGGCATCAACCAGGCGCGCGCCGACGGCGCAACCGACGCGGAACTCTCGACGGCGCAGGCTACGCTGCGCGAGCTGACCGGCGTTTTGGGCTTGCGCCTGGAATCGGCCAAGGAGCAAGGCCGGGCGGCTGCTCCGTTCATCGACCTGCTGTTGGAAGTGCGCCGCGAGTTGCGCGCTCAGAAGCTGTGGGCGCTTTCGGACCTGGTGCGCGACCGGCTGGCGGACCTGGGCGTGGTGGTCGAAGACAGCAAAGAAGGCTCGAGTTGGCGCTACCAATCGTGATGATGTCGTCCCTGGAAGGGCTGCATACCCCACTATCTCCAATTGAGGGGAGCGCGACGAACCCTTGAAAGAATGGATCATAGGACGCAACCCGGTTTACGAGGTGCTGCGCGCGCGGCGCCGGCAGCTTTTCCGGCTGCTGGTCGCCGCTGGAGTCGAGGAGAAGGGCAGGCTGCTGAAGATTCTCCAGTCTGCCTCGGCGCGCAAACTGCAAGTCTACCGCGTCCAGCGCCAGCAACTGGACTCGCTGGGTGAAGGTCACCAGGGCGTCGCGCTGGAGGTGAGCGGTTACCCATACGCCGCTTTGCAAGATATCCTCGCGCTGGCGCGCGAGCGCCGGGAGCCGCTTTTTGTTTTGGCGCTGGACCTGGTACAGAACCCTCAAAACCTGGGCACCCTGTTGCGCAGCGCCGAAGCGGTCGGCGTGCACGGGGTGGTGCTGCCGCTGGCGCGTGCCGCCGGCGTCACGCCGGCGGTGGTGCACGCCTCGGTCGGCGCGAGCGAGCACCTGCTGGTCGCCCAGGCCAACCTGGCGCAGGCGCTCACCTTGTTCAAAGAAGAGGCAGATGCCTGGGTGATCGGCCTGGACGGCGGGCCGGAGTCGGAAGCGGTGGAGCGCGTGCGCCTGGATGGGGCGCTGGTATTGGTGGTCGGCAACGAAGGTGAGGGGATGCGTCCGTTGGTGCGGAAATCGTGCGACGCGCTGGTGCGCTTACCGATGGTGGGAAAGATCGAGTCGCTGAATGCTGCGGTGGCGGGATCGATCGTGTTGTACCGGGCGTTGGATGCGCGGCGTGCGTCAGCCCAGGGAAGTGGTGCATCCAACCCGTAAAATAACTGGCAACTGCTCAGAAGGTCGAGGAATAGGCTCCACCTACGAGGTATTGGATACCTCATACAGTAAGGACCGAGTGGTTTCAAATTATTTGTAAAAGGATGGAAAGGTGAAAGTAGATCTGCATGTGCATGCCAGCGAGCGTTCCGATTGCGCGGTAGCCGGTGAGGAATCGATGATCCGTGCTGCACAGGCTGCCGGGTTGGATGCACTGGTGTTTACCGACCATCATCGCCTGGTGCCTGCCGCCCGGCTGGTGGAACTCAACGATCAATATGCGCCGTTCCGGGTGTATTCGGGGATCGAGATCACTACCCGAGAGAACGAAGATTGCCTGGTGATCGGCGTGCAGGACCCGATTCTGGAGCAAAAGGCTTGGGATTACGCCTCGCTGGTGCAGTTTGTGCGCCAGAAACAGGGGTTTATCGTCCTGGCGCACCCCTTTCGATATGGGTCGAAAATCAAGGTGGACCTGGCAGCCAACCCGCCGGATGCCATCGAGGTGCGGTCGCAAAACACGCCCCGCGATCGCGAAGAGGAAATCCGGCAAATTGCCCGGCAACTGAACCTGGCGCTGGTGACCAATTCGGACGCGCACAGCACCGCGACTGTGGGCAGGTATTTCAACGAGATCCCCGCCTCGCTGGACGGAGATCGCGGACTGGTCGATCGCTTGAACGGGTTAAAACCCGGATAACTGGGGTTGTTTTACCCTGACCGGCAGATAAATCAACACAGGCGAACCGTCTGCCTCGGTGTTTGGGGGATAATATTCGTAGTCGGCTGAGGCGGGGTCGAACTCGTACTCACTCGCCGGCAACCAGCGCTCGTAGATCTCGTTGAAGGTTTGCCCGATGGTCGCCACCGTGCAAGGGAAGACGGCGAACCGTGCGGCGGGGATCTCGCGCAGCACCAACCCTTCCGGGACGGAGTCCAGCCCTTCCACGACCATTCCAGCCACGTAATCCACCGCGCCGTCCGCGCCGAGGCAGAACGAGGCGCCATAATAGGCCTTATCGACGCTGAACGGCTTGAGGAACTCGTCGAACTTCATGTATTGGTTCATCCACACGTCGCCGTAGTTGATCTCTTTGGGGATTCCCCGCACCAAAACCCCAGCCAACACGCGTGACGGCTTGTATTCGAATAATGGTTCCATGCTCTTACCCCTTTCCCTTTGTTCTTTGGCTTAATTATAGAACAAATTTTCTTATTTTCAAGTGGGAAAAGGGTTTTTAAGCGGGTGTTTTCGCCACCATCCGGCGGCGAAAACACCCGCAATCTTTGTAGAGGATGGTTTTATGCCTTTGAGTCGAGTGCCATTGAGCGGCCCATTTCGAACGGGAAGGGAAAAATGGCTTCCTATCCGGCGATGGACCTACCCGAACACGAAGGCCCACAAAATCCACAACCCGATCATCAGCGCGCCGATTCCAGCGCGCACCACCACCGACCAGCCGCAACCGAATGCCATGCTCTTTGCCGAGCTGAGCGCTTTTCGCCAATCGCGATGCCGGTAGAACTCGATGGCGAAAATACCGAGCAGAGCGAGGACCAGGCCGCCAAAAGGGGGCAGCAACAGGGTGCCCGCCACCCCCAGGACCAGCGCAACGCCGATCGCTATCCAGGATGCGCCCTGCTGGCGAGCCGATGCGCCCATGATGACGTTGTCGCTCAGGCTGCCGGCCACCATCAGGATGGTCATCAGCGCAATGATAATCCATCCGGCTGTGCTGAAGCCGGACACGATGCCGAACACCAGCCCCGCCACCCAGATGATCACCAGCCCGGGAAGGATGGGGATGACCAAACCCATCCAGCCGATCAACATGACCGCCAGGGTGATCGTCAGCAGGGTGATATCGCCGAGAAATTGAAAATCCATGGTCAGCCGGCCCCTTACGGACGGATCACGTCCACGCCGCCCATCCAGGGGCGCAGCACTTCAGGAACGACCACCGAGCCGTCCTCCTGCTGGTTATTCTCGAGCACCGCGATCAACGTGCGCGGCATGCCCAGCCCTGAGCCGTTCAGCGTGTGAACCAGGCGAGTTTTCCCACCGCCTGCCGGGCGGTACTTGATATTGGCGCGGCGTGCCTGGAAGTCGGTGACGTTCGAGACTGAGCTGACCTCCAGCCATTCGTTGCATCCGGCTGCCCAGACCTCGACATCGTAGGTGACCGAGGCGTTGAAACCCAGATCGCCGGTGCACAGCTTGACCACACGGTAAGTGAAGCCCAACTCGGCGCAGGTTTGCTCGGCATCGGCGAGCATCTTTTCGAGCTGCTGCTCCGACTCCTCCGGTCGGCAGAAGATGTACATTTCGACCTTGTCAAACTGGTGTCCGCGCTTGATCCCGCGCACGTCGCGCCCGGCGCTCATTTTTTCGCGGCGAAAACAGGGCGTATAAGCGGTGTAATGCATCGGCAAAGCGGCTTCGTCGAGGATTTCGCCCATGTAGAGGCCAGTCAGCGGCACTTCAGAGGTGGGCACCATCCAGTAATCTTCCTCCGCGTCGTGGTACAGGTTGTCGCGGAATTTCGGCAGTTGCCCGGCAGCGAACAGAACCTCTTCCTTGACCATGAAGGGCAGGTACTGCTCGCGATAACCCTGGCGGATGTGCAGATCGAGCATCCAGGAGATCAAAGCGCGCTGCAGGCGGGCGCCAGCACCACTGAGGACATAGAAGCGTGAGCCGCTGATCTTGACGCCATGCTCGAAGTCGAGTATGCCCAGTTTCGGGCCAAGCTCCCAGTGCGGGAGAGGGGGGAAGTCGAACTCGGGGACCTGGCCGACGGTCTTCACCACCACATTCTCGCTCTCGTCCTTGCCCAGAGGCACCGCGGGGTGGGGGAGGTTGGGGATCCCTGCAACTTCGGCCTGGAGCGCTTCATCGAGCTGGCGCACGCGCTCGTCGAGGACGGTGATCTCATCTCCGACCTTGCGCATGGCTTCGATCTTTTGCTGGCGCTCTGCGGCATCCTTGCTCTTGCCGATTTCCTTCGAGACGGCATTGCGTTCGGCTTTCAGCGTCTCGGCACGCGCAAGCAGGCTGCGCCGCTCGGCGTCGAGCGCCAACACGCGGTCGACCACCGCCGGGTCGATCTGGCGCCGTTCGAGCGCCTGCCGGACAACCTCCGGCGTTTCACGAAACAGATTGATATCTAACATGGCAGCTACTCCTTCCACGAAATTGAAAGCCCCCACGTCGTTGCAGGACGAGGGGGCGCTCGTGGTGCCACCTGCTTTCACCGCCTTTCGGCGGTCTCTTTCCGGCGATAACGGCGCCGTCCGGCTCTCTTACGGCCTGCTGGGCAGACCCCTGCGAGAGCGACCCGCTCAGACTGAGCGACCGGGTTGGATTTCACCGCTGTTCCTGCCGGCTCGCACCGACCGCCGGCTCTCTGGATGGGGTCACGGTTACTTTGCTCCGGGTGGGTCGGAATTACATTCGATTATAACCTCGCGGGAGGGGATGTCAAGGTGTCATCGTTGGCGAGGCAGGTTCATTTTCTCTCTCGCACACCGGATCAAAAATATACACCCAATCGTCGGTGCGGACGGCCAGGTGCCGGTTATCGTAGGACCATTTCGTCTCTCGAGGGGTGTTGATGCCCACATCCAGGATGTATTGCACCTGCTCTGTGACGATGACCAGCATGACGCGGTCATCTTCATCGAAGTAAGCGATCATGCGGTTATCATGGGACCAGTTTGGCTGGATCATGTAGGGGTAGGTTTCCTCGTCGTGAATCACCAAATGGTCGCGCAGTGCCAGGCGATCTTTGGCGCGCCGCAATTGCTCGCCAATCGCGCTCACCTCGCCCGTGGCCAGGTTGATCTCCAATGTCTGATCGCAGTCGGGCCCGCAGGCGGAGAGCACGCGCAGGCGCTGACCAGCCTGCCAGCCGATGATCGCCTTGGCGCTGCTGCCGTTCTCAGTCCGCGCGACCTCGCCCGGCAACCAATCCTTCGGAATACCCTCCTCTGGGGAGACCGTCTGGATGGTGTATACGCCGTCCGAAATGCGCAGGGCAACATAGGCGAGAAGCGATCCATCCGGTGACCAGGTCAGGTCGCCGAACACCAACGTGTCTGGAGCCATCACAACCGGTTCTGCGTACTCAGGTCCTTGGACCATCTCCAGCGTCCCGGCGTACCAATTGGAGCTGGCTGCCGGAGCGACATAGGCAAGCTGATCCTGGTCTGGTCGCCAGGCCAGCAAATCGCCCTGCAACTGGTCGACCCGTAACGGCTCAAAACGGGCGACCTGACAAGAGCGATCTTCCACCGTCGGGAAACTCTTCGAGGTGGAAGTGGGTAAAGGAGTCAGTGTGGGGCCGGTGTCAACGACTGGGGCTGGGAAACCCGGTAGAACCCCACAGGCGGCCAGAAGAAGGCAGGCGATGACGATCCAAAGCGATGATTTCTTCACCCGCTCATTAAACCATCAAGCGCGCCAGATACCAAGGGGAAAAGGTCGATTCGCGAAAGATGACCGCAAATCGGCAATATCCTGCTGAAAAATAGGGTATGATCCTCTTGTATGGATGGCTTGGTGCTGGTTAAGAAAGGCAGCAGCGGCGCCGTAACAGAGCGCATGGGTGAAACCGGCTGGAGGCTGGTCATCCCGGCTGGGGAATCCAGGGTGTATCGCTGGGCTCAGGTGGATGACTACGGTGACCGCCCGCGGAAGGAATTTCTTTGGCGACCTCCATTGAGCCTGGAGCTCCGCGCGCGGGTATCGGCGGCGGATTTGCCCGGCACCTGGGGGTTTGGCTTTTGGAATAACCCCTTCACGGCCGATCTGGGTATCGGTGGGGTGAGCGCGCGCTTGCCCGCGCTGCCAAACGCGGCCTGGTTTTTCCATGCCTCGCCCCCCAACCACCTGGCAATTCGCGAGGGTCACCCGGCGCAGGGATTTTTGGCGGCTACTTTCTCGTCGCCCAACCTGTCTCCGGCGCTGCTGGCGCTGGGCGTGCCGGCTCTTCCGCTCCTGGCTTTACCGTTCACAGCCCGGTGGGTGAGGCGCATCCTGGCAAAATTCATCCATGAAGATTCTACCCTGCTCCATCTGGATGTGACCACCTGGCATGACTACCGGCTGGACTGGCAAGAAAAATCCTGCCGTTTTGAAGTCGACGGCAGGGTGGTATTCGAAACGCCGGTTTCCCCACGCGGAAAATTGGGCCTGGTCATCTGGATTGACAACCAGTACGCCGCATTCCCACCGGATGGGCGCTTGCGCACAGGAGCGCTGCCCAACCTGCCGGCCTGGCTTGAGGTGGAGCTCAGGTGAAAATGAGGCGATAAGCCACATCCAGGATCAAGCCGAGCAAGAAAAGCATGCCGTATCGGCGGTTGTGCACAAAGGCAGCGCCAACGAACCAGATCGGCCAGAACTCTTTGCGGTCGGCGGGAGGCTCGCTCGGGCGTGGTTGCGAGAGCATTTTCCAGGTGGCCGGAACGAGGGTCAACGCGCCGAGCACGATCAGCATGAACGGGCTGAAGTATCCGCTGATCACCAGGCCGATCACCAGCAGGTACATCAGCACGATCATCACCTGCATGCTGACTCGCGCTGCCTTTTCCCCGATGAGGACCGGCAAGGTGTGGATGCCCTTGGCCTTGTCGGGGTCGAGTTTGTCGATGTGCTTACCGTAGATCACGGTGGTGGTGCCGAGGGCGTAGGGCAGCCCGGCCAGCACCACTTGCCAGTCCCACAGCCCGGTGATGATGAAGTAGCTGCCGCCGATCATCAGGGGGCCCCAAACGATGATCACCGCGATTTCGCCCAGGCCAATGTATTTCAAAGGCCAGGTGTAAAACAGGACGAAGAATGCGCCCAGGGCAAGCAGCACCAGCGCCAGCCAGCCGCGCACCGCTACCAGGTAGGCCCCGGCAGCCAGCGCAATGATTGCTGTGACGGCCGCGTAGGTGAGCAACTGGCGGCGAGTCATCAGTCCCGCTTCCAGAGGTTGCGGCCCGTATTGCGTGCGGTAGTAATTGTCCTTGTCGACGCCACGGCTGTAGTCGGTGAGGTCGTTCAGCAGGTTGTTGAGCGCGTGTGCGAAGACCAGCCCGATCACGACCAGAAACCAGTAGAGGAAGTTAAACATGCCGTCGCGCGCGGCAAGCAGCCCGCCGATGGTGGCGGAGATGAAGGTCATGATCAGCACCGCCGCGCGGGTGGAGATCAACCAGCGCGAAATGACATCCAGCCGGTCCCATTCATCCTTGCTGATCCGTGGGATGACGCGGAGAGCCTTGGCCCACATGGCAACATTCATAAATCCATACCTCCCAATGTCTGATTGTGAATTGTAGCACATTTGGATAGTTTTTGTAATATTTATTGTCTGGACTTTGATCGATTTTGGCGAACCCGGGGGAATTCCAGGCTATACTTTGAGGATGAATATCGAGAAAATCAGCCATGTCACCGATGAGATCGTAGAGGCTTTCGCCCGATTGATGCCACAGCTCAACCCCAGCCACCCCGCGCCTTCACAGAGGGACTTGGAGGCGGTGGTTGCAAGCGAAGCCGGCACCCTGCTATTCGCCCGGGACGATTCCGGCAGGCTGGTGGGCACGCTGACCCTGGTCACCTTCAAAACGCCGGCTGGCGCGCATGCCTGGATCGAAGATGTCGTGGTCGATGAGTCGGTTCGCGGTCAAGGGATCGGCGAAGCACTCACGCGTGAGGCGATCCGGCTGGCGATCGAGTATGGCGCCGGAGCGGTTGATCTGACCTCGCGCCCATCGCGTGAGGCGGCAAACCGGTTATACCGGCGCATGGGCTTTCAGCCACGCGAGACCAACCTTTACAGGCTGAATTTATCGTAGAAATACCGGTCGTTTATCAGAAATATATAAGAGAGTTCCCCCTCCGCTTGACGCATGTTTTATGGCATGGTATGATTTTATCCGGGATGTTAGCACTCTCACGACGAGAGTGCTAATTTGAAGAACAGAGCGCACGATGAACCAACCGACTGAGCGACAACGTTTTTTACTGGCACTGGTGGTGCACGAGTATGCCAGAACGGCTGCGCCGATCGGTTCCCGCTACCTGGTCGAGCAATACAACCTGGATATGAGTTCGGCAACCGTGCGCAACGAGCTGGCTGCGTTGACCGAGATGGGTTACTTGCGCCAGCCGCACACCTCTGCCGGGCGTGTTCCGACCGAAGAGGGGTATCGCTACTTCGTCGGCAGGTTGCTCCAGGAGACTCATCTGCCCGACACGATGCAGCGCACCATCACGCACCAGTTCTACCAGATGCACAACGACGTGGAACAATGGATGCGCCTGGCAGCTTCGGTGCTGGCCCATCAATCGCGCGCTGCCTCGTTGGTGACCGCTCCCCACCCCGATTTGACCAAACTAAAACACGTCGAGTTGATCTCCACGCGAGGGCGGCAGGTTTTAATGGTGTTGGTGATTGTGGGCGGGGAGGTTCGCCAGCGGCTGGTGACGTTGAGCGAGCCGGTGACTCAGGAGGTGCTCTCGGCGACTGCCGACAGCCTGACCAGGTTGTTCCGAGACAAAGATGTAGAGCAAATCCGTGCGACCAATGCCAGCCTCAACTCGTTAGAGCGTGACCTGCTCGAATGGATCTTGGCCGATCTCGACCAGGCGAGCACCAAGCTGTCTGGCGAAGTGTACCTGGACGGCCTGACCAACGTGCTGGCCGAGCCGGAATATGCCAGCTCGGAAGACGCCCGACGCGCCCTGCGTGTGCTGGAAGAACGCTCTCGCCTGCAAGACCTGCTGGCGCGCACGGTCCTTGCAACGGGTACGGTAGGCGGTGTGCAAGTTTTCATCGGTGGAGAAGGCACCTGGGACGACCTGCGGCAGAGCTCAGTCCTGTTGGCGCAGTACGGCGTTCCGGGCCTGGCTACCGGAACATTGGGCGTCCTCGGACCCATGCGCATGGCGTATGGGCGGACCATCTCGGTGATGCGCTTTCTCTCCGGTCTGTTGAGCGACCTGGTCGCGGAGACGCTGGTGGAAGAGAATTAGCTGGCGACAGCGAAAAAAACTGAAAGCCAGTTAAACCGACACTTAAGAACAGGGAAGTGATATGGCAGAACGTAAACATAAACATGCAACTCCGAAAGAATCACCTGTTGAAGAATCCTTAACCCCTGAACCGGTTGAGAATGAGGACGATATCATTCCGCCGTTCCGGAAACGAGCCGCAGGCGAGAAGGCGGGGGAGGATGTCGTCTCGAAAAAAGAGTTCGAAGCATTGCAGCAGACCCTCGTTGAGACCGAAGGGAAAGCCAAGGAATATTTTGATGGCTGGCAACGCGAGAGGGCAGACTTCGCCAACTACAAGCGCAGAGTGGACCGGGATCAGGCCAACCTCAGCCAGAACATTGCCGGCGAGATCATCAAAAAGTATCTGATGGTCCTGGACGACATGGACCGGGCGATGAAACATCGCCCAACGGATGGCTCGGCTGCCGCCTGGGCAGATGGTATCGACTTAATTTACCGCAAGCTTCAGAACATTCTCACCGCAGAAGGCATCCAACGCATTCCGGCGGAGAATGAGGATTTCGACCCGTTGCGGCATGAGGCAATCTCGATTGAAGAAAGCGAGAATCACACCAGCGGGCAAATCATTGGCGTGGTTCAAGAAGGTTACATCCTCGGCGACCGGGTTCTACGCCCGGCGCGAGTTCGAGTAGCGCGATAGGAGAAATCATATGGGAAAAATCATTGGCATCGATCTTGGCACGACAAATTCTGTAGCTGCGGTCATGATGGGCGGCGAGCCGGTCGTGATTCCGGCAGCGGAGGGAGAGCGGTTGGTTCCGTCCGTGGTGGCATATAACAAGAACCACGAGCGAATTGTTGGTCGCACGGCGCGCAACCAGGCCATCATCAACCCTGAAAATACCATTTTCTCGATCAAGCGCTTCATGGGGCGGAAATTTGAGGATCCCGAAGTGCAGCGCACGATCAGCCGGGTGCCGTACAAGGTGGCGAAAGCTCCAAACGGCGATTTGCGTGTGGTGTTGGACGGACGCGAGTACTCTCCTCCCGAAATCTCGGCGATGATCCTGGCAAAACTCAAACAGGATGCGGAAGCATACCTTGGCGAACCGGTCACCCAGGCGGTGATCACCGTTCCGGCTTACTTCAACGATGCTCAACGCAACGCCACCAAAGATGCCGGTAAAATTGCCGGTCTGGAAGTGCTGCGCATCATCAATGAGCCCACGGCGTCTTCGCTGGCCTATGGCCTGGACAAGAAAAAGAATGAAGTGATCGCAGTTTACGACCTGGGTGGCGGCACCTTCGATATCTCGATCCTGGACGTGGGCGACGGGGTGTTCCAGGTCCGCTCGACGAGTGGCGACACGTTCCTCGGCGGAGATGACTTCGACGTGCGCATCATGGATTACCTGATCGCCGAGTTCAAGAAAGAACACGGGATCGACCTGCGCAACGATCGCCAGGCATTGCAACGCCTCAAGGAAGCCGCCGAGAAGGCGAAGATCGAGCTTTCTTCGGTCATGCAGACCGAGATCAACCTGCCCTACATCACCGCTGACGCCAGCGGCCCGAAGCATATGGTGATGAACATGACCCGCGCACGGCTCGAGCAATTGACCGGCGACCTGGTTGAGAAATCCCTGGATCCGGTGCGGCGCGCGTTGAGCGACGCCGGGCTGCAGCCCTCGGATATCAACGAGGTGGTGCTGGTCGGCGGCATGACCCGCATGCCCGCCGTGCAAGAAGCGGTGCGTCGGCTGTTTGGAAAGGATCCACACAAGGGAGTCAACCCAGATGAGGTGGTTGCGGTTGGTGCGGCGATCCAGGCGGGCGTGCTGGGTGGAGAGGTGAAAGACATTCTCTTGCTGGATGTGACCCCCTTAACCCTGTCGGTGGAAACGCTGGGTGGGGTCGCCACGCCGATGATTGAGCGCAACACGACCATCCCCACCCGCAAGAGCCAGATCTATTCCACCGCTTCCGATGGGCAAACCCAGGTTGAAATCCATGTCGTCCAGGGTGAGCGCCCGATGGCTGGCGACAACAAGTCTCTCGGCCGGTTTATTCTGGATGGCATTCCTTCTTCGCCGCGCGGCATTCCGCAGATTGAGGTGACCTTCGATATCGACGCGAATGGCATCTTAAAAGTCACCGCGCAAGATAAGGCGACCGGTCGCAGCCAGCACATCACCATCACTGCCTCTTCGGGATTGAGCGAGGCCGAAGTGGAGAAGATGCGGAAGGAAGCCGAAGCCCATGCGGAAGAAGATCGCAAACGCAAGGAATTGATCGAAGTCAAGAACAATGCGGATAACACGATTTACTCGGGCGAGAAGATGATCCGCGAGTACAGCGATAAGCTGCCCGAGGATATGAAGAAAAAGGTCGAGGAGGGGATCGCCACCCTGCGCCAGACGATCAACACCGATAACGTGGAGCAAATTCGCAAAGATACCGAGCAGCTGGCCCAAACGATCCAGAAGCTGGGCGGCAGCATGTATCAACAGCCCGGTGGCGAAGCGGGCGCTGGCCCCGCCGGAAGTGGTCCTGAGACCCAACCGGGGGCCGGTCCGAGCGGAGAATCCGGCGACAACGTGGTCGACGGGGAATTCCGCAACGCGTAAACGGTGTAAAATAGCATGATCCTACAGGGGCGGGTCGCTGACCCGCCCTTAGCGGATGATAGCCTCAAACATCGATGTTGGAGAGATAGATATTTAGCTCAAGCAGTCTCAATCCAGGTGGAATTTACCGAGAATGGCGCAACGAGATTACTACGAGATCTTAGGGGTTCAGCGCGGAGCCGGGCAAGATGAAATAAAATCGGCCTTCCGCAATCTGGCACGCCAGTATCATCCGGATGTGAATAAATCGGCGGATGCGGAAGAGCGCTTTAAAGAAATCAACGAAGCATACGCTGTGCTATCAGACCAGGAAAAGCGCGCTGCATATGATCGCTATGGTCATGCGGGTCTGAATGGGATGGGCGGAATGCCCGACTTTTCCACCATGGATTTCTCGGATATCTTCGAGGAGTTGTTTGGGTTTGGAATGGGCGGCGGCGGGAGACGCTCACGAAATAACCCGCGGCGGGGCGCTGATTTAAATTACCCGATCTCGTTGAGCTTTGAAGAGGCGGTGTTTGGCGTCGAGAAAGACATCGAGGTCACCCGTGACGAGGTGTGTTCGCGATGCCGGGGAAATGGGGCTGAACCGGGTACCTCTCCGTTGCGCTGCAATACCTGCAATGGGCGCGGCGAAGTCCGCCAGGTGCGCCAGACAATTCTCGGCTCGATGGTGCAGGTGACGACCTGCCCGACCTGTAACGGCGCGGGTGAGATGATCGAGACCCCCTGTAAAACCTGCCGTGGGCGGGGATTGGAACGAAAAACGGTAAAAAAATCCGTCTCGATCCCTGCGGGGATTGACAACGGGCAGCAGATCCGCCTGGCCGGTGAAGGCCAGCCAGGGGCGTTTGGCGGTCCGAACGGCAACCTTTACCTGGAAGTGCAGGTCAAGCCCCACCAGTTCTTCCATCGCAAACAGGACGATATCTGGTTGAATCTCAACATCAACCTGGCTCAGGCAACCCTGGGCGCGGATATCGAGGTGCCGACGATCGATGGGGCGACAAATCTGAGCATTCCGGCGGGCACGCAGCCCGGAAAGGTGTTCACCATCCGCGGGAAAGGCGTCCCGCACCTGCGCTCGAATGGTCGTGGGGACCAGCAGGTGATGATCAACGTGGAAGTGCCGACCAGGCTGACGCCCGAGCAGCGCAAAATTTTCGAAGAGCTCGCCGAGACGCTCGGCAGCGAGGTGAAACCGGAAGAAAAGAGCTTCATCGACCGCCTGAAAGAATTGTTCTAATGGAAGACGCGCGCTGGCTGGAAGTCTCGCTGGTGGTCGAACCGGAGTTGGGCGAGGCGGTAGCCGAAGTGCTCAGCCGCTTCGTCTCTGGGGGCGTGGTCGTCGAATCTGCCGTGAGGTATAACGACGCTGAAGACGAAGGCACGCCTTACGGCCCGGTACGCGTGTACGGCTACCTGCCAGTCGATGAGCAGATCGAGGAGTTGCGCCAGAAAGTTGCTGAAGCGCTGTGGTACCTGGGGCGTATCCAGCCGCTACCCGAGCCGGCATACCGCGGTATCCAGGACGAAGACTGGATGGCTGCCTGGAAAGCACATTACCACCCAATCCCAGTAGGGCAGAATCTGTTGATCTTGCCGGCCTGGTATGCAACCGAGCCGGGGGAAACCCGCATCGCGGTCAAGATCGACCCAAGCATGGCTTTTGGCACTGGCACCCACCCCACCACGCAATTGTGCATGGAAATGCTGGAAAGTTGCGTAATCCCTGGTAGACCGGTCATTGATGTCGGGTGTGGCTCTGGAATCCTGTCCATCGCGGCGCTCAAGCTGGGGGCTTCACGCGCGCTGGGGGTGGACATCGACAACGCGGCGGTCATTTCATCCCGCGAGAATGCCGCCGCCAACGGCGTGCTGGAGCGCCTGGAGGTAGGCATCGGCTCGGTGGGCGAAGTGCTGGCGGGGCTCTTCAGCCTGCGCCACGCGCCGCTTGTGCTGGCGAACATCCTCGCGCCGGTGATCATCCGCCTGTTCGAAGCCGGCCTCGCCGACCTGGTGGAAAATGGCGGCGCGCTGGTGCTTTCGGGCATCCTTGAAGAACAGTCCGCCGGAGTGGTCGATGCGGCGCAGCGGCGCGGTTTGCGCTTCATCGAGCAGCGAAAGATTAACGATTGGGTGGTGATATTGCTTCGCAAGATCGCGGAGTAATTCAGGTATAATCCCCGCAGAAGAGCGCGCGGAGAAACCATTGATGAGCGAATACGAAGCAGTCATCGGGCTCGAAACCCACATCCAGCTCAACACCACAACAAAAATCTTCTGTTCCTGCAAAGCGGATTCCTGGTACGATCCGCCCAACACCAATATCTGCCCGGTGTGCACCGGTTTGCCGGGCGTGCTGCCGGTGCTCAACAAAGCCGTGGTCGAAAAAGGGGTTCTCCTGGCGCACGCCATGCAGGCTGAGCTAAGGCCGCTTTCTTATTTTGACCGCAAGAATTATTTCTACCCCGATTTGCCCAAAGGATACCAGATCTCGCAATACGATATGGCGCTGGCACACGGCGGTGGAATCGACATTCCCATGCCGCAGGGGTACGTGCGGCGGGTGAGCATTCACAAATTGCACATCGAAGAGGATGCCGGCAAGACCAAGCGTGAAGGTGGGCGCAGGCTGATCGACTTCAATCGCTGCGGCGTGCCCCTGATCGAGATGGTCACCGGCCCGGATTTGCGCACCGCTGACGAGGCGGCGCAATACCTGGTCCGGCTGCGCCAGTTGTTGCGCTGGCTGGGCGTCTCGGAAGCCGACATGGAGAAAGCGCACCTGCGCTGTGACGCCAACGTATCGATCCGCCCGAAGGGGGCGAGTTACCTCAACCCAAAAACTGAAATCAAGAACGTGAACTCCATCGAAGCCGTGCGGGCCGCGATTCAGACGGAGTTTGCCAGGCAAGTGCGCGAGGTGGAAGCAGGACGCAAGGTGGAAGCCTGGACTCTGGAGTGGGACGAAGACAGCGGCTCGCTGCGCAAAATGCGCTCCAAAGAGACCGAAGCCGACTACCGCTACTTCCGCGAACCCGACCTGCTGCCGGTCAGGCTGGAGGATGCCTGGCGAGAGGCGATCCTTGCAGATTTCCCCGAGCTGCCGTTGCAGAGGCGACAGCGCTTCATTGAGCAATATGGTCTGCCCGAATACGACGCAGAAATCCTGACCAGTGAGCGCCAGTTATCCGACTATTACGAAGCAGCCGTGCGGGCTTATGCTTCGGACGCGAAGAAGGTGTCGAATTGGTTGATGAACGAAGTGCTGCGCATGATCAATGAGCGCAACCTGTCGCCGGCGAAGATGAAGCTGACCCCACAGTTCCTCGCAGAGCTGCTTAAGCTGGTGGATTCGGGAGTGATTAACATCACCACCGGCAAGGCGTTGCTCTCCAAAGTGGAAGACACCGGGTTTGCTCCCTCCAAAATTGTGGCCGATGAAGGATTGGCAAGGGTCAGCGATGATGCGGCAATCCGCTCAGTGTGCGTGGACGTGCTGGCTGAAAATCCCAAAGAAGTCGACGCATATCACGGCGGCAAGGTGGCTTTGATGGGCTGGTTTGTCGGGCAGGTGATGCGAAAGATGCAAGGCAAAGCTGATGCCAACCTCGCCCGAAGCATTCTCACCGAATTGCTGGGGTGATCAGGAACTCCGACGGCGCTGCGATTTGCTTCCGCCCGGCAAATGCGGACGATCAGAGGATCATTCGCCGGCTCGTGTGGGCAGAAAAGCTCAATCCATTTCAATTGACTTGGAAGAATTTCAGATTGGCCTGTCTTGAAACCGGCCCGGTGATTGGCTGTGCACAGGTAAAACAGCATTTCGACGGCACTCGAGAGCTGGCGTCGTTGGTGGTGCTCAAAGAGTGGCGCAATCGAGGGATCGCGCGCGCCCTGGTTGAGGGATGGCTGGCGGACTCGACCCCGCCCCTCTATCTCACCTGCCGCGCTACCCTGCAAACTTTCTACGAGCGGTTTGGCTTTCGCGCCCTAACCGAAGAAGAACTACCTCCCTACTTTGCCCGAATCTGGCAGGTGTTTCGATGGCTGCGGCGTTTCGCACCCCGAAATAGCGGTCTGTCAGTGATGCGTTGGGACGGTCCTCCCTCGTAACTTTCCAATAGAAATTACGACTTAAGAGGTAGCACTCTAACAATCCAACCGTAGGACATCGTGGCGACAGGATCCTGATTGGCTGGAAGGCAATTTCCCCTGGCGCTTCCCAGCCTTGAGAATGTCTGGTGATCCGGCGTATCGGACGATTTGGATAGATCGGGGTAGATTTGGTGTATACTACTCACGACTTTCCTTGATTGCGAACAATCACCGATCCATGGACCCGGACAAACTCACCGCCCTCGCCCGCGAATTGGACGTCCAGGCTCTGGCAGAGATTCACGACCTGTATTATCCAGCCATCTATCGCTACGTGCATTACCGGCTGGACGACGAACAATTAGTCGAAGATATCACTGCAGAAGTGTTTTTGCGTTTAATCGATAGCCTGCAGCGGAAAGGTCGCGAAGTGCGAGATGTGAGGGCATGGCTGTTCGGGACCGCCAATCACCTGATCAACGATGCGTTGCGACGGAAATACCGCAAACCGGTCGAGAATCTGGATGACCACGAGTACCTGTCGGGCGGAGAGACACCGGAAGTGGCGACCGAACAGAATGAGCGAGCTCGCGCCGTCAGGCGCGCCATGCGCCTGTTGACACCCGAGCAGCAGCAAGTGCTGATATTCCGGTTCACGATGGAATTCTCGCTGGAAGAGACCGCGGGATTAATGCGCAAGTCGGTTGGAGCGATCAAAACCTTGCAGTTTCGAGCCCTGGGCTCGCTGCGCCGCCATCTGGAAAGCAGGGAAAAAGGATGACAAACAAAGATCTCAATTGGGTCTTTGAACGATGCCTGGAACGTCTCCAGGGTGGTGATTCGTTGGCGGCGGTCCTCGCTGATTATCCCGAATGGACGAATGAGTTAAAGCCTGTTCTGGAATCGATCCTGGCGATCTGGGAAGCGCGAGGCTCGGACACCATCCCGGTTGCAGCCATGCTGCGCAGCCGGGAACAACTGACCCAGGAAGCCCAGCGGCGAAAGGCCGTCGAGCCCAGGGTGAGTCTGTGGGTCAAATTTGCTCGCTCGATGCGCGCCGTGGCGGTTCCGGCGGTCATTTTATTGATTGTGCTTGGCTTGGGTGGAACAGCGCTCGCCTCGATAGACGCTCTACCGGGGGAAATGTTCTATCCGGTGAAACTGGCTGCCGAGCGAATGACCTTAAATCTTCCCGCCAGCTCTGCCCAGCGGCTGGAACGCGAAGAGACTTTCGACTTGCGGCGATACGCTGAGGTTGAAAAGCTGAGAGATCAGCAGCGCGTCCAGACGGTGAATTTTGCCGGTCACCTGACCATCGGTGACGACAAAGTCTGGCGGGTCAACCAGATCCCGGTGGATGTGCCGGCGGAGATGGTGGATGCGTTGAGCGCGCTGGTGGGGCAGTACGTTTACCTGCGCGCGGATTTACTCGCGGATGGGCGGCTGGTGGTTGAGTGGTTCGAGTCGCGGCTGTACACGATCAGTGGGCGGGTCACCGCGCTCGACAGCGGCCGCTTCCGCGTGGACGACCTGTGGATCGAGTTGAGCGCCCAGGCCGCTCTAGAAGGTGTGCCTGCCCTGGGTCAGCAAGTCACCGTCTCGGTGATCCGCCTGTCGAACAACCGGCTGGTAGCGGCCAGGTTGCAGCCCGGCATCGTCCCCTCGGCCAATTACCCTTACGGTCCGGGGGGTGAAGTGAACGGTGACACAGACGGGGCGCCGGAGGCGCTGCCTCGAAACGACCAGGATCGCTAATCTTTCCCTTTTCCCTATTAAAAAAGGGGGCTCAGAGCTTTATACCAGGGTTGCCGCTTAGCGCAACCCCATTTTGATCGATGCCCACACTCTACGTGGTCAGTGATTTGGATGATGTTGGGTTATGATGGGGGCGAAGCCCCCACATGATCAATTTCCTTGCATGTGGCAGCGTGCTAAGCCGGTTGGTTTATTTCCGGCAGAGGCAGGTAGATGCAGCGCTCTTGCTGTGGGGTGATCGGGCGCAACCGGGTGGCATCGTTGGCTGCCAGCCAGGCGACCTGGGCGGCTAACCAGGCATTCAACTCGGGCTGAGAAAGCACTTTATCGCCAGGGATGATCCCCCTTAACCAGCGATACCGGGTGACTTCTTCGAAAAATTGCATGGCATCCGGCACATCCAGCCCGAGGTCTTCCAGCACCAACTGGCGCTGGATGCGCCCTTCCAGGGTGTTGTGTGGGAAAGGCGGCTGACCGAGCAATTGGTGGAAAGCGGACTCGCATTGGGTTTCGAGCCATTGCAGCGGGGCGTCTTCACCAGCCGGAAACGCGCGAAAGCCGAAGGCTTCGAGCTGGCTGGCCAGCGCATATGCCGAGCGCAACCAGAAAGGGCAAGCGGCCGGTGGGGCGAGAGCTTCCTCAGGTCGCCGCGCAGGTGGCGTGGGCAGCAAATCCCCGACCGCAACCAGGCCGCTCTCCGGTTGGGTGAGAACGGTGCGGTACGGGCGGGGCAAGGGACTGAGCGCCAGGATGGCAGATTCCTGCCCGAAGGCAAATGAAAGCACGTCGACGGTTGTACCGCTGCCGACGGCGAGCAATTTGCGATCCGCGTCCAACGCGATGTAGGTGAAAATCCGTCCGGGTGAGGTATTCACACCGATGCAGGTCAAAAAGGCGGGCGGCATTGCACCAGTTTAGCCTATATTGGCCCCTTTCGCAACCATGCAGCCTGCGTTAATTTTGTCATCTGGGGTAGATCGCTGCGTTAAATAATTGATCGGATAAACCAGTTTACTTTTAGAAATTGTGATGTACAATATATTCGTTGTTCCCACGTTAACAGATGGCGTTCTGGGTGATTGCAGTTTGATGGCCTGATGGCGATCGATGCTTTAAGGCAGTGGTGCGGTACATCGCGTAGTACGGTCGGCTTTGTTCATTTGACCCCCGGGTAGGCGACCCCCCTCAATCTGTTTGCCGGAAAAATGACCTTTCTGTTCGATGGGGTAATCGCCTATCTTTTTTGTTTCAAGAGGAGTCAGCATGAACATCTATGTAGGAAACCTGCCATTCAACACAACGGAAGAGGAATTGCGATCGGCGTTCGCCGCATTTGGCGATGTATCCTCGGCCGCGGTGATTAAGGACCAGTTCACCGGTCAATCACGCGGTTTCGGTTTCGTCGAGATGCCGAATAAAGAAGAAGCCGATGCAGCGATCAACGGTCTGAATGGCAAAGATTTCAAGGGTCGTCCCTTGAAAGTCAACGAAGCTCGACCGCGCGAAGATCGCCGCGGTCCCGGCGGTCCGGGTGGCGGTGGACAGCGCCGCGGCCAGGGCGGCCCGGGTGGCGACCGCCGCGGCGGCGGTGGCCAGCGACGCGACTGGTAATCAAAAAAAAGGGTGCGCAGCAGAAACGCGCACCCTCTTTTTTTCTGCATTGGAACACTCATCCGTGCGAGATGAAAATCCCAGACTCCTTGGTGACATTAAATGCCCCGTTCAGGCTGATTTCCTTCTCGATGTACGCCCGTATTCGCTGCTCACCATCCGGTTGCTGCAAGGCGGGTAAGTCCTCCCACATCGATTTCAGGTAAGCCAACACCGGCTCCGCCTCGGTGATCGCCAATGCGTCATCGATGCAACGCAGCTCAACCTGTGAGAACACGGCGCGCAACTGGTCTGCGCCATTCTGCAGGTCAAAGCCGGAAGCCGGCCAGGCCGCCGCCCGTTCCGGAAGGGTGTCCGACGTCATATTGCCCAGCAGCCTGAGCTGGCGCAGGTGGTTTTGACCGTTGGTGGCGGCATATAACCTGCCATCGGGGCGGAGGACGCGGCGGATTTCACGCAAAGCACGCGGCCGGTCGGGCACGTGGTAGAGCATGTAGTTGGCCAGGACCAGGTCGAAAACGCCGGATGGGAAGGGGATGGCTTGAGCATCGACCACGATGTAGTCAAAATGGCCAGGTCCCTCCAGTATGGCTTGGCGGGCTTCGAAAAGCATGCCGGCTGAAAGATCGGAGATAACCAGCCTGCAGCCGTCGGGGAGACGATCGCGCCCGGCCTGCCAGAGGATACCCGGTCCGGCGCCCACCTCGAGGATGCGCATGCCTGGGGAGAGGTCTATTTGATCGAGCATCCAGTGGAACCAGCCGCGGGGGTTGGTGCTGAAACGCTGGTGCAACGAAGCGCGTGCGGTCAGGTTGCGCGAGTCGCGGTACTGGTCGGAACGGAGAAACTGCGAATCGGTGATTTTCATCGGGCGCTCAATGGTTAGCCAGTCGAGCGATCTCGCGCGTGAAAATGCGCCGCACTATTGCTACGGCGGTGGCGTAGGTCGAGTCCATTCCATAATACGAGAGCGTGCCCGCGCCCAGGTTCTTGCCCTTGCTCAAGGGCGTGTCGGACGCATAATGCAAGATCCCTAAATCAAACGGCAGGTCGTAGAGATGGACGATCTCGTCAACCGGATGGCGCTTCGGTCGCGATAATTCGTACACCGCTGATAAATATGGGCCGGCTTCCATCTCGATATCGGCATAGCCTTCGCTGAAGAAAATGTCCATGATCTGAGCGTTTTGTAAGAAAGTGCCGAGCACGCAGATAGCTTTTTGGTTGTCCAGCACGGTGCCGTACGTCAGGTAAGGGGTCACGTCGCTGGCGCAAAAGCTGTTCTGGAACAGGTAGGTGTTGTGCGAGTGCTCATCTTGCACGACGTTGGGGATCAGCACGTCCCCGCGCACGGCGTTCAACGTGGCCGATTTTCCCATCACGTACACGCCGAGGATGTTGCAGGTCTGCTCGCCGACCTTGGATAAGATATTGTAGGCGGACAGACCGAGGGGGTAATCGATATTGAGGATCAAGGCGTCGCTGTGCCTCAATGCCCGGGTATCGAGGTCATGGCACAGTCGCGGGTCGAGGTGTTGCGGGTTGAGCCTGGACAGGTCGATCACCTGGGCTTCCAGCTCGAAGAAATGCTGGCTGGGGATGCGAGCCAATCCGCACGCCAACTCGTCTCTGACCTGCGCGTCGACCAGGTGTGATCCCTGTTCGCTCTGTTGATATTTTTTTAACACGTAGTACAAAAAATTTTCGCGGCTCGACGGCACCTGGCTGGCGCGAATATCTTCCCATTCGGCGAGCAACTCGGGGTTCGACCCACTCGCCACGTAAGCCGAGAGCTCTTTTTCATGGCGCAGGGCGAACCCAGTGAGCAGGTTGGCCAGGCTGTGCGTATTGGAGGAAACAAAATACACCGGTCGTTCTTCGATCTGCGCGGCGCGCGATGCCAGGTTGGACCACCAGGCATGGGTGGCGCGCTGGTAGGCGGTCAACGAACCAGCCAGAAGATGCACACCCAGGTGAAGTTTCTTTTGCCGGATCATCCTCAGGTTGGCGCCGAATCGCTCTCCCCAGATCACCTTCAAACGGGCCAGGTCTTCGGGGGGCATCAACAGCGCTTCTGCCAGGCGTTCGTAAGCGGTTTGGCCTGTGGTCTCCAGGGCAGACAAAACATCTTCCTGAGAGGCCAGCAACAGGTGCAGCTTATTCCACTCGATTTGATAGGCGGTGAGCGCCGGGATGATGTCCTCGATGTCGGAGCGCGAGGCGATGTAGCAGGCCAGGGTGTGGCTGCCATCGAAGAAACAACGCCGGCGGCGGGCGCGGGCGAAGACAGGCTGCCAGCTTTCGATATTCGCATAGCCGTGACGCTGGAAGACGTTCTCCGTCTGACCAAGGATCACCGACTGCACCTGCGGGAGACAATCGGGCAGGCGCAACAGGCTGTAAATAAAAGCGTCCACGTCCGGGGCGGGTTTCCTGGCGTCAGGGTGGAGCAGTGAGTTCATCCCGGCGTGGACTTCTTCCAGCGTGCGGATTTTCACCTCCGCGCTGGAGCGCAACAGGGAATACAGGGTCGCCCGGTACAGGCGAATTTCTTCTGAATCAGCGCTGGGAACGGTCCGTTGCATTCGTGCTCCTGATGGCGAATGCAATCATTATACCTTCCGCGAACGGCAGGCTCAAGGCGGCGCGGATCGTTCGATCAGACCGTCGATGCGAATGGTAATCGTTCGGGGCCGTGAATTTCAGCGGGTGACGTTGGGCATGAAGACGGTTTTCGGATTGGTCATCGTGATCAACGTGATGGCGATGCTCTCCTGTATGCTGCCGTCGGCGCTTTTCACCACCAGGCTCGTCTCGAATCGCCCTGTGGATGCCGGTGGGGTGAGGGTGATGTTGAGCACAGTGCCGTTGGATCCGCTTGTCGGCGTGTAAGTGACCCAGGACGGGGAAGACCCACCAGCGGGAGAAGCCACCCAGGAGAAAGTCGCTCCGGCGTTGGATTGCACGGTCACTTGATAGGTGCGTGGCGCAGCGGAGGGCCTGGTGATGTACGCGATCGACTTGGTGGAGAGGGTGATGGTTGGCTTGAAAAGGTCGTTCAGCGTTTTGTTGGCCTGACCGGTGAAGGTGTTGTTGTAAATCTCCGGGGGAATGCCGTAGTCGGTCCAGGTCTCCCAACTCAACCAGAGCGGCAGGTTGGTGTAAGCCTGGTTGGTGGTCAACGTCGATTTAGCGGCCTCGAAGTCTGGATATTTTTTAAAGGCGTTTTCCAGGGTCATGCCGTTGAAAAGATTGTTGATGAACACCTGGAAGGCGTCACCATACCAGTTGGCGTAAAAACCCGCGGCGCCGAGGTCAAAAAAAGGTTGGGCGTACTGGCTGATCCGCCGGCGAGCCTCATCCGGCGGGATCCTGGCCTGATCGGTGGTGGAGGAACCGGTGGCAAAACAGGCGAAGAACATGACGATCGCATTGGGGGCCAGCTTCAAGTCACGCTTGATCTCATCGTTGGAATACATTTTCTCGGTCAGCTCAAAGCCGCCGACCTGGGGGGTGACCGTATCACCGTTCCAGTACAAACCGTGCCCGCGGTAGAGCAGGAAGTGCGCTCCGTTGGCGGCTGAAACGATGTCGGACCAGCGGTCGTTGGGAGTGTAAAAACGCAGCACCTGCACGCCTCTGCTTTGCAGGGCGTTGGCAGCCAGCTCCATGTTGTTGATCTCGGCCTGGGTGGATGCGCCCAGCGGACCCACGATCAGCACCGCCTTGAGCGGCGGCAATGCGGCTAGCTCCTGGAACTCCGCCTGTGAGACGGTCTCCTGAAGCTCGGGCAGTGCCGGAAGCGAGGCCAGGGGCGTTTCAGGAGCCTTCGGTTCGGGTTGTTGGGCTTGAACGGAACGAAATCCGATCGCGAATACGAATAAGAGGATGAAAACAAGTACAATAAACCGGGAACGAAACTTCATCATCACCTCATCCGGGCTGGACCTCTCCAAGGAAAACGCGGGTAAATTACAGGCAGCCGATACTGGCATGAAGGGAGTTACCGGCGATGGGTGATGAAGCTGCAGGGCGGTAGCGGGCCGCGTGTTCAGTTGTCTTGCGGAGGTTGCGCGGAATCTTCAGAATAATTTAGCTGGATTTTCGGGAATGGAGAATTCCATTCCTGGGTATTCCTTTGATGTGCGGGTTTTTTAAAGCCAGAAATAACCGGAGTTGCCTTTGCAAATCTATTTCACTCGTCGCTTTGATGACCCAAAAGATACGGGTTGGCAATTGTTGGACGGCCTGAATTATACTCAAAAGACAGCAATTGTCCACTTAATAGTGGAATTCATCCGGTTTTTCAGGACAAAAATAACCGTGCCCCATGACACCGATCGGAGGGATTGATGAGAGCCGTTCTACAGCGGGTGAAGCGAGGCAGCGTCCGTGTGGGTGGAAGCGTGATCGCCCAGATCGAGCATGGGTTGGTGATCCTGTTGGGGGTGGGTCATGCGGATAGCGAAGTCACGGCTCGGGCGATGGCTGAAAAGGTCGCGGCGCTGCGAATTTTTGAGGATGAACAGGGAAAAATGAACCTGTCGGTGCGCGATGTGAAGGGTGAGGCGCTGGTTGTCTCTCAATTCACCCTGTATGCCGATGCCCGGAAAGGTCGCCGCCCGTCTTTCACCGATGCCGCCCTGCCAGAGCAAGCCCGACCGCTGGTAGAGCGCTTTGCCGCCTTTCTCTCAGACTTCGGGGTACCGACTCAGCAAGGGGAGTTCGGAGCGGAAATGCTGGTCGAAATCCTCAACGACGGACCGGTGACGATCTGGCTGGATTTATAAAAAAGGGGTACCCAGATCGTCTCAGGCCAGGCCGCCTCTCCACAGGGCGGCGTCGATCTGCACCGCGCGCGCACCCGATTCCAGCGCTTTGAGGGCATCGGCTCGCCGGTAAATGCCTGCGCCGAGGATGATGGGAATTTCCATCGAGCGCAGCGCAACCAGCGCCGCCAGCGCCTGGGGGAACAGGGCCGGCCCCATCAGGCGACCGCTACGCAGTTGCCCTTTATCATCCGGCATCACCCCCCGAGGAGCGCTCAAGGTCAATGCGCTGATCGACAACTCGGGCAGGCGGCTCACCCAGGGCTCTGACCAGCGGTGGAGCGGCACGGCGACCACCAGGGGCAATTCACCGAGCGCCGAATGGATGATGGATAGCGCCCGGTCGGCAGGCGAATCCGGCGGCAGCCCCAATTCGATCGCGCTGACCCCTTCCACCTCTTCGAGCCGGGCGACCATTTCCCCGGCTTCACCTGGATCGGAGGGGATGATGTGCACCCACACGGGCACAGCCGAGCGCGACCAGCGCGCGGAATGGCGCTGGATCGCCGTTCGCAGGCCGGGGTTGGGCAGCCCACTGTGGATCAGGCATCCGCCGGGAAACGTCAGCGCGGCGCGTTGGGCTGAAGGCTTGCGCGGGCGGGCGCTGACCGGATGGGTGATGAAAGCCCCCAACCTTTCTTCGAGCAGCCATGTCGCCGGGGGAACGAAACCCAGCGAGCCGGCAGCGTCCAGGTAGGGCGAGTCCAGCAGCAGGTCAGGGTGGTAAACCGCGTCGAAGCCGGAATTAGCCGGAGATTCCAGGTCGTTCATGCCGGCTCCAGGTGATTCAACGAGAACACCGGCCCATCCTCGCAGGCCAGCTTCCACCCGCGCGTGGTGCTCACCGCGCAGACCTGGCAGGCTCCCATTGCCGCACACGGCATTGACCCCAGGACAAGGACCTCTGCCGGAATACTGAAGCGCCCATGGGGAGCCAATCCAGCCAGCCGCCGAAAGTCGGGCAGTTGGTGGCGGGGGAAGACCGCCCCGAGGTAGTCCGCCCAGGTCAGGGCGTCCGGTAATTGCGAAAGGGGAAGCACCTCGACGTCTACCGGCAATCCATCCGGCGGGTTGTCTGCGCACAGAGCCACCGCCGCTCCTCTGTCCAGGGCCAGCCCGGCAAGCGGCAGGAGCAATCCAGCGCTGGCGTTGTGCGCCGCCAGCACAGCACGATTTGCGGTTTGAGGCAGGTCAAATCCATTGCCCAACGGACCGCGCAGGCTCAGCGACAGACCGGCAAACCACCCCGGTGGGATCGGCGGGCCAAAACGCAGAGGGAAACCCGGCAGGCTGGTGGGGAAGAGGATACTCGGCAAGACCTCGGCAGGGTCCGGCCCGACGGCCGCCAGGTATTGCCCCGGACGCGGGTGCAGACTTACCGGGCAGTCGATGACCGCAGCCAGGCCGCCTGCTTCCAAGCGGATCTCAGTCACCAGACCTTTGATAGAGGGCATAGGATAATTCTATGCCATTTCTGCTCGAAAATGGGCAGGAATCGGCAATAATGCCCGTTGAAAGTTCAAAAAATGCGTGCTATCCTGTATTGGGATATCCGGTATCTTTTCCCTGGATTATCAATATTTTCATCAGAATAAGCGATCTTCGCGGTTCGACCATTCTTGTTTTTCAGGCAATGTGGGAGGTGCATATGTTGTCGAGGAAGCAGACATTCAACCGTGTATGGAATATCTGCGCGTGTCTATTGGTGGTGCTGTTCCTGGTTTCTCCAGGGACAGCTTTTGTATTGGCCCAAACCGGGTCGAACACCACAGATGGGGGAGAGGCGCCGGCGTTCGAGCCCACCCAGGCTCCGCAGCCTGACTTTGTGGAAGGCGGCGACCTGACCGACCCGCCAGATAAAGAGGCGGCTGCCGAGTCAGACTTGAGCGGGGTGGAACCCGCCACGGTCGAGATGCTGGCTGGGTCGCTGCCCTACGCGCATGGCATCTTGTACTTCAGCCAGGATAGCAACGCCAACGGGCTCTACCGCCTCAACGTGACCACGGGAGCCGGGACGCTGGTCGGCGCAGGGGCGACATCGGTCAACGGGTCGACCGTGGGGTTGTCCGAAGGCCCGAACCAGGATCTGCTGTATGGGTCGAAGCCCTCTGGCATTTTGCACATCGCCGCGGACGGCAGCGGCGCCACGACCTTGGGGGCTGAAGTGATGGAAGCGCTGGCTTACAATCCGCGCAATGGCGTGACCTATGCCGCGCTGAACGGGGTGTTCTTCACGGTCAATACGGCCACCGGGACAAAAATCAATAACCTTGCCGCGCCCGGCTTTGACGTGGAGGGGCTGGCTGCCGACCCTATGAACAACGTGATCTACGGCATCGGTGACGGCACCAACCTGGTGAAGTTCGATGTCGGGCTCGGTTCCTGGAGCGTGGTCGGCAACACCGGGCTCACCTGGGACAATGCCGGCCTGGCCTACGACCCGATCGGCGGCTATCTCTACGCGGTCAGCACCACGACCGGGGCGAACCTGTACCTGATCAACCCGGCCACAGCGGTGCCTTCTTTGGTGGGGCCGACTGGCATCGCAGGCAGCTCCAGCGGCGGGCTGGCCTTCGTGCCCGCGCCGCTTACCTACGTGGCGGCCACCTGGAACGACGACCGCATTCACTTCCTGGATAACCGCATGCGCGACCTGGGCAGCGTCCCGGCTGGCGCCGCCGATCCCAACGGGATCGCCACCACCGGCGACCAGATTTACACCGGGCACTTCAGCACCAACCAGGTGATCATGCGCGACATTTTCGGAACCGAGCAGTTGCGCTGGACGGGGGTTTTGAGTTCACTGCAGGGTATGGAGATCGTGGATGGCCAGCTGGCTGTTTATCTGGGATCCGGAACAACGATCCAGTTCTACGATGCCTTTTCCGGTCGGATCGTGCGCAGCATTCCTGGCGCAATCTCGGTGGAGGGCCTGGCATACGACGGCACGCTGCTCTGGCAATTGGGTGATAGCACATTGGTTGGGACCAACCCGGCCAGCGGGGCGGTGGTGCGCAGCATCCCCAACGCCGCCTCCGGCTGCGCTTTCGCTGGCACCGGCATCGCCGCATTCCCTCCGGGTCAGCTCACCCTGGCCTGTGAAAATGGGCAGTGGTACCGCGTCTCGGCTGCCGACGGCAGCGTGCTGGCCAGCGGCAACAACGGTCTGAACATGTATGACCTGGCGCGCGTGCCGCCGGCCTACGTGGCCGCCACCTGGGGCGACAACGCCGTGCACATGCTCGACCGCAACCTGATCGACCTGGGCAGCTACCCGGCCGGTGCGAACAACCCCAATGGAATCGCCACGGACGCCCTGAGGGTGTGGACAGGACACTTTTTCCCGGAGCAAGTGCGCGCGACCAATTACAACGGCGACGCGCTTTTCCAGTGGTCGGGAACCTTGAGCGGCCTGCAAGGGATGGACCTGGTCAACACCCAGCTGGGCATCTACCGGTCAGGGCCCAACACGATCGAGTTCTTCAACCCGGTCACCGGCGCGTTGCAGCGCAGCATCCCGGGGGCGTCCAGCACGGAAGGGCTGGCCTTCGACGGCAGCCTGCTGTGGATGCTGGCCGACAACCTGGTGGGGGTCAACCCCGCGACCGGGGCCGTGGTGCGGACATTGCCGAACGCAGCGAGTGGTTGCGCCTTCGGTGGCACAGGTCTGGCTGATCTACCACCCAATTACCTGGTGCTGGCCTGTGCCGACGGGCGCTGGTTCATCGTCGAAACAACCGCTGGCAGCGTGGTGTTGAAAGGCTACAACGGGCTGCAGATGTACGGCCTGGACCGCAACCCGTACGTGAAGCTGGGGCGGGTGTACCTGCCACAGATCCGCAAGTAAAACCGTCGTTTGCCTGGTGCATCACACCCAGAGGTGATGAAGGAGGTAAGTGATCCTTCATCACCTCTGATTTTAAAGTAGTTCTCCATCTCTGGTAGAAATGTCCGAACTTGGGGATTCTGAGGGGGCAAGCACCCCCCCAACCTCTTCGAACTTGGATTGAAGCTAAATAACTGGACCAATTTTTCAGCAATCCGTTGAAAATATGCATAGAGGATACAAATTCGCCAGATTAATGCTTGACACAGAACGGATGTTCAACTATAATGATCTTAGCACATTTGACCGATAATCGGTGTGGAGGAAAAAGCGATGATGGCGAGGAGATCAGAAGGTCTGGGCGAACGGCCGGTGAAGATCCTGCAATTCCTGACGGAATACCAGGATAAGCGCGGCTATTCCCCCTCGATTCGCGAGATTGGCAAGCATATCGGCGTGGACTCCACCTCCCTGGTCGATTACTATCTCGACCAGTTGTCTGAAAAAGGTTTCATCGAGCGAGACAACCGCGTGTCGCGCAGTATTCGCGTGGTAAAGACCCTGCAGGAGCAATCTCTGGTGGCGAAGGCCGGACGCGCGGTCAGCAAAGCTGTCAGCGACGTGGCGACCGAGCTGTTCAGCATCCCGGTGGTCGGCCGCATTGGTGCGAGCCTGCCCATTCCGATGCCCGACACCTCTGCCCCGTACTTCGATGCCTTTAGCTCCGTGGAGATCGCCCGCAGCCTGCTGCCCTCTCGCGAAAAGATCAGCGAGTTGTTTGCCCTGGAAGTTGACGGTGTCTCGATGATCGACGCCATGTTCAATGACGCGTATATTGTGATCATGAAGAGAACGAACACCGCCAACAACGGTGAGATGGTCGCCGTCTGGTTGGAAGAAAACAATGAGACCACGTTGAAGTATTTCTATCAGGAGAACGGCAAGGTGCGCCTGCAGCCGGCGAATCCCACCATGCAGCCGATCATCATTGACAATCCTGAGCAGGTGCGCATTCAAGGCAAGGTGGTGATGGTGGTGCGGCAGTTCAACCCGCAGTGACGCCACCTCACGGCGCGCTTTCATCCTGATTACGGGATTGGGTAAACAACAAAAAACGGCCGGATTTCCGGCCGTTTTTGGCTTGTGATGCAGGATCAGGCAACTTCGACAGAGGCGCCAGCGGCTTCGAGTTTTTCTTTGGCGTCCTTGGCGGCGTCTTTACCGACCGCGGAGAGCACCTTGGCGCCGGCGGTTTCAGCCATCGTCTTCGCCTCGACCAGGCCCAGGTTGGTGAGCTGGCGGATGACTTTGATGACTTCGATCTTCTTGGGGCCGGCGTCTTTGATCACGACGTCGAACTCAGTCTTTTCTTCAACAGGCTCGGCGGCAGCGGCGGCGGCGGCGGGCCTGGCAGCCATGGCGGCAACCGGAGCGGCGGCAGAAACGCCCCACTTCTCTTCGAGCATTTTTACCAGGTCGGCAGCTTCCAGGACGGAGAGCGTGCTCAGTTCTTCAACCAATTTCGCGAGATCAGCCATTTCGAAAACTCCTTACAGTTTGTTCCAGTATGATTCCAGCAGCCAGGCGGCTGCGCGGATTTTTAACGGTAGCCGTTCTTCTCCTCGAAGCCCGCTATGCGGATGCGGGGGCTTTTTCAGAATAGGCTTTGATGACGCCGGCGATCGAGCGGCCGGGTTCGGCAATCGTGCGCACCAGCTTGGATGCCGGAGCTTGCAACATGCCGAGCAGTTGAGCGCGCATCACCGGCAACGGGGGCAGGTCGGCGAGCGATTTCACCTGCGCGGGCGTCAACGCCTTGTTGCCGAGCAAGCCGCCTTTGACTTTGTAGATGTCGGACTTTGCCGCATCGTTGATCACTTTCGCCAGAGCCGGGGCGTCGTTGAATGCAAAACCCACCAGGGTGGTTTTCTCGAGCAACCCCGAGAAGTCGATGTCCATCTCAGTCAAGACGTGGTCGAACAACGTGTTTTTCACCACGTGCATCGCGCCACCTGCCTCGCGTGCTTTTGCCCGGATCGCATCGACGTCTTTCTGGGTCATGCTGCCGTATTCCACCAGGAAAACGGCCTTGCTCTGGTTGACCCAATCTTTGTACTGGGCCATCATCTGCTCTTTTTCTTTTTTGGTGAAGGCCAACGGGAATTCACCTCCTTCCGTAAAAATTGAACAAAAAAATCTTTGCCTTGCACCCGCGAGGCAAAGACTTTTTACACCGGAATCTTCCGGGTAGATCAAGCGATCCAAAAGTCTTTCACCTCGGCGGGATATTAAGTCCAGTTGCGGACACCAGCTTTCACCGGTGAAGGCGCCGGTCTTCCCCGGCGCACGGTGGTGGATTATACCATACTTCCGGCAGATAACCAGATGTGGTGGGCCATCTGCCGGCTTTTTCTATTTAACCGTTAACCCCAGTGCGACGTTCGGGTCGAGCCGCACAGCGGGACCCATGGTCGAGGTGAGGGTGACGCGGCGAATGTAATTGCCCTTGGCGGCGGCCGGCTTGGCCTTGCGAACGGCATCCATCAATGCGGTCAGGTTCTCGTACAATTTGTCGGTCGTGAAAGACACTTTTCCAATCGGAACGTGCAGGTTGGCGGTTTTGTCGAGGCGGAATTCGACACGACCGGCTTTCGCCTCGTTGATCACCCGCGGCAGGTCCTCCGCTGGGACAACCGTGCCGGCTTTGGGATTGGGCATCAGGCCGCGCGGACCGAGCACACGCCCAAGGCGACCGGCTTTGCCCATCATGTCCGGCGTGGCGATCGCCACGTCGAATTCGGTCCAGCCACCCTGGATTTTCGCGATCCACTCGTCCGAGTCGGCGATGTAATCGGCGCCGGCTTCCTGCGCGCGCTGAGCGCCTTCGCCCTGGCAGAAAACGAGAACGCGAACCGTTTTCCCCAGACCATTGGGCAGGACGACTACATCGCGAACCTGCTGGTCAGCCTGGCGGGGATCGAGCGTGGTGCGCAGGTGAACTTCGACCGTCGCATCGAACTTGGTGAAGGAAGTCTCCTTGATCAAGGCGAGCGCTTCCATCGGCTCATAGAGCTGGTCTTCGTTTACTTTGGCCTTGGCGGCCTGGTAATTTTTACCGTGTTTTGCCATGTTTTCCTCCGTGGTCCAAGCGGGCAGGTGCAGACCTGCCCTCCCACCTAGTCAACGATCGTCAGCCCCATGTTGCGGGCGGTGCCTTCGATCTGTTTCATTGCGCCCTCGATATCGATGGCGTTGAGGTCTTTCATCTTCACCTCGGCGATTTCGCGCAGTTGCGCGCGCGTGACCTTGCCCACCTTGTCGCGGTTGGGCACGCTGGAGCCTTTTTCGACGCCGGCGGCTTTGCGCAGCAGCTCGGAGGCAGGGGGCGATTTGAGGATGAAAGTGAACGAGCCGTCGGTGTAGACGGTGATTTCTGCGGGGATCAATTCGCCGGCCTTGTTGGAGGTGCGGGCGTTGTATTCCTTGCAGAAGGCCATGATGTTGATGCCGTGTCCGGCGAGGGCCGGGCCCACGGGGGGTGCAGGATTGGCCTTGCCGGCCCTCAACTGCAGACGAACGATTGCTTTCAGTTTCTTTGCCATTCCAACTCCTTTGTGGTTTTAGCGGGTGATTGTGAATGGGGCACCCTCCCACGCTGAACAACCTAGCGGTTGTGCTTGCCAGTGTAATCTCTCAGGCTTTTTCCACCTGCAAGAAGTCGAGCTCGACCGGCGTCTCGCGGCCGAAGAAGTTCACCATCACGCGCACCTTGGTGCGCTCCATGTCGATCTCTGAGACCGTGCCGCGGAAATCGTTGAAGGGGCCGTCCACGATGCGCACCCTTTCGCCGACCCGGAAAGTGACCTTGACCCGGGGCGCTTCGGCCTCCATGCGCTTGAGGATCTGGGCGACTTCTTCGGGGCGCAGCGGGGTCGGCTGGTTGCCCATGCCGACGAAACCGGTCACGCCGGGGGTGTTGCGCACCACGTACCACGATTCCTCGGTCATGATCATGTTCACCAGCACGTAGCCGGGGAAGACATGGCGCTCGACCGTGCGGCGCTTGCCTTCTTTGACTTCGATCTCCTCCTGGGTCGGGATGACGACATCAAAGATTTTATCTTTCATGCCCATCGTCTCGATCCGTTGCTCCAGGTTGTGGCGCACTTTGTTCTCGAATCCGGAGTAGCAGTGCACCACGTACCAGGAACGTTCCCCAGACATCGACTCTTTCGAGGGCATTTCCTCGTCGCCGGGGGGCGGGGTGGCAGGAGCAGATTGCTTGCGGGGCGACTTTGAACGACTGCGCGTCGCCTTGGGGGTTTCCTCGGCGATCGGCTCCTCGTCAAAGCTCATATCAACCAGATCATCCATAATTCATCCGACCTTGTTTTGCGCCTTTCGGTAGGGGTGGGCTATATCGCCACCAACAGACCGATCAGGCGGGAGAAGATGAAATCGAGCAGGCCAAGCAGCAGGCTTGTGGCAGCGACGACGATTAACACGATGTAGGTCAACCGGCGCGCTTCGGGGATGGTTGGCCAGGTAACTTTGCGCAACTCGCCAACCGTTTCACGCCACCAGCGCGCGATCCGACCGACCGGCTTGGATTGCGGTTTATCGTCTTTTTTATCTTTTTCCGGCGCCCGGGTTTGAGCTACCCTGGGCTTTTCAGGTTGTTGCTGCGACTTGACAGGCGCTTTTGCCGCAACATCCTTCTTGGTTTTCACCGGTTGTTTCGCCTTTACAGCTTTCTCAGCCACACGACGCTCCTTGTCTTTACGGCTAAAACGCCGCCTCACATCGGGACCCTGGCGGGGGAGGACGGCGTTGCCCTTCTTACGAGCAGGCCAGGCAGGAATCGAACCCACAACCTCCTGTTTTGGAGACAGGCGCTCTGCCTAATTGAGCTACTGGCCTGTATCACCAGCCGGCTACAGGTTCACCGGCCGGTGGAAACAAACGTTACTTGGTCTCCCGGTGCGTGGTGTGCTTGCGGCAGTTTGGGCAATATTTGCTCAATTCCATGCGCCCCGGATCGTTCCGGCGATTTTTCTGCGAGGTGTAATTGCGATTCTTGCAATCATTACATGCAAGGGTGATCACCGGTCGAATGTCTTTCTTTTTTGAAGCCATGTTTCTATCTTACCGGCAACCTCGCGGCTGCCACTCCTTCTTATCCGATAATCTTGGTGATGACGCCGGCGCCGACGGTGAGGCCGCCCTCGCGGATGGCGAACTTGGAGCCCTGTTCGAGGGCGACGGGGACGATCAGTTCGACTTCCATGTCGACGTTGTCGCCGGGCATGACCATCTC
>JARKOV010000135.1 GCA_029975965.1 Anaerolinea sp. | reverse complement strand
TGGCGACGCTCTTTGACCGTATCATCGCGGACACCGGCTATCGGGCTTACCTGGACGACCAGAGCGATGAGGGCCTGGACCGCTGGGAGAACGTTGAAGAGCTGCGCAAGCTGGCCTACGAATACCAGGAGCGCGGCCTGGCGGAATTTTTGGAAAACCTGGCGCTGGTCTCGGACCAGGATACGCTGCCGGCTCAACTGGATGCGCCCACGCTGCTCACGCTCCACGCCGCCAAGGGGCTGGAGTTCAAGCAGGACTTCATCATCGGGCTGGATGAAGGGCTTTTACCCCACAGCCGCTCGCGCGACGACCCGGAAGAAATGGCGGAAGAGCGCCGTTTGTTCTACGTCGGCCTGACGCGCGCCCAGGATGCGGTTTACCTGGTGCGCGCCAACCAGCGCACCACCTACGGCTCGTATGAATATAGCGAAGAATCGCGTTTTCTGGCGGATATCCCGGAAGAGCTTTTGAGCAGAAAGGGGGTAAGAACCAGCCGGTACGCTGCCCCAGCCTGGGATCGATTCGGGCGGACCGAAGTAGCGCCGCGCTGGGAGAGCGCCCGGGCGCGCCTGGGCGCTCCGGAGGTGAAAGCGGCCGTCGTCTCTCGTTACCGGCCAACCCAGCGCGTCCGCCACCCGGTGTGGGGCGAGGGCATCGTGCTGGAAAGCCGCATTCAGGATGGCGAAGAGACGCTGGATGTGCAGTTCGAAACGGTGGGGTTCAAGCGCCTGATCGCTTCCCTTGCAAACCTGGAGATTGTACAATAACCCTGTATGCAAGAAAACTCCTGGCTTACGGAAGAGGAATGGTCGCGGCTGCGCGCCGACGCTGTGGCGCGCCTGAGCCGCGGCGAATCGCGCAACGATGTCCTCTTTGACGTTTGCCAGCGCTCCGGGCTGAGCTGGCCGGAAGCCGAAGCGCTGGTGGATACCCTGGAAGTGGTGGAACGCAAGCACATCTCGCGCGGGCGGGCTTTTCTGCTCTTGCTGGTTTCGCTGGCCATGCTGGTGCAGGGGTTTTTGCTGGTCAACCCGCTTTCAGAAGGCATCATTGACAGTTTTCTCCGCCTGCTGCGGGATTTCAACCCAGCGCATATCGCCCAGTTCAGAATGGCGATCATGCAAAACTGGTTTCTGGTGATCCTCTGGCTGGTGCTCA
>JARKOV010000132.1 GCA_029975965.1 Anaerolinea sp. | reverse complement strand
AGCGCGCAGCACCACCTTATGCCGGCAGGATCAGCGCCCGGTTAAGCGCAATGAAATCCACATGCCGCTCATGGGAAAAGTCCTCGATCACCTCTTGCAGGTGCACGTGCTCCCGCCCATTGAGCGCCATTTCGTTGGCCGCATTGATCAGGAACTCACCCAGCGCCCTGAGCGTGTCCGGCTCGGCGAGAATCGAGATCTCGTCCAGCTGGATGCTCTGCTCACCGCCCACCGCGGTTCCCTGAACGCTAAAGCGTTTCAACGTTGGCAAAGGTCGAACTCCTGTACCCGAAGGTCATGCTCAAATCGAGGTCATGAGCAAGGTTTGACCCATCCCCACTACTGCAAGGGCACATAAATATCCGTCAGCCACTGCTCCAGTGGGGTCTGCGGATAAATACTCAGGTATTCAAAGAACATCGGCTGATCCCGCAGTTCCTCGCCACTGCCCGGCAGCCAATCGCGGTAGATCGGGTAGATGCTTTCACCGATGTGATCCGGCGAGCCCACATGCCGCACCACCGCATAGCGGCCACCGGCAATCTGCATCTCGCCAATACCCACCTCATTGGCCACCACCGCCTCATGAATCTCGCCGCAGATGGCAAAGCGGAATTCCTGCGGCGCCGTGGTATCGGGGTTGTTGAAGGGAATGCCAAAACTGCGACTCGATGCCACCGGCGACTGCCCGCTCTGCATCCGCCAATCGATAAACCTGCGCACGCTTTCATTGACCAGCTCGGCAGGCCCGCAGTGCTCCAGCGCTGCAACCCGGGTGTCGGCAAAGTCCACGATTCGTACCTGCATGATGATGCTCCTGGAAAAATGAGGGATGGCAAATACCGCATTCCAGACCTGCCAGTTCGGCTGCTTCCTGAACGCACTCGGGCTCATGCCGAACGCCCGCCTGAACGCCCTGGAAAACGCCTCGGGGCTTTCGAAACCGGCGCCGAACGCGGCCTCCAGCACCGAGTGGTCCGCCCGGGACACCAGGCGATGGGCCGCACCGCGCAAGCGCATCAGTTGCACATAACGTGCAACCGGCACGCCGACGAAGGCGGTGAATTGCCGATGGAAGTGAAACTCGGAGAAGTTCGCCACCCGGCTCAACGTCCTCACCGACAGATCGCCTTCAAGGTTCTCATTGATGTAGGC
>JARKOV010000094.1 GCA_029975965.1 Anaerolinea sp. | reverse complement strand
CGAGCGACTGTGGAGAACGATCCGCGCCGGCGAGGTTTTCCGGGGGGAATTTACCAACCGGAAGAAGGACGGTACGCTGTACGTTGAAGAAAAGACCATCACGCCGGTGCGTGACGAAGCCGGTCGCATCACCCATTTTGTCGCCACCAGCAAAGACGTCAGCGAACGAGTGATAGCGTATCACAACCTGGAGAATGTGGTCCTGGAGCGAACGCGCGAAGTGCAGCAGCTCTACCAGCAGGCAGAGCAGCGCAGTCGCGCGCTGGCTGCCCTGTACAACGCCGACGAGCAGCTCCACCGTTACCTTGGCATGGACCAGGTGCTGCAGTCGCTGGTCGATGTGGCGGTGGATATCCTGGATGCCGACAAATCCTGCGTGCACCTGTGGGATGAACAGCAGGATCGCCTGGTGTTGAAGGCCTCACGCGGCTTCAGCGCAGAATCGGAAGCCAGGATGCAAACCTACTGGGCGGGCGAAGACCTGACCGGGGAGGTTTTTGTAGAAGGCGAGCCGGTGGCGCTGTCGGATATTGCGGCGGCCCCGCCGCAACGCCGGCAGATTGCGCAGGAAGAAGGTATCCGCTCAATCCTATGCGTGCCGATTCGCCTGGGAGAGCAAACCCTTGGCGTGTTTGAGCTGGATTACCGCGAGGTGCACGACTTCGACGACGAAGAGCGGCGTTTCCTGCTGGCGTTCACCCAGCGCGCGGTGATGGCGGTGGGCAACGCCCGTTTGCACGAACAGGCCCAGCAGGCCGCGGTGTTGCTCGAGCGGCAGCGCATGGCGCGCGAGTTGCACGACTCGGTCACCCAATCGCTCTACAGCCTGACCCTGGTTGCGGAAGCAGGGCGGCGGCTGGCAGCCTCGGGCGAGCCGGCGCAGGCAGCCCAGTACATCGAGCGCATGGGCGAGACGGCTCGCCAGGCGCTCAAAGATATGCGCCTGATGGTTTTCGAAATGCGACCGTTCGAGCTGGCCGAAATTGGGCTGGTGCGCGCCTTGCAGCAACGCCTGGAGGCGGTGGAAAAACGCGCCGGCATCGAGGCGCACCTTCAGGTGATCGGCGAGCCAGATCTGCCGGAGTGGCTGGATGAAGCCCTGTACCGGATCGCTCAGGAAGCGTTGAATAACGCCTTGAAGCACGCTGTCGCTTCGCGCATCGAGGTGCTCATCCGTGGATCGGATGAGTGGGTCGAGATCGAGGTCAGCGACAACGGGGTGGGTTTCGACACGCAGACGGCTGTTCACCAGGGAGGGATGGGGCTTGAAAATATGCTCGAGCGCGCCAGGCAAATCGGGGCGGAGCTCAGGTTAATTTCCACGCCTGGCGAAGGCACCACGGTGCTGGTCAAGGCGGCGATCAAGCCCGACCAGACCGGACATTGATGATGGGGGGTGGGGAGATGAGTGAGATCATTCGCGTTCTGGTTGCCGACGACCACGCCATCGTCCGTGAAGGGCTGCGCGCGCTGCTCAGCACGGAACCCGGCATGCAACTGGTGGGCGAGGCGGCGGACGGTGAGGAAGCCATCCGGCTTTACCAGAAGCTGCGTCCCGACCTGCTGCTGCTGGATATCAAAATGCCCCGCAAAGACGGAATCCTCGTGACGCGCGAGATCCGCCGGCTCGATCCGCAGGCGCGCATCCTGATCATCACCAGCTTTAGCGAGGAAGACCAGGTGATCCCGGCCATTAAGGCGGGCGCCCTCGGTTACCTGCTCAAAGATATGGCCTCGCAGGAATTGCTCCAGGCGATCCGCGAGGTGAGAGATGGCAAAGCCTACCTTCACCCGGCCATTGCCCGCAAGGTGCTCTCGGAGGTCAGCCGACCGGCGGAAAAGCAGCGGGCAGAAGACTTGCTCTCGGAGCGCGAGATCACCGTGTTGCGCCTGCTCGCCGAAGGGCTGACCAACCAGGAAATCGCCAACCGGCTGGTGATCAGCGACCGCACGGTGCGCAATCATGTCGGAAGCATTCTGAGCAAATTGGACCTGGATAACCGCACCCAGGCGGCGTTGTTTGCCATCAAGCGAGGTTTCGTCGAGGAGGATTCAACCGGGTAATCACATGCGCCGATCCACACCACCGCCGCAAGAAGATCGCGGCGGTGATTTGTTTAAAAGGCCCTCCAGAGCAGCGCTCAGCCAGGGGGGACCTTTCCCTCTACCCTCCGGGCAGTTATAAATAGTCCTTTTTACCTACCTGGATTGATGAAGAGGGCCGATGTGTAGTATTATTAGATAGTTTATCGTATTTGTAATGAAAGAGACCGATGTCCCTGACACGCTCAAGCGGAGGAAAGCCACCGTGTTGATCGCCGCCCGGCCGGGTTCATTGAGTGCGGGCTTGCAGGCGCTGCTTTCCAGTATTCCGGCTGTCCAGCGGGTTGAGGTGATCAGCATTCACAGCAACGTGCTCAAAGAGGTAATGGAGGTTCTTCCAGATTTGTTTATCGTCGAGGCTGGTAACTCTGCGCGAAAAGCCATGCAGATGCTGGCCGACATCCGCAGCAAATTTCGGGAAGTGCGCAGCATTGTCATTGTGCAGGATAGCCAACTGGAGCCAGGGGTGATCTTTTCCGACGCGGATGAAGTGGTGTTGGAAGGGACGGCTCCGGATATGCTGGTGAAAGTGATTGAGCGGGTATTCAAGGCAGGCGCAGCTTGATCGAGCCTGGCCTAAACCTGGGCATTGCGCAAGCGGGCCCAGATGGATAGCTTCAGGCATGGGAATGGATGAGATGGCGATACCTTTTTACGCTCCGGCAGACACTTCCGAGGTGGATGCATTGGTGGTGCGCGCTGCGCAACAAGGCGACCTGGATGCATTCAACCGGTTGGTGGAACTCTTCCAGGATTCGGTTTTTGGAACCGCCTACAGCATCCTGGGCGTAGCCGAAGACGCGGAAGATGCGGTACAAACCACGTTCCTGCGGGCTTTTCAGCACCTGGCTTCCTTTCGCAACGGGTCCTTTCACGCCTGGATCCTGCGCATCGTGACCAACGTCTGTTATGACCGCCTGCGCAGCCAGAAGCGCCATCCCACCTCATCGATTGACGCGGAGGGTGAGGATGGGAGCGATTGGAGCGACTACCTCCCAGATCACAACCAGCAGAATCCTCTGGATGCGGTGGAGAGCGCCGACTTGAGCCAGTGGCTGCAGCAATGCTTGATCAGCCTGCCGCAGCCCTACCGCACGGTGGCCTACATGGTCGATGTGGAGGGTCTGGATTACCGGGAGGTTTCTTATGCGATTTCGAAACCGGTTGGAACGGTAAAAAGCCGGCTGGCGCGGGCGCGGTTGCGCATCCGCGAGTGTATGAGCCGGACATATTGGATGCCAAAGGAGTGATCATGCTGGATGTGATTGTGGTCGGTGGAGGTCCGGCGGGGATTACGGCAGCGCTGCGCGCCAGCGAGCTGGGCGCGAAAGTCGCGCTGGTCGAGAGCAGCCGGCTGGGCGGGACTTGCACGAACGATGGATGCGTTCCAACGCGGGTGCTGGCGAAAGCCGCGCGCCTGATGCGAGAAGCGCACCATTTCGAGGATTATGGCATCGAGGTCGGCGAGCCTTCCTTAAACTTTACCCGCCTGCTGGCGAAAACGCAGAGCGTGGTTTACCAGGTGCACGAGAAGAAGCAGTTGCTGCAGCACTTGATGGACTCTAACGTCGCCGTTCACACCCAGACCGGCCCGGCGGCGTTTGTGGACGCCCATAGCATCCAATGCGACAACGGGCTGCGCCTGGAAGGGGCAAAATTCATCCTGTGCACCGGGGGGCACGCCCGCCGGCTGGATCTGCCGGGTGAGGAATACGCGCTGTCGCACAAGGACGTTTGGACGCTCCAGGCGCTGCCGCGCAGCCTGGTGATTGTCGGCGCCGCCGCCACGGGCTGCCAGCTCGCCACGATCTTTGCCACCTTCGGCACCCAGGTCACTCTGCTCGAGCGCAACCCGCGCATCTTGCGCGTCGAAGACGAGCTGGTATCGCGGGTGATATCGCGCAGCTTTCGGCAGCAGGGCATCGAGATCATTCCCGGTATCAGCAGCGTCGAGGGTATCCAGAAGGTGCCCGGTGGGGTGGTGGTGACCTACACCAAGGACGGCGCCGCTGTACCGCTCGAAGCGGAGGGCGTGGTGCTTTCATCGGGCTGGCTGGGCAACGTGGATTCGCTCAACCTGGATGCGGCGGGCGTGAAACACGAGCGCAATTACGTGATCGTCGACCAGCACTTGCGCTCCTCGGCAGAACACATTTTTGCCGCCGGCGACATCACCGGGCGCATGATGCTGGTGCAGAGCGCGGGTTACGAAGCCCGCACCGCAGCGGAAAACGCGGTGCTGGGTGTCGGCGAGCGCAGCCACCATCAGATCGTCCCGCACGGCGGGTTCACCGACCCGGAATACGGCAGCGTAGGGATGACCGAAGAGCAGGCGCGCGCTGCCGGAGATGCGGTGGTAGCAACGGTGCCGTATGCCAGCCTGGATCGGGCGGTGATCGACGACCACACCGTCGGCTTCTGCAAGCTGATCGCCTCGCGCGAAACGCACCGCATCTTGGGGGCGCATATCGTCGGCGAGCAGGCGCTGGAGACGATCCAACTGGTTGCCACTGGCATGGCGGCGGATATGTGGGTGGAGCAGCTTGCCGAGCTAGAGTTGGCTTACCCGACCTTCACCTCGATTGTCGGGCTGGCGGCTCGCAAGGTGGTGCGCGAGCTGGGTGTGATGCCCCTGGCGCCGCAGTGGCTGGTGCTGGATCGCCCGCACGCGGAGTGGGAGCGCGCCAGCTTGATGGAAGACGAAGATTTGCCGGCCGCGTAGCCGTCGCCTGGCGACTGCGACCGGATGGATGGAATTTGACGAAGCGGTTTTCTAAGGAGTGACAGGATGCTTGCCGATAACATGACCATTCAAGTCCGCTCGCTCAGCAATGAGATTGGAGCCATCGATATCAAGGGTGAGATCACCCGTTTTTCAGAGAACAAGCTGATGGAGGCTTACCAGCAACTGGATAACGCGAAAATGCGCGCCATCTTGCTCAATTTCACCGAGATGACCTACATGAACAGCTCCGGAATCGGCTTGTTGATTACTTTGTTGATCCGGGCGAACCGGCAGGGCCAGAAACTGGTCGGGATTGGGTTAAACGAGCATTTCCAGCGCATCTTTGAGCTGACCCGCTTGCATGAAGCCATTCCATTGTATGCCGCCGAAGCCGAAGCGTTGGCTTCATTGCAATAAAGACGAGGTGCTAAGATGAGCGATCAATCCCTGACGCAGCAAGAAAAAGTACGGCGCGGCGCGGAGGACTCGGGCCGCTTCTTTCGCTACATGATGGAATTCGTCGGTTTCACCGACGCCGACACCCAGGCGATCAAGGACAGCGGGCTGGTGATCGAGAAACACCTGCCCTCGATCGTCGCGGATTTCTACACCCATTTGATGCGCTACCCCGAAACGCGCAAGCATTTCCTGGACCAAAATGGGCAGGTCGACCAGGATTACCTGCAAAAGCGCATGGTGCACCTGGCGAACTTCTGGCGGAGGACGACCGGCGGGTTGTTCGATGACGAGTACGCCCGCTACATCGACTATGTCGGCAAGGCGCACACCCGGCATGGCGCCGATCCAAACATCTACATCGCGGAACGCTACGTGATCGGGCAGGTGGGTTTCATGCAGCACGCCATCTCCAACGCCCTGCGCGCCGAGTTGCACGAGATCGACCCCGAATTGGAAACGCGCGCCGTGCGAGCCTGGAACCTGTTGCTGATGGTGATTCTCGAGATGCTGGCGCGGGCTTACAACGACCAGATCGACCTCGAGCACGAAGGCCAGTTGTTGATCGTCAAGCGCGACCCGATGCACGAGCTGGCCGTCGAGGCTTACGAGCGCGGCCTGGGTCTCACCCGTCCACCCGTGTACCGCGAGGTGTTCGTTGCCAACATGGACCAGATTCCGGACGGTGGGCGCAAGATCGTGCGCGTGGACGACCTGTCGATCGGGGTTTTCCACCACAAGGGCGGCTGGTACGCCGTGCGCAACCACTGCGTGCACCGCGGAGGTCCGGTCGCCACCGGCAGCCTGGTCGGCGACATCCTGACCTGCCCGCTGCACGGTTACAAGTACAACATCCAGACCGGGCAGTTGATCGTCGACCCCTCGTCCAAGCTGGACACCTACACGATCAATTTGAAAGGCAACGAGGTGTACTTGCTGATCCCCGAAGCACAGCCGCAATACGAGCTGCCGGAGATTTTCGAGGAAGAGAAAACCGTTTCCAAAGAAGAGAATGAACGCAGCCTGAGAGACAACGAATTTCTGCTGGCAGCCATTCCCCCGGGAGCCTCCGGACTGGTGCACCTTGGAGACAAGGCGGTGGCCGTATTTAACCTGGACGGCCAGTTTTATGCGATCAGCAACCAGTGCACCCACGCCGAAGGCCCGCTGTGCGAGGGAGCCGTGAAAGATGGCGTGGTGGTCTGCCCGTGGCATGGCTCTTGTTTCAATATCATGGATGGCGGGGTCGCCTGTGGACCGGCCACATTACCGGTCGCCACTTACCCGGTGACGATCGATGGCTTGATCGGTAGGGTCGACCCGATCTGATCCGTTAGGAGCAAAAATGACAGAGCGCGTAAGGCAGGTCTCCCGAAGGGAGTTTTTACGTGCAGCCGCCGCGGCAGCCTTTGCGCTGCCGCTGGCTGCGTGTGGCGTCTCTACCCCCGAAGCGCGCATCGCCGCCAAAGAGACTGTTCAATTGGTCTACCAGGATTGGCGCACCGAGTGGTTTCCGATCATGGCGCAGGAGATGTTGGCCAGGTTTAACGAGGAACACCCCAACATCCGGGTGTTTTATACGCCCGATCCGGAGAACAAAGAGGAGAAGATGGTGTCCGATATGGCGGCCGGCACGGCGCCTGACCTGATGAGCGGGTGTTGCGAGTTTTTCCCGGCCTGGGCCGATGCCGGCTACCTGCTCGACTTGCGCCCTCACGTCGAAGCAGACCGAACCGAGCTGGTCATCGACGACTGGTCTGACGCGCAATATCAAGCACTGATCACCTCCGACGGGCTGCAATTTGGCCTGCCGCAGTACCACGGCGCACTGGCGCTGTACTACAACAAGGACCTTTTCGACCGGGCGGATATCCTCTATCCGACCGACTCCTGGGATCACGACGATTATCTGGCCGCTTTGCACAAGCTGACCGTGCACGAAGAAGACAAGGTGGTGCAATGGGGCGGGATGTTCAATGTCTCCTGGGACCGCATCCAGATGCACGTCAACGGGTGGGGCGGTCACTACGCCAATCCGGATAATCCGAGCGAGTGCCAGATGGCAGATAAAGTCTCGCTGGAGGCAATGGACTGGCTGCGCGCGCGCATCTGGGACGATAAAGTGATGGCGACTTCGCTGGACGTGCAGAACATGAGCCTCAGCCGCGCCTTCGTGGAGGGCAAGGTGGCGATGATCGAAGATGGCTCGTGGTCGCTCAAGGACATCCTCGAGAACGTGGGATTTCGCTTTGGCATCGTGCCGTTCCCGGCCGGCCCGGCGAAGCGGGTGACCCTGGCGACGACCGATGGATTTGGCATTTACGCTAAGACGCGCAACGTCGACGCCTCGTGGGAGTTCATGAAGTTCCTGGTCAGCAAGGAGTACGGCATGGCGATGGCCAAGGCCCACCTGCTCCAACCGGCGCGCAGCTCGCTCTTGCAGTCCTGGATCGACTTGATCCTCGAACAGTACGGCGAGGTGGCCGCCAACGCCAACATCGGCGCTTTTACCGACGGGCAGCTCAAAGGCTATTCGGTCACCGCCGAGATTTTCCCCAACATGGTCGGCGTGGGCAAGGTGGCCAAGGAAGCCTGGGACCAGGTATTTACCCTCGGCAAGGCGCCCGTGACGGAAATGGCCAACGTCTGCCGCCAGATCGAGGCGATCCAGAAGGCGCAGAGCGATTTGATGCCGGACTGCAACTGCGGGCCGGCTGGTTAAGCGAAGGGCGCCGTTGGCTGAAAGGCGAATCCGTTTCCGGCTGCACACCAAGATCATCGCCTGGTCGTTTGTTCCCACGGCGATCATCTTGTTTGTGGTGGCCTTGACCCTGTACGTGGCGTATCAGCAGACCACCGAGCAGTTGATCTTCGGCCAGGATGAGGAGCTGACCCAATTGATGGCCAACGAGGTCTCGGGTAGCTTCGAGGAATATCTGGACAGGCTGGCCGGATTGGCGCGCCTGCCCGGCATCTATTCCGGAGATAACGACAGCCTCCAGGCAGCGCTGGCCGACTTCGGTAACCGGCTGGTCTTCTTCGACGGGGGGGTCTACATCTTGAACAATCTCGGCATGGTGGTCGGGACCCAACCCGAACAACCGGATCTGATCGGGCAGGATTGGTCGAACCGCTCCTTTTTCCGCAGCATGATTCGCTCGCCAGCCGTGTTCATCTCGAACGTCGAGTCGATCAGCCCCGCCGGTGAGAACGTGATCGTCCTGGCGACCCCGATCCTGGGGGCGCAGAACGAATTTCACGGCGTGGCTGCCGGTATGTTCCGCCTGAAGTCTGAAACCAACAGCGCGTTCTACGGCACGTTGCTCAAGCTGCGCATCGGGAGAGACGGTGAATCCTACCTGGTGGATGGCAACCGCCGGATCATCTTTTCCAACCGGCCGGTGTTGATCGGCAATTATTTCTTCGACCAGAGCCTGGGCGACGCGCCTTTTACCGGGCAGAGCGGCTCGATTGGGGCCGAGTCGAGTTTTGGAAACAGCATCCTCACCGGTTACGCGCCGGTTCCGCGCACCAACTGGACGCTGATCGTCAAGCAAGACTGGCGCAGCCTGGCGCAACCCAGCGACGAATCGCGCCGCTCTTTGCTCTTGCTTCTGGTGTTGGGCTTGATCGTCCCGACGCTGGTGGTGCTGGTCGGAGTGCAGCGCATCACCGAGCCGATCACCGATTTTACCGCCGCCGCGCAGCGCATCGCGGACGGCGATTTCAGCCAGGAGATCCAGGTTGACACCGGCGACGAACTGGAAGCGTTGGCCTGGCAGTTCAATGACATGGCGCAGCGCCTGAAAGATTTATACGCCACGCTCGAGGAGCGAGTCCAGGCGCGCACGGCCGAGCTGCAGGCCCTGAATTCGATCTCGGCGGTGACCAGCCAATCGCTCGACCTCCGGCAAATCCTGCCGGACGCGCTGCGCAAGACGATCGAAGTGCTGGGAATGGAAGCCGGGGCGGTTTTCCGCCTGGACGAGACGAGTGGCATCCTGCACATGGAAGCTCATCACGGGATCAGCGATCGCCTGGTGCGGCTGAGCAGGTCGCTGCCGCTCAACGTCAGCATTATCGAGCGGGTCGTGCAGGAGAAGCGCCCGCTGGCACGGCTGGTGGATGATCTGCCCTCCTCGATGCTCCGTGAATCCCTCTACGCTGAAGGGTACCGGCTGGTGGTGAGCATACCCCTGCTGGCGCAGGAGAAGGTGCTCGGGGCGATCAACGTTGTCAGCAGTCTGACCACCACCCCCACGGAAGAGGAATTGGCCGTCCCGGAAGCGATCGGGCAACAGATTGGCGTGGCGATGGAGAACGCCCGGCTGTTCAACCAGACCGTCGAGTACGCGCGGGAGATGGAACTGGCCCGCCAGGCAGCCGATAAAGCCAACGCCGCCAAAAGCGATTTCCTCGCCAACGTCAGCCACGAGCTGCGCACGCCGCTGGTATCGATCTTCGGCTTCGCGCGCATCATCCAGCGCCGCCTGGAAGAGCGCATCTTCCCTCTCTTGCCCGCCGAGGACGGCAAGCTCGAGCACGTCAGGGAGCAGATCGACAGGAATCTCGAGATCATCCTGGCAGAAGGGCAGCGCTTGATGACGATGATCAATAACCTGCTCGACCTGGAGAAGATCGAGGCCGGCAAGATGGAGTGGCATTTCCGCCCGGTGTCGCTGGCGCAAATTCTCGAATCGGCGGCCGCCAGCACTTCGCCATTGTTCGACGGCAAACCGATCTCGCTGGTGAAAGACGTCCAGCCGGATTTACCCATGGTGGACGGCGATTTCGACCGGCTCTTGCAGGTGATTATCAACCTCGTCTCGAACGCGGTCAAATTCACCACCCAGGGCGAGGTGCGCCTCAGGTGCCAGGCGGTGGACGGCGAGGTGGTGGTCGAGGTGATCGACACCGGCCCGGGCATTCCGCCCGAAGACCAGGGGCGCGTGTTCGAGAAATTCAACCAGATTGGCGATCCGCTCACCTCGAAACCCAAAGGCACGGGCCTGGGACTGGCGATCAGCAAGGAGATCGTCGAGCGGCACAACGGGCGGATCTGGTTATCCAGCGAGGTGGGTAAGGGCAGCACGTTTGCCTTTGCCCTGCCTGCCCTTGGCGAACTGGTGGATGAGGGAAAGGAACGTGTAGAGGATCAGGATGGATGAGAAACGGGTGTTAATCGTTGACGATGAGGCGTATATTCGCCTGCTGATCTCCCAGACGCTCGAGGACCTCGAGGCGGAGGGGCTGGAAATCCTGCAAACCGACAACGGGGAGGACGCCTTGAGGTTGGTGCGCGAGGTCCACCCGCAGGTGGTTTTGCTGGATGTGATGATCCCGAAAATCAACGGGTTTGAGGTGTGCCGCACGATCAAGCAGGAATTGAAGATGGAGGATGTCTTCGTGGTGATCCTGACCGCCAAAGGCCAGGCGTACGACCAGCACACCGCGAAGAGCTACGGCGCGAACTACTCGATGACCAAGCCGTTCGACCCCGACGGGCTGCTTGCGCTGGTGACGGAGGTGTTGAACAAAGATGGCATGGATCACGCTTAAGAAGTTCCTGGTCAAGGACAAAAAACGCTACATCGGCGACGTTCTCAGCCTGGTCGGCGAGCCGGTCGCGCTGTTCGACGAAGACGGCAGCCTGTTGTACGCCAACCGCTCCGCCGAAGGGCTGGAATGGGGCAACCGCCTGCCGCTGCGCAAAGATGGGCAGATCGCGGGTTGGGTGGCCGGCGAAGCGGACTCTGCGGGCGCGGCACTGCTGGCTCCGCTGGTGGAGTTTATGCTTTTGCAGGAGGGTGAGAAGAAAGACCTGGCCGGCGAGGTGCTGGACAAGTACCGCGAGCTGCACCTGCTCTACCGCCTGTCCGAGGAGCTGGCGCGCTCCCCGCAGCCGGCGGAGATTGGCCAGATCGCCTTGAACGAGATTTGCCCGATGGTCCAGGCGGACGGCGGCATGGCGGCGCTGTACGACCTCAAGACCAACCAGCTGCAATTCGTCGCCGAGTGCCACTGCAAGTACCAGATCTCCTCCGCCATCCTGCAGCCAACGGCGGCGTTGGACCGGGCGATTCAGACCGGCACGGTGCAACTGCTGGATGACATGGTGGTGGCGGAATTCTTCGAGGGGGTCGGCGAGGTGCCGGTCTCGCTGCTGGTGGCGCCGCTCAAGACCGAAAAACGCATTTACGGCGCGATCATCGTGGCGCGCGACTCCGACCGTCCTTTCGCGGCCGGCGACATCAAGCTGCTCAACGCGGTGGCGATGAACGCCGCCCCGGCGATCGAGATCGCTCATTTGCATCACCTGGAGTTGGAGCGGGTGCGCATCGAGCACGACCTCAAGATGGCGCGCGAGGTGCAGTTGAGCCTGCTGCCCAGCAGCAAGCCCCGCCTCGACGGCTGGCAGCTCTCGGCTTTCTGGCAGCCGGCGCGCATGGTCAGCGGCGACCTGTACGATTTCCTGCACTTTCCAGATGGCAAGCTCGGGCTGGTCGTGGCCGACGTGACCGATAAAGGCGTGCCGGCCGCTCTGGTGATGGCCAATACGCGCTCCATCCTGCGCGGGGCGGTCGCCAGCTCCGGCTCGCGCGGGGCGGCTTCGCCGGGCAGGCTGCTCTCGCGGGTCAACCAGGTGCTGTGCCAGGATATGCCGATGGGCCTGTTCGTCACCTGCCTGTTGGCGGTGCTGGACCCGGCCAGCGGCAGGCTGCGCTTCACCAACGCCGGGCACAACCTGCCCTTTCACCGCAGCGCGCGCGGCGCGGTGGAGCTGCGCGCCACCGGGCTGCCGCTGGGCATCTTCCCCAACGCCGAATACGAGGAAGTGGACACGTTCCTGGCGCCAGGTGAAAGCCTGTTCATGTACAGCGATGGGCTGGTGGAGGCGCATAATCCCCAGGGGGCGATGTTCGGCACAGGCCGGCTGGCTGAATTGCTCGCCCTCCAGCAGGGCGGGGGGTTGCTCGAAGGCGATGCGCTGATCCAGCGCCTGATGAGCGAGCTAACTGCCTTCACCGGGCCGGGTTGGGAGCAAGAAGACGATGTCACCCTGCTCACGGTTAGCTGCCTGGATGTTTGAGGCGGCGTGGTAACGTTTGGAAGACGTTGGATGGGTATGATTAACTTACAGATCGGTGTTGGAGGTGTTCAGATGGAAGATCAACGCGCAAACTGGATCAACAAGCTCAACCAGCAGGCCAAGGAATACGAGACGAAAGGCTTGACCTCGTTCGATGCGATCGAGCAGGTCGCCAGCGACTTCGACCTGCAAATCCTCTCGGAAGGCGACGCCTGCCGGGTCTACCAGACCCCGGACGGCATGCTGGTCAACTGCTGGGTCGATGAAAACGACAGGCCTGGGGCGAAGCCCATGGACGTCAAGTTCGACAACAATATCGCCTGGTTCACCAAAAAATCGTAGGGGACGGATCAGGCTCTGGGGCAGGCACAGGCTGCCAGCAGCCGGGGGAGTGTGAGACCATCGTTTTCACGGCTGCGGCAGCTTGTGCCATTGGGTTTCACCACGCCCACGTTTCTCCCTGGTAATCGCGCATCACCAATTCATCCTCATTGTACGGCGAGGGCTCGTCGATGCCGCTGAGAAAATACGCCAGCGCGTAGCCGGCGGCCTCTTCGGGTTCCAGGTCGGCGCGGTTATTCTTGGCCCCCGACATGTAGGTGCGCATCCAGCCGGGGTGATACACGCGGAAGGTGTAGCCGTCGCGGCGCAGGTCGTTGAAGAGCAGCTTGACCGCCATATTGAGCGCCGCCTTCGACATGGTGTAGCCGAACCAGGAAGTGCGCCGCGCGCGCGAGATGCTGCCCGCCTCCGAGGAGACAAAGCACAGGCGCTTGAGCGCGCTGCGGTCGGTGAGCGGCATGAACGCGTGGGTGACGCGCAACGGGCCGAGGGCGTTGACGTCGTACATGCGCTGCATGGCGGCGAAATCCTGCCGCTCGCGGATGGGAATCTCGCTCTCGCCGGTGATGATCCCGGCGTTGTTGACCAGCAGGTCAATGTGGTCGGTGGATTGGGCAACCGTCTGGGCGGCGGCCAGCGCCGACTCCTCGGAGCGCACATCCAGCGGGAGGAGGGTCAGCGACTGGGGGAAGCGCTCCGAAAGGCGCGCCAGTTCGGGCCAGTCGGGCATGAATTGCCCGGCAAAAACCCGCCAGCCTCGCTCCAGCAGGGCGGCGACCAGTGCCAGCCCCAACCCGCGGTCGGCCCCGGTGATGAATGTGGTGCGTTCGGGTGGCATGTGGACCTCCTGGACTGTTGGCTCAAAACTCCGTCACCGGGCGCAGCGGGACGGGCGGGTAAATTTGCCCGGGGGCGGGGGGCATCGGGTTGTACACCCACTCCACCTCCACCTCGGCGCAGTGGAAGCCGGCGCGGCGGCGCGCGCCGAGGTACGTTCCGCGCACGAGCACGTCTTCCATGGTCAGCGCCATGCCCAGCACGGCGACCGGGCTGCCGGCTGAGATGGCCGCCAGCTCGTCGCGGTACAGCGCGGTGGAAAGCAGCAGTCGCCGGCTGCCGTTGGCCTGGGCCTGGATGGCCGGCACGATCCAGGGGTAGCCGTCCTGGTCGACGAAGGCGATAAATTTCAGGTTGTCCAGCTTGTTGAAGAAGCCGCACGTCCAGCCGTTCATCACCGCCTGCTCCTTGCGCGCGGGGGCGAGGGTGCGCGCCAGCAGCGTGCGCACCGCCGCGAGGATCACCGCGTTCATCGGCAGCGCCTGGCGACCGGTGTGACCGAGCAGGTCCATGTAGTGCACGGTGTGGATGCCGAAGTAGGCGTTGTAGCGGAACATGGGGATATTGTTGTAGAAGTCGTAGTGGGGGCCGGAGGTGGTGCTGTGCGTCCAGCGCGCTTTACCGCGCCAGATTTCTTTTTGCAGGCTCATGATCATGAACGCGGTGCGCGGGTCCTGGCGGACGTGCTCCTTGCTCAGCCCTTCGGTGAACTGGCCCCAGGTGACCGTCGCCGGCGAGCCGCCCATCAGGCTGGTGATCAGGGTCAGGTGCGGCTGGCCCTGCGGGTTGCGCGTGGCGAGCAAGCCGATCTTCATCGCCGGCTCGAAGGCGCGCAGATCGCTCTCTGAAAAGGTGGCCTGGTCGAGTTGGATGGTCATGCTTCTCCTTTATGGCATCACGAAACGCGGGTTGGCCCGCCGACGTGGACGCGCTGCGGATCGAAACCGGAGCCGCGCGCCCACTCCCCGGCCTGGCGCAGCTCGTCCGGGCTGAGCAGCGGGGTGGCGGCGTAAGCCCAGGTCAAACCGAGACGGGTGTATTTGTCGCGGCACAGGTTGTTGAACGCGCACAGCTCCCAGCGCTCCACCCGCCCGGGCAGGCGCTGTTGCAGCCAGGCGCCAATGGCGCGGATATTCTCTTCGCTCAGCGTGGCGCCGGGGATGAGCGGGGTGCGCACCCACAGGCGCTTTGCAGGCTGTTGGGCGAGGATTTCTCCCAGGCGAGCCAGGTTGGCAAGGATGCGCTCGTTGCCTGCCCCGGTGTGTAGGCGGTGGGCGGCAGAGTCGACCAATTTCAGGTCGAAGAGGATCACGTCGCTCTCGGCGACCAGGTCCTCCAGCACAGCCGGCGAGCACAAGCCGCAGGTGTCCAACGCGGTCTGGATGCCCTCGGCGCGCAACGCGCGCAACAGGGCGAGCGCGAAATCCGGCTGCAGCGCCGGCTCGCCGCCGGAGAGGGTCACACCCCCGCCGGACTGCTCGAAGTAGGCGCGGTCCTTGCGCAGCTCGGCGAGCAACCAGTCCTGCTCAACCTGCCTGCCGAGCAGCTCCTGCGCGCCGGCGGGGCAGGCCTCCACGCACGCCCCGCACACCCGGCAGATGGAGCGCTCGCGCTGGAGCCCCTGGGGAGACAGTTGCAGCGCCCCCTGCGGGCAAGCCTTCAGACAGGTGCGGCAGCCAATGCAGTGCCGCTCCAGCCACTGCACCTGCGGCTCGCGCGAGAGGCTCTCCGGGTTGTGGCACCAGGCGCAGCGCAGCGGGCAGCCCTTGAAGAACACTGTGGTGCGGATGCCCGGCCCGTCCTCGGTGGACAGGCGTTGCAGGTGCAGGATGGTCGCCCTTTCCTGCAGCGGAGCCGGGTTGGCGGAGATGGGCTGCGCGAGAGTCTGCATGGTCGGGTCAGCCCATTGCGTGGCTCTCGCGGGCGATGATCTCGTCCTGCAATTCTTTGCCGATGCTGGTGAAGTAAGCGTTGTAGCCGGTCACCCGCACCAGCAGGTGGCGGTAATTTTCCGGGTGGCGCTGGGCGTCGCGCAGCATCTCGGCATCCAGCATGTTGATCTGCAGCGCCGTCCCGCCGTTTTCAGCGTAGCCGCGCAAGAAGGCCTTGAACTTGGCGCGATGCTCCGGGTCGCGCAGCAGGGAGGGGTTGAAGGTGATCGTGTGGCTGCCCCCATTGGGGAGCAGGTTGAGGGCTTCTTTGGGCAACCCGTCTTCGCCAGGTACCCTGCCTTTCAGCACCTTGCCGACCGAGTTGACGTTGGCGGTCGGCCCGTTGGTGTCGGCACCGTTGGAAGGGCACAGGGCGTTGGAAAGGAACTTGCCCTTCGCGCGCCCGTCTGGGCTGGCGGGGAGGATGTCGGAGTAGGCGATCCAGTAATTCCAGCTCAGCATGCCGGGGCGGAACTGGCGCCGGGTGGAGATCGTGCGGTGTTTCCAGGTCTCCTCGGTCCACAGCTCCATCACCCGCCGTCCCAGCGCGTCGGCCGCGTCGTCGTCCCGCCCGTACTTGGGGGCGCGGTGCAGCGCCTGCGCCTGCAGGATTTCATGCCCGGCCCAGTTGTCGCGCAGCGCCTGCACCAGCTCGGGCAGGCTGCACAACCCTTTCTCGTAAACGAGGTACTGGACCGCCAGCAGCGAATCGACCGTCGTGGCGTAGGTGACCGCCTCGAGGGTGGTGAAGTTGAGCTCGGCACCGCCCTGGGTGACGTCCAGGCCTTTCTCGGCGCAGCCGCGCACCAGGCAGGAGAGATAGGGCGTGGGGTGGAAGCGCGCTCGCACCGCTTCGGAGGTCTCGTAGACCTCAACCATCTTGCGGATGATGTAGCGGGTCTGTTCGGCGTAAGCCTGCCAGAATTCCTCGAAGGTGTGGAATGTCGCCGGGTCGCCGGTGTCGGGGCCGTGGCGCTGGGGCAGCTCGGTCTTGCCGGTCAGCGGGTCGGTGAAGGGCAGCAGGTCGTAACCGCCGGTCAGGGCCAGCTCAACGGCTTTGAGCAGGTTGAGGTTGGCGTCCACCGTGCCGGAACGGTCGTTGCCCACCATGGTGTTTTCCAGGCAGCCGACCGGGGCGTAGTCGTGCACGTTGCCGGGGTGGATCCAGCGCTGCACGCCGGCTTTTTCGGCCTGGAGCAGCAGCCCGGCGATCGAGCGCTCGTCGAAGTTGAGCAAGAAGGGCGCGCCCTGGCTGGAGGCGACCATCTCGACCACCTTGTCGAGCAAGGCATCTGGGCTGGCGCGGTGCAGGCGCACGTTGGGCTTGGGCTCGAGGATTGGCGACATCTCGTCGATCACTTCGAGCATGGCGTAGGTCAGGTCGTTGGTCAGGTCCGAGCCACCCGGGCCCATCCCCGAGAGGGTGAGCAGTTGCCCGTAGCCGGCGGTGATGCCCTGGTTGCCGCCGGTGCGGATCATGGCGTCGTAGGCGGTGTTGCAGTGGATCCAGAAGCACTTGAGGATCTCCTTGCCGAACTCGCGCGGCATGCCAGCCTCCAGCGAGCGTTGCCAGGCCGGGAACAGGTACTGGTCGATGCGCCCGAAGGAATCACCTGGACCGGGGTAGCCTTCATCGCTCATCACCAGCATATGGGTGAGCCACAGCGCCTGCACGGCTTCCCAGAAGGTTTGGGGTGGGTTCCAGGGCACGCGCTCGAGGTTGCCGGCCATCTCTTCCAGCTCCGCGCGCCGCTCGGGGAGGGGCTCCTGGCGGGCCAGCTCGCGGCACTTTCGGCTGTAGGCGGTGGCCAGGTCGCGCGGCATCGTGGCGGCGATCTGCATGGCGCGCAGTTGCGCACCGCGCGGTCCGTTGCGCTCCGCGACAGGCAGGGAATCGTACTGAGTGCGCAGCTCCTCGGCGATGCCCGCCCAGCCGCGCTCGATCACCGCGGCGTAATCGGGGACGAGGTGCCCGCTGGTGGCGCCGGCGTTGCCGTAGCCGTGGTTGTGCAGCCACAGCATGGCGGCGCGGCAGCCTTGCGGGCCGTAAACCAGCGCGTCGCGCTCTCTGGCTTCTTTCTCATTGAGACAGCAAGATGCCAGGATGTTGAAGCGCCCGCCGGCGATCAGGTCGCCGGGGAGGATCTCCTGCGGCAGGTAATCGACCATCACCCGCCGGACGAACCAGGCGCGGCGCTCTGGCAGGCTCCACTTCCAAAAGGCCGGGTCCAGCTCCACCGGGCGCGCCGACTGGCGGAAGGAGGAGCGAAAGGTTTGCAGGAAGGCATAGGTTTCGGGCACGATATAGAATGAAAGCTCGTTGAATTGGAAATCCCAGGGCGTTCCGGTGGTCCAGGCGGTGTATTCGTTGTTCCAGGCGCGTCGGGTGCCCGAAAAGTAATACTCCCGCAGCCATTGGATGCGCGGCGAAAGATTATGCGGGGTCTTGACGGCGGGCTGGGGGCTTTGCAGAGCGGTTGGGGTGCACATTTTCCCTCCGATCGGTGCGGCTTGGCTCAGGCGGGGATTTGAGTCCATTATACATTTGGTTGCGCGAGGGAGGTGCCGGCAAGGCAGTAAAAGGTTGGTGGAAGGATTGTTTATGGCGGAAATATTCATATTGACAATCATTCACGCCCGTGATTTAATTAAATAGAAATAGTTAGACGTCTAAATAAAGGAGGTCCGATGAACAACGAACACCCTGGCGAGCGCTTCAACTGGCTGGTCATCCAATGCGCCCGGCAGCATTACATCCGCTTGCATGCCCTGCTGAGCGAGATCGGCCTTTACCGGGGGCAACCGCCTTTGTTGCACCTGCTCAAGCAGAACAGCGGCTGCACGCAGACCGACCTGGCCGTCTGGCTGGACGTCCAACCTTCGACAATCACCAAGATGCTGCAGCGCATGGACCACACCGGTTACATCGAGCGCAAGGCCGACCCCACCGATCAGCGCGCCTGGAGGGTCTCGCTCACCGAAAGCGGCGAGCAGATCGAGCAGGCAACGCGAGAGCGCGAAAACCAGGTGGGCGAGGAGATGCTGGCCGGGTTCACGCCCCAGGAACGCGAGGTCTTGACCGGCTTCCTCGTGCGCATGCGCGACAACCTGGTGAAGGCCAACGGTCGCGAGCATCCAGAGCAGTTCTTCGCCCAAAACCTGGACTGAGCCTGTCTTGGTCGCGTGATCCGGTACTCTCCTGCCAGGCGAAATTCCTGGGGAGGAGCGTGTTGCCCCTTAACGACCCCAGCGGCGGCCACCTGGAGGTTTTGTGGGCCAGCCTGAGCCAGACGGGTATCTCCGTGAAGGTGCGGATTGAGCCATATATTTTCCGTAGAATCCGGGCTTTGCCCCATATTCTACAGGCAAATTGAGACCCAATCGAAAGGGCGGACTGCCGCGCGCCGGTTGCGAGGCAACCGGCGCGGGGATTGTATTTGGGTAATTTCATCTTCTCTGACAGGGCTGGTTTAATAAGCGGAGCCAGCCCGGCGGGTCGGTGGAGAATCTGCCGGCCGATCCCGGTCGATCTGAACCGCTTTCTGCGCGACCATTGACCCGCTTAATCCACCATTTGGGAGGCAAGGATGCGCTCCTTGCGCAAACTGATCGTCTTTCTAAAACCTTACTGGATCCCTGCTCTGCTCAGCCCGCTTTTCATGCTCCTCGAGGTGGTGATGGATCTGCTCCAGCCGCGCCTGATGGAGACCATCGTGGATGTGGGCATCGCCCGGATGGATATGGCAGTCGTTCTGCGCACCGGCCTGCAGATGGTCGGGGTGGCATTTGTGGGGATGTTGGGCGGGGTGGGCTGCACGCTGACCACCGTGCGGGCTTCGCTGGGCTTCAGCGCCGACCTGCGCGCAGCCCTCTATCGCAAGGTGCAGGCGCTTTCCTTCGGCAACCTGGACGCGCTGCAAACCGGGCAGCTCGTCACCCGGCTGACCAACGATGTGACCCAGGCCGAGCAGGTCGTTTCGATCGTGCTGCGCATCATGGTGCGCGCCCCTTTGACGCTGATTGGCAGCCTGGTGCTGGCGGTGATCACCAGCCCGCGCCTGTCGCTGTTGTTGCTGGCCCTCTCGCCGCTGTTGCTGCTCTTGCTCGCCTGGGTCAGCCGGAAAGCCTACCCGATGTTCGGCGCCGTGCAGGAGAGCCTGGACGGCCTGAACACGGTGATGCAAGAAAACCTGACCGGGGTTCGGGTGGTCAAGGCGTTTGTGCGCGCCGATTACGAAAACGCCCGCTTTGGGCGGGCCAACGACCAACTGGCCGATACGTCCATCCGCGCCATGCAGTTGATGGCGGTGGTGATGCCGGTGATGATGCTGGCGCTCAACCTGGGGATCGTGGGCGCGCTGTGGTTCGGCGGCGTGCAGGTCAATGCCGGCACGCTGCAGGTGGGCTCGCTGATCGCCTTCATCAATTACCTGCTGCGCGCGCTCTCGTCGCTGGTGATGGTCGCCATGCTGATGGTGCAGGTCTCGCGCGCCGGGGCCTCAGCCGACCGCATCGCCGAGGTGCTCGACAGCCAGCCCGATGTGCAAAACCGCGCCGGGGCGCTCACGCGGTTTGCCCCTCGTGGGAGGGTGGCGTTTGAGCACGTCAACTTCAGCTACGACGGCGACGACGAATCGGTGCTGACCGACATCACCTTCACCGCGGAGCCGGGTGAAATCGTCGCCATCTTGGGAGCGACCGGCTCGGGCAAGTCTAGCCTGGTCAACTTGATCCCGCGTTTTTACGATGTGAAAGCCGGGCGCGTGACCATCGACGGAATGGATGTGCGCGACGTGGACCAGACCGCCCTGCGCCGCGCGATCGGTTTTGCGCTGCAAGACGTGGTGCTGTTCACCGGCAGCGTGCGTGACAACATCCGCTATGGCCGGCCGGAGGCGAGCGACGAGGAGGTAATCGCCGCGGCGAAGGCTGCCCAGGCGCACGAGTTTATCCAGGCGATGGAGCAGGGCTACGACACCCAACTCGGCCAGCGCGGGGTGAACCTGTCGGGCGGGCAGAAACAGCGCATCGCCATCGCACGGGCGTTGCTGATCAAACCGGCCGTGCTGATCCTGGACGACTCGACCAGCGCGGTGGACGCCGAGACGGAGAGCAAGATCCAGGCTGCGGTCGACGAGTTGATGCGCGGCAGCACCTGTTTCGTGATCGCCCAGCGCATCAGCACCGTGATCAACGCCGACAAGATCCTCGTGCTCAACGATGGCAAGCTCAGCGCGATGGGCAATCATCGCGAGCTGCTCGAGCGCAGCCCCATTTACCGGGAAATTTTCGACTCGCAGCTTGGCGGCTCGCCGGCTGTTGCTTGAGAGATGACCACTGATGAGTAACCAATCCAGACCTGCAAGAACTCAACAGCCCGCCATGCCCTTCGGCCCACCTGGCCCTGGGCGGGGCGGACCGGGCGGACCGGGGATGGTGCGCGAGAAAGTGCAAGTCAAGGACGCCCGCAGGACGCTCGCCCGGCTGTGGACTTACCTGCGCCAACAGCGCGGCGGCTTGATTTTCTCGACCCTGCTGGTCGTCGCCAGCACGCTGCTGGGTTTGCTGGGGCCTTACCTGATGGGCCGCGCCATCGACGTTTACATCATCGCCAGCGACCTGCCCGGCCTGGCCAAAATCCTGGGCGTGCTGGCTGCCATCTACGCCGCCACCTCGCTGACGACCTGGTGGCAGACGTTTGTCATCGTGGCCGTGGCGCAGCGCACCGTGCGTGATATGCGCAAGGCGCTGTTCGAGCAGTTGGAGACCCTCTCGCTGCGCTTTTTCGACAAGCGCCCGCACGGCGAGCTGATGAGCCGACTGACCAACGATGTGGACAACATTTCCACCGTGCTCAACGAAGCGGTGACCCAACTGGTTTCCAGCCTGTTGACGGTCATCGGCACGGCGGCGATCATGTTTGCGTTGAGCTGGCAGATGGCGCTGGTCAGCCTGTTGACCGTGCCGGTGATGATGTTGATCACGCGCACGATTGCGGCGCGCACCCTGGTCGATTTTCGCAAGCAGCAGGCGGCGCTGGGCACGCTCAACGGCTTGATCGAGGAGACTGTCTCGGGCGGGCGGGTGATCAAAGCCTACTGCCGCGAGGAGACCGCGATCGCCGAGTTCGACGAGGCCAACAAGGCGTTGAAATCCGCCGCCCTGCACGCGCAGTCGTTATCGCAGACGATGGGACCGTTGATGAACTTCGTCGGCAACCTGGGTTACGCGGTGATCAGCGCGGCGGGGGGCTGGCTGGCGCTCAACGGCCTGGTCACGGTGGGCACCATCGCCGCCTTCCTCAATTACTCTCAGCAGTTCAACCGCCCCCTCAACCAGCTCGCGACGCTGTTCAATTCGCTGCAGTCGGCGTTGGCCGGGGCAGAGCGCTTCTTCGAGATCCTGGATGAGCCGCCCGAGATCGTCGACGAGTCGGACGCGGTGGCATTGGAGCGGGTCAACGGCGAGGTCGAATTCGACGGCGTGACCTTTGGTTACGATCCGGAGGTGCCCGTCTTGAAAAACGTCAGCCTGCACGCCCACCCCGGGCAGACCATCGCGCTGGTGGGGCCGACCGGGGCGGGGAAAACCACGATCATCAACCTGCTCTCGCGCTTCTATGACGTGGACGGAGGTGAGATCCGGGTCGACGGTTACCCGCTGCACCGCATTCGCAAAGCCGACCTGCGCAGCCGGCTGGGCGTGGTGCTGCAGGACACCTACCTGTTCGCAACCTCCGTGATGGAGAACATCCGTTACGGGCGGCTGGACGCCACCGATGAAGAGGTCTACGCCGCGGCCAAGCTGGCCAACGCCGACGGTTTCATCCATCACCTGCCTCACGGCTACCAGACCGCGCTCTCGGAGGGCGCCAGCAACCTGAGCCAGGGGCAGCGCCAGTTGCTGGCTATCGCGCGGGCGGTGCTGGCCGACCCGGGCATCCTCATCCTGGACGAGGCCACCAGCTCGGTCGACACGCGCACCGAGAAGCACATCCAGGAGGCGCTGTTGCGTTTGATGAGCGGGCGCACCAGCTTCGTCATCGCCCACCGCCTGAGCACCATCCGCGACGCCGACTGCATCCTGGTGCTCTTTGGCGGCGAGATCCTCGAGCGCGGCACGCACGCCGAGCTGCTGGAGAAGAAAGGCGCCTATTACAACCTGTACATGAGCCAGTTCAAGGGCCAGGTCGCCACGCTTGGCGCGGGTGGGTGAGGATGGTGTATCGAGAGTGCCTGCCCGAAGAATGTCGGGGATGATTGAATTATCCGGAATTTCTAATACAACAAATTAATATAAATTTTGATGTTGTAGTATAATATATTTATGATAATTCCGCGGTTGATCCAATCGATCCTTCAGGATCATCTGTTGCCTGGAAAGGTGCTGGTGCTATACGGTCCCCGGCAGGTCGGCAAAACGACGCTAGCCCGTGAACTGCTCGCCGCTATATCCCTGCGCAGTCGTTTTGTGAACGCGGATGAACTGGTTTATCGCGAAGCGCTTTCCAGCCAGAGCCGCAATATCCTGGGGGATGTCCTTGGCGATGCCGAGTTGGTGGTGATCGATGAAGCGCAGCGGATTCCGAATATCGGTCTCAACCTCAAGATCATGGTGGACAGTTTTCCACAGGTAGCCATCCTGGCCACGGGCTCGGCTTCCTTCGAGCTCGCCAACCGGATCAGCGAGCCACTCACTGGTCGGTCATTTACCTTTACGCTGTATTCGTTAAGTTACCAGGAAGTAGGCCAATATTTTGGTGCGATTGAGGCGCGCGCTCAATTGGAACGCTGGATGGTCTGGGGTGGGTATCCGGCGATCCTGACGACCCAGGATGCACGCCTGCGCGAGCGTCTCTTGAATGAGCTGGTAGGAGCTTACCTTTACCGGGATATCCTTGAAATCGACGGCGTGCGCAAGTCTGCGAAAATAGTCGATCTGCTGCGTTTACTGGCGTTCCAGATTGGTCAAGAAGTCTCCGTCAATGAGCTGGCGGCCAGCCTGGCACTCAACCGCCAGACGGTTGAAAAGTACCTGGACTTGCTCGAAAAAGTCTTTGTCATCTATCGTATTGGTGGGTATTCGCGCAATTTGCGCAAAGAGGTGACCAAGAACGCCCGATATTACTTCTATGATAACGGCGTGCGCAACAGCCTGATCCAAAATTTCAACCCGCTCGGATTGCGCAATGACGTGGGGCAGTTGTGGGAAAATTACATGATGGCGGAACGGATGAAGGCGAACCAGTTTAACGACCGGTTTGTGAATAGATACTTCTGGCGCACCTATGACCAGAAGGAAATCGACCTGGTCGAAGAATACGGGGGGGACTTGTATGGTTACGAATTCAAATGGCAGAGCGAAGAGATTCGCAAAAGCGTGCGCAAAGCCTTTCTCGAAGCTTATCCGGGAGCGAAATTAACCACGGTCAGCCGGCAGAATTATGAGGAATTTCTCGCCGTAGGGAAGGATTAGGTTACCTCCACACCGACCGCCTTCGGATCAGACGGTTGATAATCCCAGCGTTGAATCCCTCAGCGCCTGGTTTTCTGCCGCAGGATGTGCATGAGCAGTTGAGAGCGGTTTTCCAGGCCCATCTTCTGCAGGATGTTGTGGATGTGGGTGCGCACGGTCGTCTCGCCGATGTTCAGGCGGCGGGCGATGTCGAGGTTGGAGGCGCCCTCTCCGACCAGCGCCAGGATGTCCTCCTCGCGTTGGGTGAGGCGCTCGACGCTGGCTTGCAAGCTGTTGGCATGCCGTTGCCGCAGGCTGTTGGCCAGCTTGCCAGCCACGGTGGGGGAAAGGTAGCTGCGCCCCTGGCTGACGTCGCGAATCGCGGCGAGGATCTCGCTGCGCTGCGAGTCTTTGATCAGGTAGCCCAGCGCCCCGGATTGAATCGCCTGCGCGATCCTGTCGTCCTCACTTGAGCTGGTGAAAAACAACACGCGCGCCTCGGGGTCGGCGGCCAGAATTTGCTGTAAAACGCTGATCCCATCCTGGTCTGGCAGGTACAGGTCCAGGATGGTCACATCCGGGTCGATTTCGCGCGCTTTGCTGATCGCGTCGCGGCCGGTTTCCACCTCGGCGACGATCTGCATATCTGACTCGTCTTCGATGCAGATGCGCAGCGCGTCGCGCATCAACGGGTGATCATCCGCGGTCAATATTCGAATCAAGCCTGGCCTCCTCGTCCTCCGGCGCGACCGGCGTTCCGACCCGCAGGCAAACCTTCGTGCCGCTGCCTTCCGTAGACTCGATCTGGATTTCACCGCCCAACCGCTCGGCACGCTCGCGCATGCTCTGTAACCCGATTCCGGTCTTCTGGGCCTTCTGATGAGAGAACCCCCGCCCGTCGTCCTGGATGCTCATTTCAACCCAATTTGCGCTCCCGCGCAGGTTCACCCGCACCTGGTTGGCGTTGCCGTGTTTGAGCGAATTGTTCAAGGCCTCCATGGCGATGCAGTACATCTCGGCCTCCCAATTCAACGGCCAGTGCGCAGGCTCATCGACGAGCAAAGCGGCGTCGATGCCGGCGCGTTTCTCGACCGCTTCCAGGCGGTTTTGCAGCGTTTCGACCAGGCGCAGGTTTTCCAGGGGGGCGAGGCGCATCTCATACAGCAGCAGGCGCATTTCTTTCAGCGCCTGGCGAGCGCTCTGGTCGAGCCGGTCGAGCATCTCCTCGGCCTTCTCTACCTGACCCTGTCTGAGGCGGTTGCGCAAGGTGCCGGTGTACAACGACAGGCTGTGCAGCGACTGGGTCACCGAGTCGTGCAAATCGCGCGCCAGGCGGCGGCGCTCCACCTGCACGGCGCGGTCTTCGAGCGTCTTGCGCAGGCGCGCGTTTTCCAGGATGACGCCAATCTGCTCGGCGATGATCGAAAAGTAAGCGATGTCTTCCACGCTGACGCTGTGCAACGCGCTCCAGAAAACCTGCAAGACGCCGGTCGTGGCGTTGTTGAGCTTGATCGGCGCTGCCAGGTAGGTGGTGTAACAGGGCAGGCGCAGTTGCGGCGGCAGGCGTTCTTCCTGGGGCAAGTTGATCGAGACCAGGGGTTTCCCGTCGCTCAGCCAGTCGCCCGGTAGCACCGCGAGCATCTGGTTGGCCTCCTCCGGCAGCCCGATGCTGCCCGAGAGGTAAATGGCTCCGTCACGCATCTCGTGCATGCAGGTCGCGTCGGCGTTCATCATCTGCATGATCCGGGCGAGCGACTGGTTGAAAATCTCAACTGCATCGCCCGTGCCGCCCTGGTAGAGCAGCACGTCGTAGAGGGTGGAGAGCTTCCGGCTTTGCGCGGAGACCTGCTCAACCAGGCTGTTTTGCATTTCCTTTAACTGCCGCTCGGCCTTCTGGCGCGTCTCGATCTCGTTTTCCAGGCGCACGATCGTCTCCTGGTACTCCTGGGTGCGCAGCTTGACGCGCTCATCCAATTCGGCGTTGATCGCTTCGAGGGCGCTCTGCAGGCGCTGGCGGCGGGTGATGTCGTGGACCACCACCAGTAAGCCCTGGGATTCGCCGGATGCACCAGGCAGGCTGGAATGCAGAACCTCGAAATATTCTGGCTGCCCCTGACGTTCGAGGGTAAACTCGCGGACTGCATCCCCGGAGCGCAACCCGTGAAACGCCGGGAGGAAGTCCGCCGGCAGGCATTGCTCGAGCGGTAGCCCGATCGGGTTGTTGGTTAAGCCAAGCAGACGGCGGGCTTCGGGGTTGAAATCGACCAGCCGGTCGGCGCCGTCCAGCACGAGGGCTGCGTCGCGCAGGTTGTCGAAAAGCGTTTCCCGCGCAATGGGCGAGAGGGCGACCAGATGAAAACGCAGCAGGCCCCAGCCGACGATCCCGCCGGCGAAGATCAGCGCGTAGACGATGATGTCCAGGTGCGGGATTGGCTGCAACCCAGCCAGGTAGAGCGTGGTCACCAGGATGGTCAACACGCTGCTCAACAAGAGCAATCCGGATTGCTTGCGGTACAGCGCGTGAGGCGAGAGGAGATACTGGATCAATAAGAACGCCGCTGCCAGGAAGGCGAAAAAGGTGTAGCCCATGTGCAGCCAGTAGATCGGCCCGCGTTCGAAGCTGAGCACGCTGAAAGGTCCGCTGGTGTCGATAGCGACGCTGGTGTAGAAAAGGCGGTGCAGCGGGTTGGTGAACACGCCGAGGATGACGAGAATGGGGATGACCCACAGCAGCAGAAAGCGGCGCGGCTTCAGCCATTCCAGGCGGTTGGTGTAGCGCAGGGCCAGCGCGATCCAGAAGCCCGGCAGCCAGGCGACCCCCAGGTATTCAATGCGGATGCAGGCCAGGATGTATTCCAGGCTGCTGCTGCTCAGCTCCAGGCCGTAGCCCATCGCGTAGACGGTCACGCAGGCCATCGCCCCGGCCAGAAAAGACGCCCCCGGCGCGGGCCTTCGCCGCCAGGCGGTGATGGCCAGCAAGGCACAGATCAACCCGCCCAGCACCGCAATGAAGATCAGCCAGAAACGCAGCATGGCTCTATTTTACCCAATCTCAACGCTGCGTTGAGAAAAAATCGACGCCAAAGCGGATGATTTTTGCTTGCCGAAATCGTATTCTTTTACCAGACCGGTTCCCATTGGAATTTCACCACTTAGCTATGTCGCACTCCCGTCGAAAAACCAGGCTCCTCCTCGCCGCCCGCTCCGGATTGTGGCGCAACGCGCTGGAGTCTTTCCTGAAAGCCATGCCGGAGCTGGAAGTACACGCCGAAGTTGAGAACCTGGGGGAAATGGAAATGTTCTTAGACCAACATCCCACCGAAACGCTTCTCCTCGAAGCCGCGTTGTGCGGAGATTGCCTCACACAAACGCTGGCTTCTCTTTTCCATTTTCGCCCAGATTTGAACCTGATCGTCATCACCGATACGTCTGCCCAGTACCGGGCGGCAGAGACCGCCGGGGCAGGTCGCATCCTGATGAAATCTATGCTGCACCAGCAGCTCGAAAAAGCTCTCGTTTCTTAGTTTCGCCAAGGAGGTTCGCATGCTATTGCTAGATCGTTTACCTTATCGTCGTAGAGGGCAGAAGTGGGCGGCTGTGCTGGCCGTTCTGCTCGTCGTACTGGTCGCCTTCTTCCCGCTGTCATCGGTTTCGGCGGCGGGCACTTTCATCACCAATACCGATAACCAGAACAACGCCCGCACCGGCGTCGCCGATGGCGACATGGATATCTACGTGTGTGCGGGAGATGCGCTGATGCCGATCGAGTTCAACATTATCACCGACCAGGTTCCCACGTCTGAGGCGATCCTTTCCATTTACGCCTACGATGTGGACGAGGAGATGGGTGAAATCGACACGGTCTACTTCAACGGGCAGAATGTCGGTCGCCTTTCGGGGACGAATGGTACCTGGAACACGACCGTCTTCACGCTGCCGATTGGTCTCGTACAAAACGGAAGCAACCTGGTGGAGATCACCGTGTCTTCCGGCTGGTGCACGCAAATCGATTGGGGCCAGCTTCTCATCGACGGCGGCGCGGCCGACATGGCCAGCATCGGCGGCATGACCGTGATCGGATACGGGCCTTCCGCGTACATTACCCCGCAGGTCACGGTCAACGCCACGCAGACCGGCACTTACCGGCTCGAGTTGTCTCTGCTCGACCCGAGCAACAACAACCTGGTGACCAACAGCCAGACGTTCTCCCTCTCGGGTGGGGCATCGACCGACCTTTCCGCGGTGCTCAACTATCCCGCGTCCAGCCCCACCGGGACGTACCGCATCGTCGCCAACCTGTTCGATACCGCGACCAACATCCAGCAGGACAGCCAGTTCATCACCTTCCTGCACACGGCGGGTTCCGGCCCAACCTACGACTCGGCGCCTACGGCATTCTCGGCGCAGACTCCGCCGGCCACCGCGACCTATGGCGCGCCTTACGCCGGTTACAACTTTGCGGCGAACGGCACCCCGGCGCCGACCTATGCGCTCGCGCCGTCATCCAATCCCCTGCCGCCCGGCCTCAGCCTGGCGGCGAACGGCGCGCTGACCGGCACGCCTACGGCGGCGGGCACCTACAGCGGCATCATCGTGCGCGCGACCAATTACCTCGGCTCGACCGACACAGCGGCTTTCACCATCACGGTCAACCGCGCCAACACCACCACCGGCGTCGTGCGTTCGGTGAGCTCGCCCGTCTACGGCCAGCCGCTGTACCTGACTGCGACCGTAGCTCCGGTCGCCCCGGCCGGGTTCACCCCCGCCGGGCAGGTGCAGTTCTACGTCGACGGCGTGGCATTTGGCTCGCCGGTCAATCTCAGCAGCGGCACGGCGGTCAGCCAGACAACGACAAGCCTGAGCGCCGGCAGCCACACCTATTACGCCGCCTACCTGGGCAACGCGAACAACAATGCCAGCAGCTCGCTCCCGGCGGCGTCGGTGACGGTCAGCCAGAACAGCACCACCACCACGGTCGTCTCGTCGGATTCGACCAGCGTCTATGGCCAGCCGCTCCAACTGACCGCGACGGTCAGCGAAATCGCTCCTTCGGTGGTCAACCCGGCGGGCCAGGTGCAGTTCTACGTGGACGGCGCGCCTCTCGGCAGCCCGGTCAGCCTGAACGGCGCGGGCCAGGCCACCAGCGCCGACCTGCACACCTTGCTTCCCGGCGGGCATTTACTGGTCGGCACGCATACCTTCTCAGCCTCTTACCTGGGCAACAGCAACACGCTGCCCAGCGCCAGCGGCAACTCGACCCAGACGGTTGAACGGGCGCCCACCAGCGTGGTGGTCAGCTCGAGTGAAAACCCGACCGTCTACGGCACCTCGCTGGACATGACCATCACGGTCACATCCAATGCGCCTGGCATCGCGGTCCCTGTTGGAACAGTGCAGCTTTCCATTGACGGCGTCCTGTTTGGCACGCCTTTGACCCTGAACGCCTCCGGGCAGGTGGTGCGCACGGTGCCCTACCTCAACCTGTGGCCTGGCGATCACACCATCACGGCCGTGTATACCCCGGCTGACCCGGCTCAATTCCTGGGCAGCAACAACCAGGCTGCCCCGCTCAACCAGCGGGTGAACAAGGCCAACCCGGTGATCACCATCACTCCCAGCGCCGCATCGCCGGTGGCCACGCAGCCGATCACTTACAGCGTCAGCGTGCAGCCCAGCATGGTCACCCAGGGTATCCCGACCGGCCAGGTGCAGTTCTACGTGGACGGCGCGCCGTTGGGCTCTCCCGTGACCCTGGACGCCGCTGGCAACGCCACCAGCCCGCTGGCGGTGGAGCTCTCGGCCGGAACGCATGCCATCACGGTCGGCTACACCGGGGATGACTACTTCCTCAACGTCCCCACCTCGCCGGCGCTCAGCCAGGCAGTGGGAAAAGCCGGGGCGGTTGCCAGCATCGTTTCGATTGCCCCGCAGACCTCGGTCGTAGGCCAGCCGGTGACCGTTACGGTCCAGGTGGACGCGGTTGCCCCGGCGACGGACGTGCCGGATGGCACGGTGACCGTCTCGAACGGCGTGGATAGCTGCCTGGTCACGCTGGACGCTTCGGGGAGCGGCTCCTGCCAGCTCGCTCCGAACAGCCCCGGCGCGCCCAACCTGGTCGCCAGCTACTCCGGTTCGACCAATTTCAACGAAGCTTCTTCAGCGCCCTTCGCCGGTCCGGTGGTCTCGAAAGCCGACTCCGCGGTGGGCATCCTTGGCTTCGGGCCGGGTGAGCACGTGACCGGCCAGCCGGTGACCATCTTCTTCTCCGTTTCACCGGTCGCTCCCGGTTGGGGCACCCCGACCGGTCAGGTCACCGTGACGGACGCCAAAGGCCGCACCTGTTCCGCCCCGGTGGCGGCGGGTAGCTGCCAGATCACCTTCGACGAAGCCGGCCCGACCAGCCTGAGCATCGCTTACGAGGGCGACAGCAACTTCAATCCTTCCGCTTCAGCCGCGGCTGTGGCCGGCCCGGTGGTGCAGAAAGCCACGACAACGCTTGCCCTGGCGACCTCCGCGACGCCCTCTGCGTTCGGTCAGCCGGTTAGCTTCACAGCGACGGTGGCGGTCAGCGCCCCCGGAGCGGGCAGCCCCACCGGAATGGTCCAGTTCACCATCGACGGGGTGAATTTCGGCGAGCCAGTGGCATTGAGCGGCGCCAGCGCCGCCAGCCCTTCGATCGCCAACCTGGCGGTCGGGACACACAGCCTGGGCGCGACCTACCTGGGCGACGCCAACTTCGCCTCCGCGTCTGCGCCGGCGATCAACCAGGTGGTGCAGAAAGCCGCGACCACCCTGGTGTTGACCTCCAACATCAACCCGTCGCCCTACGGCCTCTCGGTGTTGATCACCGCCACGGTGACCGGTAACGACCCATCCCTGGCTTTCCCGACCGGCGGCACGGTGCAGTTCATCGTCGACGGCGTGAATTACGGCGCGCCAGTCGCGCTGGGCGCGGACGGCAAGGCCAGCAAGCTGCTGCCCTACACCGCGCTGTGGGTGGGCACGCATTCGATCACCGCCGTCTACAGCGGCAACGCCAGCTTCCTCGGCAGCGATAACCTGTCCAACCCGTATCTGCAGGTGGTGGAGAAAGGTTTGCTTGCCATCACCCTGCTGCCGACCGTTGACAATCCGGTCTTCGGGCAGCCGGTCGGGTTCACCGCCACTGTGCTTGGCTCAGGGGCAAACAACCCATTGCCGACCGGGACAGTGCAATTCTCGGTCGACGGGGTTGACCTGGGCATGCCGGTGACCCTCGACGCCGCCGGTTCGGCGCTCTCGCAGTTGATCTCCAGCCTGGGCGTTGGGCCTCACACGGTGCGCGTCAGCTACAGCGGCGACGATTATTACCGCCCAGACGTGGTCGATTTCACCCCAGGCGTGTTGGTCGCCAAGGCGGATGTCACCGCGGCGATCAGCGGCTTCGACCCGGCGACGGCGGTGGTGGGGCAACCGGTGGCGGTCAGCTTCAACGTCACCCCGGTCGCACCTGGCTCCGGCATCCCCGGCGGCACGGTGACGATCAGCAACGGCGTGGACTCCTGCACGGCGCCGGTCGCGGCGGGTAGCTGCAACTTGACCCCATCCGCCGTTGGCAGCCCGCAGCTCACCATCACCTACTCCGGCGATACAAGCTTCAACGCGCCGGCGACAACCCCTGCGGTGGACGGCCCCGCCGTGACCCCGGCCAGCGTGACGGTGACCATCACCGGCACCTCGCCCGATCCGGTCGTCGTCGGCCAGCATTACACGGTGACCGCCCAGGTGACCCCGGATGCCCCCAGCACCTTGATCCCGGTGGGCATGACCGTCACCCTGTCCAACGGCAGCGACTCCTGCGTGGCCACGGTCCAGGCGGACGGCAGCGCGGCGTGCAACCTCACCCCGTCCTCAACCGCTCCACAGACTCTGACCGCTTCCTTCGAGGGCGGCGCGAATTACAACGACGCGGTTTCGGCTCCGGCGAGCGGCCCGACCGTCAACCCAGCCGACACGGCGACCACCCTGACCACCAGCATCAACCCGGCGGTGGAAGGCGCGGGGGTGACCTTCAGCGCCTCCGTGCTGGCGACCGCCCCCGGCGGCGGGACACCGGCGGGCCAGGTGCAATTCAAGATCGACGGCGCCAATTTCGGCGGCCCGGTTGACCTGGTCAACGGCGTGGCGACCAGCCCTGCTGCAACGGGGATGAGCATTGGCACGCACGCCATCACCGCCGCCTACCTGGGCAACGCCAATTACAACGCCAGCACCTCGGCGGCTTTCTCGCAGAAGGTCGTTTCCGGCAGCCTGAGCGCCGTGATTACCCCCGGGGCGGGCGGCGTGCTGACCTATACCGGCATGCAAAATGGTTTGCCCGTGACCACCACCATCACCGTCCCGGCGGGCGCGGTGTCGAGCGACGTGACCCTGGTCTTCCACCAGTTCTACAATTCGGCGCTCACCCCACCGGCGGGGAAGGGTTTCGTCGCCAATTTCACCCTGGATGCCTACATCAACGGCGAGCTTCAACCCAGCCTGACCTTCCTCCAGCCGGTGACCTTCACGATGAGCTATAACCCGACCAACTGGAAGGAAAGCGACATGGCAGTGTACGCCTGGGACGGCAGCCAATGGGGCACCGGCGGCATCGTGGTGACGGCGCGCGACGCGCAAGCTGACACGATCACCTTCACCTTGAGCGGTACCGGCCCGGACGAGTTCACCCTGGCCTGCCAGCCCCAATTTATCCTCTGGTTCCCCATCGTGGGGCGCTAAAAGGTTCGTGCAGGTATGAGAATGAAGCCCTCCGCGAGGAGGGCTTCTGTTTTTAACGCTTAGACCTTGCCGTGAGCCTGGAGGTGTTGTTTGAGCAGGTGGCAGGCGCGCTCGATGATCGACGGCATGACTCGTCGCCCGTGATCGCCAGCCAGCAGGTCGCTTATGGAGAGTGGCGGAGCGATGGTGAGGCGGGCGTGCGGCTGGATGCTCTGAGGGCGAACAAGCTGCTGGATGATCTGCATGAACTCGGCCAGGCGGCGGCGGTCCATCGGGTCGCGGTGCAAGCGGGTGAGGGGATGGTCGGCGAAGCGGGGCAGCAGCACCCCGCTGATCGTCGCCAGCGCCAGGCGGGTCTCGCGGGCTTTTTGCAGCATGATCTCGATGCTGGGCAGCCAGGAGCGGATGGCGCGCTCCGCGCCGGGGGCGATCGCCGGGTCGGGGTCGATCTTGCCGGTGCCAAATTGCAGGATCGCGCCGCCCTGCTGCAGGTGGGTCACCGCCTGGCGCAGGGCGAGCATGCGCCCGGGGGTGTCGTCGGTGGCGAAGATCATCTGCTGGCTGATGTGCGGGAAGGCGCGGTAGAAGGGTATCTCGTATACGATGATTTTCAAGTCATGGCGCGGGATCTGCGAGCACAATGCAGCCGAATCATAAGCGCCGGGGTGATTGGAGACCACCAGCAAAGGCCCCTGGGCAGGCAGGCTCTCTCCACCGCGGACGGTGAGGGATACGTTCAGGTCGTTGAGAAGGCTCTGTCCGGCTGCTGGTAAGCCGCCCTGTGCCGCCGCCTGGTCGGCGGCGGCGAAAATGCGCGAGAAGCGGGTGGTCGGTCGCTTGAACAGCCAACCGGCCAGGCGGCGCATTGGACCACTTTTGCGTTTGAACAACGCATAGAAGATCTCGTCGGTGATCCGTTCGCGCATAACGCGAATCTGTGCTTCATCTACCATTTGACCAGTATAACCCCCAGCCGGCAAATTCCGCACGCAAGGGATTGGCGGAAAATCAACCACCAAGAAGAAAAGGCACGAAGATCACGAAGAAGAACCGCTGGTGTATTGGTTGGTAGAGGAGGTATAACTCTGCGTCATTTTCGCCTGGAAGTATTGCCTCCAAGAAAAAAGATCCCAGGGTAACGAAGGATTGCTTTCTTTGTAGTGGCTTGAGAAGACTCTAATCCAACGATTGCGTGGTGAGCAGCATCCAATCTTCGACCGCGTCAGCGCGGTAGACCAGGCGCAGCCCCGCGGGGGATGGGGGAAACTGTCCGTCCAGTCGATGGATGATCTCTCCGTTTGGGGCAACCAGCAGATAGCGGCAATCGTGACCCCAATTGACGCCGGGTTCGAGGTCGATGAACACCAGGTGCCCCGCCCGCGAGGCACGCTGCGTTGCGCGACCCGCCTGGAATTCCTCGCCCGCTTCGACGAGTCCCTCCCGGACATAGATCGCGCAACGCTTGCGCTCTTCAGGCAACAGGCTTTCAAAGACCTTTTCCAAAGGGTTCTTCCAATATTCCATCCTGCCTATTTTACTGCTTGATTGTGCAATAAATTACACAGTCTACTTTTCAGCGCGCCTGGCCGCCTTCAGAATCGCCTCGAAACGCTTGCGGTAATTGGCGTGCAGTTTATCCAACTGCGGCTCGAAGTCCTTGTTCAAGGCCTCGATTTGCGGCATCACCGCCTCGACCCGCCGCTGCAAGATGATGGGGTCGGGCTCGGGCCAGTGCTTGATGTAGATCTCGGCCAGCTCGAGGGGTGGCAGCTTGAAGATGTACCAGTCGGAACCCAGCCAGCAGCCGCTTCCCCCGTTCTTCTGGTTGAACACCGGCGTGTCGTACGGGTCGTGGATCGCATCGGCGTAGTCGAAGGCTTCGCGCGCGCTGATCCGCCCGTTGCCGTTCGTGTCAGGGTCGTGTGCCAGCGCCCCACCGTAAGGCGTGGCGCCGTTCATCGCCGCGATCCAGTCCCGTGCGAAGGGGTCGAAGTGCGCGCCGCCGATCGAGTTGCGATCTTCCTCGCAGGCCGAGGCGATGCTGGTCGCTCCAGCCGTGCTCTTGGCGATCACCTTGCTGTTGAATCCGCCGGAATGGCACTGTTCCATCATCACCATCAGGCAGCGGAAAGCGGGCAGTTCCGCCAGCTTGTCGGTGAATTCCTCCACCCCCAGGCTGTCCCAGTTGGGGTAACAGCATAAATCCGATTCGGTGCCGTTGTGCCCACCGTGGTTGTTGGTGTGGATCAGCAGGCTGTCGTTGGCCTTGAGGC
>JARKOV010000086.1 GCA_029975965.1 Anaerolinea sp. | reverse complement strand
CGCCCACCTGCGCCGCGACGTTGACCACCGGATAACTGGCATCTGGGGCTTTCCAGGGCACGGCGTCTGAAAAACCGGCGAATTGCTCAGCGGTCCACTGCATCGGGCGGCGGCCCATTTCGTCGGGCGCGTCGCCGCTCATGCCGATCTCCTCGCCATAATAAATGAAGGGCACGCCCGGCAGGGCAAGGTACAGCGAGGCGGCTGCTTTGGCCTTCTCGGTGTTGCCCCCGAGCTGGGTCGCCACCCGCGCCATATCGTGGTTGGTGAGAAAAGCACCGTATTGCCCGTGCGGGAAGCGCGCTGTGCCGGAGCGCAGCGTGTCGAGCAGGCGGGTCGCGTCGCCCTCGTTGATGCTCGCCAGCATCGCCGCAGACAGGTCAAACTCGAAGGCCAGGTCGACCTCATCTTTGGCTACGTAAGGGAGGACCACCTCGTCCGGATACCAGACCTCTCCAATGGTCATCGATTCGGGTTTCACTTCCTTGATGTACTGGTTGTAGGCTGCAAACCACGCGTGGGTTTGCCGGGTCTCCACGGTCACCGGGCCTTCCTCGATCAGCGCGCCGATGGCGTCCAGCCGGAAGCCGTCAACACCGACATCCTTGAGCCAGTAGCGGCTCACATCGCGCATTTCCGCCGTGACTGCCGGGGTGGTGTAGTTCAGGTCCGCCATCCCCTCCCAGAAGTAGCTGTAATAATAATCCCCGTTGAGCTCGTACCAGACCTGCTGGCCCCACGGACCGCGAAAGCCCGGGTCACGGTCTGACCAGACATACCAGTCGCGGTAGGGCGAACGAAGGTCTTGCGACTGGATAAACCAGGGGTGCTCGATGGAAGTGTGGTTGAGCACCAGGTCGATGATCACCCGGATGCCCCGGCGGTGCGCTTCTTCGACCAATCGGCGAAAATCCTCCAGACTGCCGTACTGGGGATTGGTCGCGTAGTAGTCCGTCACGGCGTACCCGTGCGTGGTCGGCGAAGGGTGGATGGGCATCAGCCAAATCCCGCCGATTCCCAAGTCGCCGGTAGTCGCCGGGTCGCCGTCGTTGAGATAATCCAGTTTTTCGATCAGGCCGTTGAAATCGCCGATGCCGTCCGCGTTGCTGTCGTAAAAACTGCGCACAAAGATCTCGTAGAAGACGGTGTCGTTCCACCACGGCAGGCCAGGGGGAACCCGGGTGGGCGTCGCGGTTGGCGGCACGGAGGGTGAAGGGACAGGTGTGTCGGTGGGCGGAAAGGGCGTCGAGCTGGCGCTCGGAAGGGCGGTCTCCGGCGGGGTGGTCGTTACGTCGGGTGGCGTCGGGTGACCGCCGCTCAAAGAACAGGCCGCCAGTGATAGCGAAAACAGAACGGCTATCATGCTCTTCATCTGAATCCTCCCCAATTCAGAATCAGCCATCCGGCGTGAGATAAACCGGGTTGTTTTCCTTAATTATGGCGAGGAATTCGGGAAATGGAAGTACCACTGTTAGCGGCGATTCCAATCCATGCCATCCAGCGACCCATGCGCATTGCCTGTTGATCGGGGTTGGTTTCGAGCAAGATTTCGGAGTATATTTACATCCATCGTCCCATGGCTTGGCTTTGAGGAGGTGAACGGTGTACCTTGCAGTCAACGGCACCTTGATGCGCGGGTTGGCGCTAAACCGCAACCTGCTGGCGGCCGGAGCGCGCTATATCCGCGAGGACAAAACCGCCGCCTGCTACCGGCTGTGGTCGGTCGACGACCGCTACCCGGCCATGCTGCGCGACTCGGGCGGTGGCGCGTCCATCCACCTGGAAATCTGGGAGGTCCAGCCCGCCGGCTTGTGCCAGATCCTTGAGCAGGAACCGCCCGGCCTGGTCCTGGGGCGTGTGCTCCTTGAGGGTGGTGGCAGCGTTTTCGGGGTGCTGGCTGAATCCTACATCGTCAACGGGCAGCTTGAGATCACCGCCCATGGCGGCTGGCGGGCGTACTGCAAAACGATCGCGGGTCAAGAGTGAGGCGGATTCGCGTTCGACCGGAAACTACCTTAGTACGCTGTCAATTGGATTTTGATGGGTTATTCTGGAGGCGAAGCCCCCAAAAGAACCCATCAAAACCAACCTGGCTGACCACGTAGAGACAGGAGCTGACATGGCCTTGCGAAAGACCACTTGCGAATACAAGAACGTTGACGGCTGTTCCATCAAAGCCGACGTCTACCTTCCATCCGCCGAGCGACCTCCGGTGGTTCTGTATTTCCACGGAGGGGCTTTGATTTCAGGCTCGCGCAAATACCTGGCCCGCGTCCAGGCGAGCCGGTTGATCGAAGCCGGCTTTGCCGTCGTCTCGTTCGATTACCGCCTCGCGCCGGAAACCAGGCTGGCCGAGATACTCAGCGACGTGCGGGATGCCCTGCAATGGGCCGCCACGGCCGGCGCGCAAACCTACGGATTCGACGGATCGCGCTTTGCCACGATGGGCGGCTCGGCCGGCGGGTACCTGAGCCTGATGACCGGCACCTTCGAGCCCAAACCCAAGGCGATCGTCTCGTTCTACGGTTACGGCGACATCCTGGGCGACTGGTACACCCGGCCGAGCGAGTTCTACTGCCGCCGGCCGTTGATTGACCCGGCAGAGGCTCGCCGCGCGGTGGGCAAACGCGCGCGGTCCACGGGGGGAGAGCGCCGTTACACCTTTTATTTTTACTGCCGCCAGCAAGGCACCTGGCCGCAAGCGGTCAGCGGTCTCCATCCCGAGGCCGACCGCGAAAAGCTGCTGCAATTTTGCCCGGCTTACCGGGTCGGTCCCGGCTACCCTCCCACCCTCTTGCTTCACGGCGACCAGGACAGCGATGTGCCCTACGAGCAATCGCTGCAAATGTGCGCGGCCCTCGACCAGGAAGGCATCCCAAATCGCCTGATCACCCTGCCCGGCGCAGACCACGGCTTCGACAACGACTGGAAAAAGCCGGAAGTGAGGCAAAGTTTCGAGGAAGTGATCGGTTTTTTACGCCGGTATCTCTGAGCAGGCGAACCGCGGCAAGCCTTTTGTGCTATAGTGAGACTGTCCAAATCGTTTTGGCGGCTACCTACCTGTCCAACCGAACCCTTGCAAAGGAGGAATGATGGCGCGCAACGTGACCGTGGGATTTCCCCGCATGAACAAAGAAGCGGGCGAGAAACGGGTATTTCTCCCCGCCTTTATCCAGTACCTGACCCGCTACAGCGATGTCTACCTCGAAGAGGGGTACGGCAGCCGCTCCGGCTTCACCTTCGACGACTATCGCCAGGGCAATCCCCGCGTCTGGAAATGCTCCCGCCAGGAGGCCTTCCGGCAGGACTACGTCATCGTCTTGCGCTCGCCGAACGAGGAGGAATTCCAGATGATCCGCCCGGGTGCGGTCTTGCTCTCCATGCTGCACTACCCGACCCGCCCGCGCCGGGTGCAGATTCTGAACGAGCTGGGCATCCACGCCATCTCGATGGATTCGATCGTGGATGACAACAACATGCGCCTGGTCGAGAATATGCGCTCGGTCGCCTGGAACGGCCTGGAGGCCGCTTTTGATTATTTGGAACGCGATTGTCCCGACCTGCTCCGCGAGGGGCAACCCTACCAGGTGTTAATCCTGGGCACGGGCATGGTGGGCAAGCACGCCATCGACGCGGCGACCAAGCTGGGGAACATCGAGCGAAACAACCGCCATATCGCCCTGCAAGGCCCGGGAGCCCTGGCGATCTGCGCAGGGCGCAACGTCACCAACAGCCCGAAGCAGATGGAGCAGCTCTTCCGCCAGACCGACATCCTGGTGGACGCAACCAACCGGCGCGACCCCAGCCTGCCCGTGGTCCCCAACGAATGGTTGGGCTGGCTGCCGCAACACGCCGTCGTCGCTGACCTGGCGGTCGACCCCTATCTGCTGGACCACCAGCCGGTGATCGTGCGCGGGGTGGAGGGCATCCCCCAGGGGAACCTGGACCACTACACCTTTACTCCGGATGACACGGAATGGGATAAGAGTGTCCCGGCTTCGGTCGCATCGGCGAATCGGCGGGCGGTCGTTTCCTGCTATTCCTGGCCGGGCATTCACCCCGCAGCCTGCATGGAGCATTACGCCCGCCAGCTTGAGCCGTTGATGGACGTGATGCTGACCCGCCCGTACGCAGAGCTGACGGTGCAGGGCAGTTACTTCGAGCGCGCGCTGGCGAGGGCGAAGCTGCCCCCTGCCTGAGACGCTGCTCCCGGAAGGTCTCAACCTTTCCAGTTCGAGAGCATCGCCCGGCAGACCGCCCGGTGGAAAAAACCTCCCTCCGGGTGGATCTTTTGCACGCTGCCGGCCTCGAAAATGGCCTGAAAGACCGGCTCAAGCTGCTTGCCGTACACTTCCATGCATTCCTTGGGCCGCACGCCGGGCCAGGAGTAACACGAGATGGCCCACCGCCGGCAGCGCGCGTCGACGCATGGCGGCAGTGTGTCCCAGGCGGGGTCCTCGGGGCTGAACACGTACTGGTCGAGGTTGCCCTGCGGGATGCCCTCGATGCCCTTGACCATCTGCAATCCGTCGGGCGTGCATTCGTACGGGTCGACCGACAGGTCGAGCAGCACCGCGTAGGGGCGCATCAAGCCGATCCAGGCGTTGGGGATGATCGGCTGGCTCGGGTCGGGACGCTGGGTGGCGTCGATCAGGATGTCGGTGTACTTGAGGATCTGGGTCATGATGGTCGCATGGCTGGTCAGGTCGTACTCCACGGCGGTGATCTGCACGCCCGTCACCCCTTCGCTGGCCATCTGCCGCCAGACCGCCTCGTTGCCGTAGCGCACGGCGGCCTGGATGGCGTTCATCCCCACCGCGCCCGCGCCCATCACGGTCACTTTGATCGGGTTGCGGTTCGGGTCGCGGATGCCGGGGGGCGGGTAGATCTTTTCCAGGGTCTGGAAGGCCGCTTCGACGCCGTTCCATCCCACGGCGCGCAGGTTTTCGATCAACCGCCGGCCCACATCGTCTTTGATCGAGTCCAGCGAGATGGCCTCGATGCCTTGCGAACGGAGGAAATCTACCCGGTGCGGGCGGGTCGGGTAATGCAGCATCGAGACCAGGCAGGCGCCGGGGCGCATCCAGGCGACCTTTTCGTCGCCGGGGTAGCGCAGCACCAGCACGATTTCCTGCCGGTAAACCGCTTCGAGCGTGGTGAAGTGCGCCTCCGGCGCTGCTGCCCGGTACGCGTCTTCGGATATACCCATCCCGCTGCCGTAGCCATGCTCCAGGTAGACCTCGGCGCCGTGCGACACGAGGTTGGCAACAAAATCGGGCAGAAAATCCCGCCGCTCACCCGCTTCCTGGTGCATGCGGGGCAGGCCAATGCTGAGTCTGCTCATCCGCCACCTCCCGCTTATAGTATAGCGTTTTTCTTCCGCCAGTTCCGAATGTGTCGCGATGCTTTACCTGGCGACGCGAACCCTGTCTGGAGATGTTCACAGGCCGGCAATCCATTTAGCAGATCTCTCGGCGTTCGCCAGGCAATCTATTACAATACACTCATAACCCATCACCCGACCCCTCTGGCATATGCTCACCATCGACCCCAGCTACTGCAAGCGCAAGATCCTCGACGTCCACGGCAGCGACGGCATGCGGTGGCTGGCACAGCTCCCCGCCCTGGTAGCCGAATGCGCACAACGCTGGTCGCTCCGCGTGCTGCCGCCCTTCCCGGTCGAGTCGTACAGCTACGTCGCGCCGGTCATCTGTGCCGGCGGCGAGCCGGCGGTCTTGAAAGTGGGCGTGCCTGGTTACGAGCTTTCTTGCCAGGTCGAGGCGCTGCGGCACTGGGACGGCTCGGGCATCTGCCGCCTGCTTGCCACCGACGCCGAAAAGAGCTGTCTGCTGATGGAGCGCGTGCTGCCTGGGGAGCCGCTCAAAACCATCCTGGACGACGAAACCGTCACCCGCGTGGCGCTCGAGGTGATGCAGCGGCTGTGGAAACCCGCCCCCGCCCAGGGCGCATTCCCGAGCCTGACCGGCTGGTTCGGCGACCTGCGCAAACTGCGCGCGCGCTTCAACGGCGAGTTCGGCCCCTTCCCCAGAGCGATGATCGAGCGCGCCGAAAGCCGGTACGCGGAACTGACGGGCGACGGAAGCGCATCGATGTTAATCCACGGCGACATGAACTGGGGCAACATCCTGCGCGGACAGCGCCAGCCCTGGCTGGCGATCGACCCGAAGGGGGTGGTGGGCGATCCGCTCTACGACGTCGCCACCTTCCTCAACGACCCGCCGGAAGGGTTGGCCCGGCTCGAGCTCCGGCGCCTGTTTGAGCGGCGGGTGGCGCAGGTCGCCGAGAGCCTGGGCGTCTCACGCGAGCAGGTCAAGGGCTGGGGTCAGGCTCACTGTGTGCTGGCCGGCTACTGGACCTACGAGGATCACAACGGGCAGGGGTGGGAAGAGGTGTTCGAAATGGCGCGCATCTACGACGAGATCGCCTGAAACCAAATTCATGACCCCAAAGACCGGCAGGTGGAACAGGCTGGTCACCTTTTTCGATGACCAGATTCTGAACTCTCCTGCATTCACCGCCGGCAGGCGAACTGATACCCTCAAAAGGCGAGGGTTAAATGATCCTCAAGATGATCGATAGCCAGATATACTGCAAGGTAGTGTGTTATGCATTAGTAAGGCTTTTCTTCTCGGAGTAATAGTATGGAACATCGCATTGCCAAAACAGAAAAGGGACCCATCGAGTTCACCTGGTTGGGAAATGGGCCGGTGATTTTAGTCTGCCACGGTACTTCCTGCGATTGTTTTTCGCATGATGGGTATGACCCACTTCTACAAGCAGGATTTTCTATCCTTACTCCGTCCCGTCCAGGCTATGGACGGACCTTATCCAAGGTCGGACCTTCTGCAAAAGAAGCAGCAGAAGCGATGGTCGCACTCTTGAATACCCTGGAAATCAGGAAATGTGCACTCATGGCTATTTCAGGAGGTGGGCCAACCGGAATTGCTTTGGCTGCCAATTCGCCTCAAAGAATTGATCGCTTAGCATTAATTGCCGCCGTCTCACGACCCGAGGACCGCGCCAATGAACCTGGCTTTAAGAGCCAAGTAGCATTTTATGGACCGTTGCACAACCTCACTTGGAGCATGTTGCAGCTTATGAGTCACTTGTCTCCCCAGATGATGGCTAAACAAACCATGGCAATCTTTTCTACTCACGATCCACACGAAGCTTATAGTCAACTGAAAGAAGAAGATATACATCGTATCTGAAACTTATATCGACATCGCTCTGCTAGAA
>JARKOV010000078.1 GCA_029975965.1 Anaerolinea sp. | reverse complement strand
GTAAGCTGACAGGGGATGATCAGAGACGTACAACCCCAGCAGCTCGCGCTCCCATTCCAACTGCTCGCGTGCGTCCAGGCCAAAGCTCATGGGCAGCACAATTTCTTCTTCCACTCCCTCCACCATGCCGAAGAAGCTGAGTTGTCCCATCTCAGCGGCGCGGAAGTGGCTGGCGCTAACCGCCAGGATGTGGTCCAGCGCTTCGAGGATGGATTTGCGCGAGCCAAAGCGGTCCAGCGCGCCCACGCGTGTCAGGCTTTCGAGGGCGCGCTTGCCCACGTGGCGCAGGTCCACCCGGCGGGCAAAGTCGTTCAGGTCGTTGAAGGGGCCGCCTTCCTGCCGGGCGGCCAGGATGACCTCCACCGGGCCCTGCCCCACATTTTTGACTGCGCCCATGCCAAAGCGGATGGCGGCGGCGCCTTTCTCACAGTCTTCGATGGTGAAATCCCAGCCGCTGCTGTTCACATCGGGCGGCAGCACCTCAATACCCATACTGCGGCAGTCGGCCACATATAGTGCCACTTTATCGGTCTCGTTTTTCGAGGCCGATAACAGCGCGGTCATATATTCAACGGTGTAGTGATTTTTCAGGTAGGCGGTTTCAACCGCAATGATGCCGTAATCGGCGGCGTGGCTCTTGTTGAAACCATAGCGCGCAAAGTTTTCCCAGTCGTCAAAAATTTGCGAGGCGGTTTCGTTGTCAATGTCGTGTGTCACCGCGCCTTTGATGAACTTTTCGCGATGTTTCTTCAGGTCGTCGGCTTTCTTCTTGGCAATGGCCTTGCGCAAGCCGTCGGCTTCAGAGGGTTCGTAGCCCGCCAGTTGAATGGCGGCGAACATGATCTGTTCCTGGTAGATGGGGATGCCGTAGGTCTCTTTGAAGATGGTTTCTAACGCCGGGTGGCGGTAGGTGACCGGCTCTTCATCGTGCATGCGTTTGATGTAGGATGGGATGAAGTCGAGCGGGCCAGGGCGGTAGAGCGCCACCATGGCGATGATGTGCGACAGGTTTTGCGGCTTCATCTGCACCAGGTAGCGCGTCATGCCGGTGCCTTCCAGTTGGAATACGCCAGCCGTGTGCCCTTCGCCCAAAAAGCGAAAGGTGTCGGGGTCATCCAGTGGAATATTGCTCAGGTTATATGCAATGCCGTGGCGTTCTTCAATCAATTTACAGGCGCGCTGCATCACGGTGAGGGTCGAAAGGCCTAAAAAGTCCACTTTCAACAGCCCCAGCGCGTCGATGACCGACATGGGGAACTGGGTGACGGCTTTGATGGGCGATTCTTCGGCGCTGGCGTTGCCGGTGGGACGGTAGAGCGGCACATAGTCGGTGATGGGCGCGTCGGTGATGACCACGCCCGCAGCGTGCGTGCCGGCGTTGCGCACCACGCCTTCCATCTGCCCGGCGGTGTCGATCAGGTCGCGCAGGTAGTCGCTTTCGTCGTGCAAGGTTTTTAGCTCGGGCACCTGTTCGAGCGCCTCGGCTATGCTGGCCGATTTGCCCGGCATGCTGGGAATTAGCTTGGCCACCCGGTCCACCTCGGTGAGGGGAATGTCCATCACGCGGCCTACGTCGCGGATGGCGCCGCGCGCCGCCATGGTACCAAAGGTGATGATTTGCGCCACGTGGTCGTCGCCGTATTTGTTGGCGCAGTATTCCATGATGCGCGCGCGCATATCGTCCTGGAAGTCCAGGTCGATATCGGGCATGGAGATGCGCCCC
>JARKOV010000065.1 GCA_029975965.1 Anaerolinea sp. | reverse complement strand
TCGACTTGCGTCTAACCCCTCCCTTTAACCTTCCGGCACTGGGCAGGCGTCAGCCCCTATACGTCCGCTTTCGCGTTCGCAGAGACCTGTGCTTTTGTTAAACAGTCGGTAGAGCCATTTCACTGTGACCCCCTCGCGGGGGCGCCCCTTCTCCCGAAGTTACGGGGCCATTTTGCCTAGTTCCTTAACGAGGGTTCTCCCGTTCGCCTTGGTATATTCAACCCGTCTACCAGTGTCGGTTTGCGGTACGGACCGTTGGCTTCAGCGCACCACAGCTTTTCTCGGCAGCGGGACTCGCTCACTTGTGGCCCGAAGGCACCGGCGGGGAAGGTTGCCCTACCCGCCACCTGAATCCACTCACAGGCTGAGTTATCCTACTGCGTCCCTGCGTTGCTCCACCACCGGGGGCCGGAATATTAACCGGCTGTCCATCACCTACGCCTTGCGGCCTCGGCTAAGGCCCGCCTAACCCGACGCGGACTGACCTTCCGTCGGAAACCTTAGACATACGGCGAATACGGTTCTCACGTATTTTACGCTACTCATGCCAGCATTCTCACTTCTAGGCACTCCAGCCGTCCTTGTCGGTCGACCTTCGCTGCGCCTAGAACGCTCCCCTACTGCACCTTACGGTGCCCCAGGCTTCGGTGGGATACTTGAGCCCCGTTACATTTTCCGCGCAAGAGCGTTTGACCAGTGAGCTATTACGCACTCTTTAAAGGGTGGCTGCTTCTAAGCCAACCTCCTGGCTGTCTAAACACTCTCACCTCGTTTCCCACTTAGTATCCACTTTGGGACCTTAGCCGAGGGTCTGGGTTAGTTTCCCTCTCGACGACGAAACTCATCTCACGCCGTCCGACTGCCGGACTGTGAAGTGGTGGCATTCGGAGTTTGGTTAGGTTCAGTAACCTTGCGGCCCCTAGCCCATCCAGTGCTCTACCTCCACCACTGACCATCCGACGCTAGCCCTAAAGCTATTTCGGGGAGAACAAGCTATCTCCGAGTTCGTTTGGCATATCACCCCTACCCACAGCTCATCCCTCGACTTTGCAACGTTGAAAGGTTCGGCCCTCCACGAAGGTTTAACTTCGCTTCAGCCTGGCCATGGGTAGCTCACCCGGTTTCGTGTCTAATCCCTGCGACTACGCGCCCTGTTCAGACTCGCTTTCGCTTCGCCTCCGCCTGTACCTGGCTTAGGCTTGCCACAGAGATTAACTCGCTGGCTCATTTTCCAAGAGGCATGCCATCAGGCCCTTAAGGCCCTCTGACCGATTGTAAGCATACGGTTTCAGGTTCTCTTTCACTCCCCTCGCCGGGGTTCTTTTCACCTTTCCCTCACGGTACTGGTGCGCTATCGGTCATCAAGAGTGTTTAGCCTTGGAGGGTGGACCCCCCGGTTTCCCACAGGATTAGCGTGCCCCGTGGTACTCAGGATCCCCGGCCCACACGTCCCACTTTCGCCTACCGGGCTGTCACCGTCTCTGGCCGGCCTTTCCAGGCCGTTCGGCTAGCTTCGCGTGTTTGTTGCCAGGTCCTACAACCCCGCCGTACAAGTACGACGGTTTGGGCTGTTCCGCTTTCGCTCGCCACTACTCGCGGAATCGTTTCTCTTCCTCCGGGTACTGAGATGTTTCAGTTCCCCGGGTTCCCTTCGTCCCCTTATGTGTTCAGAAGACGATACGCGGGCATTCCCCCGCGTGGGTTTCCCCATTCGGATACCCCCGGCTCGAACGGTTGCACACACCTAACCGGGGCTTTTCGCAGTGTACCGCGTCCTTCTTCGGCTCTTGACGCCAAGGCATTCACCGTATGCTCTTAGTAGCTTTACTTCACGTGATACGGAGAAATTGAAGTTCTCGCATTTCTGCTATTCACTTGGTAAGGTGCCTGGCAATCCCTGGCGGGATTGCACGCAGAACGCTCTCCGTTCTGCCCGCGATGTCGTTTCCTTCATCGCCCGGGTTGTTCACCCGCCACCAGGATGCAACTCCCGCTCCATCCCGCTCGCCGGTGAACAAACCGCTTAAGACGACAACAGCCCGGCATCACGCCGGGCTGATTATTCATCACGCCAATGCGTCATGCGCTACTTTGTATTCAGGTCGTCTCGTTACGGCTATTGGTCAAAGTGTTGTTTCTCCCTCAAGGCCTGTTTAGTGTACTCCAGAGCTTGCTCAGTGTCAAGGTGGATTTTTAAACCTGCTCGATATTCTTCTCTCGGTTTTCATCACCCCGTTTCGGGGCGGGCAGGTTCAGGCCAGGGTAACTATCGACGGAGCAACATCATACTCAGCGCGGGTGGCTCCGTCAAGGGCCATTTTCGAATCAGACGGCACGAACTTTCTCCCGGCCGCTGCCCTTCCGGCCGCGCAAACCGAAAAGGCAGCGGATTCGAGACGCCTCGCTAAGGGCTTGGCTCCAGGCAGCTCGGCAGGTCAGCCGCGCTGCGCGGCCAGCCCTCGGCGGCCGTGCCGCCGTAAAACGCCAGATAGTCGGCGGCGTGGGCGCGCCAGTAATCGTCGTCGTGGTCGCCCAGTGGGTTGATCACGTACTGGTGCGGAATCTGGCGCCCAACCAGATGGTTGCTGAGCAGCTCGACTTCCGGACGGACCGGATCGCTGGCCGCGTTGTCCAGGTAGATGCGCAGGGTGTTCAGGAACGGCGCGGTCAGGGCCAGGTCGATCGGGTTGAAGGCGTCCGGCGTGATGTCCGTATCCAGGGCCGGGCTGTGCCCGCCCACCGCGCCGAACAAATCCGGGTTGCGCATGGCGATGCTCAACGCCCAGAAGCCGCCCCGACTGATGCCGCCAATGGCACGGTGAGCGCGATCCCGCCACACGCAGAAATCCTGCTCCACGCGCGGGATCAACTCCCTCAGCAGATAAGTCTCCATGGAGGGATCGGGCGGGTAGCTGTTGTCGGGCAGCAGGTATGCCCCATAGGGAAGCACCACCACCATCGGCGGGTAGAGTTCGAGGGCCAGCCCCCGGTTGAGGGTATCCAGCAAGCCCACGTCCTGCCAGTGGGTGTCATCGTTGGACGCGCCGTGCAGCAGGTAGACCACCGGATAACGCCGCTGCATCTGGAAGTAACAGGGCGGCACGTAGACCCGATAGGGCATGTTTCGCCCGGCGATCTGGCTCTGGAACGTGTCGAAGACGATGATCTGCCCCTCGGTTTCGGTGCAAACAGGCTCCGTGGGCGACGCGGTCGGAGTCGGAGTATCGGTCACGTCCGGCGTGGGAGTCAGGGTCGGCGTGGGCGTGATCGTCGGCCCCGGACTGGGGGTAGCCGTGATCACGATCACCTGGGCCGTTGGCGTCGGCACCAACGGCTCGCAACCGGCCGCCAGAAAAGCGCTCACCATCACGATCAGGCAGAGAAAGAGGATTCGTTGTGCTTTCATAAGGCCACATTATAGTGCATCCAGCATCGGCGCAAATCCACCCGAAATCCCAACCGGGCCAGGCTCAAGGGAACCCAACCGGCCCGGCGAACGTCAGGTTCATAGCAGCGGGAGCGTAGAGCAAGCGGCGGCCAAGGGTGCGCCAGCCGTCCAGCGGTCCATCCCCTACCCCCGGTATGCTGAGACAGTCAGGAGAGGAGACCGACCATGCGCCAGAAGGAAGCCACCTGCCCAAGCTGCGGCAAGCGCGGCCGCTTCACCCACAGCGGCGTGCAGCATTGGCCGCAGGCCGTCGCCGCCGCCCACAATCTGCCCCCGGTGATTCACCTGTGGACCTGCCCTCACTGCCACTCCACCCTCAGCGAGGTCGTCCTGTTTCCGGCCAACCGGCCGGTTCCCGCCTAACCGGGCGAAAAGTCCGCCAGATCACCCGACGTTGACGTGATAACGCTCGTATGCCACACGGGCCAACTCCTCCCGGAATTTGGGATGAGCGATCTGGATCAGCCGTCTGGCCCGCTCCCGCACCGTCACGCCAAACAGATTGGCCGCGCCGAACTCGGTCACAACCCAGTGCACGTCGTTGCGGCCGGTCGTGACTCCCGCGCCGGGCTTCAGCTCCGGGACAATGCGACTCACGGTGTCATCCCGCGCCGTGGAAGGCAGGGCGATGATCGGCACGCCGCCCTCGGAACGCCCCGCGCCCCGGATGAAATCGAGCTGGCCGCCCACCCCGCTGTAGAAGCGGTGGCCGATACTGTCCGCGCAGACCTGGCCGGTCAGGTCGACCTCCAGGGCGCTGTTGATCGCCACCATTTTGGCGTTCTGGCTGATGATATACGGGTTGTTGACGTACTCGGTGGGATGGAACTCGCACAGAGGATTGTCATTGATGAAGTTGTAGAGGTACTGCGTCCCCAGCACGAACCCGGCCACGATCTTGCCGGGGTGCAGGGTCTTGGCCCGGCAGTTGATCACCCCGCGCTCGACCAGATCGATCACGCCGTCGGAGAACAGCTCGGTATGCACCCCCAGGTCGCGGTGGTTGTGCAGCAGGCGCAGCACGGCGTCCGGCACCGCGCCGATCCCGGTCTGGAGGGTGGCCCCGTCCGGGATCAGATCGACGATGTGTTTGGCGATCTCCTGCTGGAGCGGGTTGGCGTCCGTCATCTGGACTTCAGGCACGGGATAGTCCACTTCGACGATGTAGTCCACGTCATCGATGTGGATCACGCTGTCCCCCAGGGCGCGCGGCATCTGGGCGTTGACTTCGGCGATCACCAGATCGGCGACCTCCGCCCCGGTCTTGGTCAGGCCCACTTCCACCCCAAACGAGCAGTAACCATGCATGTCGGGCGGGCTGAGGTGAACCAGCGCGACGTTGATCGGGAACTGCTCGCGGCGGCGGAACAGGCGGGGCACGTCGGAGAGCAGGATTGGCGTGAAGTCGCCCCGGCCATCGTTGACGGCATCCCGCACGTTGCCGCTGATGAACATGGCATTGACCCGCAGGTGGCCGATCAGCTCCGGACTGACGTAATCGACATCACTGATCGCCAGGAGCTGCACCAGCTCAACATCGCTGATCGTCTTCGTGCGCTCGACCAGGGCAGCCAGCAGCTTCTGGGGAACCGAGCAGTTGCCGGTCATGAAGACGCGGTCGCCAGTTTGGACGTGGCTGACCGCTTCTTCGGGGGAGACGATCTTCGCTTTTCTATCCTTGCTCATGCAAATTACACTCCATAGGCAAGGCACACGCCCTCGCCCGGTCTGCTCGTGGTCACTGCTCTTAAAATACCATGCCTTTGCGCGGCCTCCCACTGTCAAACAACAATTCTCGCGCGACACTCGTCACGGACCCAACCCGCGCCCAACAAATGGATCGACCCGCCGGGCCTTGACATTATCAAATTTGATAATATAATCATTTTTGGTTATCAAAAGTGAGAATGGACGATGATCGATTCAAGGGCCGAACTCATCCTCCACCCGATCCGGATGCGCATCCTCATGGCGCTTGGCATGGAACACCTGACGGCGCAGCAGATCGCCGCCCGGCTCCCGGACATCCCCCAGGCCACCCTGTACCGGCACATCAACAAGATGGCCCAGGGGAACCTGCTGGAGATCGTCAGCCAGCGCCAGGTGCGCGGCGCCACGGAACGGGTCTACAGCCTGAAGATAAGTAACGCCGTCCTGAACCAGGAGGATTTAGCGCGGGCAACACCTGAAGACCTGATGCAATACTTCACAACCTTTACCGCCGGGCTGCTAGGGGATTTCGCGGCATACCTGAACCGCAACCCCGAGCCCCTACGCGATACGGACGGCCTGGGCTTTTCCACCGCGCCGCTCTACCTGAGCGCGGAAGAGCTGGCCGCCTTGCAGGAAGGACTGCGGGATTTGCTGCTGCCCTACCTGGAGCACCAGCCCACGCCGCAGCGCAAACGAATGAACCTGTCGATGATTCTGCTTCCATCTGGAAGGGAATGACCCGGCCAGATCGGGTGACCTGACTGAAGAGGGGGAACCTACAATGACTGCTTATCCGTGGATGACGTTCCTGGTCCTGTTCGCCGCCGGGGTGTTCGGCGCCCTGGCCGTCATGCCTTACGCCATGTCCCTCAACAAGGACAAAGTGGCGCAGGCCCCGCTGCCCCGGCCCGCGCTGTACGCGATCAGCGTCGTGCAATCGGCGATCCTGGTCGCCATCGCCACCGGGTTTGGCCTGCTGGCGGCCAATGCCGTCGGCCTGGGCACCCCGTATATCGATGGCCTGGTCAGCGGGCAGACAGTCACGCCGTCGCTGATCAGCCTGCTCCCCACGTGCGTGATCCTGGGGCTGATCGTCGGCGCGTTGATCATGGTGCTCGAAAAGGTGATCTTCGCCCCGCGCCTGCCGGAGGCCCTGGCCAAGGCTGACACCCGGATCGCGGCCTGGAAAGGCCTGCTGGCGTCGTTCTACGGCGGCATCGTGGAGGAAATCCTGATCCGGCTGCTGCTGATGTCCGTGTTCGCGTGGCTGATCAGCCGGGTGTGGCACACGGCGGGCGGGCTGCCCACCGAAGGCGGCTACTGGCTGGCGATCGTCCTGGCCGCGCTGCTCTTTGGGCTGGGCCACCTGCCCGCGACCGGGGCCATCACCCCGCTGACCGGATTCATCGTGGCGCGCGCCCTGATCCTCAACGGGATCGGCGGGCTGCTCTTCGGCTGGCTGTTCTGGCAGTACGGCCTGGAGACAGCCATGATCGCCCACTTCACGGCGGACCTGATCATTCACGTCGCCACGCCCATGTTCAGCCGGGCCTATGAAGCCCGGACGATCACCGGCGCATCTTCCACCTAACAGATCATTGGTCCAACAAAAACCGCCGGGGCAGCCTCCCGGCGGTTTTTGATCCCCGGCCCGATCCGGATCAGTAGACCGGCAGACTGGGATCGATCTTGCGCGCCCAGGCGTTGATCCCGCCCGCCATGTTGTACAGCCGGGTGTAACCCTGCTCCTGGAGCGCCCGGATCACGTCGGCGGAACGGACGCCCGTCCGGCAGTGGACGACAATATCCCGTTCGCGTGGGAGTTCGTCCAGGTGGCGGAGCACGTCGCCTTTCGGGATGCGCCGCGCGCCCTCGATCAGGCTGATCTCCCACTCCTGTGGCTCGCGCACGTCCAGGATCAGCAGGTCGTCGCCCGCGTCCAGGCGGGCTTTGACCTCATCGACCGTGATGGCGCGGACCGGCGTGCGACCTTCCTCATAAGTGCTGTGATCGTGAGCCGGAACGCCGCAAAACTGCTCGTAGTCGATCAGGTGCGTGATCGTTGGGTGCTCGCCGCAGACCGGACAGTTGGGGTTCTTGCGCAGTTTGATCGTCTCGAAGGACATCTCGCTGGCATCGTAGAGCAGCAGCCGCCCAATCATGGGCTGGCCGATGCCGGCGATCAGCTTGATCGCCTCGGTGGCTTGCAGCGTGCCGATTGTGCCGGGCAGGACGCCCAGCACCCCGCCATCCGCGCAGCTCGGCACCAGGCCGGGGGGCGGCGGCGCGGGGAACAGGCAGCGGTAGCAGGGGCCTTGCCTGGCGTAGAACACGCTCAACTGCCCCTCGAAGCGAAACACGCTGCCATACACGTTGGGCTTACCCAGCAGCACGCAGGCGTCGTTGACCAGGTAGCGCGTCGGGAAGTTGTCCGTGCCGTCGATGATCACGTCGTACTTCGCCAGGATGTCCAGGGCGTTATCGCTGGAGAGGGGCACGGCGTACTTCTCGATCACCACGTGGGGGTTGAGGTCGGCGATGGTGGCCGCCGCCGAGTCGAGCTTGGAACGGCCGACGTCCGACGTGCCGTGAATCACTTGGCGCTGCAAGTTGCTCTCGTCCACCACGTCGTAATCCACCAGCCC
>JARKOV010000047.1 GCA_029975965.1 Anaerolinea sp. | reverse complement strand
CGACGCCTACGCCGGGCGGGTGGCGGACGCGGAACTACGCGATCGTATCTTTGGCGCGATCCAGGCCGAACACGCCCTGGCCTGCCGCTACGTTAACGCCATCATCGGGCAGGAACGCCTGCTCGATCATGCGCCCGTCATCCAGCGCTCGATCGAGCGCCGCAACCCATACATCGACCCGCTGAACTTCATCCAGGTGGCCCTCCTGCGCGACCTGCGCCGGGGCGACCTCGACCCGAACGACACCGCCGCCCGCGCGGAGCTGGTCCTGGCGACGGTCAACGGCATCGCGGCAGGGATGAAGACGACGGGGTAAAGGGGAGTAGAATCTGAGTAACTGTGGAGAAGTGGGGGATGATATGACCAAGCACATCTTCATCAGCTACTCGAAAAAAAAGAAAGAGTTCTCAGTGACGGCTCTTGCGTCTTTTAGGAGGGCAGTTGTCTGCTGGCGAAAAAACCTGCAGGGTAGTGGGGCGTGCGTGGGGGTATTGGCGCTCGCGACGTTGGTGGCGCTGATGGTGAGCAGTCAGGCTATCCGGCATGTTGGTGCGCGACAGGTTGCTGCTGATATTTCGCAACAGACGACAGCCGCGCTTCTGAGTGTTCCCAGTCATCGAATCGCGTGGCTGGATAGTATGGTGAATGACACGGCCGTGCGCACGAGCAGTGATGCGGGTGCGTCGATAATCGGTAATGCGAGGGGGGATCGACTAGAGTCTATGTTCCAGGACTGTGGCGACGCTCCCCCATCGCGCCTGGCAGTAGGTGGTCAGGGGTGGGTGAGCTTTTTCGATGGAGAACCACTCAGTGTACGGGAAGCACCGGGTCTCAATACCAGCCGATTAGCCGCTCTGCGTGAGGGAACGCGGTTCGACATCCTGGAAGGTCCGATCTGCGCTAATGGTTTCCAATGGTGGCGTATCCAGACGGCTGCTGTCAGCGGATGGATCGCTGAGGGCCAGGCTGACGTGTACTTCGTCGCACCACAGTGGGTGCCTACGGCGTTGGCCTGGGATGGAACGAGCTTGTGGGTGGCTAGCTGGGGATTGGAACTACTGCTGCGGGTGGACGGAGAGTCAGGCGCGGTCGTCGACGAACTACCGCTGCGCGATGTACCGGCGGCACTGGCCTGGGATGGATCAACACTGTGGGTTACTCAATTCAGCAGGGTGCTGCAGGTGGATGTGAGTTCAGGTGAGGTGGTGGCCGAGTTTCGCGTAGGGGGAGTGCCAAGTGCCTTGGTCTGGGATGGGTCCAGCCTGTGGGTTGCTGATTCGGGTAATGACACGTTGATGCAGGTGGATGTGGAGTCGGCTACGGTGGTATCCACTGTGGCTGTGGGACATAAGCCGGTCGCATTGGCCTGGGATGGAACGAGCCTGTGGGTGGCCAACCAGGAGCCTGGAAGCCCAGAGGGAACTGTGATGCAGGTGGATGTGGGTTCAAGAAAGGTGGTGATCGAGGTTCCGGTAGGGTATATGCCCGGTGCGCTGGCTTGGGATGGGGCAAGCCTGTGGGTGGCCAACGTGACGGAGTTGATGCAGGTGGATGTGGGGTCGGGCTCGGTGGTGGCCCATATGCACCAAGTTTAGCCATGGGCCGCCTCAATCCAACGTTGATACGTCAAGGGTTGAGCGGCCCGTTTGGATAGTCCACAGGTGTTGGCCATCACCATGACCGTGCGTTCCAAGGCGCGGATCAGGGCCGGCCTATCGGTAAGGGTATCGAGCAAACAAAAGGCGCGTTTGCGGATGACCTGGGTGGCCCGGTGCAAGCTGCGGTCGAGGCGTTGCCAGCAGCCCACCAGGGTAATCCAATGCTGAATGAGACAGGCCAGTAGCTTGGCATAGAACTCGCACCAGACGCGGTGCGGGTCTTGACTGCGAGTGCGGGCGAGGTGCCCATCGCTTTTCCACAGTTTGAACAGACACTCGATCTGCCAGCGGGTGCTGCCGAGGGTGGCCGCCTCCGTGACCGCGAGCTTCTCGGCCGGAATGTTGGTCACATACAGCGTCCAACCAGCCAAAGCCAGGGCTTGTGGGCTGGTCGGACGTTGTCTTTTGCGGGCGATCTCGCGCAAGCGCTTGCGTCGTTTCCCCACCTGGTCAGGGGAAGCAGGCAGGGCGATCAGGCGGCAAGCCAGGCGCAGTTCCCCCAACCGGACGGGCAGATCCAGGGGATGCCGCCCATGCTGCTGTAAATGACGCACCAGGTTCAACGGCTCACCCGCATCGGTAGATACCAATGTCCCCTGTTTGTAGCGGCTGAAGAAGTAGCGCCCCGCCGCCTCATCCTCCGCAAACGTCGCCAGCTTGAAGAACCCCAGGTCATTGAGCCGCAGCGCTCCCGGGGGTATCGTCGTGGCGACCGGCCCGGTGTGCTGGTCATGCACGGTACTGCTGCTGAGCCATAGCCCCATCGCGCCACTGTGCAAATCCCACTGCACGGCGACCTTGGCTGCCGCCGTGTTTGCGACGTTTCCCCGAAACACCACGGCCAGCCCTTCCGGCAGACTGACTACGGTGCTGTCACTGACATACACCCCATTGAACCGCGACAACAGGCTTTGCGCCTGCGGAACTGTGCTGACCACCTGCTGCATCGCTTCGGCCAACAGGCTGTCCAGAAAGTAGGCCGCTTTCGCGTTGAAGCGTTGATCCAGCCCCTGGGTGCTCAGCGACATCCCCGCGTTCTCCGCCGTTTGATTCACATCCTGCCGGGTCGCACTCGGCTTGGCCATGAAGCTGAAGATCAACGCCTGGGCAAATCCGGCTCCCGTCACTTTGCGCTCCCGCTGGACAAAGCCTGTTTTTTTGCCAATTCATTCGCTGTGCTGGTCAACAGCGTTTGCATTGTCGCTGCCAATTCGGTTATCGTTGTCATGGGAGATGGGTATCCTTTCCTGGTCTTGAACAACCATAAAGATACCCGTCTCCTTATCTTGGTGCATATGGG
>JARKOV010000045.1 GCA_029975965.1 Anaerolinea sp. | reverse complement strand
AAAGACGAGATCCTCGAGCTGTTCCTCAATGAGAACAACTACGGCAACCTGGCATACGGCATCGAAGCCGCCGCGGAGACCTATTTCAACACCTCCGCCCAGGGGCTCAACCTCGCCCAATCCGCTTTCCTGGCCGGCCTGCCGCAAGCGCCTTCCGTCTACGACATCTACACCAATCGCGACGAAACCTTGCGCCGCCACAAGCAGGTCCTCGTGTTGATGTACCAGCTCAGCCAGGAGAAGAATTGCATCGAGGTGTCCAACAACATCCAGCCGGTGTGCGTGGATGCTCCCGCGGCAACCCAGGCGGCGCAGGAGATCGAGGCGTACAACTTCCAGCCGCCGGTGATCACCTACCGCTACCCGCACTGGGTCAACTACATCCGCGCCCTGCTCGAAGAGCGCTACGACCCGCAAACCATCTACCGCTCCGGCTTCACCGTTTACACCACCCTCGACCCCGGCCTGCAAGACCAGGCGCAGGCGATCGTCAGCCAGCAAGTGCAGGCGTTGGGCGACCTCAACGTGCAGAACGGCGCGCTGGTCGCCATCCGCCCCACCACGGGCGAAATCCTGGCTATGGTTGGCTCAGCCGATTTTGACAATGAAGCCATCGCCGGGCAAATCAACATGGCCAACGTACCGCGCCAGCCCGGCTCATCGATCAAGCCGATCACCTACCTCGCCGCCTTCGAAAAGGGCTGGACCCCCTCCACGCTGATCTGGGACGTGCCCAGCGAATTCCCGCCCTCCGGCGACCCCAACGACAACCGCGCGCCGTACGTGCCGGTCAATTACGACGGTCGCTTTCATGGGCCGGTCACGGTGCGCACGGCGCTGGCCAACTCTTACAACGTGCCGGCAGTCAAGACCCTGCTGGACGTGGGGATCTATTCGGGCCTCATCCCCGTCGCAAGGCGCCTGGGCATCTCCACCTTGAACCGCAACGATTACGGGCTCTCGCTGACCCTCGGTGGGGGCGAAGTGACCCTGATCGAAATGACCTCGGCTTTCAGCGTGTTTGCCAACAACGGGAGGCGCGTCCCCCCGTTGGCGATCACCAAAATCGTCGATTACGCCGGAAACGTGGTCTTCGAGCACCAGGCTCCGCCCGGTGAGCAGGTGATCCGCGCCGAGCACGCCTACCTGATCAACTCGATCCTCTCCGACAACCAGGCCCGCGCGCCGATGTTTGGTACTGGCTCGGTGCTGGCGTTGCCCTTCCAGGTGGCTGCCAAGACCGGCACGACCAACGATTTCCGCGACAACTGGACCATCGGCTACACGCCCGATGTGGCCGTGGGCGTGTGGGTCGGCAATGCCGATTACACCCCCATGGAGGGCGTCTCAGGCCTGACCGGCGCTGCGCCCATCTGGTCGCAGTTCATGCAGATCATCGAGCAGAGCCTTGCCGGCGGGAACCCGACGCCTTTCTCGCGCCCGGCCAACGTCGTCGAGCGCGTGGTTTGCACCGTCTCCGGCGCCGAACCCTCCGAATGGTGCCCATCTCAGCGCACCGAGATCTTCGCCGCCGACCAGCTCCCGCCTTCCCGTGACAACGACCTGTGGAAGAAAGCCAATATCGACACCTGGACCGGCTTGCGCGCCTCACCGAGCTGCTCCGGTTTCACCGCCGAGAAGTTTGCGTTGAACGTGAGCGATCGTTGGGCGATTCGCTGGATCCAGGAAACCGAACAGGGGCGCGATTGGGCGCGAAACAACGGATTTGCCGAGGAGCTGTTCTTCGTCCCCGACCGCGACTGCACGGCAAACGATCCACACCCCAACATCTATTTTGCCGGACTGGCCGAAGACCAGGTGATCCTCAACGATCCGTTCGACATCTACGCCGTGGTAGACGCCACTGCCGATTTCCGCCGCTTCCGCCTGGAATGGGGCGCCGGCAACGACCCCGGCGAGTGGAAGGTTCTGCTGGAGGGCGCCAGCAACCCGGTCAGGCAGCCCGACCGCATCTTCTCATGGAATCTTGACGAGGTCCCGCGCGGCAACATCACCCTGCGCATCTACCTGGAAAGCACCACCGGTCGTTATGCCGAGAAGCGCATCCACCTCAAGATCGAGGCGCCGACACCCACGCCGACCCCGACGACCACCCCCACACAGACGCCGACGCCCACGCTAACGCCGACGCCTACCGAGACGCCCACCCCCACCGTCCCGCCGGCGACCGACACCCCCACGCCCACCCCCACCGCCACCATCGGGGCATAGACTGCTACTCGGTCAAATGTAATTTGATAGGTTATTTTGTGGGCTTCGCCACCATTGACGTTTATTATGCTGAGCCAGCCTTTACCGCACGAGCAGTTATTAAATTACAACAACCGCATTTGCTCGGCCTCTTCGAAGAAGGGCGGGTCGGCATCCAGCAGGCTATCCCACACCTCCGGGTCGACGTCCTTGCGCTCGTGCAGGTTGCGCAGATGGCGAAACTTCAACAAGTGCCAACCCTTTAACGCCTCTGCCAGCCGCGGGTCGCGGCGCAGCTTGAAGCTCAACAGGCGTGCCCGACCGCCCGGGAAGACCATCACGCACTGGTGCACCGGCCCTGGTGGGTTGCCCAATACATACCGGCTCACCAGCGCAGAGGCCATCGGATAAAAGAAATACACCTGCCCGAAGCTCTGCGGCGTCCACACCAGCGGAGTCTCTCCCGAGATGACGAAGCCCATCCGCTCGCCAGTCTCGCGCAACAGCTTGCGCGCCTCTTCCAGGTCAGCTCGGCGCAACGCCGGCGCCTCCTGCGGTAAAAGGCGCAGGCGACCCGGCTGCCCGGGCACCTCCTCCGCGTACGACTCCAGAATCGCCTCGATCAGGTCGGCCGGTGGGGTGACCAGGCCGGGAAACGCCCGGCACACGGTCTCATCCAGCGCCGACCGCTCGAAACCCGGGTTGCGCTGCAGCAGGCGCACCACCTCGCGCTCGACCCGGTCGGCCAGCGGCTCTTCCAGGTCGGCCGGCGGTTGCGCCAGCCACCACAGGCTGCGCTCGTCTTCGTGCGAGGCTCCCTCGAACCGCCGCACCAGGGTGCGGTCGGCATAAGCCCGCCCAGCCAGCGCCTGGACCCGCGCCAGCAGGTCGCCCACCGCGCCGGCAGTGGTTGCGCCGTGCACCAGCCCGCTCAAACCGCCCGCGTACAGCGTCAGGTAGGGCGCGGGCTCAGCGCGCGCCTCGAGCACCTCGCGGATGCTTTCCTGGTAAATGCCCTCCTGCTGGCCCTCACCCGGCAAGGGGATCGCAGATCCCGCCGTCCAGGCAGCCTGGGCAATTTCAGCGTCTTCGCGCAACGCCAGACCCTGCAGCGCGAAACCGCCCGCGGCGGCGGCAGCCAGCACGGCGCTCAAGAATCCCGGCGCAATTTCCGGCAGCAGGCCGACCATCGGCGTCCCCTCCGGCACCGCCCGCGACAAAGCCGCCACCGGGCTGTGCATCGCGCTGGCATGCCAGGCCCAATCGAAGCGTTTGCGGCCCAGCATGGCATGCAGCGGGAGCGACGCATCCCTTCCCCACAGCCAGCCCGCCCACATCGCCGAGAGCGTCCAGAACGCCTGGTTGGGTCGTGGAAATACAGTCAGAACCGCGCCCGGCTGAACCTCATCCCCCAGCGGCAGCATCCCCCGCATCCGCCCAGGATAAATGCCGATTCCACCGGGAGGAGGCAGCGCCGGCCAGTGCACCAACGGCACCGCTTCAGGTTGCCCGCACCAGGCTGGAATGGCCTCTTCCATCGCCAGCCAGACGTTGTTTTCGCGGAATTGCGATGGCATCCCCAGTTGTCGCGGGCGGGTTCGCCCACCCGGATAAGGCCACAAGGCGCTGGCCGCATCGCAGGCGCTGATCAGCAACGCGACCATCAACCGGCGTAGCTCTGGTGACGCCGAAAGCCCTTCTTGCTTGTTGATCAGGGTAGAGAGCACGTATAACGGCCGGTCGAGGTAGGCTGCCAGCGCTTCCTGCACGCCCTCGTAATGCTCGTCACTCGGGGCGGCAACCCGTGACAGGGCGCGCGCGCGGTGCAGGTTGACGTTGCCCGGCAGGTTCAAGCGACCAAAATCCTCCGCTTCCAGCGGTCGCTCGCTTTCTTCTCCGCACTGATCGCAGCGATACACACGCGCATACGGCTCTGGCTCGCCCCGCTTCCACAAGAAAGCCTGCGCCTGCACCACGGCGGAGCAATTTCCGCAGGTCGTCTGGTAAAGCGAGTGGAGATGCCGTTCCAGGCGCTCTTCGCCGCGCCTGGCGGCGCCCAGTTCGGCCAGCGCCGCCTGGAATTCCGCCGGGCGGGGCGCCGTTGCCAGCGTCTCGAGCATGAAGGTCAACACCGGGTTGTTCGAAGCCACCAGCACGCGGTACCCGACTCGCGCCGCCTCCAGAGCCAGGGCCGGCGTGGCGTTGAGCGGGTCGATCACCCATCCCCCTGGTTCGACCCGCTCGCGCAGCCAGGACGCCGCCATGCCGGCGGGCACCGGGGGCAGGAAACGCCCCAACGGCATCAACGGCTCGCCCCCACTCCCAGGATGGTAAAACACGTCGGTCTGCGCCATGCTTCTAGTATAAGCGACTGGCGCACAATTGATAGTACCCAGATCAACAATTGCTTGCGTTTGACACTTTTCCAGTTGCCGGCTGCCATCAAGAACCCGTCAAATTGCCCGTTGGCGGCAGCTTTTCGCCTGTTTTTTCAGCTACAATTATCTGCATGGCCACCCTGCCACCGCCACAGGCCAACCCCCTCATCGAAGGACCCTTCTTCGCCGCCGCGCGCGCCGGAGATAATCGCTGGTGGAATTACGCGATCACCCTGGTGATCGTCATTCTGTTCGTGACCATCGCCACCGCCGTGCTGCTCTTCCCCCTCCTGGCCTTCTATCCATCTTCAGACGTGCTGCGTGTGGCTCCCGCCCCGCTGGCGCTCACCGCGGCCCTGTTGCCGTTTGGCGCAGCCTACCCGGCCCTCGCGCTGGGATTGCGCCGGCTTCACCGCCGTCCCTTGCGCAGCCTGGTTTCTCCAGGAGGACCGTTTCGCTGGCGACTGTTGTGGGTGGCGGGAGTCTGCTGGTTCGTTCTGGCCGGCCTGGTCGACCTGGCGCAGTACCTGATCGAGCCATCCGTCTACCGCTGGAGCTTTGACCCGGCTCGCTTCTGGCCTTATCTGGTCGCCGCGCTGCTGTGGATGCCGGTGCAAACCTCCGCGGAAGAGTTGGTCTTTCGCGGTTATCTCACCCAGGCGGTTGGGCTGCGCGCCAGGCGGGTTTGGCTGCCGGTGGTCGTTCCAGCGCTGCTCTTCGCCCTCCTGCACTTGCCCAACCCGGAGGTCGGCGCCTTGGGGCTGGTCTACGCCTTGCCGCAGTACCTGGGCATCGGCCTGCTGCTCGGCTGGCTGACCGTTCGCAGCCAGGGTTTAGAAATGGCAATCGGCCTTCACCTGGCGAATAACCTCTATACTGGCCTGGTGGCGGGGCTTTCCGACGGCGCCCTGCCTTCCGCCAGCCTGTTCACCATCGAGAACCTGGATCCTATGCTCAATCTAATCCTCATCTTCATCGCCGGAATGCTCTTCTTGCTGCTGACCAACCGTATCGCGCGCCGTTGGTCCTGGCGGTTTTCCGCCATCCTGCTCCTGCTGCTCACCGCCTGCTCGCCGGTCTTTTACGCCCCAGCCTCGGTCGCCTCGCCCGACACGCTCCCGCTCACCGACTGCGTTCTCAGTGCGCCGGGGTATTCGCGGCAGGTGGAAGCCCGCTGTGGAACGTTATCGGTGCCGGAAGATCCCGCCGACCCGGCGGGTCGCAAGATCGACCTCAACGTCGCGGTGATCCCCGCCGAAAGCAGCAACCCCGAGCCCGACCCGCTCTTCATGCTGGCGGGTGGCCCCGGTCAGGCCGCCACCCAGGCTTACCTGCCCATCCTGCCGGCCATCGAGCGCATCACCTTCAAGCGCGACGTCGTGCTGGTCGATCAGCGCGGCACGGGCCAGTCGAACCCGCTGCACTGCGAGTTCGCGCCGAACAGCGAAGCCCCACTCGACCAGTTCCCCACCCCGCAAGAGGTCACCCAATCGATGCAGGACTGCGTCACCAACGACCTGGACGGCGACACCCGCTTTTACACCACCAGCATCGCCATGCACGACCTCGATGCAGTGCGCCAGGCGCTGGGATACGGTCAGATCAACCTCCTCGGCGTATCTTACGGCACGCGCGCCGCGCTCACCTACATGCGACTCTACCCGGAAAATGTGCGCACGGCAGTGCTGGACGGCGTCGTTCCCCCCGGTTGGGTGCTGGGGGCATCGGTGCGCGGCGACGCCCAGCGCGCCCTCGACCTGATCTTTTCGCGCTGCGCAGCCGATGAAGCCTGCCACGAAGCCTTCCCGCAGCTCAACCAGGAGTTCAACGAGCTGCTCCAACAACTGGAAACCCAACCGGTTGAAGTGACCTTGCCCGATCCGACCACCGGCGTCGAGACCACCGTGACGGTCACCGCCGAAATCGCCGGGGCGATGGTGCGCCTGATCAGCTACTCCAGCGAGCTGTCTGCGTTGCTGCCCTGGCTGGTGCACTCCGCCGCCCAGGGCGACCTGCGCCCGCTGGCCTCCCAATACCTGTTGAGCATGAGTGGGATCAGCAACGCCCTCGAGCAGGGCATGTTCTACGCCGTGATCTGTGCTGAAGACGTGCCTTATCTCCCGCCGGAAGGCGAAACGGGCAATTTCTTCTTTTACCAGATCGACCAGATCTGGCGGGCGGCCTGCCAGGCCTATCCTGAAAACCCGCAGCCGGCTGCCGATCGCGAATACCCAACCCTGCAAATTCCGACCCTGATTATCTCCGGCGAAGCGGACCCGGTCACTCCACCCGCCAATGGGGACGCCGCTGCCCGCTTTCTGCCGAACAGCCGTCACATTGTGCTGAGCGGCATGGGGCACGGCAATTTTCATGTCGGCTGTGTGCCCAATCTGTTGCGCCAGTTGATCGAAAATGCGTCGTTGGACGGGATGGACACCGCCTGCGTCCAGCGCAGCCAACCGCTGCCGTTCTTTCTCAGTCCTGTTGGTCCGCAGCCGTGATGGGAACGGCGCCAGTTCAATTTCTCTGTCCTGCTGATCCACCCCGCCATCGACCGGAAGGAAAGCGATGATCACTGTCAACCACATAAAAAAATCTTTCGGCAAAGTAGAAGCCGTCAAGGATGTATCCTTCAACGCCGAGGATGGCCAGATCACCGGCATCTTAGGTCCCAACGGCGCCGGTAAGACCACCAGCCTGCGCGTCATATACACCATCCTCAAACCGGATGCGGGAACCGCCTCGGTCGACGGGTTCGACGTTGTGCGCCAGCCGCTCGAAGTTCGCCGCCGCATCGGCGCGCTGACCGATTCGCACGGTCTGTATCCTCGCCTGACCGCGCGCGAAAACATCCGCTATTACGGTCGCCTGCAAGGCATGGCAGGTCAACCGCTCGAAGAGCGCATCGATGTGCTGGCCGGCATCCTCGACATGCAGGAGTTCATCGACCGTCGCACCGACGGCTTCTCCAACGGTCAAAAAGTCAAGGTGTCCATCGCCCGCGCCCTCGTCCACAATCCGCAAAACGTGCTCCTCGACGAGCCGACCAACGGTCTGGATGTGATGAGCACGCGCGCCATGCGCGAGTTTATCCGCCGCCTGCGCGAGGATGGCAAATGCGTGGTTTTCTCCAGCCACATTATGCAAGAGGTCTCGGCCCTGTGCGACCGAATCGTTGTCATCGCCCATGGCGAGGTGACGGCCAGCGGCACGCCCGACGAATTGCGCCGCGCCACCGGGCAGGAAAACCTGGAGGATGCTTTCGTGGCCGCCATTGGCTCGGAGGAAGGGCTGCTTAAATGAAAAATATCTGGATCGTCTTTCAAAAAGAGCTCCTCGATAACCTGCGCGACCGGCGCTCGATCACCAGCACCGTCATCTCCGCGTTCTTCACCCCCGCCCTGCTGCTGGCGTTGATCGTCGTCCTCGGGCGCACCATCAACGTCGATCCGCAGGAACAGGCCCTCGTCCTGCCCGTTTCCGGAGCGGAGCACGCCCCCGGCCTGATCGCTTTTCTCCAGGAGAACAACGTCGAGATCGTCGAAGCCCCGCCCGACCCGGCGGCGGCTGTCCGCGAGGGAAACCGCGACGTCGTCCTGATCATCTCGCCCGATTATCCCGAGGCGTTTCGCAAGGGCGAGCCGGCCCCGGTGCAGATGATCCTCGACAGCTCTCGCACCACCTCCTCGGCGTCGATCCAGCGCGTGCGCAGCCTGCTCAACTCCTATTCTGGCCTGCTGGCAAACTTGCGCCTCCAGGCGCGCGGGGTCCATCCCGGGCTGTTGAGCGCGGTCTCCATCGGTGTGCGCGACGTAGCCACGCCGCAGAGCCAGGCGCTCATCTTTCTCAACATGATGCCTTTTTTGATCACGCTCAACGTCTTCGCCGGCGGGATGTTCGTGATCATCGACTCGACTGCCGGCGAGCGCGAGCGCGGCTCGCTCGAACCGCTGCTGATCAACCCGGTCACCCGCCGCGAATTCGTCCTCGGCAAACTGTTCGCCTCGTTGCCCTTTGCCATGGTCACGCTCGGGCTGGTGCTCGGAATCTTCTGGGCGGGGTTCCAGGTCATCCCGGTCGAGGATTACATCGGCTTTCCGATGGTGCTGGACGCGCGCGCCCTGGCATCCATCTACATCCTCGTTCTCCCCGAGGTGGTCCTGGCCTCTTGCATGCAGATGCTGGTCGCCACCTTCACGCGCAGCTTTAAAGAGGCGCAGACCTACCTGGGGTTCCTGCCGCTGATCATCGGCCTGCCTTCGATGTTCCTGTCCTTCACCCCGGTGAAGTCTCAGGTGATCAACATGCTCGCGCCCACCTACGGTCAATCCATCTTGATCAACCAGATCTTGCGGGGCGAGACCGTGTCCAGTCAGTACGTGCTGATTGCCACAGTCTCGACCCTGGTGGTGGCGATGGTCTTTCTGCTGGTCTCGATCCGCCTTTACCAGCGCGAGCAGGTGCTGTTCGGCAAAGCGTAACCCGCCTGTCCACTTAACACTTTTGCAAGACTCGCTTACAGCCGCCTTCGAGGCGGCTTTTTTTCACCCTGGAACTATATAATAACAACATGGACCAGCCCGTGAAGATGTCCGGCGTCTCGCCGTGGCGCAGCCGCCCTTTGCGCCTGTGGGCGCCGCAATACGCCCTGCTTGCCTACCTGATCCTGGTCTTGGCGGCGTTCGTCGCCCTGCCGATCCTGGCCTTCGGCTGGTTGTCACTCCCTTATCCAGGGGTGCTGACCGGCCCGGCGCTCGTCCTGCACGATGTCAGGCTCGATTCGCCGGCTTACGCGCAAGGGTTGCGCCCTGGAGATCGCCTCACTGCGATCAACGGTCACCCCATTCAATCGGCAGCCGCCCTCACCGCCGCCATGCGGCGATTGCAGCGCGGTGACGAGGTCACATTGACCGTCGTGCAGCCCGGCGGTAGCCAACACACCGTGCTGGTGCCGCTCGAGCGGCTGCCGATCCGCCAGTATGCCGCTTTTCTCTACGCGCCGTTCCTGGTTGGGCTGGTTTACCTGGGGAGCGCCGTCTGGACGTATTCGGTGCGCCGCACGCGCCTCTCCGGGCGCATGCTGGCCCTCTTCTCAGCTTCGGTCGCCATCGCGCTGGCCGGGCTGCCGGACCTGTTCACCACCCAGGCGCTGACCGGCTTGTGGTCGCTGGCACTTGGCCTGGCAGCCGGCGCAACCTTCGCCACCGCATTCCTCTTCCCCCGCGAAGACACCCTCGTGATGCGCCGGCGCTGGTTGCTCTCCGCCGGGTTCATCCCCGGCTTGCTGCTCACCTTGCTCGCCTGGCTCAGCCAGGCCGGCGTTCTGCCTCATGCCGACTTTTCCTGGATCTGGAAATTGCAGGCCGGGTTGGTCTGTGCCACGGTGCTCTTCACCCTCACCTGGATCACCCTGCGCTGGTCACGCACGGTCGTCGCCACCGAGCGCGAGCAGCTCCGCTACGCAGTGTGGAGCGGCATGCTCGCCTACGCCCCGTTGATCATCTGGATGGCGGTGCGCCTGGCGATGAGCGCGCCCGCCCTGCCTCCGCCGGTGGTGATCCTGCCAATGGCAATTTTCCCCACCCTGATCAGCTACACCATCCAGCGCTTTCGCCTCCAGCAAACCGATTTTATTCTCAGCCGGGTGGCGCTCTATGGCATCCTGGCCGTCCTGACCGCCGTAGGGTATGCGCTGCTGGTCGCCGGCCTTTCGCTGCTCTCCGGGCGAGTCATCTCGCCTGCCAACCCCGTGTTGCTTGGGCTGGTTTTCTTCATCCTCGCCCTCGCCATCCAGCCGGCGCGGGAAGGGCTGCAGCGCTCGATCGACGCGGTGTTCTTCCGCGGCGAGCAGGCTTACCAGGAGCGCTTGCGCACCTTCAGCGGCGATTTAACCCGCGTGGTGGACCTGAACGACATCCTCAAAGTGCTGCGCCAGTACATCGACGCCACCCTGATGCCCAACCGCCTGCACATCTTCATCCTCGACGCGCTCTCCGACACCTACATCGCCACCGCCGGGCGCGACCGCCAGACGACCAGCGATGTGCGTTTCAACAGCGCCAGCCCGCTCGTTCAGGCCCTTTCGGCTCAAGATGTTGCCCTCAGCCTGGGCGACCTGGAATCCCTGCCGCCATTCTTCCAGGCCGAGAAGTCGCGTCTCACCCTGCTCGGAGCGAGCTCGTTCATCCCGCTGCCTGGTCGCGAGCGGCTCAACGGATGGGTGGCGCTCGGTGATCGCGTTTCGGGCGAAGCCTATACTTCGCGGGAGCTGGATTTCCTCGAGTCGCTGTGCGACCAGGCCGCGTTGGCCATCGAGCGCGCTCAGGTGCTGGCCACCATGGAAAACCGCATCGAGCAGATGAACGTGCTGGCGCGCGTGGCTCAGGGGGTCAACATCACCCTCTCGATGGACGACCTGCTCGAGCTGATTTACGCCCAGGCCACCCAGGTCATCCCATCCAACGAATTTCACATCATGCTCTATGACCGCGCCCAGGATACCAGCCAGTTTGCCTTCTACCTGGAAAACGACGAGCGCCTCAGCCAGTATGAAAACCGCCCCGTGCCAACCGGCGAGGCTCTCGAGCTGGAGGTGATCCGCCAGGGGCGCCCGATCCGCACCGACGATTACAACCGCGAATGCCAGCGCCTGGGAATCGCCGCGCCGCGCCCCAACCTGTACGCCTGGATGGCCGTACCGCTCAGCGCCGGCGCGGAGACAATCGGCGCCCTCAGCCTGGGCAGTCGCGACCCGCGCATCGTCTACACCGCCGACCAGCAGGTGCTCGCCCAATCGATCGCCGACCAGGTCGCCGGCGCGATCGTCAAGGCCCGCCTGCTGCAGGAAACCGAGCGCCGCGCGCTCCAACTGACCACCCTCAACGAGATGACCCGCCAGCTCACCTCCACTCTCGAGCTCGAGCCGCTGTTGATGAACATCTTGCAGAGCGCGGTGGATATCCTCATCTGCGAGGCGGGCAGCCTGCTTCTGGTGGATGAGACCACCCAGGAGCTCGTTTTTCGCGTGGTGGTCAGCCCGGTCGCCAACGACCTGCTCAACCGGCGCATGGCCCCCGGCAGCGGCGTGGTGGGGAAATCGGTCGTCACCCGCCAGCCGATCATCGTCAACGACGTGACCCAATCATCGGCGTGGTACTCCAAGACCGACCAGGCCACCGGTTTCGTCACCCGTGCCCTGCTGGTCATTCCCTTGCTGGTCAAAGACCGGGTCATCGGCGTCATCGAGGTGATCAACAAGCGCGACGGCTCGCCCTTTACCCAGGACGACCAGGATTTGCTCTCGGCCTTCGCCGCGCAATCCGCGGTCGCCATCGAAAATGCGCGCCTGTACACGATGACCGACCAGGCGTTGGCCGCCCGCGTGGAAGAGCTGTCGGTGATGCAGCGCATCGACCGCGAGCTCAACACCAGCCTCGATACCACCCGCGCCATGCGCATCACCCTCGAGTGGGCCATGCGCCAGTCGCATGCCCAGGCCGGCTTGATCGGCGTGATGGAAGAAAACGGCCTCAAAGTGATGGCCTCCGAGGGTTATTCCGATGAATTGGACGCCCACGCCGACGGTTTGCTGCCCGTCGACCGCTTCGGCTTGCGCGAGGCGCTCGAGGAGGCCACGCCGGTGCGGCGCAGCCTGCCGGAGCAAGCCGGCGGGCAGGTGCTGCTCAAATCGGCAGCCAGCCAGGTCATCCTGCCCATCCGGCGTGAATCGGCGCCGATCGGCCTGCTCCTGCTCGAAAGCGAGACGCCCGAGCCCGCCTCCGAAGAGACGCTCAACTTCCTCGCCCGCCTCAGCGACCACGCCTCGATCGCCATCTTCAATGCTCAGCTCTACAGCGCGGTGCAGAGCGCCAACCTGGCGAAGAGCGAGTTCGTCTCGTTCGTCGCCCACGAATTGAAAAACCCCATGACCTCGGTCAAGGGCTATACCGAGCTGCTCTCCGCCGGCGCAGTCGGCCCGGTGACCGAGCCGCAAACGAACTTCCTCAACACCATTCGCGCCAATATCGAGCGCATGAACACCCTGGTCTCCGACCTCAACGACCTGTCGAAGATCGAGGTGGGGCGTCTGCGCCTGGACTTCAAGGCCATCAGCGTGCCCGAGGTGATCGAGAGCGTCGTCCGCTCCACCCGCCGCCAAATCGACGAGAAGAAGCAAGAGCTCACCCTGCAACTGCCTGCCGATCTCCCCGCCGCCTGGGCCGACCGCACGCGCTTCGAGCAGGTGCTGGTCAACCTGGTCAGCAACGCCCACAAATATACCCCGGCGGAAGGCAAGATCGTGGTTTCTGCCGAGCGCTGCGCCAACCGCTGGGATGCGCAAGGCGCGGCCGAGGTAATCCACGTGTCGGTCGCGGATAACGGCATCGGCATCAGCGAAGAGGATCAGAAGAAGATCTTCCAGAAATTCTTCCGCTCCGAAGACCCCAAGTCGCGCGAGGCTCCGGGCACCGGCCTGGGGTTGAACATCACGCGCAGCCTGGTGGAGATGCAGGGCGGCAAAATCTGGTTCGAAAGCGAATTCCGCAAGGGAACCACGTTCCATTTTACCGTGCCGGTCTCGGCGCAGTGATTCGGCATCATCGGAGGATCGATTGGCGCATCTGGCAGTCTACGGCATCGGCGAGGGATTGGACGGGCGCAGCGCCGCCATGCAGGGCACTCAAAAAGCTCTCGACCAGCTTGGCGTCCTCCGTCCGGCGCTGGCAATTGCCTTCGTCGCCGAGGAATTCGAGGTCGCCGACGCGTTAACCGGCCTCTCGGCCTTGTTGGGCGACACTCCCCTCTGGGGTTTGAGCACCACCCGCCCATTGGCAGGCGACCTCGAGCGCCCGCGCGCGGTGGTGGTCGTCCTCGTAGCCGGCAGCGACCTCAAGGCGCAGTCTCATTGGTGGCCGGGTTTCAGCGCCGACAGCCAGGAGACCGCTCGCCAGGTGGTGCGCACTCTCCGCAGCGATCTCGTCTTGCCCCAGGCCATTATGCTCACTGCGGATGGCGTCAACGGCGACCTGACCCCGTTGTGCGCGGGGTTGGCCGATTTGCCCGCCCAAATCGGCGGGTGTCTCGCCTCCGGCGGCTACCGCGGCGGCAAAACCGGGCTTTTCGCCAGGACTCAGGCCGGTTTTGGCGGTCTGGCCACCCTGGCGCTTGGCGGTCGCTTCCGCCTATCGACTGCAACCGGCCACGGCTGGCGCGATACCGGCCTGCAGGTGCGTTTTTCCCGCGCCGCGGGTAATCTTGTCCAGTCCATCGACGGCGCGCCTGCGGTCGATTTTTATGCGCGCACTTTCGGTCGCACCCCTCGCGAATGGGCTTACCCACCGCTCAACGAGCTGGCCCGCCTCTATCCTTTTGGCATCCCCGCCTATCCCGGCAGCCCCGAATTGCGCCTGTTTGCTCCATTGCGCATCGAAGCTGACGGCAGCCTGCGGATGAACGCGCCTGTTCCGGTCGACGTGCCTGCCCAGCTTATGCTGGGTGACCCTGCTGCCTGCCTGCAGGCGGTGGAACAGGCTGCGCTTCAGGCTGTCCGCGGTCTGGAATCAGCCCATGCGCTGATCGGGATGCTGTTCGTCGATGTGGCCTGGCAGCAATTATTTGGCATCCATAGCGGCGATATCGCCCAGGCCGCTCAAGAAGCGTTGGGCAGCATCCCGGTGGTCGGGGCTTATACCCTCGGGCAGGTGGCCCGCCCAGGCCCCGGCGCGGCGCCCCGCCTGTTCGATCAGGGCATCCAGGTGGCGCTGCTCGGTTACCAGGAAAAGTAGAGACCCGGCCATCGGGAAAGCTCCCTTATTCCGCTCCAACGGTCGGCGATTTTCAACGATTTCGACAGCGCGGGAAGAGGGCGGTTCCCCCCACCCTTATCTTCATATTTTCCATATCACCCCAGAAAATACGTTACAATTGCCTGGGTCACCTCCCGCCTCGCATTCGCTTATGAGATTAGCCTGCTTATTCCTCTCTGCGCTCCTGCTCCTTGCCGCCTGTGGCCAGGCCACGTCCGTCTTTCCGCCGACTGCTACCCCCCCTATTCCGACCGCCCCTGCCACCATCGACCTCCCGGCAAGCCCCTCGCCCGGCGTGACCACCGTCCCGCCTACCCGCACCGCCGGTCCGCCCCAGTCGCCCACCCCGCCAGGCCTGGAGAACCCGACCGCTCCGCTGTCAAAACTCCCCGCCGAGCTGGAGCGCCGCGACCTGGCGGTGATTACCCCTGCCAACCTCGCTTCCCTGGAGTTGCTCGTGGCGTTTCGCCCGGGGCCGGTCGCCTCGATCTCCCGCCTGCATTTCTTCCCCGACCACAATCGTCTGGCTTTTGCGCTGGCATCCTCGACCGGGGACAGCCCTCGGTCCACACCCATCTACCTCTGGAACCTGGCTTCCGCCATTCCCGACCTGATCCTCGACAGCGGCTACAGCGACCTCCAGGCGCTGGTCGTTTCAGCCGACGGCGTCCGGGTAGCTGCCACCGGCAACGGTCCGCTGCGGGTGTGGGACGCATCCCGTGGGCAGCTCATCGATTCTCCTCCCGAGCGCGAGGCGCTGCCGTTGACCCTGGCATACGCATCGCAGGGCTGGCTGGCTTTCGGTTACCGCGGGGAGGGCAGCCTGGCGACCTGGCAACCCGGCCAGCCCGCCGAAACCTGGCGGGTGCCCGCTCAGGCGCTGGAGATCAGCGCGCTGGCGGTCGACCACCGCGGCGAACGGATCGCATCCGCCGGGCTGGATGGAACGCTGTGGCTTTGGAAGGCCGCCAGCGGTGACGATGACAAGCAGGTCTCCAGCCAGGGCGGCGTGATCACCAGCCTGGCGTTCACTCCCAACGACCAGGAGCTGTACGCATACGACAAGAGCGGCGCGTTGCGCGGCTGGCGGCTCTCGGATGTCCGGGAAATCCTCGCCGTGCAGGTTTGTTCCTCCGGGCTGCCCGGTTGCCCGGCGGTTGCCTTTTCGCCGGATCGGCGCCTGCTGGCCCTCGCGGACCCTGCCCAGCAGGACGGAGCGGGGGTGCGTCTTTACCGGCTGCAAGACGGCGCGTTCCGGCATCACCTCGCCGCCGATCCGGCCATCCAGCCGGGCTTGATTTCCGCGCTAGCGTTCAGCCCAGACAGCCGTCTGTTGGCGGTCGGCTCGAGCGACGGACAAATCCAGCTTTGGGGGATTCCCGGCGGATTGTTTGAGGTGGACGCCATCCTGCGGGTGACCGAGGCCGGCGACGGGCTCAACCTGCGCGATCGCCCCGCCCTGGGCGGCTCGATCCGCTCCCAATTGAGCGAAGGCGACTCGCTCACCCTGCGTGAAGGCCCCCTGCTGGCTGAAGGGTACAACTGGTGGCGGGCGATCACCGGCGACGGTCGCGAAGGCTGGATTGCCGAAGTCACCGAATGGTTCGAGAAAGGCGAATAAACCCATGCCCCGTTATGCTTTCTACACCGCCGATGTGTTCACCCATCGCCGCTTTGGCGGCAACCCCTTGGCTGTCTTGCCGGATGCGCGCGGGTTAACCGCCGAAAGCATGCGGGCCATCGCCCGCGAGTTCAATTATTCCGAGACGGTGTTCGTCCTGCCGCCCGGCAATCCCGCCCACACCCGCCGCCTGCGCATCTTCACCCCCAGCGCCGAGATGCCCTTCGCCGGTCACCCCACCGTCGGCACCGCTTTCATCCTGGCGACCATCGGGGAGATTGCACTCGACGGCGACATGACCCGCATCGTGTTCGAGGAGGGCGTTGGGCCGGTGCCGGTGTCGATTCGCGCCGAGGGTGGCAAGCCGGTCTTCAGCCAGTTGACCGCCGCTCGCCTGCCGGAATTTGGCCCACCGCCCCCGCTTGCTGCCGACCTCGCCGGCGCGTTATCCCTCGACCCGACCGACCTGCTGGAAGGCGAATACGCCCCGCAGGCCGTCTCGTGCGGGGTGCCGTTTCTCTTCGTCCCCCTGCGCGACCGCGCCGCGTTGGCGCGCGTGCGCGTCAACCCAGAGCGCTACAGCCGCCTGCTGGGCAACTGGTGGGCGAAAGAGTCCTTCTTGTTCTGCTTCGACCCTGAGCTGCCCGGCTCGGACCTCCGAGCGCGCATGTTTGCGCCCGCCCTCGGCATCGCCGAAGACCCCGCCACCGGCGCAGCCGCCACGGCGCTGGCCGGTTACCTTGGCGCGCGCGCTGCCCAATCCTCCGGGATGCTGCACTGGGTGGTCGAGCAGGGCTTCGAGATGGGCCGGCCCAGCTTGCTGGAGGTCGAAGCCGACTTGCGCGACGGTCAGGTGAGTGAAATCCGCGTCGGCGGCGCCTCGGTGATGGTCAGCCAGGGCACAATGGAGCTGTAAAAGCGAGGGGCTGTCCAGACGTTCTGTCTGAACAGCCCCACGGGATGATTGGGGGTCAATTCTGCTGTAAATTGTGGTCGAAGCCCGCATTTTACAGCAAATTAATTTGCCCAAGGTATGTTTGCTGGTTGCGCTCGCTACCGGTTGATAATCGGACCGAATATTATGTTGGGCTTGCCAATGTAGACCAGGTAGCGCGCATCGGTGCCCCAGATCGCCGCGTCCTTCGATTTCACCTCGAGATAGTAGGTTCCATTCGCCGGCGCGGTCCAGCGGGCGGTCACACTCCCGCCGATCGCCGCTGCGCTGAAATCCAGGTACTGCTGCGTACCAGAGCTGTTGCTCAGTTTCGCGCTGGGCGTCGCCCCACCACCCTTCGATGCCAGCAGAATCATCACCTCCTGACCGGCCTGGGCGTCGAACTTGATCCAGTCCACGTCGTTCTGGCACAGGCTGTGCGTCACGCTGCTGTTGAATCCCTGGACTTTCGCCGCGGCGCGGCTGTCATCTGCTTCCAGAGCGTCTCCGCTGCAGGTCGCGTTGATCGTCACGCTGGCCTCGGCTGCGCTCGGGTAAGCCTCCTGGTTGCCGGCCAGGTCCACCGCACGCATGCGGAACTGGTATGCACCCGGCTGCCCGACAAACCAGGCTGAGCGAGCCGTCTTGCCGGGTTTCTGATCCCACGTCGTCCACGACCCGCTGTTGAACCTGTATTGCACCTCGAAGTAATGGATGTCGTCCTGCAAATCCAGCGCCGTCCAGGTCAACAACACCGCCGTGCTGTTGGAAGGCGAGGCCAGGCCGTTCATCGCGCTGTTCGGCGCGGTCAGGTCGGGTTTCAAGTTGGCGATCAAGGTGCCCTTGCTGCCGCCCACATTGTTGGTCGCCAGGATGTAAAAAGCGCTGCCGGTCGTGTCTTGGGTGGGGTTGAAAATACCCCACCAGCCGTCGCTGCCGTTGGTGTCGGTGGCGAACTTCACCCAGCCGGTGTTCTCCCAGTCGGGGCTGTGCCAGAAGAAATCCACCTGCCGGATTCCGCCTCCGTTCGCGCTGTCCTGCACCGCCGCCTCCACGATGAAGGGGATGATCGGCAGCTTTTGCGGGTCGGAGGGCTGGGTCATCGTCACCGAGGCCGGCGCGACGGGCAAATTTTGCGTCACGCTCAGCCGGTAGGTCATCGCGCTGCTGCCCCCACCCGGGTGTTCCCAGGCGCGCACGCGCACATAGTACGTGCCGGTGCGCTGCAACGCGACGTTGAGCAGCGAATCCTGCAACGGGTTGGGATCGCTGGGTGGGCGCTCGTCGTCGTTGAGCGCCAACACGTCCCTGCCGTTGGAGTCGAGCAACGCAATAAAGGAATCCAACGGGTTGTTGGCGTTGAGCGATTTGGCGTCCAGGTCGATGCGCAGCGAAGAGCCCGCCGTTCCGCTGAAGGAATAATAATCCGTATCGCCTGCCGGGCAGATCACACCGTTGGCCGCCGCGCCGTTGATCGTCAGCGCCTGGGCGTTGCCGGGGGCGTTGTCGTTGTCTGTGCAGCTTTCAGGAGCGGTGCCGTCGATGCGCACGTCGTCGATCGCCCAACCCAGCCCGCTGTTGTTCATGGTGTCGATGCGGCTGAAATGAAAGCGCAGGCGGATGGTCTTGCCGCTGTAGGCTGCCAGGCTGATCACCGGGCTGTCTTGCCAGATGATGCCCTGTGTATCTTCGCTCAACTGGTAGAGATCCGTGAAAGTAACCCCGTTGTCGGTCGAAATCTGCACCCGGCGTTGGTCCCAATGCGCGGTAGCCAGGCGCTGGGTATCGTAGGCGATGCCCTCCACGTCGCTGAAGTGGCGAAAACGCAGGTAAGATGTTCCGCCCGGCAGGGTGATCGGCGGCGAGGTCAGGTCGCCCGCCTGGTAGGTGGCGTCAGCGAAGTTGGTTCCGGTCGAGAACATCCAGGCCCTGGTCGCCCCACGCAGCGGTCGGTCGAGCGTATCCAGCTTCCACAGGCCGCTGCCGCTCCAACCTGCCGCCCCGCCTTCCGCGTCGTAGTTGAGTGGCGCAGCGACGGTGGCGGACGCGGGCAGCGTGGCATTGCCGACCGTGAACGCCAGGTCGGTGCTGTTGGTCGATCCGCTGCCTTGCGCCGTCACCACCCAGGTGTAATTCCCCGCCGGCAGCGTCCCCACGGACCAGGTGTGGGTGTTGGCCTGGCTCATGCTTTTGTACAGCGTACCGTTGCGCGTCAGGCTGGAGGTAAAACCACTCGCTCCGGTTCCACCGCTCCAAGACAGCACCAGCGAATCGACGCTGCTCGGCCCGGCCGGGTTTGGCAGCGAGCGCGAGTTGCCGTCGGTGTCCACCAGGTTGCCAGGGAAGGTCAGGAAAGGCTCATCTACCAGGTTCGAACATGGCTCGACCAGGATGGAGGAAGCCGTATCCGGCCCAATCCGGTTATCGGCAAGGTTGTAATCGGTGGCGTTGAACGTTTCGGTGCGTCCCAACGGGTCGGCGTTATCCCGATCGTAAAGCGTGGCACATGTCCCGCTGCTGACCTGGATCGAGGCAATATTGTTGTTCAACGAGTTGAGCGCGCCGGCGTTCACCTGGCCCGGGTTGAGCTTGAGGCACGCGCCGCCCAGGTCTGGGTTGGCATACACGCCCACCTGCCCTGCCGAAGGGGAGCAGGCCGGAACAGGCGGCGGCGTCCCACCGCTGGCGCAGGAATAGTTCTTAAAGATCTGGCGCATTCCGGTATAGCGCCCCACCCAGTTGCCTTCCACATCGAAGATGCGCACCGCCAGGCCGAGCGGCCCGTCGGGCACGTTCAACGAGCACAGGTCGAGGTCTTTGCTGAAGGTCCCGTTGGCATAGTTGGCCGTGTCGACCACCTTCCAGGTGCCGTCGGTGTTGAGCAGGATTTGAACCTTGGTGATCCCCAGGTTGTCGCTGGCTGTGCCGCTCACATTGACCGTGCGCGAAGTCACCGTCGACCAGGCTGCCGGCGTGTTCAGCGCGCCTTTCGGCGGGTAAGCCGCCGTGTTGCCCGAAGTGAGGTAGTTGTCATCACCGGTGCCCTTTTTCCCGTCCGGTCCAACCGAGCATTCCGTCCCGTAACCGGGATGGTTGATTGTCTCGGCGCAGGTGCGCGGCTCACCGCCGTTGAAGTTCACGTCGCTGAACAGGATGCGCACCGAGTTCCCCCAGGAGTACGCGGCGTTGGTGGGCGTGGCGTACACGTGAAAGTGCAGGTGATGGTCGGTGCTGTAGCCGGTGTCATCCACGTTGCCGATATACTCACCCTGCTGGACATAAGTCTGCCCGGACACAAAATGGTCGGGGACGCTGCGGTAAGCCAGGTGGTAGTAAAGCTGGTAGGTGACCGGGCTGGTGCTTTCATCCCTCAACACCAGGTAGTTGGTACAGTTCGTATCGTTGTTGGGGCAGGTCTCTTTGTACGCCCACACCACCCCGCCCTTCGAAGCCAGCAGCGGGAACATGCGGTTGCTGGCGTCCGGGTTCCAGAAATCGTACGCATAGCGGCAGGAGACTTCCGCGCAGGAACCGTAATCCAGGAAGTGCCCGACGCTGCCGGTGATCTTGATATTCAAGGCGGTCGACCAGGGCAATTTATAGCCGGTGAAAGTCTGCACGGCATGCGGCGCCACTTCCTTCGTATCCGCATACCGCTCGATCAGCTCGCTCGATTGCAGCTCGCCGGGCAAAGACTGCACCTGCGCGCTGAAATCGGCGGCAGTCTGGATCGTCACTTCCCAGTCGGCGGCTTTGCTCAGTAAGCCGTTGCTGTTGCGCGCGATCGCCAGGCCCGGCTCGCGCCCGACCACATCCCCCGTCTCGGGGTCGCGCTGCTGCAACCAGACCAGCGCCGTGCGCCCATCTTGCGAGTAAATGATGTGGTTGATCTCGATTTCGTTGATCAGGAAGCCCAGGATATGCGCCTGGTTGGCATTGATCTCAAGCTGCACCGCCTCGCGCAGCGCCTGGTCCACCTCCGGTGTTGGAGTCCCGCTTTGCGCCTCAACCCGCCGCACAACTTCTACGAACACCACCCCAATCGCCAACACAGCGAGGAACGCCAGAAGCAATAAACGTTTCATTCCATCCTCCAGGTGCGTCCTGACCCCGTCATCTCAACGCGGAAAGCACGGATAAAATTGGGTAAACACGAGGAAGATCGGTTAATCCTGCTGGCTCACCGGGCCAGATCCACCACCAGGGCATCCAGGGCAACCGGCAGGCTGGTCTTCCCGGTTTTGACCCCTTCATCGATCGCGAGCAAGCGGTGATAAACAACTTCCAGGCGGTCGAGAGTGAACCGGCGAGCCTGCTCCATCGTCTTGCGTGCCACGAACTCATTGCGCGCCATCCCGCGGGCAAAATCGGTGGAGCTTCTTCCCTCTTCGAGCATCTCTCGCCCGACCAATAACAGGCGGAACTGGCGGATGATCATGCCAAACAGGTTGAGCTCGTCTTCCTCTTCCATCAACCTGTGTAGCAAGTTTAGTGCCAGCGCCGCGTTCCCGGCGGAGAGCGCATCCACCATCGCAAAAATGTCCGCCTGCAATGTCCGCACGGTCAACTCCTCGACGTCCTGCGCCTCGACAGCCCTGCGACGGTCAACATACAGCAACAGTTTTTCGATTTCCAGGCTGGCCGTGCGGGTGTCGTTGCCAACATGATCCACCAGTGCCGCCGCCGCCTCCTGGCTGAAAGTTCCCCCCTGGGCCGTCGCCTCATCGCGAATCCAGCGCACCATGCGCGAAAGGTCGGGGAGCTTGCACTCCAGGTAATAGGCGCGCGAGCCGGCTTCTCGCATCCAACGCAGCAGCCAGTGATCTTTGCGCAAAGTTTTCCAGTCGCCCCGCTCGAAAGAATCTTCGCAAACCAGCACCAGCGCGGTCGAGTCCGGCAGCCCATCCAGCAATCCGCGAAACCGCTCGCGCACCGCTTCACTGGTGACTTTCGCCAGGGGATACTTGAGAACGACCATGCGCCGCTCGGCCAGAAAAGGCATGCTGTTGGCAACCCCGGCAACCATTTCCACACTCGCTTCGCGCCCATCCAGCCGCGAGCAATTCAGCTCGGCCATGCCAGGGTCACCCATTTTCGAGAGCATCGTGTCGAGGGCGCGCTCGATGCCAAATGGGTCATCGCCGTGGAGCAGGTATACGACCGGTTTCGCTTCCATGCCTGCGAAGGGTCAGCGCGTCAGCACGTGATGCACCGGCATGTCGCCGCGTTGCTGGCGGTGGATTCCCACCGCGCGCATGCCCTTTAACGCCGGGGCGGTGGTCACGCGCGCCTGCAAAATGGGACCCAGGGGCTGGGCGAAGATCATCGCCAGGGTGACCAGCGACACCACGATGGGCCAGCGCTCCAGTTTGGAGCGCAAGCCGCGACCCACGCCGGCCATCCCCAGCCAGGCCGCCGTGCCTGCCAGGATGCCCGCCGCGACGTAATTGGTGCCGCAATTCGGGTGGATCGCCAGCGAATGCTCGCCTTTGTCAAGCCGCCGGGTGGCTTCCTGCACGGCGGCGTAGATGCTCTCGGTCGGCGCATCGCCCATCAACCAGAACCCGCTGGTGTCGGAATACCCGGCCATGCGCAGGTTGGGGTTTTTCTCAGCCAGGACCTGCAAGGTGGCGTGCTCGAGCGCATGGTTGCGCCGAACCCGCGAAAAGGGTCCCCATTCCAATATCGACATACGACCTCCTGCGCCTTCCGTATCCTTCGCTCACGTCGCCGTGGAAATTAGCGGTGTGTTTAAAATTTATTGTGAACTGTGGGCTTTGCCCAACACTTTACAGAAAATAAACTACACAACCGATATTTGCGCCGATTGGGCTCCGTTTTGCGCTTCCTGGCGGAAGCGGGCGACATCCACCCTCCCCAGCATGATCAGCGAAGCAACCAGTAACCCGGCCTGCACGGCGAAGACGCCGATGTAGCCGAACAGGCTCGTCCCGCTCACCACCGTCAGCACGTCACGCAGCACGCCGGCTGAAAGGGTGCCGATCAGGCGCGAGAGGGCGTTGGCCACCCCCCATGCGCCCATGAACATGCCCACCCGGGCGGTGGTCATGTCGAACATCAACGACAGGTTGGAGATGGTAGCCAGGCCGGTGCCCAGGCCGAGCAACACGACGCCGATGTAAAAAACCGCCACCTGCTCGAGGACTCCACCACCTGAAATCAGCACAAATCCGCCGATTGCGGTCAGCGCGCCGGCGCGCGCCACCCATTTCTTGCTAAAACGCGCCTCGAACAGGTTCGCCACCACGAACGCCAGCAGCACGCACACCCCCCAGATCGAGGTGATGCGCGTCGTCTGCTCCACGCTCAATCCAAGGGCTTCCCCGCCGTACGGCTCGAGCAGAACATCCTGACCGAGGATGGCCGCCAGCAAGATCACCAGGTAGAAGAAGAAATGTCGCGCGTAGCGGTTCGCCAGCACCCCGCGGAGCAGTGTCCTCCAGTCGGTGCGCGATTCGTCCTGCGCGAGCAGCGCTTCATCCCCGGCGGCGGCGTAGCGCGGTTCCAGGCGCACCAACCCAAGCAGGCCCAATCCCAGGGCTGCCAGCGCCACATATTCGAAGGCGATTTTCAAGGTATCGGGCGAGTACTCGCGCAATAAACGGCTCAGCGTCGCCGCGGTCAGGATGATACCCACGATCATCACGAACCACATCACCCCCACCGTCCGCGAGCGCCCTTTCTCGCCCGAGAGCTCCGAGGCGAGCGAGAGATACGACACGCTGGCCAGGTTGTAGCCCATCCCCCAGGCCATGAAGACCAGCAGGCTCACCACCAACCCCACCACGGGCTGATCTGCCATGAGGAAAACCGCCTGCGGCGCCAGGATCACCCCGCTCACGCACAGCAGCAGGCCAGCCGCAATGTACGGCGTCCGGCGCCAGCCAAAAATCGGATGCCGGTCGGAATAAGAGCCGATCAGCACCTGGAGCGGCGCGAAAATGTACGGTAAAGAGGCCAAAATCGAGACGAGCGTGGCCGAAATGGCCAGCTCTTTAATCATCACCCGGTTGAGCGTGCTGTTGATCGGCACCAGGGTCATCGCCACGGCCACGTGGATCAAGGCGAGCTGAATTCGTTTACGCAACATGTAATCCCTGTTCCTTCTCCGCGTAAGTATACGACAAGCTTCCGCAGTTGGCAAACGCCGGCGTCTGGACGGGGCCGGTCGGTTATAATCAGGGCGGGTATCCCCATGGCCGTCTCGTCGATCCCTTTCACCCGCACGCGCACCACCTGGCTTGGCTATGTCCTGCTCACCTACCACACCATGCTCCAGGCGCTGGTCTCTGCGGTGGTGCCGTTCTTGCGCGCCGAGCTCGAGCTCAACTACTCGCAGGCCAGCCTGTACATGAGCTTCAATGCCACCGGCATGGTGCTGGCGGGCGTGACCGGGCGCTGGCTCGCCGACCGCTTCGGCCGGCGCGTCGTGCTGTGGGGCGCGGCCTGCGGCTCGATGTTGGGCTTGCTCGCCCTCATCTTTGGCCGGCATAATTGGATCACCCTCGCCGGCGCCTTCACCTGCGGCCTGTGCGGCAGCCTGTGCATGGTCATCGTCCAGGCCATCCTCGCCGATGAGCATGGCAGCCGGCGCTCGGTGGCATTGAGCGAAGCCAACGTCACCGCCGGGATGGGCTCCTTCATCGCGCCGCTGCTCGCCAGTGGCGCGGTGGTGGTTGGGTTGGGTTGGCGCGCGGCGCCGGTGGTGGCGCTCGGGCTGGTCATCCTGGCGATCGCGCTCTTTTGGAGAGCGCCTGTGCCGACCTCGAGAGCCGCCGGCGCCGACCACAGACCATCCCCCCGCCTGCCCGCTTCCTTCTGGCTTATGCTGGGGGTCATCTTCCTTTCGGTGTCGGTGGAGTGGTCGGTGATCTTCTGGAGCGCGGACTTCCTCGAGAAGATTGCAGGGTTTGCCCGCGCGGCGTCCGTATCGATGATGGGCGTTTATTTCGCGGCGGCCGTCATCGGGCGCTTTGCCGCCAGCCGCCTGCTGCGCCGCGTCGCGCCGTTGCGCTTGCTTTTTGCCGCCATGGCGCTGGCCGCACTGAGCCTTTTGCTCGTCTGGCAGGCGCCCTGGCAGCCCGCTCGCGTGCTGGGCTTGTTTGGCGCCGGACTGAGCATCGGCAACCTCTTCCCACTAGGGATGATCCAGGCGATGAGCGCCGTCCCACAGGCAGCCAACCAGGCGAGTGGCCTCACCACCCTGGCCACCGGGCTGGCGATTTTCAGCGCACCGCTCACCTTGGGGCTGGTCGCCGACCTGTCTGGAATCCGCTGGGCCTACGGCCTGGCGCTGCTCCTCCTCGCCGGAGCGGTTCTCCTCGCGTTGCTCGCGCTGTACCGAAAGCGAAGAAGCGGATGAGTGACCGATCACTCATCCCTCATCAATTATCACTTATTGCCCTTTTTCCGTCACCAATGCCAGGCTGAGCGCCTCACGCAGCGAGCGCGCTTCGCTCACCTGCAGGCTGTCCGGCCAGGGTTCGCCGCCCTTGCGGATGCGCCGCGGAACGATCGCCTGGCGGAAACCCAGCTTGGCTGCCTCGCGCAGCCGCGCGCTCATCTGCCCCACCATGCGCAGCTCGCCGGAAAGCCCCACCTCGCCGATCAACACCGTGTCGGCTTTGACCGGTAAGTCCTTCATCGAGGAGGCGATGGCAGCCGCCATCGCCAGGTCGGCGGCCGGCTCGGTCACGCGCAACCCACCGACCACGTTGACGAACACGTCCTGTTCGGCCAGGTGCACCCCCAACCGGCGAGTGAGCACCGCGGTGATCAGCAACAGGCGGTTCATGTCGATGCCGTTTGGCGTGCGGCGCGGGTTGCCCAGGCTGGTCGGGCTGGTCAGCCCCTGAATTTCCACCAGCAGCGGGCGCGTGCCTTCCATCGTCACCGCGATGGTGGAGCCGGCCACGTTGATCATCCGTTCCGCCAGGAAAGCCTCGGATGGGTTGGTGACCTCTGCCATGCCCTGCTCGCGCATCTCGAACACGCCCACCTCGCTGGTCGCCCCAAAGCGGTTCTTCACCGAGCGCAGCAGGCGATAGGACTGGAAGCGGTCGCCTTCCAGGTAGAGCACCGTGTCGACAATGTGCTCCAGCACGCGCGGCCCGGCGATCACGCCCTCTTTGGTGACGTGCCCGATGACAAAGACCGATATCCCCGACGACTTGGCCAGGTCGCGCAGGCGGCTGGCGCATTCGCGCACCTGCGAGACCGAGCCCGCCGATGAGTCCATCCCGGCCAGGTACATGGTCTGGATCGAGTCCACCACCAGCAGCTCGGGCTGCACCGCGCGCGAATGCTCTAAGATCGTCTCCAGGTTGGTCTCGGTCACCAGGTAGAGCTCGGGCGGCAGGCCGTTTCCCGGGCGCAGGCGCGTGGCGCGCATCTTGATCTGCCGCTCCGACTCCTCGCCCGAGACATACAGCACGCGGCGGGCGGCGGCCATTTCCAGCGCAATTTGCAGCATCAGCGTGGATTTGCCGATGCCGGGGTCCCCACCCACCAGGACGATCGAGCCCGGCACGATCCCGCCGCCCAGCACGCGCGCAAATTCTCCGATCGGCACCGCCAGCCGGCTCTCGCTCTCGCCCTCGATCTCATCCATCCGGCGCGGGCGAGAGAGCCCGCCCAGGCCGGCTGGCGCAGCGCCGCTCCGGGCAGCCGGCGCCTGCGCGGCGACCACTTCTTCGACCATGCTGTTCCAACTGCCGCACTGCGGACAGCGTCCCATCATGCGCGGCGCCACCTTGCCGCAACTCTGGCACACGTAACGGGTCTGTATCTTTGCCATAACTCAATTCGCAAGAATACGATCCAGATCGTAATTACCACTATTGGCTTTGACCAATTTTCCCCAATCAATTTCCCCATTTTCGAGGCAGAATCGATCAATAAAGCTTTTGGTTAGCTTATTTGCAATACGGTCTTTTTCCAATATGTATTGGTCATTATGCTCTTTCGCACGATAGCCGACCGGTTCAATTATTCTTGTATAGAAATCTCTATCACCACTAATGAGAGTCCATAAATTTTGACCAACCAGCTTCAGATAGCCACTATCTGTCCAAACAGATTTTGCCTTTCCATAACAAATACCTAATAATGGGACTACGTTTATCCTAATCTGCGATTGCCTTAACCTGATCTGTGCAGACATGAAATCATCCTTTAACTTTCGGTGCTGACTAGAATTCCCCCAATTTGGGCCAGATTTTACCGACACCACATAATAGATACCATTCATCGTAAACTCAATGTCTAATCCAGACGTCGTCGACTTGTGTGCGTCAACGGTTGTTTTTTGAGCAATAAAAAGTGCAAGCCCCTCTAGAAAGTCACCGAAAATTTTTTCCTCACTGGAGCTCAGAAAAGCGTTCATAGTCTGATCAATAAGATCTGACGCTTTTGTTACATTTTTTGCACGAAACAAGTACGGATTTTTCTGAATGAGATGCCTAAGCGTCAATTGAGCGAGCCTATCAAGTCTTCGACTATGAAAATTTTGAATATTGACATTCACATAATGAATTAGGTCATCATTATTCATTGAGGTGAGAACTTGGTTCATTTGGGTTCTATTTTCCACCCTTCCCATTCTTAATTCTTATCCAATGACAGTCGCTCGCGCGCAACATCACAATATTCTTGATTAATATCGATTCCAACATAGTGCCGTGATAAATGTTGAGCCGCAACGCATGTAGTCCCACTGCCGTTGAATGGATCGAGCACTACATCATCGGGTTGTGTAAATAACTGAATGAACCATTCCGGTAAAGCCACCGGAAAAGTAGCGCTATGCTTTCTGTTATAACATTCAGTAGGGAGGTGCAGAACGTTCGAGGGATACACTTTTTCTCGCCCGACCCAATTGGCAATTTTCTTACCAAATCCACTCCCAACTCTAGAGTTATCACGTTTTTTATCTGTTTCTGATAAATTCTTCAAGCGTGTTTTCGCCCAGTCCCCCACAGGCACCATCACCGCATCCTGATACATATTGAATTGTTTTGTTTTCGTAAAATGGAGCAATCTTTCCCAGTTATCTCGAAAGCGATTTGGCCATTTTCCAGGATGGGAATTTTTCTTGTGCCACATATATTCTTCTGTCCATAACCATCCTTGACGTCGCATCTCGATAATTAATTCAAGCACATAGGTATGACGTTCGCCATTTACGACCCGTTCTTTAATATTTAAGATAAATGAACCGGTCGGTTTGAGAACACGAAGAAATTCTTTGGATCTCGGGAGAAACCAATCTACATAATCCTCGGGCTTAATCCCTCCATAGGTCGTTGAGCGTTGGTCTGCATACGGAGGTGATGTCACAATTAAATCGACCGAATCGTCCGGCATTTGCTTTAGAATATCCAAACAATCACCGCGAATTATCTGGTCAAGCCAATTCACCGACCATTCAACCTTATCATGTGACTCAGTTGTATTGAAGGGTAATGGAATCGTATAAGAAGCATCCAGGTTTGTTGGTTCATTTACCTGTTGATTGGTTATGTTATTGATATACTCATGTTCCATTTTATCTGGCATATATCCATTTTACTTCACTAAAATGAAAAAAGGGCGGGTTCCCCCGCCCTTTTTTAGAACGATTTTTCTGGTTCGGGTTCTACCGGATCCACTTCCTTCTTGCGCAGCAGGATCTCCTTGGTCTCCGGGGCGACATCCACCAGCACCTCGTCGCCGGTTTCGAACTCCTTCGCCAGCACCAGGTCTGAAAGGCGGTCTTCGATCTTGTATTGGATCACCCGACGCAGCGGGCGAGCGCCCATCTCGGGGTCATAACCCTCTTCAGCCAGTTGGTCCAGCGCGGCTTCGGTGGCGCTCAGGCGGATCTGGCTTTCGATCAAGCGTTCGCCCACCTTGTCCAGCTCGATGCTCACGATGCGGCGGATGTCGTCGCGGCTCAGCGAGCGGAAGACGATCACCGAATCGAGGCGGTTGATAAACTCGGGGCGGAAGACGCGCTTGAGCGATTCGAGCAGTTTCTTGCGCATCTCCTCATAGGCCTGGTTGGCTTCGCGCTCCTCATCCTTGGCCAACTGGAAGCCCAGCGAGGTCTGGCGCTTGATCATGTCCGCGCCAATGTTCGAGGTCATGATGATGATCGCGTTGCGGAAGTCCACCTTGTGCCCCTTGGCGTCTGAAAGATGACCCTCCTCCATGATCTGCAGCAGCATGTTGTGCGCTTCGGGGTGCGCCTTCTCGATCTCGT
>JARKOV010000028.1 GCA_029975965.1 Anaerolinea sp. | reverse complement strand
GCGGGCCATGGTTTCTTCAGCAAACTGCTCCAAACGCAGCAGCACGCCTTCGAGGCTGGTGCGAGAAGCCTGGTCGCGCTCGAACTCTTTCTGATAAGAGCGTAACCGTTCCACCCAGTTCACCACGCTGAGGGTAGCGCTGCGATAAACAGCCAGCGCCTGCAAATCCTGTGGATCAAGCCGCTCCAAAGCAGTTCCAACCGCCACATCATCGAATGGGAGGGATCGCCCACTGCGCGCCAGCCGGACTACGTTGACTTCAGCAAAGTTCAGCAAGCTGCCCATCTCCCCACGCTGCACCTTGGGATCGCTGGTCAACACCCCTGCCTGGGTGTAGATCTCGGTCAGCGCGCGGCGCATAAAGCCCAGCTGGCGCGGTCCCATTCGTCCGGCGTTGGCAAATAATTCGGCGATCATGCTGCGATAGCGCGCCGGGTCGATGCGCTGCGGTACCTGCAGGATGTTCCAGCGCAGTGGGCGCGGTGAGGCGGGATACAACTGGCGGATATCGATGTGTTCTTCATCGCGACCTGGTTCGCGGTAGATCAGGCCAGGCCAGCGCAGTGCTTTACGCCAGCCCTGCCCGAAGTCCAGGACGATGGTGCGGTAGTGCCAAAAGCGGGTTGTCTCGTAGGCCAGGCGTTCAGCGGCGATGGATTTACCAAATCCGGTGTCACCAACAAAAGCTGTATGGAAGTGCCGCTGCGGATCGAGGCGTAAAAACACATCAGTCAATTGCCCGGTCTCGGTTGACCACTGGCGGGCCAGGGTCAGATCGCCGGCCATCTCGGGATAAAAAGCAAAGGCGGGGGTTTCCTCCTGGATGGTCAAGGCGGACCCTTGCTCAAAGGTGCCGGGAGCGGTGTAGGCTGCCAGTTGCAGCATAGTCAGCAGGGTCGAATCGGCGTAACCACTCATTGCTTCCGGGATTGTTTCGACGCGAGTGGAAGGGGTAAAGGCGCGCGCATGCATGCCGTCAAGGCTGCTACGTAACCGACAGGAACACCCCCACGTGTGGGGGGACAACCACCATTGAGGTGAGTGAGGCAGAAGGGGCGTTCGGAACACCCCCACGTGTGTGGGGACAACGGCAATCTCTCGTCCGGTGAAACCGTACATTTCGGAACACCCCCACGTGTGTGGGGACAACTGTAGAAAGCGGTAGAACCAGACGATGTAATGAGGAACACCCCCACGTGTGTGGGGACAACGTTGCCAAACGAGGCCCTTCCGCC
>JARKOV010000020.1 GCA_029975965.1 Anaerolinea sp. | reverse complement strand
GCTCATAGGCTGCCCAGATGGCACGCGAGATGGCAGTGCGAAATCCGGCTTTTTCCAGGTAGTAAAGCGCGGCTGCCGAGGTCCCGGCCGGCGAGGTGACCTGGTTGCGCAGGTGGGCGGGGTGGTCTTTCTTCTGGGCATAATAATCAACCGAGCCGCGCACGGTTTGCAGCACCAGTTGTTCGGCGGTGGTGCGCTGAAATCCCAGGTGCACGCCGGCGTCAATGAGCGCTTCCATGAAAAGGAACACGTAGGCGGGTCCGGTGCCCGAAAGGGCGGTGGCCATATCCAGATAACTTTCTTCCTGGTCGAATATTTCCTGCCCCAGGGCGCGCAGGATACTGCGTGCCAGCTCGCGTTGTTCGTCTGACACGGTGGGGGCGCAGGTCCACATGGTGATGCCTTCACCGATCTGCGCGGGGGTGTTGGGCATGGCGCGCACCACCAGCGGATGGTTCAGACCGTTGACAATCTCCTGCACAGGTATGCCTGCAACGATGGAAATGACCAGCGCCTGCGGATCAATTTTGCCACGCAAATGCGGCAGAACTTTCTTCATCTGCTGGGGTTTGATGGACAGGATGACCACCTGCGCCTGTTGCACGGCGGCTGCGTTGTCGGTGAAACCCAGCACACCATAATCACTGTGCAATTTTTCGAGACGGTCAGTGACCGTATCGGCGGCGCGAATGCAATCGGGTGCGGTAACGCCTTTTTTGATGATTCCAGCCAGAATGGCTTCACCCATAACGCCAGCGCCAATGATGGCAATGATTGGTTGCGGCATGGAGAATTCTCCTTATCTATAACTCAATAATTTCTAAACACCGCTGCTCCAGCGGGCATAAACGGCGGTAGAAAGGTGCCTTCCGCCGCTTTCTTCGTTTAACACCAGTTCGCCTGCCTGAACGCTGCCGCTGTGCCGCTGCATGGCTTCCTTTAATGCATGGTACAGGGTGAGAGACGAAGCCTTCACGGCATAAGCGGTGATGACCATAAAAGCCGGTCTGGGGGTCAGGGCATTACGGCAGGCATCCAATAATTCGGGAATCAATTTGTAAAACTCCCACACCTCGCCCTTGGGACCGCGCCCGAATTTGGGCGGGTCGAGGATGATGCCGTCATACAGCGACTGGCGGCGGCTTTCGCGCTGCACAAACTTGAGCGCATCGTCCACTATCCAGCGGATGGAAGTTTCGGGCAGCCTGGAAAGCTGCTGGTTTTCATGTGCCCAGGTGACCACTTTGCGCGAGGCGTCCAGGTGGGTGACCTGAGCCCCGGCAGCCGCGGCGGCCAGACTGGCCAGCCCG
>JARKOV010000182.1 GCA_029975965.1 Anaerolinea sp. | reverse complement strand
CGAGGATGACCGCCTGGGTCGAAAACTGGCGGGTGTCGTACGGGCCGTCGTACACGGCCTCCAACACGTTCCACATGCTGCGCGAGGAACCCCCATAGATGTACAGCGTCTGGGGCTCTTCCGATAAACACACCGTCAGGGTCTTGGGGGGCACCGGCGTGGGGCTGGGCTCAACGGTCGGCGCGGACGGGCTTGCTGTGCCTGTCGGGGCAGGTTGGGGCGTCCCACCCATCGCCTGGCAGGCCGCCAGCAGCAGCCCGGCCAGCAAGATAAGGGCGGGCGTCAGGATTCGTTTCGACATGGCTGAGATTGTACCACGTTGAGGATCAAGCTCCGAGAAACATGACTCGCCCCCAATTTAACCTTTGTATAAGCGCGTTGAGTCGAATAATCCCCACCCCCTGTAATCCCCCGCCCCAAGGCGGGGGAAACTTGATGAAAAACAGGCAAATGGGTCGCGAACGCGACCCATTTGCCTGTTTTTCATCATCTTCTCCCCTTCACCGGGGAAGGGGACGGGGGATGGGGTTCTTCGACATGAATCACCCCGAACATTGAATTCGAGATGTTTCAAGTTTATTCATTCTTCAAAGCGCATGCGCAGGTACGATTCGTAGCGTCCTGCGTGCACGCGCCCCTCCTCCACCGCCGCCCGCACCGCGCAGCCCGGCTCGGAAAGATGCGTACAGTCGCTGAACTGGCAGTCCTGCACCAGGTCGCGCAGCTCCGGGAAGTAGCCGTCCAATTCCTCCGGCTCGGTGTCCCACAGCGCCAGGGCTTTCAACCCCGGCAAATCGGCCACGTAACCGCCATCCACCAGAGGGAAAAGGCGGCGCACCGCGGTGGTATGCCGTCCCTTGGATGTCAGGTCGCTCACCTCGTGCACCGCCAGGCCCAATTGGGGCTGGATGGTGTTCAACAAGCTGGACTTGCCCACCCCCGACGGCCCGGCCAGGCCGGAGATCTTGCCAACCAGGCGCTGGTGCAACTCGGCCACGCCGCGTTTTTGCACCACCGATGCATAGATCAGCGGGTAGCCCAGGCGGGCGTACACGCCAAACAATTCCTCGGCGCGCTTCATCCCCACCAGGTCGACCTTATTTGCCACGATGAGCGCGGGAATCTCGTTCTTCTCGGCGATCACCAGGAAGCGGTCGAGCATGCGCAGGTGTGGCGGCGGATCGTCGCAGGCAAAGACCAGCACGACCTGGTCGATGTTGGCCAGCAAAATCTGGCGATACTCCCCCTGCGGGCGAGGATCGAGGCGCACCAGCGCGCTGTGGCGCGGCTCGATCTCCTCGATCACCCCGCTGCCGTCTGGCAAGAGCAGTATTTTTACCCGGTCGCCCACGGCGATGATGTCGCCCTCGGCGCGCCCGCGCTTGATGCGCCCGCGCAGTTGGCAGGTCACCGTACCTGAAGGGGTTTGCACCGAATAAAATCCGGAGGACAGGTGAATCACCCATCCTTCGACGAACGGGTCCCGGCTCACGTGTTGGTTCAAGGGGTTGGCGTTTCGGTCACTTCAGGCGTCGGGGTACGGGTGACGTTGAGGCGAGCTTCCCACGGGTACACGCGCTGCGGCTGACCGAGGAAGTAGGCTTCAATGACCCGCCGGGCGATGGGCGCGGCAATCTCGGAGCCTTCGCCGGAGAATTCGGCGATCACCGCCACGGCGATATCCGGCTTGTCTTCTCGACCCGCAGTGGTGTAGGCGGCAAACCAGGCGTGCTCGAGGTCGGTGCCGTTCTGCGCGGTGCCAGTCTTGCCCGAGACCGGGATACCCAGCCCGGAGAAGGCGCGCACCGCGGTTCCCCGGCTGTTGACCACCACCTGGCGCAAGATATCCTGGATCAAGCGCAGGTTCTCCTCCGAGACGGGCAGCGTGCCCTTCACTTCAGGCTCGAACTGGTACACCGGGTTGCCATCGGGGTCAACGATTTTCTCGACCACCTGCGGCCGGTAAAGCGTGCCCCCGTTGCCCACCGCGGCGATCATGCTGGCGACCTGCAAGGGGGTGACCAGCATCTGCCCCTGCCCAATGGCCATCTGCACGGCCACTTCGTCGCTTTCGGGGTCGGGCATGTTCCCGGCGTTCTCCGCCACCTGCTCGATGCCCGTCGGCACGCCCAGCCCAAAAGCGCGCGCCATCCGGGTAATCTCCGCCGCCTGCCCGTTCTGCGCCAGCACCAATCCGATGTGGTAAAACCACGGGTTGCACGAGCGCATCAGGCTTTCCGGAAGAGTCAGCACCCCACTGGGAGGCAGCTCTTTCTTGTACGTCCAGTCGTAGAGCGTGTAACCGGGCAGGTCGGTGAAGGTGTACTGGCAATCGTAGGTGTCCTCGGGGTAAAAAAGGCCCGACTCGAGCGCCGCCGCCAAGGTGACGATCTTGAACACCGAGCCAAGCGGGTAGCCGGCCCCCTGCGCGGCGCGGTTGAGCAACGGCTGGCGATAATCGTTCAGCACATCGGTCAGCGCGCTGGAGTTGAGATTTTGCGGTTCGAACAGGTTGGGGTCAAACCCCGGCGAAGAGACCATCGCCAGCACGCGCCCGGTGTCGCGTTCCAGCACGACGATCGCGCCGGTGAAGCCGTTGATCGCGCGCTGCGCCTGGAATTGCAGTGCCGCATCGATGGTGGTGTAGAGCGATTGCGAGGGAACCGGATCTTTGGCGCCCAGGCGGGTGACCACGTTGCCCTGCGAATCGGTCACATACAGCGCCACCCCCGGCGTCCCGGCGAGGTAGCTCTCGCCCCATTTTTCCAGCCCGGCCTGCCCAATCTTGGCGTCGATCGAGTATCCGCGCCGCTGGTAATCTTCGACCTGATCGGGCTGGAGAAACGAAACATAGCCGGTCACGTGCGGGGCGATCCCGCCATCGTAATAATAGCGCGAGCGGAAGGGTCGCCACTGGAATCCGGCCAGGTTTTTCACCACGTCCATGCGCTGATTCAGCTCATCCTGGGTCGCTTCGCCCACCGGGATATACCAGGCAGGGTAGCTGTCGCCATACAGAGCCTTGATCCACTCGGGAGGTTTCTGCGCCAGGCGCGAGAGCTCGCTCAACACGGCGCCCTCGGTGCCTTCGGCGATGTCGCCTGGCACAATACCCAGCGCGACGGCGTCGGTGGTGGCCGCGATGGCGTACCCTTTGTAATCGTAGATGTTGCCGCGCGAAGGCGTGCGGTACTCCAACTCCAGCCGGTTGCCGCCGCGCAATTCCGGCATGATCATGCCGTCTTCCCACATCACCCGCCACCGGTTTTCAACCAGGGTCAGGTTCATGTTCATCTCGCGGGTGAGCTCGCCCAGCAAAGCCGTGTTGAAGGTCACCCGGTAAGCCGCCTGCCCGCTGGACAGGTTGGTCAGCGAGGAGAGCACTTCGAAATCCAGCGATTGCAGCGTGGTGTTGATCGCCATATCTTTGTAGCGCTGGATGAAATTCTCCTTGGGGGTGGCGTCCTGGCTGGTCGGCGCCAGCATCTCGTACATGGCATCGTAATCTTCCGCTTTCCAGGCGCTCAGGAATTCGCCGGCGGCATCCGCCACTTTTGGCACGCTGGTTGTGTACACCTTCGGGGTCAGCAAGACGGCTTGCGTGGGCTCGCCGGGGTTACCCGTTGGATTCACCGTAGGCGCCGTGCAGGCTGCCAGGAGGAGCAACAGCAGCCAGGCCAGCCTGGGCAACCTCACGCGGGGGTTCGCTCGTTTGACCATATCTATCCGATCTGTTCTCCGCGCTGCACCGCTTGATAAATCGGGCAGTCGTAATGCAGGGCTCGTTGGCAGGCAGCCGGCAAATCGCCCTGCGGCTCAACGTTAAAGACGCGCAACGCTCGCGCCA
>JARKOV010000155.1 GCA_029975965.1 Anaerolinea sp. | reverse complement strand
ACATGTATCATCCCGAATTTAATGTTCGGAGTGATACATGTCGAAGAACCCCATCCTCCGTCCCCTTCCCCGAAACGGTGAAGGGGAGAAGATGTCGAAAAACAGGCATTTGGGCGCGTTCGCGCCCAAATGCCTGTTTTTCGACAGGTTTCTCCTGCATTGGAGGCGGGGGATTATTCGACAGAACGCACTAATGAAAGATTAAATTCGGGGCGAGTCATGTTTGAATGGGGACTATGTCTTCTGTAAAATGTGGGCTTTGCCCCACATTTTACAGAAAATAGAATCACAAGCGGACTTCTTATCCTTTAAATGATCTCGTAAAGCTCCACCAGCACGCCGCCGGTGCTCTTGGGGTGGATGAAAGCCATCTTTCGCCCCGGCAGTTCAAGCGGCGTCTCATTGATCAAGCGCACGCCTTTCTCTTTGAGCTCTGCCAGCTTGCCCTGGATGTCATCCACCTCAAAACAGAGGTGGTGCATTCCTCCGCCGCGCTCTGCCAGGAATTTGGCCACCCCGGAGTCGTCGCTGGTGGGTTTCACCAGCTCGACCTCACTATCGCCCACCGGGAAGAACGCAACGGTCGCTTTCTGGCTGGGCACATCTTCCACGTGCTGCAATTCCAGGCCGAGTCCATCACGCCAGAAAGAGAGCGCCTGGTCGATGTCGCCGACCACGATCGCCACGTGATTGATTTTCTTGACCTTTGCCATGTTTCACTCCTGTGTGGTGTGGTAATCCATCAAATCCAGGAAGCCGGTTGGTATTCACCCCATACCTGGCGGAGCACGCCGCAGATCTCGCCCAAAGTGATGTATTCGGAAACGCATTCGATGAACAAAGGCATCAGGCTTTCCTTGCCACGCGCGGCAGTATCCAGGCGCGCGAGCAGCTCGCTCACCCGCTGGCTGTCGCGCCTCGCGCGCAATTTCTTGAGGCGCGTGCGCTGGCCTTGTTCGATAGCCGGGTCGACCTTCAAGCGTTCGAGGGTCAGGTTTTCGTCCACTTGAAATGCGTTGACCCCGACCACCACCTGATCGCGCTTCTCGACCGCGCGCTGGTACTGGTAAGCAGATTGCTGGATTTCGTTCTGCATGTAGCCGCGCTCGATGGCTTCTCGCGCTCCACCGATCTCATCGATGCGCTGGATGTAAGCGCGAGCGCGGTTGACGATTTCGCTGGTCAGGTATTCGATGATGTAGGAGCCGGCTAACGGGTCGATGGTGTCGGCGACCCCCGACTCGTAGGCAATGATCTGCTGGGTGCGCAGTGCCACCCGCACCGATTTTTCGGTTGGCAACCAGAGGGCTTCATCCATACTGTTGGTGTGCAGCGACTGGGTCCCACCCAGCACCGCTGCCAGGGCTTGCAAGGTGACCCGCACCACGTTATTTTCAGGCTGCTGAGCGGTAAGGGTCGATCCGGCTGTCTGGGTATGAAAGCGCAGCATCCAGGAGCGCATATCTTGGGCCTGGAACCGTTCGCGCATGATCTCAGCCCACAGGCGCCGCGCCGCGCGAAATTTGGCGATCTCCTCGAGAAAATCGTTGTGGGCATTGAAAAAGAAGGACAACTGGGCGGCGAAATCGTCAACTTTCAAGCCGGCGTCCAGGGCGGCTTGCACATAGGCAATGGCGTTTGCCAGGGTGAAGGCGACCTCTTGCACGGCGGTAGCCCCTGCTTCGCGGATGTGGTAACCCGAAATGCTGATGGTATTCCAATATGGAACGTGCTGCGCGCAATAGGCAAACGTGTCGGTGATCAGGCGCATCGAGGGCGCCGGTGGGTAGATGTAGGTGCCGCGCGCCACGTATTCCTTCAAAATGTCGTTCTGGATCGTGCCGCGCAATTTGGATGATTCGATGCCTTGCTTTCTGGCAACGGCAATGTACATTGCCAGCAAGATGGCAGCCGGGGCGTTAATGGTCATCGACGTGGAGACTCGATCGAGGGGGATATCTTTGAAGAGGAGCTCCATGTCTTCCAGAGAGGAGATCGAGACACCCACCTTGCCAACTTCGCCGGTCGCCATGGCATCGTCTGCATCATAGCCAATCTGCGTGGGCAGATCGAAAGCCACCGACAGGCCGGTTTGCCCGTGATTGAGCAGGTAGCGATAGCGGCGATTCGATTCGGCGGCTGAGGCGAACCCGGCGTACTGGCGCATCGTCCAGAATCGCCCGCGATACATCGTGGGTTGCACTCCCCGCGTAAAAGGATACAACCCAGGAAAACCGAGCTCCTCGCAATAATTCGCCTCGTACCCGGTCAAGAGCCGGGGGAGGGGGATGCCAGAGGAGGTGTTAAATTCGGGTTTTCGTTCGGGATACTTACTGAGCAGCGGTTTGAGAATTTTTTCTTCCCAATGTTGTTGCTCGTCGCGAATGCTCATGCAGTGGTTTCTCCAAAGAGATGTGTCCTGTAACCAGTATACCTGAATCGGGTGGTTACAGGGGAGTGGATAAATTTATGATAAACTTCGGACATCTTTCCTGTTAACCCTGAGCGTTGCCAAAGGATACATGACGCCTTTCCTGCAGTTGATTTTGATGCTGGGCATAATCATCCTGGTTGCGAAAACCGCCGGTTACCTGAGCACGCGCATTGGGCAGCCCTCTGTTTTCGGAGAATTGATTGCCGGTTTGATCTTGGGGCCCTCGCTGGTCGATATCACTCACCTGGGCTTGATCACCGACTCGCATCTGGGCGAGGTGATCTATAAATTGGGTGAAATTGGTGTCCTCTTCCTCATGTTCCTGGCAGGTCTTGAATTGGAGCTGGACGATCTGGCGCGCAACACCAAGGTCTCGGCCTTCGCGGGTTTGTTGGGGGTGTTGGTCCCGGTTGGAATGGGCTGGGGGGTGGGTGTTCTGCTGGATATGCCCAACAACCATGCTATTTTTCTCGGCCTGACGTTGGGGGCCACCAGTGTCAGCATCTCGGCGCAGGTGTTGATGGAGTTGAACGTGCTGCGCAGCCGGGTGGGCCTGGGCCTGCTTGGCGCGGCGGTGTTCGACGACATCCTGGTCATTTTGCTCTTATCGACCTTCATTGCGCTGGTGGATGGGAGCGGCGGTCTGGCGGCGATCGGCCTGACCATTTTTAAGATGGTAGCCTTCCTGCTCTTATCGTTGGCCATCGGTCTGTATGGGTTGCCCTGGATCTCCCATCGCGTCTCGCATCTTGGGATCAGCCAGGGGAGTGTGGCGATGGCGGTGGTGGTGATGTTGTTCTACGCCCTCGCCGCGGAGATTGTCGGTGGCATGGCGGCGATCACCGGATCGTTCATCGCCGGCCTGATGTACGGGCGCACGCCGGAGAAGCGCAGCATCGAACATGGCTTTATTGTGCTGGCTTACGGTTTTTTTGTCCCGATATTCTTCGTCGGGATTGGTCTACAAGTCAATGTTCGCGAGCTGGAACTGAATGCAGTGTGGATCATGATCATCGTCAGTGTCGTGGCAGTGATTGGGAAGTTGTTCGGCGCAGGGATTGGCGCGCGACTTGGCGGATTCAGTTCCCGCGAATCGTTGCAGCTCGGAATCGGCATGATTTCCAGGGGTGAGGTGGGTCTGATTGTCGCATCCGTGGGGTTGCAGGTGGGTTTGCTGCAAAATGAAATTTTCACCACGATCGTCGCCATGGTGCTGGTCACCACCCTGATCACGCCGCCGCTGTTACGCTGGTCTTTTCGCTCACAACCCGGTGAATCGCTTAAGGAGACAGCCTGATGTTCTTCATCCTATATGTCTTGCACGATGAAACGAAATTAACTCAGCTCTTGGAAGCCTGGGATGCGGTAGGTGTGGGCGGTGTGACGATCCTGGCGTCAACGGGAATGGGGCGAATCAGCCAGCATGCCGCTTTGCGCGAGGATGTGCCCTTGATCCCCAGCCTGAAATCCCTGCTCGAAGAGCACGATGAGTTGTTGAACCGCACCTTGTTCACAATTGTCGAGAACCAGGACATCGTCGATAAAGTCCTGGCTGTGACCGAGAAACTGGTCGGACGCCTGGACGACCCCAACACCGGCATTCTGGTGGTGATGCCGGTCGTGCAGGCGTATGGTCTCAAGCGGCACAAGCGGTGATGGCGCCCAAGTGAAAATTTTAACGGTCGACATCGGCACAGGCACGCAGGATATCCTCCTCTTTAACCCGCGCCTGGACGTCGAAAACTCCTTCAAGTTGGTGCTGCCCTCGCCAACTATGATCGTTCGCGAGCGCATCCGCCAGGCCACCCGCGCCAGGCGACCATTGGCCCTGTATGGGGTGATGATGGGAGGCGGTCCGTGCGCCTGGGCGGTGGAAGATCACCTCCGGTCGAACCTGCCCGTGCTTGCCACACCCGAAGCGGCGCGCACCCTGAACGACGATCTGGATGTGGTGGCTGACATGGGGGTAACCCTGGTCAGCATGGATGAAGTGAATGCGCTCTTGCCGCACTATGCGCGGGTGGAGATGGCTGATTTCAATTTCGAGGCGATCCAGCGGAGCCTGGCCGCGTTTGAGGTTGGATTGGATGACCTGTCGGCGATCGCGGTGGCGGTTTTCGACCACGGAGCTGCCCCTCCAGCCGTCTCTGACCGCCAGTTCCGCTTCGATTACCTCGACCAGCGCATCCGTTCTGAGAACCGCCTGAGCGCCTTTGCCTACCCGGCCGGGCAGATCCCGCAGATGCTGACACGCCTGCAGGCGGTGGCAGCCAGCGCGCAGGGTGTGGATGCTCCGCTGGTGGTGATGGACACAGCCCCAGCCGCTGTTCTGGGGGCCACGCTGGACGAGTATGTGCAGGGATTAGAGCGGGTGATGATCGCTAATGTGGGCAACTTCCACACGCTGGCATTCCGGCTCGGACCTGAAGGGATTGAAGGCGTTTTTGAACACCACACAGGCTTAATCGACCGGGCGCGGTTGGAAAGCCTGCTCCGCGCGCTGGCAGATGGAACCCTGACCCACGATGCTGTTTTTAGCGAAATGGGACACGGCGCCCTCGTATATGGTCGGTCTCCGATCGACTTGATTGCTTCCGATCCGAGCCTGGTCGTGACCGGGCCGCGGCGCAGCCTGATGGCTGGCTCTGACCTGCGCCCGTATTTTGCGACACCTTTCGGTGACATGATGATTGTGGGCTGTTTTGGCTTGCTGGCGGCGACCGCGGACTGCCTGCCGGAGCTGCGCGAACCGATCACCGCGGCGCTGGAAGGGAGATCGGGGCGAGGGACCCCGCCGTGGGAGGTCGATTGACGGTTGCCAGAATCGCTGGTATACTCAGCGCGCCTGGGGCGTTGTACCCTTCGCCCCACCAATTCACTCCAAGCAAGAAAGGGCTTGATTCATGAAAGTTCTCCTGACCAAAGATGTGTATAAGCTGGGCCGCGCTGGCGATGTAAAGCGTGTGGCGGATGGTTACGGGCGGAATTACCTGCTTCCGCAGGGCCTGGCCGTCCTGGCGACGCCGGGCGCGCTCAAACGGGTCGAGTCGATCCGCCAAAAGGCGGCTGTTCAGCGCAGCGAGCTCAACAAAGAGATGAGCAGCCTGGTCGAAAAGCTGCAGGGCGTGTATCTCACCTTCCCGACGAAGGCGGGTGAAACAGGCAAGTTGTATGGCTCGATCACCCATGCGATGATCGCCGAGGAATTGACCAGGAAGGTTGGGGTATCCATTGACCGGCACCAGATCGAGACCGAGCCGATCCGCAACCTGGGGGAGTTCACCGTGTTGGTACGCCTGACGGTCGACTTGCTTCCCGAAATTAAAGTGATCGTGCACCGCGAAGGCGAAGCGCCCGAGCTCCCGGTGGATGAGACTGTGGAAGAAGCAGTGGAATCCGCCGTTGAAGAGGCTGCGCAAGACTGAGCGTTACAGAACAATGCGTGTGGTAGACCGGCCGGCGCCCGGTCCCGGTACATCCTCCGCCGCGAGTCTGGGGGAACGGGAGACAGCCGGCTGGTCTATTTTTTAGGGTCAGCATCTCCCCTTAAATCCAAATGGCGCTTTCTGTCGGTGAAAAGCTCAAGCAGGCGCGCACTGAGCGCGGACAGTCCCTCGATCAAGCGGCACAGGTGACGCGGATTCGCCGCCATTACCTGGAAGCCCTGGAACGGGATGACCGCGATTCGTTGCCCTCGGCGGTCCAGGGGCGGGGCTTTCTGCGGCTCTACGCCAGTTTCCTGGATCTGCCGGTCGAAGCACTCGTCGCCCAGTGGGAAGGGCGCCCGTACGAAGTGACTCCTCCCGACCAGCCGGCAGAGCCTGTTGTGATGGTTTCCGATGATCAACCGACGCATGCGACCGAGCCTGTGCCTGCAGAAACATTGGCTGAAGCGCCCTTGCAGTCCAGCGAAATCACCAGCGGAGTGGACGAAGAGAGGGATGAACCCGCTTTACCGCCAATGCCCTCACCGATCGGGTCGCAGGCGATCTTCAAGGAAATTGGCGATGCATTGCGCCGCCAACGTGAAGCGCTCAGCCTTTCGCTGGCCGATATGGAGCGTTATACGCGCCTCCGCCAGCATTACCTGCGCGCGATGGAGAGCGGTCGTCTGGATGAGCTGCCATCCATGGTGCAAGGACGCGGGATGTTGAGCAATTATGCCGCCTTTCTTAACCTGGACAGTGAGAATCTCTTGTTGCGGTACGCTGAAGGGCTGCAAATGCGCCGCCTGGAGCGAATGGCGGACCAGAAAACGAGCCCTCTTGGCGGCGCGCGTTCCACGAAGGGCGCTCGACAGGCCTCAACGGCCCGAAGGCTGCTGACCCCTGACCTCTTGTTTGGCGGCGGGTTAATTCTGGTGCTCTTGATCTTCGTCATCTGGACTGCGGCGCGGATCAGCTCGATCCGCAGCGGAGAAGCTCAGCCTACCCTGCCGTCGGTGGGCGAGGCGCTGCTGGTGACACCTTCCCCAACCATCGACCAGACCGCTGCCAGCCAACCTGCCGGCGAGAATACTCCAGAAGGTGCGCCGACCTCTGAGGTTCTGGCGTCCTCTCCCAATCTGGAGGCAACCGCCACCCTGGCTCCCATTAACACCGATCCCCTCCAGGTGTATGTGGTCGCCCGCCAGAGGGCTTTTTTAAGGGTGGATGCGGATGGGCAGATCAAATTCAACGGTCGCGTCGTGCCGGGGAACGCGTACGCCTTCTCTGGGACGGAGATCATCGAGCTCACCACCGGAAACGCAGCGGCTTTGCAGATTTTCTTCAACCAAAGCGACCTGGGACGCTTGGGCACTTCTGGGCAGGTGCTGCGCATGACGTTTACACAAACGGGTGTGGTGACTCCTACACCGCTGCCTACTCCGACCGCTTCGGCCACTCCGGAGATCACGGTGACGCCCGGTCCTTCCCCGACGGTGGTGACGCCGACAGTTACCCCGTTGATTCCGTAATTATTGGTGCGAAATGGCGAAAAAGTATTACCTTGTTTCTCTCGGCTGCGCGAAAAATGAAGTCGATTCACAATCGATGGGCGCGCTGCTGAACCAATCCGGCTTCCGTTCCACCGGGAAACGCTCGGAAGCCGACCTGTTGATCGTCAACACTTGTGGATTCATCGGTCCGGCCCGGCAGGAATCGATCGATACCCTGAAAGACCTGGCCCGGCGAAAAAAGCGCGGGCAGTTGCTGGTGGCGGCGGGCTGTCTCACGGAGCGTTATCGCCAGGAAGTGGCTGCCGAAGTGCCCGGGATCGACGGGATCTTGGGCACGCGGCGCTGGATGGATATCGTAGAATTGGTCACGCAACTGCGCCCCGGCCAGCGTTACCCGGAGCCGCTCTACCACCTGCCCGAAGCGCCAACCGTCGGTACCGACGAAAGGGGCGTCCTGCGAGCTGCCGTCCAGGGTGCCAGCGCCTATCTCAAGGTGGCAGATGGTTGCCGGCGCCCCTGCGCGTTCTGCGCCATCCCGTTGATCAAAGGGACGGCTGTCAGCCGGCCGCCGGAAGTGGTCTTTGCCGAGGCGCGCGCGTTGCAGGCGATGGGCGTGCAGGAGCTGATCCTCATCGCTCAGGACACCACCGACTATGGGCACGACCTGGGGATCAAGGAGGGTTTGGCCCACCTGCTCGAAGGCATCGCGCGCGAAGCGCCGCAAATTCCGTGGTTGCGCGTGCTCTATGCTTATCCCGGATACGTGACCGACCGGCTGATCGATGTGATGGCGAGGCTGCCCCAGGTGGTTCCCTACCTGGACATACCCCTCCAGCATGCTCACCCACAGACGCTCAAACGCATGCGCCGCCCTGCCAATATGGAATGGGTGCATCAAACGCTTGGAAAAATGCGCGCGGCGATTCCAGACCTGGCGATCCGCACCACGTTCATCGTCGGTTACCCCGGCGAGACAGACGAGGAGTTTGAGACGCTGCTCGACTTCGTCAACGAGATCCGGTTCAACCACGTCGGCATTTTCACCTTTTCCTTCGAGAAAGGCACCGCCAGCGAACCGTTGGGCGACCCGGTGCCCGAGGAAGTCAAGCAAGAGCGGCTTCAGCGCATGGCTGCGATGCAGGAGAAAATCTCGTTGGAGCGAAACCAGGCTTATGTTGGGAAGATTCAACCCGTCCTGGTCGAAGGGACGAACCAGGGTATTTCGGTCGGAAGGGCGCCTCACGACGCGCCGGAGATCGATGGCATGGTCTTCATCGAATCCGAGGTTCCGGCAGGCCAGATCGTGCCGGTGCGCATCACCGGAGCGATGACCCACGATCTGACCGGGGTGCTGATGGAATGATCGCCGGCGAGCAGGGAGACGCGCAAAAACCTGCCAGACCACACCCACCCAGGTGGCCCTGGCCTGACTTCGCTGCCCTGCTCCTGGCATTGCTCGGCTTCGCGCTCAGCCTGTGGGTGGCGACGCGTTACTTCGAGCGGATTCCTCACATCGAAGATGAGATGGCTTTCACCTGGCAGGCGCGGGTGATCGCGGAATCGGGTAAAATCACCACGCCGACGCCGGTGTGCCCAAAGTGTTTCCTGGTGCCTTTTGTGGTGGATTACCAGGGCCAGCGCTTTGGCAAATATCCCTTGGGTTGGCCGGCAGCCCTGGCGATTGGGGAGAAACTCGGCACGCGCGAGCTGGTGAACCCGTTGTTGGCAGGCTTCAGCGTCTGGCTGGTGTATCTTCTGGGACGCCGGTTGTTCAACCGCCCGGTCGGGTTGTTGGCTGCTTTTCTCACCTGCACCTCGCCGTTCTTCCTGATGAATGCCGGCTCGCTGCTCTCCCATGGATGGTCACTGTTTCTCACCCTTGGATTTACCCTGGCCTGGCTGGACCTCTTCGGCGCCGAGACGCGCATACCGCGCGGCGTCAGCCTGCTCACGGCTGCTATGTGCATGGGAATGCTGGCGCTCACCCGGCCGTTGACCGCTTTGGGGGTTGCGTTGCCTTTCGGGTTGCACGGCGCAGTTCTGCTGGCGCGCGGTCCTCGCATGGTGCGCCTGCGCCTGGTGGGGTTTGTGCTGCTAGCCGGCTTGATCGCTTCGCTGTACTTGCTCTGGCAATACGCGGTGACCGGGGATGCCTTCCTCAACCCTTACCTGTTGTGGTGGCCTTACGACAAAGTCGGTTTTGGCCCTGGCGTGGGGATCAACCCGGCCGGGCACACCCTGGCAAAAGCCTGGTTCCATACCCGCTTCAGCCTGTGGGTGGGCAGCCACGACCTCTTCGGCTGGCCTTACCTCTCTTATATTATGCTGCCGTTCGGCCTGTGGGCCGGGCGAAGGAGACTCGGCGTTTGGCTGGCTGCCGGCACTGCGCTCGGGCTGGTTGGAATTTACCTGCTGTACTGGACCCCGGCCTGGATTTACGGTCCGCGCTACTATTTTGAGGGATTACCGGCGGCTGCGCTGCTGTCTGCGGCTGGGCTGGCATGGCTTGGGGGAACGTTTGGGGGCAGGTGGTCGCGCTGGAGACGTTGGGTTGTCTGGACGCTGGCGGGATTGCTGGTAGCGGGCAACCTCCTGTTTTACCTTCCGCAGCGAATTGGCATGATGTATGGGCTGTATGATGTGCGCGCGGCTGACCTGGCGCCCTTTCGCAGCGCCGAGGCGAAAAGCATGCCACCCACGTTAGTGATCGTCTACATCACCAATTACTGGGTCGAGTACGGCAGGCTGCTGGATTTGAGCAGTCCCCTGCACACCTCGCAGTTTATCTTCACCATCGACCGTGGAACCGCAATGAACCAGCAGGTGATTAATGCGTTCCCGGAACGCCAGGTGTGGGAATATCACCCTGCGCTGGATGTCCCACTCTCTTTGGAGGAAGACCAGGAATAATCCGGCTCAGCTTGACCGCGCCCAGGCGGTCAACGCCAGGACGATGATCGACAAGGCAAGGTTGAGGTGCAAAAGCCAGGTTTCACGACGGGCAACCTGTTGCGCATCTTTCTCCGGAAGCGGTCTACCCGCCAGCCTCAGCAGCGATAGCCGGCGCAAGGCGGGCAGAAGCCCCCAGGTGTTGTAAGCGCTCAGCCCAACCATCACCAGCACCGCGGCGTGTTTGGATAGCATGGCGGCTGCCCACGTGTTGTCGATGGCGAGAAAGCCGTGATAATTGGGGCTGGCGCTCATCTGGAACATGCCGGTTGCGCCGAGGAGGAACAGGCTCATCCAACCGACCTGTTGCAAGCGCGGTTGGATGTGCCCAAGTAGGTCGCTGTAGGCTGGTGCGTCCAGGCTTTTTCTCGCGGCAGGCAGCACGAAAAGCGCCAGGGCGGCCATCCCACCCAACCAGGCTACCGTTGCCAGCATGTGCAGCCAGTAAGCCAGGGTGAGGAAAATGCCGGGTGTCGTTTGCACGGCGCGTCGTCAGGGGGTGGGCGTTTCGGTCGGCGAGGGCGTTTCAGTCGGCGTGTCCACCGGCGTGGTTGGCGACGGCGTTGAGCTGTCGAGGGTGGGGGTGATGGTGGAGGTGGGCGTGGTGGTCCCGGTGGGCTGAGGCGGGTTGCAAATCAGGTAAATGGCGGTCGCCGTCGGGTCGAGCACGGGGTCGGCGCCGATCTCATAAGACAGGCGGTATTGCTCGGACGCCTCGCAGTATTTCCCTTCACCAGCGAGCTGGTCGCCGTATTTCATCAGGGCGACCCGGTAGCGCTCCAGGGCAGTCAAACCCGATGCGTCTCTCATGGAGGGGTAATAGGGGTAAATCTGGGCGAAGTAGAAAATCACCCGATCCCAACGCGCCCCCCAATAGGCTGCGCCGGTCAGATACAGCCGCGCCCAGGTGCGCAGGCCTTCCGCGTCGACATCCAGTGGCGCCGCGAAACGCTCGACCAGGGCCAGGTCGTACAACCCTTCTTCGAGCGCGCCGGCGTTGATCTTCGCCAGCCCACGGAATCGCAAAGCGACGTAATACATTCCATCTACCTCTACCGTTCGGTAGGTGAGGTTCTTGTTGCGCAGCGTGTCCAACACCTGGATGGCGGCGAACCACTCTTTGTTGGCTAACAACTGGCGGGCGTTATTGAAAATTTCTTCCTCGGCGCGCATATCCGGCGTGGGTGTCAGGGTGGGGGTCGAGACCGGGATGGTGGCGGTCGGCGTTTGAGCCAGGGCAATTGCCATCATCACCTCGGCCATTTTTTCCTGCGCGCCCGGGAAGCCGGGGTCTAACTGGATGACGTATTCGAAGCGCTGCAGCGCCAGGTCATATTTCCCTTCGGCCTGTTCCTGCAGCCCCAGCATGAACTGCTCGGTGGCGACCGCGGCGATCTGCTCCGCGCTGACCTGCGAGCGCAATTGGACGGCGGCACGGTAACCAAGGAAGCCGCCCAAAGCGCCCAGCAGAAGGATCACGACGATACCGCCGATGATCCAGGGCCAGCGGCGAATGCGAGCGGTTTTCGCCGGCGGGGGGTTATCCGCTTCGACCGCTGCGGCCAGATCCATCTCCGCCAGCGCCGTTACCGTGGGCATCTCCGGCTGGGCGGGAGGGTGGTTATTCGATTGTGTCAAAACCGGCTGGGTGTTTTCTGCTTCCGGATTGGTTGACTTGACTCGGGTGACTTGGGTCTTTTCCGGATCGACGGCAGGTTTTGATGGTTGTGTATTCTCAATGTTCGGATCGAGCATGCGGGCAATTATACCTCACTTGAGCAGCGTTCTTGTCGAGATGAAAATCTTATAAAGTTCTTAAGTAATGACGTTGGTGGATCGATTTTCGTTGCAGTAAGTCCTGGTGATACAGGGAAATGTTCGCCGGCGCGGCTGATATAGGGTTAATCGTCCTCTCGACTCAAGCAAGTGATAGCGATACCTGATTACAGGCGCAATAAAAGGCGCAGCTCGTTCCAGATGAAGGGCAACGCCAGCAATCCGCCAGCGCCGATGGCCGCCAAACCGCCGATCAGGGGGTTGCTTTGCGTGAATGGCAACCCCTGGATGAGAAAAGCGGCCCCGCCCCCCACCGCCGCCGCGAGCAGCGCGCGGAGAACCGAGCTGCCCGGGCGAAAGGGCTGTTGTAACCGGCGAGCCAGGATCGCCAGCAACACGAGCGCCTGGAGGGTGAAACAGATCGCGTCGGTCAGGCTGATCCCTGCAGGGCCTAATGGGCGGTACAAGAGCAATCCCAGCGCGATGTACGCAGCCAGGTTAGCGGCCCCGGCCAACATGGGCGTTAAGGCGTCCTGGCGGGCGTAGAAGGAGCGTGAGGCTATTTCCATCAACGAATGGCCGACCAGCCCGGCCAGGAAACCACGGGTCGTCCAAAGTAAGACATTGGTTCCCTCCACGCCGAAATCGAACACGACGGCCAGCAGTGGGCCCAAACCCGCGCCGAGCACGGCCGCGACCGGCAGGGTCAACCCGGCCAACACGCGGATGGCGCGCTCGATGGTGCCGTGAAAGGCTTCCTGCTCCTGGCGGGCAGCCAGGCTGGCCAACGTGGGCAGCATCGCCGTGCCAATCGCCGTGCCTATCAGCGTCTCCGGCACCTGTTGCAGCATCCAGCCATAGGTTAACGAGGTGACCGAACCTTCAGCCAGGCGCGATGCCAGGTTATCGCGGATCAGAAAGATGAGCTGGATGAAGAAGACGGTGATAATGCGCGGACCGAGCAGGCGCAGCACCTGGCGAACAGGTGCGGTGTTCAAGCCAAGCCTGGGCGTCCAGTGAAACTGGTAGCGAAAGAGAGCCGGGATCTGGATGCCGAGGTGCAGCACAGCGCCGATGATCACGCCATAGACCAGGCCGTTGACGCCCAGTCCCAAAGCGGGGAAGGTGATCCCGGCGAGGGTGGTCGGTTGGGAGGGCGATAGCACCAGCGCGCCGAAAATTTGCCCGACGTTGTACAAAATGGGCGCCATGGCGGGCAATAAGAAATGCTGGTTGGCCTGCAAGCCCGACATGACCAGGCCGGAGACCGAGAAGATCATCGTGGCGATCAGGTTCAAACGCATCAAATTGATGACCACGTGCTGCTGCTCCGGGCCGAAGCCTGGCGCGACCCCGATTTCCGAGCGGACGAGGGGTCCTGCGAGGATCGCCACCACCAACGACATGGCGCCTGTGACCAGGAACACCAGGTTGAGGATGCTGGAAAACAGGTCCCAGGCCGCCCGGCGGTTCTGGGTGGTCACGGTGGCGGAAAGGACGGGAATGAGCGCCATGGCCAGCGCCCCGCCGGAGATCAACGCGTAGAGCAGGTCGGGCACGTTGTTGGCGACATTGAACGCGTCCAGCTCGCGCGACAGGCCGAACTGGCGCGCGATGATCACCTGGCGAACAAAGGCCACGCCTTTATCCAGGGCGAAGAAAAAACCCAACAACAGTGAAATGCGGGTGAGGTGAGTTAATCGCTTCATGGGATATTGGACGAAGAGGGCTGCAGCGCGGAATCCACCGCCGCCTCGGCGTGCAAGCGGGTGGTGTCGAAGAGGGGCACGGGGCTATCCGCCGGGCTGACCAGCAGGCCGATCTCAGTGCAGCCCAACAGGACACCTTGCGCGTCACGCCGCGCCAGGTCATGCAAGATGCGCGAGTACACCTCCCGCGATTCATCGCGTATCACGCCTTTGACCAGCTCATCGAAGATGATCCGATCCACCGCATGGCATTGTTCGGGGTCTGGGATGAGCACGTCCAGGCCGAATTTCTCCGCCAACCGGGCGCGGTAGAAGGTTTCTTGCATGGTGAAGCGCGTGCCGAGCAGGCCAACCCGCCGCAGACCGGCGGCGCAGATCGCCTGTGCGGCGGCGTCTGCGATGTGCAGAAAGGGGATGCGCACGCTGGATGCGATCTGGACGGCCAGTTTATGGAAAGTGTTGGTGCACAAGAGGAAGAAATCCGCCCCGCCGCGCTCGAGGCTGCGCGCAGCTTCCACCAGCTCATGCGCTGCGTCATCCCAGCGACCCTCGCGCATCATCGCATCGAAGTCGGCGAAATCAACCGAGACGATCAAGCAGCGCGCATTGTGAAGCGGACCGAGGCGCTGCCGAACGATCTGGTTGAGAATTTTGTAGTACTCGGCGGTCGATTCTGCGCTCAACCCGCCGATCAGGCCGATTGTTTTCATGGTTATGCCCTCCGGTACGGCTCCAGGTGGATCACTTGAGCAGCATCAATTCGTAGATGGCTTGCCCCTGTTCTTGTGCTTTTACGCCCTGCAGGTCGACGGAAAGCGCGAGCTCAGCCTGAAACCGAAAATAGTAGGGATTGCCGAACAAGCGGAAGAGGCGGCGCTTCCAGGCGGGGAAAAATCCCAACAGGCTGGCCGCCTCGATAATCTGCGGTTGGCGAAGGGCGATGTGCGCGTGCTCGCCGCCGGACAGCCAGCGAAAATCCACCTGGCGCGGGTAAGACCTCCCGCCGGAGTGGGTCACAAAGTCGGACAGGATCAGAGAAAGCGGCTTGCCATCGCCGGTCAGGATGCGGTCGCGATGGGCTAGCATGAAAACGGGTAATTTCTGGTAGCCGAATGCGCGGCTGGAGGTCATCTCCACGAAAATGGCGCTGAACTCGCCAACGTGGAGGCGCCCCCAATACCAGTGATCCATCACCCTTTCCAGGCCTATGTTCCCCCAGTTGTGGTCGTGATACCCATTGCCGTGGACGGCGTGGGTTTTGCCGTCGTAGACAAGGTTGCCTTCGACGCTGCCGAACGGGATGGCAGGCAGCCAGCCGAAGTATTGCCTGCCCTGCTCGTCGTAATAATTCTTTCCAGCCCCGGGTCGCCAGGCCGGCACCAGCCCGGTGAAAACCAGCTCGGCCGCCAGGTTGGGCGTCTCGACATGCAACGTGTAGCGTCGCAGGTCGCCTTCGACGCGGTTGGGGCCAATCTGCACGGCGCAGCCATCGCGGCTGGCGTGGAACTGGTCGGGAGGATAGAACGGGGCTTCGACCAGCCGGCTGCCATCTGGCCGGGTGACGGTCATTTGGACCAGCGGAGTCAATGGTCGGTTGCGGTCGGTGAACGGCTTGGTGCTGAAGACGACCACGGCGGTCGAGCCATCGGAGAAGTGGGCGTCGAAGTACCACCACTCGAAATTGCCAGGGCCGGTCTCGATGCGCAGACCGTCTTCCCAGGCGGCTGGCGACTCACCCAGACCTTCGCGTCGCAGAAAATTGGGCGAATTGGCCGGTATCACCGGCTTGATTTTCGCCATCACTGCAGGTCCGCGATCAAGATCCAACCGTTGATGGTGCGCGTTTCACCGACGTATTCGACGAAGAGGCACTCGCGCGAGAGGGTGTCGAAACGGCGCTCAACCGGTAACAGCCGCACCACCCCGCCTTCAGGGATCTGCGCGATGGCGGTGAACTCTTCATAGCAGCCGTTGCGCGCCCAAACCCGCCGTGAAACGACGGCCGTCAACGGGGTGGGGGTGATCGTGGGGGTTTCGGTGGGCTGGGGCGTATAGGTGGCGGTTGGGCTGGGCGCGGGTGTGCGCGTGGCGGTCGCCGTAGCGGTGGGAGTGGGCGTGGCGGTGGGGGTCAGCGAGATGATGTAGGCGCGAACCTGGTTGACACCCAACCATAAGAGCAGGAACACGACCGCAGCCGCCAGCACGCCGGCGCCAATTTTCAGACCGAGGATGGTGTTGTTGTATGGGCTGAGCGAGCGGTTGAGCTCGATCACGCCGGGGTCGTTGGGGTAGCGGGCGCGAAGATCCGCGCTCAGCCGCGCAGCGGCTGCCGGCCAGGAGCGGTTGGCGTCCAGCACGGCGCGCGCCTGGTCGAGCTGGTCTTCGTAGCGGGCGATCTCGGTGAGGCTCTTTTCCACGTCATTCTGCAGGGAGTCCAGATCCTCGCCGGAGTATCCCAGCCCGCGGATCTGGTCGATCGTCTGGCGCGCCTGGCGGGCACGGTTGCGCGCCGCTTCGATGGTCTGCGCTCGCATCGCCTGGGTTTTGAGCGATTGCACCTGGTCTTTGAGAGGCGCGGCGATGCGTGGGGCGGCTGCTTCCAGCTGCCCGCGCAATTGCTGCAGCACGGGGTTCTGCCCGTATTTCAACACCAGGCTGTCGAGCGATGATTTTGCCTGGGCAACCTCTTTTGGGTCGAGAACGGTGGCGTTGAGCGCTTCGATGCTCTGGCGAATTTGATCACGCTCTTTGAGCATGGTCTGCATCCGTTCGGTGTAACGGGGAAGGCCGGTGGCCTGGGCGGCGGTTTCCACCCGATCGATGCCTTCGTCGAGCTGGCCTTGGGCGAAAAGCTGCATCCCTTCGTTGTAGACGTTCTCGGCGTCGATGTTCTGTTGCAGTTTTTGCTCGAACTCGGTGCCTTCTTGCCAGCGCTGGATGCCGTACTGCTGGAGGATGTTCTGGGCGCGCATCAACAGCGCCATGGCGTCCTGGTAGCGCCCGAGGCGGGCGGCGGATTGGGCTTTGCCGAATGCGCTGGCCGCCTCGGCGGGCAAGGCCACGGCAGGAATGTAGCCGGTGCGCAGGTAGCCTTCGGCTTCACCGCGGTGCTGGCGAGCGCGATCCCAGTCTGGCTCGACGGTCAGCACCTGGTCGTACAGGCGAATCGCGTCGGCGTAGCGCCCGCCATAGAAGAGCTTTTCGGCTTCTTCCATCGACTCCTGGGCATAAGGGTTATGCTGGCGCTCTTCCACCCGCGTGCGCACGCTCGCGGTGTGGTTGGTCTCGGGTAGAGGTGGCATCGCGTCGGGCAAGGGCACAGTCTGTTGCTCCCCGCCGCGCAGACGCGCGCGCACCTCCTGGAAGCGTTTTTGCACCTGGCTGCGCGCGTCGGCATCCAGTTGCTGGAAGTTGGGCGAGTTGATCAGGTCGTCCAGGTCCACCGATAGCCGGCGCAACTCGCCGGTGGGCGGTTGCTCCTGCTCAAGCAGCCGGTCAGCCCGGCTGAGAAGGTCGTCGTGGTTATCCATCCATGAAAATCCTTTGCGTAATTAAACCACAAGAGCGCAGAGTCATGTTCACTTGAGCGATCCTGGCGCAGGTGCTCAGCCGGTCTCCATATAGGCCCGCTTGAGATCGTCCTTCAGATCAGAGGCGGATATGTAGCTGCCGGCCAGGAGCTGTTCGAGGATGATCCGTACCTGGGGCGACAGGCGTTGGTCGTCGTAGGTCCACTGGGCGTGGTAACTTTCGTCGGCATGCTCAATATCCTCGGGGCGGGTCGGGCCAAGCGGCAGCGCTCCCGGCGCAGTTCGCCCGGTGAGGACGTGGTGCAGTCCGCGCGCGCCGAGCTGGACGAGATCCATGTGAATGTCCATGGGCGTAAGACCTTCCGGGTGGTATCGCGCCACATTCCAGTCGATCAGGTAGATGCCGTTTTGCTCGGCGAGCCAGTAGTAATGCAAAATTTTATGATCGCGGTAAACCACGTTGCGCTGGTGGGCGGCTTCGAGCAGGTCGCAAATCTGGATCGACATGAACAAAAGGTCCTGTACCGGTAAAAAGGTGCCCCTGTTCAGGCTGGCATCGCACAACAGCAGCAGGTTGTCTTCGCGCTGGCGGCGCTCAACCAACAGATAAGGTGTCCAGCCTTCGCGCACGCGGGCGTCGAGCAAGTCGAGATACTGATCGGCAGCGTCGGGGCCGATGCGCAGCGCTTCGCCTTTCATCGCCTGGATCGCGCCCAGGTTGTGGTCGGGGGGAAGCTCCGGTGGGTCGCCCATCCACAAAAAGCCGCATTCCAGCATGCGGGTCACGCCGGGAACGTCACGCATGATGGAGAGCACCTGCACTTCTTCACGGAAGAGGGGCAAGGCATAATCGGCTTTATCCATGCGCATGATTTTGATCGCGGCTTCGCGCTGCTCGCCGTTGCCGGAACGGTAATTTCCGAGATAAACTCGCGCCGAAGAGCCCCGCGCTTCGGGAATCCAGGCATCCAGCGGTTCGGTAAAGCTGATCTCACTCTCAGGGCCGAAGCGAGCCTCACGGACGCCTTGAATCGAAGGCAGTGGGTTCAGGTTGGGCTGGTTGGGCTGAAAGAGGCGCCGGATGGTCTCGGCTCGCTCGAAGCGGCGCAACCAGGGCATCTCGCCAGCCAGGACGAGTTGATCGGCAAGCAAATCGCCAGGCCATGTTCCGCGCCGGATGGCTTTCAACGCTTCCAACGCGCCATCCAGCCAGCCGGCAGGGCCGACCTGGTTGCGCAGTTCGCGCCCTTCGTATTCCAGCGTGGTGACGTAGTCGGTCAATTTCTCGCCGGGACGCGGGCCGCTCTGCAATCGCTGCAGCCAATCCGGAGCGAGCTGGAGCGCTTGATCGGCGCGCAGCAAGCGGCGGCGGTCGGGGTCAAAGAGCAGGGTCTGGCGCAGGTCACGCCGGGCGGTGATAAATTCCTTGCGACCCCAGCTTTCCAAAAGCTTGCGCACCTGTGAGCGGGCTGGTTCTAATGCGCTCAATAACTCGTCCCCCGCTCTGGGCAGACACTGCTCGATCTCGTTAATCATCTGTTCGAGGTCGGTGTAAGCCAGCGTTGAGTAAGGCGGCAACGGTTCCAGTTGGACCCAGGCGTGGATCACCTGGCGGATTTTCCCGGCCAGGTTTTCGAGCTGCTTGTAGTGCGCCTGGTCGTCGCCGTTGGGCGAGCGGGCAAGCTGATCATCGATTTTCTGTAAACTGGCTTGCAGGGTCAGGTGGAGCCGGCGAAGGTTCAGCAAGGGACGGATATTGGCGATTTTTTCGCTCGCGGCCTGCTTGCGAACCAGGGGCAAGAGATCGTTCCACCATTCCGGTTCTGGGGCGCGCTCGAGCGACTGGAGCATGTGCCAGAGCGTTTCGAGCCAATCATTCGCCGCAGCCGATTGAACCGCCAGGATCAGGGCATGATAGGATTCGTCTTGAGCCTGTGCGGTGATGTGCGCCAGTTGCTCCAGGAGTTGCAGGGATTGAGCGGGCGCGCCGGGTAAGCCGGCGGCCCAGGCCGTCAAGGCGCGCACAGAGCCCATATCTCCAGCAGCGGCAAGGTTTGCCGCAGATTGCGAGACCAGGCGCAATGCCCCGGCATAATCGGGGATTTCACCCAGGGAGACAATTTCCTGGTGAATGTGCTCCAGGCCAGTCAGATCGAGCCCTCTTTCGAGTTCTGGCGAGAGCAATTCGGCTTCTTTTGCGCGAGTTTCCTGCAGCAATCGATTGGCCTGCGCCAGCGCCGAATCGACACGCTCGCGCAACTGCTTGACCAGCGGGTTAACGTCCTCGTAAATATGCCCAACTTCTGGCCATTCTAATTTATTCAGTAAATCTGGCGCGGTCTGCGCCAGAAACCGCCCCATCTCATCCAGGAACTGGCGCTGGTCGCCGGCAGCCGTGTGGCGCATGTCGCGCGAAACGCCGCCCTCGTCTAAGAACCGCCCGTTGCCCCAGTCGATGATGGTGATGCTGGCTGTGTGGGGGTCCCAAAAGAGGTGGTCTGGCTTGACGTCGTTCCACAAAATGCCGGCTGCATTGCCGCTGCCGGTATCGACCGCCGCCTGGTGAATCGCGTCGAAGGTTGCCAGCACTGCGCTGAGCGCGGCGAACAGGATGCGTTCGGGTAGCTGTTTCTGGTGGGCAATTTCAGCCAGGTAAGCTCGCTCGACCGGGGTTAATTGGATGCCGTTGGCGTCTTCCAGGCCCATGCGGCTCGTGCGCGCCAGGTACGCCAGGTCGAACCCTCTGGCCCGATCGATGACGATGAAATAGCGGTCGCCAAACTCACTTCCGGCTTTGCTCTGGTCGAGTAAAGCCGGCGCGCTGACCTTCCCACCGGGCAGGCGCGGCAGGATCTCGCCCAAAGCCTGTAAGATGCGCCCTTCGGTGCGGATTTGTTCGGCCTGGCGGCGCACTTCACCGGTAAACACAGAGCGCGCCGGCCGTTTCAGAATCGCGGTCCGGTTCTCCAGCAGCGATTCGACCAGGTAAACTTCACCGGCATCGCCTTCTCCAAGCTTTTTCACCAGGCTCCAGCCCGATTTTTGCCCGGAAACGACACCGGTGTCGGTCGTAAAGGATGTCATCCCAGATCGAACTCCATCCCATCCTTTCCGGCGTAGCTCTCGGCAAAGATGCGCCGGGCCTCCCGCTCTGCGCCATCACGGGCAGACAGGGTGGGGTACTGGGTTGGGTCGAAATGGATCAGGACCAAGCGCCTGGCCTGGGCGTCCAGCGCTATTTGGGCCGCATCGGCCGGTCCGAGGTGCGGCCAGCCGGGGTGAGCTTCTTCGCCGGGGGCCAGCGAGCACTCGGTCATGAACAGGTCGGCGTTGCGCGCCAGGGTGATGGCGTTTTTGCAATAGCCGGTATCGGTGCAGTAGGTGATCACTTTGCCTTCGATTCTTAAACGGTAGCCGAGGCATGGTCCACTGTGCACCAATGGCAGGGCAGTGAGCCGGAAGGGCAGGTCGGGGCGGCTGCCGTTGCTCAATTCGTGCACGCTGACCGGAAAACGATGGTTACTCAGCGGGATCGAATAAGGCGGCGCCAGGAGCTCATCCAGCGCTTGAGTGGCGCCTGGCAGGCTAAAAATGAACAGACCGCGCTTGAAATTGCTCTTTGGCAAGGTGTGAAGGCCGATCAGGTGATCCAGGTGAAAGTGGCTGATGAAGAGATAAACGGGCTTCGAGCCATCCACCCGCTGGTCGACTTTGGAAAAACCGTAACCGGCGTCAAAAATGATGTCGAACTGCTCCGTTTGAAGCAAGACACAAGGCGTGCTGCCCGTAGGCGTGTCGAACCAACCGTTGGTGCCCAAAAGCGTAATTTTCATGGCTAATCCCTGGGCAAAATTATAACACGGTCGATTTTCACTGGGTTTGGGGCGATAAGAGCGTTGTCGGCAAACAACCAAATATTGGAACGATCGCGACGTATGATTTACAGTGCGCTGCTTTCTGAGCATTCCGGTATACTTTAATATCCAAACCGTAACTTCTCAGCGGGTGGAGGAGAAAACCACCTCTTGCACCTCTGGCTGAGCAATTACTCCAAATCTTCAGGTAAAGCAGGGCGCGAGTTATGGAACGATACGACGTGGTTGTGGTGGGCGGCGGGATTGCCGGGTCGGTGGCGGCGCGATTTGCGGCTGCGACCGGGATGTAAACATTGTTGGTCGAGCGCGCTAAGGTGCCACGCAATAAGGTGTGCACGGGTCTGCAATTTGCTTATTTCGAGAAATTGATCGGGGCACAGATTCCAGCGGATAAAGTTTGCCGCAACGAGCTGGATGCGTTGCAGATCGTCATGCCCAGCGGACGGTTTATCCCGGTTTCCATGAAACTGCTCAATTTTTGGCGACCCACGTTCGACCATTGGTTGAACGAGCTGGCGGCAGCAGAAGGGGCCATCTTCCAGGACGACACCGTGCTGAAGAGCTTCAAAGAGGAAGCGCCCTCGCTTGCGGTGACTTTGGAGGCCAACGGCAAAACGCGCAAGGTGCATACCCGCTACCTGATTGGGGCGGATGGGGCCATGTCGCGCGTCCGGCGCATCTTGCGTCCCCAGGATTATACGGCCAAGGCCGAAGGCGGCATCTGGTGCTATTACTTCAAAGGCAGCGCGATGCTCGATCCGCGCACCGTGTACATGTTCTACAATGTGGATTTCGCGACCCAAACCTTCGCCACGGTTTACCTGAAGGACGATGAATGGTTGATCGCCACCGGCGCAGACCATGCCCCTAAGGAATATATCGATCGCTTTTACCGTTACATCAAGCAGAAGTACTGGTTGATGGGCAAGATCAGTCGCAGAGAAGGCTTCGCGTCGAAGCTGGTGGGCGGCCCTTACCTGGGGATGGGAAACCTGTTGCTGGCCGGCGATGCGGCTGGTCTGCTCGACCCTTTCCGCGTGTTGGGCATGGACAACGCCGCTTTGAGTGGCCGGCTGGCGGTCAAGTCGATTTTGTTGGCCGAGCAACAGGACCGGCCCGTGCTGGACTGTTACCGGGATGAAATGCACGAAGTGATCGAGCACATCCAGTCGGGAGCAAAAAAGCAGGCCGACCGTTTCCAGGATAATGAAACCCTGGAGGCCAGCCTGATGTCGCCGGATATGCTTCGCAGCGGGATTATGACCCTGGTGGGCGACTTGATCAACCGCCTGCTTCCTCCTGAGGATGTGATCACACTGCCTGCCTGATGGGCTTCACCTCCAAAATCAGTCCATGTAACCGGCGTAGCAATAGAACTCCTGCCCATCCAAGACGATATATGGAGAGCGGTCGTCCGGTTCGATTTTATAGGCGCTGAGATCCAGCCCGTCGAGCAAACCCTTCGCCCGGCTCTCGCTCAGGCGCAGAGCGCGCCAGTCGGTCGAATAGCTTGGGGCAATTTGCTTGCAGGCCAATACCGCCCCGATCTTTTCCCGGTCGGCAGCCGGTAAGGATGGGTCCTGGTAAGCCGTGGTTAGCTCGGGAACCGCGTCGCTGGAGAGCGCCAACAGGTGGGAGGCGTCCAGCTCGAGGCCGGAGCGCGCGCGCTGCAGGTTGAGGCGGGTGATCAGCGCATCGACGTTGAGCGTGGTGAAGGTCAGGCCAAAACCCAGGCAAACCAGGAGCAACGCCAGCCCGAAGTGCCCCTGGCGTCCCACCGCCTGGAGCAGGATGGCGACGATCAGCAACACGGCCAGCCAGGGAATGAAGATATGCGTGTAGGTGCGCAAGCGGGTAAAGCCGTAAGCCGATTCATACAGCAGCAGGCGCTGCAACGCCGAGACGAGGATGACCAGCACCAGGCCCATCAAGGCGATGGACAGGATGGTGAAGGAGCGCTCTCTGGCGGCGGTTTCGCGGCGGGTGACCGCTCCCAGACCGATATACAGACCCAGGCTGAGCACCGCCACCCAGACCAGCTCGAAAAAGCCGCGCCGGGCGTAATCGGAGTAGGTGAAGCCAGTTTCGGTGATGTTAGCCTGCCCGCCAAACAGGTAGCGCAGTTGCAGCGCGACGAAAACGGCAAACAGCAGCACCACGCTCCCCAGGATGATGACCGCCTCGGTCGAGCCTAAGAAGCGCATCTTCCAGGGCTGGAGAGGATTGGGCCGTTCGGCGGGCTCGGGGAAGACGGCGAAAATTAACACGCCGCTGAAGGCATACGTCAGGATCATCACATACGAAAAACGGATGATGTATTCCGGCAGACGGTCGAGGTCGAAGATGCGCAGGAGGTTCTCCAACAGGCGGCCAAAGACCGGGTCGGCGGAGGCGAGCAGCCCACCCAGCACCGCCAGGACGGGGATAGCCAGCAGCAGCCCGCGCAGGATCGGGAAGCCTGTTTTGCGCAGCCTGTGCCAGGTAGAGGGGGTCTGGCCTTCCGCCTCGACGGCGGGTTTGCGGGCGAGCGCCTGCCCGGCGCGCACCAATCCGGCGGCAAACAGGCGCAGCGCGGCCAGCAGCAGGTCGCCCAGGCGGTAGAGCAGCCAGTATCCGTTGGTGAGGGTGACGGCCAGCAATCCCAGCGAGGCAACCGCCAGCAGGCCGGTGATCGTCATGCTGAAGGGCTCGGAACGCAGGAATGTGGTCAGCGAGAGCGCCAGAGCGGCGGCTGCCAGCGGGTAACTGGCCCAGGCCACCTTGCGGCGCTCCCAAAACGCGGCGGCAAACAGGCCGGCAATGCCCAGGCCAATCCAGATGGGAAAGGCAAGGCCGGCGGGGTGACCCCAGAAGAGCAGGTCGACGGCCCAGGCCAGGACAAACCCGGTCAGCCAGAAATAGGATGGGAAGGATGTCGGTGAGGAGGGCTTGCTTTCCAGGTGCTCGGTGGCTTCTGCCTGCATGATGAATCTCCAGTTGTGGGGAATTGCCTGGCGTTCGATCGCGCGGAGAGATTGGATCGGCGCGTTAACCGCCCGGCATAACCAGATTGTACGCGGCTGGAGGGGGAGATTCACGCACACGAGTGCGCGCCAGGTGGGTTATTCCAGGTGCTCTTTGATCGATTGGGCCAGTTCCGCGTTGATCCCCGGCGCGGCGGTGAGCTCTTCGAGGCTGGCCTCGCGGATGGCTTCGAGCGAGCCGAAGTGGTTGAGCAGCCAGCGCCGGCGCGTCGGCCCGATGCCTGGAATTTTATCCAGCACGGATGCCATGCCCATTTTGGTTCGCTGCTTGCGGTGGGCGGTGATGGCAAAGCGGTGCGCCTCGTCTCGGATGCGCTGCAGCAGGTAGAGCCCTTGGGAGTGGCGGGGCAAGAGAATCGACTGGCTGCGTCCGGGCAAGAAAACCTCTTCCTGCTGTTTCGCCAACCCGACCACCGGCACTTTTTCGATCAAGTTGAATTTCTCCAGCACCTGAACCGCCCGTCCAAGTTGACCTTTGCCCCCGTCCACGATCAGCAGGTCAGGCAAGATGGCGAAGGCTGGGTCGAGCTTTTTCCCCGGCTCGAACTTGCCCTCCTGAGAAGCCTCCCAGCGGTTGAAGCGGCGGGTCAGCACTTCTTCCATGCTGGCGAAATCGTCCGGCCCGATCACCGAGCGGATGTTGAAATGGCGGTAATGCTTTTTACTCGGCGTGCCCTGCTCGAAGACGACCATGCTGGCGACCATCGCGGTGCCCTGCGTGTTCGAGATGTCGAAGCACTCGATTTTGTTCGGGGGAGCGGCCAGCTCAAAAGCTTTCTGGAGCTCACCAAGCGCTTCCTGCTGCTTGTTGGTATCGGCTTCCCACTGCGCTTTCAGCGCCGCCAGCGTTTCCAGGGCGTTTTCGGTGGCCATTTCCACCAGCTCCTGCTCGCTGCCCTGGCGCGGTACGACCAGCTCCACTTTTTGACCGCCGGTTCGCGTGTTCAACCACTGCTCGATGATCCTGACTTCGTCGATCTCGTTGGGCAGCAGCACTTCCGGGGGGACGTTGGCGGCCTCGGAATAGAACTGCTTGATGAATTCGCCTACGATCTGCGAGTCGGCTTCGTCGTGGGTGCCTTCGAGGATGAAATACTCACGACCGATCAGCTTGCCTCCGCGGATGAAGAAGATTTGCACGCAGGCCTCGCCGTTGGCGCGCGCCATGGCGATCACGTCCGAGTCCAGTTTTTCGTTAGAGATCACCCGCTGGCGCTCGACCACGCGGTCGATGGCGTTGATCTGGTCGCGGATGGCGGCGGCGCGCTCAAAATTCAAGTCTTCGGCGGCGCGGGCCATCTCCGCTTGCAGGCGCGTGACGATCGTTTCGGTGCGTCCCTGGAGGAAATTGCACAGGTCGTCGATCATGCGCCGGTAATCCTCCTGGTTCATCGCTCCGATGCAGGGCCCGGTGCACAGCTTGATGTCGTAAAACAGGCACGGGCGGGCGTCCTTTCCGGTGATCTCGCGGTCGCAGGTGAGATAAGGGAAGATGCGGCGCAGCACGTCCAGGGTCTGGTGAACAGCCCACACGCTGGTATACGGTCCAAAGTAACGCGAGCCGTCGCGGGTCATCTGGCGGGTCACCGTCACCTTGGGGAAGGGGTCTTTCCAATGGACTTTGATATACGGGTAGCGCTTGTCGTCCTTGAGCTTGATGTTATAGCGCGGGCGGTGCTTTTTGATCAGGTTCATCTCGAGGATCAACGCCTCGAGCTCGGATTCGACCACGATCCAATCGATGTGAGCGATGTTCTTCACCAACTGGCGGGTCTTGAAATCCTGGGGGCTATCGTGGAAATACGAGCGCACCCGGTTGCGCAGGTTGATCGCTTTGCCCACGTAGATGATCTCACCGCCTTCGTTCTGGTAGATGTAACAGCCCGGCCGGGTGGGCAAGGTATCGAGGATTTGCTGGATGTGCTCGGAGATTTGCTTCATGCTGCTAAACGGCTGCTGTACACATTAAGACCGGTCCGCTGGCCCGTTATTTCAGGTCCAGGTTGGCATCACTATACAATGAGAACGGGAGGCTGTCAACGCTATGCGGTGGTCATCACGCAGCCATCCGCGCGGGGGTCGCTGCCACCCCACAGCACGCCACTCTGGTCGTCGCGGTAGATCACCTGACCGCGCCCGAAGAGCAACCTGCCGCCCCCGCTGACCGGGCGCACCTGGTGACCCATATCGGCCAGGGCAGCCATCACCTTGACCGGAATGCCCTCCTCGAGAGCCACCGTGCTGCGCGACTCGTCCGGCTCGATGCAGAAGCGCGGCCGGTCGAGCGCGCATTGGGGGTCAGCCTGGTCATCGCAAAGGGCGATTGCCACCTGCAAATGCCCTTGCGGTTGCATAAAACCGCCCATCACGCCATAGCAGGCAAACAAGCTGCCGTCTTCTTCGCGGGTTGCCAGCGCTGGGATGATGGTGTGATATGGACGCTTGCGCGGGGCGACCTGGTTGGGGTGACCGGGTTCGAGGCTGAAGTTGTGCCCGCGGTTTTGCAGGCTGAAACCCCAGCCGCGCGGGACGATCCCGCTGCCAAAGCCCATGTAATTGCTGTTGATGAACGAACAGGCGTTGCCCTGCCCGTCGACGACGCTCAGGTACACGGTGTCACTCGAACCGGTCGGGGTTCCATGTCGGATCGCGGGGTTGGCGCGCGCCGGGTCGATCATTTTGCGCCGCTCTTCCGCGTAGGCTTTGCTGAGCAGGTCCGGGATTGGAACGGCGGTCACCCGCGGGTCTGCCACGAAGCGGCGCGCATCGGCAAACGCCAGGCGCATGGCCTCGATCAGCAGGTGCAAGCGAGCGGTGGAAAGGGCTTCCTGGCCAGACAGGTCAAAGCCTTCGAGAATGTTGAGGGCCATCAACGCTGCGATACCCTGCCCATTGGGAGGGCACTCCCAAAAGCGCAGCCCGCGGTATGTGGTTGAAATTGGCTCATCCCACGTGCTGGTGTGAGCGGCCAGGTCGTCCAGCTCCATGCACCCGCCGGCTTCGCGCAATGTATTGACGATACTCTGGGCGATTGAACCCTTGTAAAAGGCGTCTTTGCCTTCGAAGGCGATCAGGGTCATGGCTTGCGCCAGGCCAGGGTTGCGGAAGATCTCTCCCGGCAGTGGGCCTCGACCGTCAAGGGTCAACTCGCGGCCGTTGACCGCGCTGGCCAACTGACCGTGCGAGGCGGCTGCCTGCCAGCTCAGCGAGGTGTGCGGCGCGACGGGGAATCCTTCGTGGGCCAGCTCGATGGCGGGACCGAGCACCTGCACCATGGAGAGCTTGCCGAAGCGCTCGACCGTGTCGCACCAGGCGGCGCAGGCTCCCGGCACGGTGACGGTGTAAGGGTGGTAGCGGGGGAGGCTTTTGCCCAGTCCCTCCCGCTGGATCCGCTCCAGGGTCAACGCGGCAGGCGCCCGTCCAGAACCGTTGAGCGCGTAAACCCTGCGGGTATCGCGCTCGTAGAACAGGCAAAACGCATCGCCGCCCAGGCCGGTGCTGCATGGCTCGGTGACATTGAGCGCGGCGGCTGTCGCCACGGCGGCGTCGGCGGCGTTGCCACCCAGTGAAAGCACCTTCAAGCCGGCTGCCACGGCCAGCGGTTGAGACGCTCCGACCATGCCATACCGGCTGATCACCGGCGCCCGGCGCGAGTTATTTTCGAAATGGTTGTGGTTCATCCTTCACCTTTTTCAGCCACGATAAAGATGCGTTTCTCGTATTCGGGCTTGTCGAGGGCCAGCGCCAACTGGTCGATGCGCGCGTAATGCCAGTGACCCCAGCCGGTACTGTTCAGCAGCGCGGTGATCTCGGATAACGCGAAAGCGGTGTTGTAGACCGTCTCCTCGAAACGATCGTACCGCCCGTCCTCTGCGCGCACATATCCACAGATGCGTGTCCAGGCTTTGCCGCCCCGCTCGTCGTATAGCCCGCTGGTGATGAGGGTCAGGTCGGGGTTTTCTTCCACGTTGAGCGTGGCCCAGCCATTCAATCCCAGCGGTGTATTAAGATCGAAGATGAACACGCCGCCCGGCAAGAGGCAGCGGTGGACGCACTCCAGGCAGGAGCGCAATGCGGCCAGGTCGGGCAGGTGGTTCAGCGCGTCGAAGGTTGACACGGCAAACTGCACCGGTTCGTCGAGCGTAAATTGCGCGGCATCTCCCTGTAGAAAATGAGCCGCCCCTGCAACGATATACGCCGCGCAGTTGGCGCGGGCGTGTTCGAGCATACCCGGTGAGAGGTCAATACCGGTGACGCGGTAGTTGAACTCCAGGAAGTGCAGCGAAAGTTGGCCGGTGCCACAGCACAGGTCCAGCAGGCTGCGCGGTCCGCGGGTGGAAAGCGGCGTGGCGTCGAAAAACTCTCGCAGTTTCGGCGCGTTCCTGCGCGCCCAATCACCCCACTTGCGGTTGTAGATGCGGGCGAAAGCATCTCCGTAAGCTTGCATGGTTTCCTCCTGCGGGCTAAGGCAGCACCTCGATCCCTTGTCCGTCGGTCACAGCGCCGATGTCCCAGGCCGGCTGGCCGGCTGCGCCGGCGGCATCCAGGAAGGAGCGGACCTGCCCCTGTGGCACCGCCAGGAGCAACCCCCCGCTGGTCTGCGGATCGAAGAGGAGCATCTGGCTCGCCTCGTCGATCGACGGGTCAAAAGTTACCGAAGGTCCGTAGAACAAACGGTTATCGCTCGCCCCGCCAGGGAATGCCCAGCGCTCAGCATATTTCCGGGCGCAGGAGACGAACGGGATACGCTGGAATTCGAGCGCCAGCCCCACGCCGGAAGCCTGCGCCAGCTCGAGCCCGTGACCCAGCAGGCTGAACCCGGTGATGTCCGTTCCGCTGCGCAGCCCAAAGCGTCCGGCTAACCGGGCAGCTTCACGGTTGAGCTGTTTCATCCAGCCGACCACCTCGGCGACATCTTCGGGATCGGCGATCTCGCGTTTGAGCGCGGTGGTGGTGGTGCCAAACCCCAGCGGCTTGGTCAGCACCAGGCGGTCGCCGGCGCGGGCGCCCGCTTTGGTCAGCATCTTGCGCGGATCGACCATACCCAGCACCACCAGGCCAAATTTGGGTTCCTGATCTTGCACCGTGTGCCCGCCGGCGATCACCACCCCCGCCTCGCGCGCCTTCTCAGCCCCTCCGCGGACGATCTCGCTCAGCAATTCGACCGGCAAGGCAGGCGGCAGCGCGGCGATGTTGAGCGCCAGGAATGGCTCGGCGCCCATCGCGTACACATCCGACAGGCTGTTGGCGGCCGCAATCGCCCCGTAGTCGTAGGCGTCGTCGACCACCGGGGTGAAGAAATCGGTGGTGAGCACGATGGCGCGGTCGTCGGCGATGCGCCAGACGGCGGCATCGTCCGGCTCGGACAGCCCGACCAACAAATCCGGGTAACTGCCGGGGTCGAATATGGATTTGATTGGGCGCAGCACGTGCGCCAGCGTTTCCGCGTTAAGCTTTGACGCTCAACCAGCGCAGCTTGACAGGCTGGTCAGGCGAATTTGCTTTCCACTCGGCGCCGGCGGCTGGATATCGCTCATCGAGACTCCTCGATCACGGGGGTTGCAAGCTGCCAGTGCGGCAAACTGGTACCATTATACTCATGGGTTCATCAAATGACATAGGAGCGACGATCGCCGCTCCTATGTTATTCCATAATCTCGGGTACCTGCTTAAGCTGATGAAGATAGGTTCGTTATTCGAGATTTTCCCTTCAACAGCAAAGCAGCACCGATGTCGATATCTATGGGTTGGTTTGAGGCTCTGCGGTTGGCTGGACGGTCACCGTCTGCAAATCTCCGGGGAAGGGAAGCAAGAATGGGCTGTCGCTGGGCAGCAGCATGACCTGCAGGTTGGGCGAAAGTTTGCTGATGTACTGGTAATTTAGCAAAGAGGGGTTTTCTTTGAGCGCTCTGGCAATCAGCTCCAGCGAGCGCGCCTCGGCATCCGCCTGGATCAGGCGCGCCTCAGCGTCCGCCTTGGCTTTGATCACCACGGCATCCGCGGAGCCTTGGGCGACCTGGCGGGCTTGCTCGGCTTCCTGGCGCTTAGATTCGACCACAAAACGAGCCTGCTGGGCCTGCTGTTCGGCAATCTGCTTTTGTTCTACCGAGGCCGCGTACTCGGGCGAGAAGGTGATGTTGCGCAAGACGAAATCGACCAACAAGAAGCCGTTATCGGCCAATTTGGTGGCCATTCGCTCGTTCAATTCTGCGACCATCGTCTCGCGTTGCGAGGAGACGACCTCTTCTACCCCGAATTGCGATATGACGTCGCGGATGATGCCACGCGCCTGCGGGCGAACGAGATCATTGATGTAGCGATTTTGCCACTGGATGTGCACCTGGACGGCTTTGAGCGGGTCGATCTGGTAGATGACCGAGGCATCCACCAGAATTTCCTGGCCGTCCGCCGTGCGAGCGGCGATCGAGTCGTCGTTAGGCGTCACCCCTGGCGATGAAACCATCGACATGGTGTACGTCTGCCGCGAGATGGGATAACGGACGACCGATTCGGCAAAAGGGATGATGAACTTCAGACCCGGCTCGAGGGCTTGCTCTCGATACCCCTTCGGCGCAACTGCCGAGATGACCACGCCGCGCTCTTCCGGGTTGATGAAGACCAAACCGGAGCTCATTGTGGTCAACAAAAGGGCCAGCAGGACCAGGCCGAGGATAATCCGCCCCCCGCCTTTGGTATCCTGGTTGCGCGATGCGCGCATGACGACGAGAATCACGGCGACGACGACGGCGAACCAGGCCACGCCGACTAAAACCTGTGTCAAAGATTGAATATTCATAGACTCCTCCGGATGTCACCTCAAGTATAAAGTTGGAAAGCCGATTGTGCCGTCAAAAATGCATCAAAAACACCCGGTTAACCGATTCCGGGTGAATTTTGTTGGCATCCTGTAATTTTAACACGTTCGGTTTTTCGTGTACAATCTAATTTATGGATTTGCGTCCATTGCGCCAGGCGTTGTTGAACCTTTCCATTCCCGATGTGCGATTTTACGATTCGATCGGCTCGACCAATGATGAAGCCCTGGCCTGGGCGGAGTCAGGCGCCCCGGACATGGCGTTGGTCCTGGCCGACCAGCAAACCAGCGGTCGCGGGCGGATGGGCCGTCAGTGGGTCACCGTTCCGGGCGCGGCGCTGGCATTCAGCCTGGTCATCCGGCCTGCTGGCGGCGAAGGCGAGCATATCCCCTTATTTTCGCCGTTGGCCGGCTTGAGCGTGGCGCTTGTGCTGGAGAGCTACGGGCTGAGTCCATCGATCAAGTGGCCGAACGACGTGCTGCTGGGGCGTCAGAAAGTTTGTGGCATCCTGGCAGAGTCGGTCTGGAGCGGTGAGCGCTTGCAGGCGCTGGTGGTGGGGGTTGGCGTGAATGTTGCACCCCGATCAGTACCGCCGGCTGAGTCGTTGCTGTTCCCTGCGACCTGTGTGGAAAGCGAGTTGGGCAGCCCGGTGGACCGTTTGGGGCTGCTCCAGGCTATTCTGATCGCTTTCCAGGCCTGGCGGAAGGACATCGGCAGCCAGCGCTTCGTGGCAGCCTGGGAAAAACGCCTGGCTTTTCGCGGGGAACAGGTCGTGGTGCAGCCGCCAGGTGCGGATGCAGTGGTGGGTGAGCTCGCCGGTGTAGACCGGGATGGCAATCTCAGTTTGCGCCTCGCCAGTGGAAAGAACATTCTTCTCGCTGCAGGCGATGTGCACCTGCGGCCAGTGCAAAATTGAAAGAGGTGGAATCATGCTAGACGATTTGCGCAATGAAGCGACATCTTCATTCGAAGAGACCCCTGAACCGGTGAGCGAGGAGACCGAATATCCAACCAGGCGCCTTCGCCCTAGGTCACATTTTTTAGGAATGACCCCGGCGCAACGCTTTGTGATCACCCTGCTCTTGTTCATGATGGTCTGCGTATTGGGCGCTTTCTGCCTGATTGTATTTGAGAAAGTCGTGATCCCAATCTAAGCGCTTCCCTGGTCACGATATATTCATCCACCAAATTTGGGATGGGTTTTAGCAAGAATCCTTATTAAACGAACCTACTCAGCCAGAGGCACAAGCGACTTGAATTTGAGGTGTTTTGCAGCGGCACAGCCGTTGTAAAACACCCCTACATCTAATTGTCAGTCAGACTGAATCTGAAGGGTTCTAATGGGGGCGAGTCCCCCAATAGAACCCTTCAATTCACATTTGACAGAGTGCCAGTTTTTGAGAGATCTTCTAATAAATATTGAACCACGCCAGCCAGACTGGGGCGTGGTTCATCGGTTAATCTGGTAGAGGGTTACGCGGGTTGGCGGAGCTGCATCAGCTCTTCTTCAACCGCCTTAATCTCAGCTTTCAAGTCGTTTAAGTACTGTTCCAGGCGCACGATGTATTCATCCTTGGTCAGGTACACCTGCTCGGAATGGGCATGGTTTCCACCGCACCCGCAAGTCCCACCACACGCACAATTGCCATCGGACATAGCTGCTCTCTCCTTCGCAAATGAATATCGATAAGAAAACCTGACTTATTATAAACCAAATTGGAGAACATTGGTAGCAATTTATTCGCCTTTTCCCGAAAATTCTCCACTGCGGAGAAGGCGGTAACCGAGCCAGCCTAGCACCAATAGGCCGAGTGGGATCAGAAACCCGATCACAAAGAATTGGCGGTTGAATTCCAGGCTCTGAAAGAAGGTTGGCGTCGCACTGGCCACGGGTGATCCTGTGGGGGTTGGACTTGGTGTGGCTGTGGTTGTTGCGGGGGGGGTCACTCTGGCGCTGCTAATCTCGGCATCTTCGGTGCCAAAAAGGTTGCGACCTGCCGTCGGAAAAGGGGTCAACACATCCCAGGTGGGGGTAACCGAACCGGGGGTGGTGGTCAGCGGGGTGAGGATGGGAGGTGGGGTGGTCGGGTTGGCAGGGCCGGTTGGCTGAGCATACCCCGCATCGGTGGGTTGGGGATATCCCCCATTCGAGGTGGGTTGCTGAGTCAAAAAGAGATATGGATCGTCAGTCGCGTCCTGGGCCAGCACGTCGGCGCTCGAGCCGGTGGAATCGCGCAGCCCCGGCGCGCATAAAAGGAGAACGATCGCGGCGAGCAAGGAAAGGAAGATAAATCCGGCAGCCTGTTTTTGCATAGAAGCTGAAAAGAATCACCATTATAATACACAGGTATTCCATGTTAATCGAACCAAAATTCGTCACTTACCTGCTCGAACAGCTCCGGATCCATATTCATGGCATCCACGGGATATTCCATTGGGCGCGGGTGATGGAAAATGGGATGCTGCTGGCGGAATCGACCGGTGCCCGGATGGATGTGGTGGAGTATTTCGCCTTGCTGCACGACTCGCAGCGTTATTCGGAAGGCGGCGACCACCAACACGGGCCGCGCGGGGCCGATTTCGCGGAGCGAATCCGCGACCCCTGGATCAAGTTGGATGACGAGGGGTTCCGGATGCTCGTCCATGCGATCCGCCACCACACCGCCGGTGGTTGCGATTCGGACGTCACCGTGCAGGTGTGTTGGGATTCAGACCGGCTCGAGCTGGCCCGCGCGGGAATCAATCCAGATCCGCGTCGATTGTGCACGCCGAAAGCGCGGGAAGCAGAGACGATTCGCTGGGCTAACCAGCGAGCACGCGGTGGCTGGGTTGCGACAGGCGTGTTGGACCGGTGGGGCGTTGACTGGCAGCGTTATGCGCGCTGACCCAATCATCTTCTTTAGGGATACATTGTGGTGAGCTTCCTGGGCAGTTTGCGCGCCGGGTTACGAATGCGCGCCCGCGATACGTTTGCTGCCATGCAGCATCCCAATTATCGCTTATGGGCGGGTGGTCAATTCGTCTCCTCGATCGGCGGCTGGATGCAAAGCACCGCCCAGGGGTACTTGATCTATGAACTGACCCAGTCGACCGCCTACCTGGGTTACGTGAGCTTCACCTGGGGGATTCCAATCTGGCTGTTCACCCTGTACGGCGGAGTCATCGCCGATCGGGTGTCGCGCCGCACCATGCTGATGATCACCAACGCCGTGATGATGACCCTCTCCCTGGTGATCTCGGTGCTGGTCTTTACGAATGTCATTCAAGCCTGGCATATCTTGCTGATGGCGTTCATCTCCGGCACGGCGAACGCCTTCGATGGTCCTTCGCGGAATGGCTTTATCATGGAGCTGGTTGGTCGGGATGACCTGACCAACGCAATTGCCCTGAATGCAACCATCTTTCACCTGGCGACGGTGCTCGGCCCAGCGGTGGGCGGCGTGGCGTACGCGCTGCTAGGACCTGGTTGGTGCTTTGCCGCCAACGCGCTGTCGTTCACGGCCATGCTGTTCGCGTTATCGCGGATGAACATCCCCGCCCACGTACCGCGAGCGCGGGTCGGCTCGGCGCTGGCGGAGTTGCGCGAAGGCATCCAATATTCCTGGAATAACACGGCGACGCGCACTTTGCTGCTTAACCTGGTGGTGTATGCTGTGTTTGGTTTCAGCTTGATGACCCTCGTGCCGGCATGGGCGGTGGATGTGCTGGGTGGGGACGTGCGCCTGAACGGCGGTTTGCTCTCGGCGCGCGGCATCGGTTCGCTGGTGGGCGCGCTGATGGTCGCCTCGTTAGGCCGGCGCGGTGCGCGCGGTCGGATGTTATCGCTCGCCACGCTGATCCTGCCAATTTCGACATTGATCTTCGCCCAATTGCGTTGGATACCCGCTTCGATGGCGCTGTTTGCCGTGATGGGGTGGGGAATGCTGGTGTGGGGGAATATCTCCAACGCCCTGCTGCAGACCGAGGCGCCCGATGAATTGCGCGGGAGGGTGATGGGCATTTTCGTGTTGATCTTGTTTGGCGGGCAGCCATTGGGATCGCTGTTCATCGGCGCGCTGGCCTCCCAAATCGGCCCCCCGCTGGCGGCCTCGATTTTCGGCGCCGTTGTGTTGGCTTCTTCGATCCTCACCTGGTTCCGTGCGCCTGTCTTGCGCGCCATGCGCTGATCCCGTCTTCAGGCAGCCTTTCGCATGGCGGTGTCAGTTCGAGCGCGAACAGGAAGTTGATCACCCAGAGTCCAGAGAAAACCTTTATAATCGGGGGTACAGTCAGGGGCGCAGGAGGAAGATATGGGTCAGGTTGTGCAACGGAGATACACGCGTCGAGGTTTGTCGCTGGGCGGTTTCTTGCTGGGTGCGTTTGGCGGCTGGATCCTTTACAGCCAATACGGCATCAATCACCGCATGCCCATTTCAGATGCGATCCCTGCGGATCGAGAAACGCTCTATAGCAAGTCGGCGGGCAGAATCAATTATTATGTTGACCGGCAGGCCGGTGGGAGGCCGTTGGTTCTGGTGCACAGCGTCAATGCGGCAGCCAGCGCTTACGAAATGAGCCCGATCTTCGCCCATTATCGCACTACTCGTCCGGTTTACGCTCTCGATCTGCCCGGATTCGGGTTTTCAGATCGCGCTGAGCGGGTGTATTCGCCTGACCTGTACACCAAAGCCTTGCAGGAATTTCTCGAAGAATGCCTCGACCAGCCGGCGGATGTGATCGCTCTTTCGCTGGGCTGCGAATTTGCCGCGCGAGTCGCATTGGCCCGTCCAGACCTGGTCAATTCCTTAGTTTTCATTTCCCCAACCGGGCTGAATCGCCGACAGGCAAGCACAAGCGCATCGATCAACCGGGTTAGCGGATTAAGCAATCTCATTCACCTGGTTTTCACCTTTCCTCTGTGGGCGAGACCCCTTTTCGATCTCATCGCTACGCATTCGAGCATTGAATTTTTCCTGGGGAAGAGCTTTTTCGGGCCGATCCCGCCGGGGATGGTGGAGTATGCGTACGCGACCGCTCACCAGCCGGGAGCAGAACACGCCCCGCTGTATTTCTTGAGCGGGAAACTGTTCACCCCGCACGTCCGCGCCGCGATTTACGAGCGGCTGCGCACTCCGACGCTGGCAATTTACGACCGGGATCCGTACTCCAATTTCAAGGCGCTGCCGGAATTGTTGCTCAAAAATCCACTCTGGCAGGCGGTTCGCCTGGTTCCCAGCCTGGGAATGCCACACTTCGATCGCATGACGGATATCGCGGAAGTGGTGGACGGCTTTTGGAAGGGGATCAAATAACCCTGCGCATCCCTCTTCGCTCAAAGGCGTGCGTGTGTTGATCACTCGCACGCCTTTGAGCTAATCAGCCCATTCCGGCGGCGCCTGGTAGGCGGGGGTGGACGCCAGGGTCTCGTGCGCAACGCTTATATCCGCCCGGGCGCAAATCTCAGCCAGCCGGTCGAGCTGCGCCAGTTCTTCCTCGCTCATCTCAGCAGCCGGCCTTTCCACGATCCCCCAGAAATCCCAGGGCAGCACTTCGAACTTGTTCAGTGCCAGCAGGTCGCGCAGCAGGTTGCCCTTGATGAAGTCCATCCCTTTCCACTCGAAAATCCCGAAGCGATCTGGGTCGGCCTCACCCCGCCGTGCCATCAACCAGGCTTCTCCGCCGGTGACGAAGGCGCCGGGAGGCAAATCCAACGGATCGAAGGGGAGGTTGAGCATCTCCCGCTGCACCGCATCGATCTGAGCGTCCGTCATCGTCCAGCGTTGCTGGTTAACATCCCAATACTCGAATACCCAATGGTCTTCGAACTTGCCCGGCGTAAAATAGGTGCCGAAGCCGCAGCGAGAGCGGGCGGCGATTCCCCTGGAGCGCAGCATGGAGACGGCGAGCACGGTGAAGTCGCGGCAGTTGCCCACCAGCTTGCGCTCGAACGATCGAGACTGGCTCAGCGGAGCGGGGTCCAGCTCGAGGATGCGCGGCAGTTTTCGCCACACCGGGCGGATGGTCACCTCGGCTTCCCGTTCCTGGCTCAGCTCCAGTTGGTAGGCTTTGCTCCAGAAGATGTGCACCTGCAGCCCTTGCACCACTTTCACCAACCCGGCGACGTCCTCCGGCAGATCCGCGTAAAGGTGAGCATGCGTGCGCGGGTCGGTCATGGGTCCTTGCGCCTTGAAATAGGAGATGATCTCATTTGTGTCTGCGTTTGTCATGGTCGGTTCCTCTTTGAAACCACTATACAGCCTCCCCTTACCGGAGAGTCAAGGGTGGAGATGGTTTTCGATGGTTTCTGGATTGACGCTGCCGATGTGGCTGGATAAAATCAAGGACAGGCAAGATGATACGATGAAAATCCATTTTTACGCAAACTTCCGCACGTTGGTGGGTGGCAAATCCGTTGAGGTGGACTTGCCGCCCGGGGGGAATATCGCACAAGTGCTGGCTCAGCTCACCGAGCGCTTTCCCGCGTTACACGCCCATTTATTTGATGAGCGGGGATCGCTGCTGCCCCACGTGCATGTCTTTGTGAACGGGCGTGACCTGCTGACGCTGCCGGATGGAATGCAAACCCGCCTGGATGATGCCGATAAGGTCGATATCTTCCCTCCCGTGGGGGGAGGTTCCTTATCCTGCGGCTCCGTGGGCAACCAATAGCGCCAAAACCCGCTCGTCTCCGCTTTCGCGCGCATAATCCAGCGGCGTGCGCCCTTCAACCGTGCGAGGTTCCACTTCTGCGCCGTTCATCAGCAGCAATTCCACCAGTTCGACCTGGCCGTTTTGGGCCGCGGCATGCAGCGGGGTGAAATCTCCGGCCTGACGCGCATTAACGTCGGCGCCCCGCTCGATCAACCGCCTGGCGATGGCCAAATGCTGCCCAGCCGCGGCGGAATGCAGCGGGGTGACCGTTTGCGAATTTTTGGAAGGCGAATTGACCTCGGCCCCGTTTTCGAGTAACACCTCGACCGCTTCGACCTGGCCGAAAAAACTGGCCAACCCGAGCGGTGAAAAACCATCGTTTGCCACCGCGTTGACCTGCCCGGGCTGTTCTTTGATCAACTCGCGAAGGCGATGGGTCAGACCGGCGGCAGCGGCAGTAAACACATCCACCTCGGCGGCGCGCTCAAGGAATGCCTGGGAAATACCCGGCTGGTTGTAATACAACGCAAACAGGACGAGCGGCACGCCAGACGGGGTACGCGCGTTGCACAAGTGGGGGGATTGATTAAGAATCTCTATGACACGGTTCAGGTCGCCTTGCATGACGGCCTGGTAAAGCGAATCGCGTGCATCCATTGATCCCTCGTTTCCTCTGAAAAGCGAAACACGAGCAGAGAAAGCTCCTCCATAGAAGCACCACCTCCTACCAGTATATCCCTGGGTCGAGCAAATTCAAGGGAAAATTTAAATTGGAATGCAACAAGGGGTTTAAACTGCAAAGACCGGTACGCCGGACCGGTCTTTGCATCGGAGGAGAAGAAGATTCGAAGTCGCCCTGTGAAGCTATCATAACAAAGGAACGCGGGCGATACTTGACGCCCATCCAACGCTATCCCTACGATTCCCCGGCTGACAGGCTTTCTGCCAGGGCTTTTCCGGCAATCCACCCGGTGGTCCAGGCATTCTGGAAATTGAAACCGCCGGTTAGTCCATCGATATCTAAAATCTCACCGGCGAAGTGCAGCCCGGGCACAACCCGGCTTTCCATGCGCTTAAAATCGACTTCCTTTAATGTTACGCCCCCGCAGGTTACAAACTCCTCCTTGAATTCGCCTTTGCCGGTCATGTGGAACTCGGCCTGCGTCAACTGGCGGATGAGGTGGGCTTGCTGCTCGCGGGTGAGATTGGCCCAGGTGAGGCGGTCTGGGATGCCGGCGACCTCGGCGAAACGCGACCAGAGTCGCTGGGGTAAGCCTGGAAATGGCGAGTGGGCATGGATATTTTTGCGCCCACCGCCGGTCCTTTCTCTATCCAGAACCGTGGCGGCGCCTTCCGCGTTCAATGGGGCGATCCAATCGACGACCAGCAAAGCCTGGTAATTGCACGCGTGCAGTTCACGCGCGCCCCAGGCTGAGAGCCGCAACACCGCCGGCCCCGACAACCCCCAGTGTGTGACGAGCAAGGCTCCTTCAGCCACGAGCCTGGCAGCGGGTAAGGTGAGATGGGCGTTCGGCACGGCGACACCTTGCATGCCGGCGAGCCGCGGATCGGGGATGGCAAATGTGAAAAGCGAGGGTACGGGGGGTTGGATGGTGTGACCCAGGCCAGATGCCAGCGCGAAACCACCCCGCGCTCCACCACAGGCGAGCAGCACGCGCCGGCTGTGATATTCGTCGCCGCCTTGCAACTGGATGTGAAAGGCTCGATCCGGCGTGGCCCGCAGACCCGTCACGTTAGCCCGTGTGCGAACCTGAATGCCATATCGAGCAGCCAGGCCGCTGAGGCAGGCAGTGATGGTCGAAGAGGAATCGCTGACCGGGAAAACCCGCCCGTCGGTTTCTGTCTTCAGCAACACTCCCCGCGTTTCGAACCAGCGCAGGGTGTCTTGCGGTTGGAAACGGCTAAAAGCGCCCCGTAATTCTTTGGCGCCACGTGGATAATATCGAACCAGCGCCTCCGGGTCGAAGCAAGCGTGAGTGACGTTGCAACGCCCGCCGCCAGAAATCCGCACCTTTGCCAGCACGGCGGGCGATTTCTCCAGGATTAAAATTCGACAGGCGGGGTTCGCTTCGGCGCACGCAATCCCTGCGAAGAACCCGGCTGCCCCTCCGCCAACGATGACCAGGTCAAATATCGATGAGTCTGGCACTCAGTGATTATAGCCGGGATCGTCCAGGGACTATAATTACGCTATGCATCGCACCCGTTATCGCCGGATTCTCTGGTTCTTCGCCCGTGTTTTGATCGGAATGCTGTGGTGGGACATTACCCTCCCCAAGCTGGGGTTGGGGAGGCTTTCGCGGCGCAATCGCCCAGAGCGTTTGCGGAGGATTGCGGTTGCGTTCAGGGCGATGGCAATTCAGATGGGCGGGGTGATGATCAAGGTGGGCCAGTTTCTATCTGCCCGGCTGGATGTGCGTCCCCGCGAGATCACCGAGGAGTTGTCGGGCCTGCAGGACGAGGTGCGCGCGGAGGCAACAGAAGATATCCGGCGAGTTGTCGAGGCAGAATTTGGGCGCTCCCTGGAGAGCCTGTTCGAGTTTTTCGATCCAACCCCGCTGGCGGCAGCTTCGATTGGGCAAGTGCACACCGCCCGCATCCGCGCCGCCGATTGCGCCGATTGCCCGGGCGTTGTGGTCAAGGTGCAACGCCCAGGGATCGATGCTATCGTCGAGACCGATTTATCTGCCTTACGGGTTGTCAGCCGGTGGGTGCACCAATATGAACCGGTGAGACGCCGCGTGAATGTGCCGGGGCTGATGGAGGAGTTCAGCCAATCGCTCTACGAGGAGATCGATTACCTGCTCGAAGGTCGGCATGCCGAGACGTTTGCAGCGAATTTTGCCGGGCAGGAAGGGGTGTGCGTGCCGCGCGTGATCTGGACTCACACATCGCGGCGCGTGCTCACGCTGGAGGATGTCCGCGCAATCAAGATCACGGATTACGCCGCCATCGAGTCCGCCGGCCTGGACCGCAAGGAGGTTGCCGCCCGGCTGTTCGACACCTACCTGAAGCAGATCTTTGAGGATCGCTTTTTCCATGCTGACCCGCATCCGGGCAACCTGTTTGTTCAACCGGCAGCGGAAGGTGGATCGAGCGGATGGAAACTCGTCTTTGTCGACTTTGGGATGGTGGGGAAATTGCCCGACACCACCCTGGCCGGCCTGCGCGAGGTGCTTATCGCAATTGGCACACAAGATGCCACACGTCTGGTGCGGGCGTACCAGCAATTGCACATCTTGCTCCCCGGCGCGGACGCGGAGGCCATCGAGAAGGCCAGCGCGGTTGCCTTTTCGCGGTTTTGGGGCCGAACTGCGCCGGAGCTGGCGGGGCTGGCGCGGGAAGAAATTGTCGAGTTTGCGCGCGAGTTCAGCGATGTGCTCTACGAAATGCCTTTCCAGGTGCCGGAAAATTTCATTTTGCTGGGACGTTGCGTGAGCATCCTCTCCGGAATATGCAGCGGGTTGGACACGGAGTTCAACATTTGGTCACAGATCGCTCCTTATGCGCAGAAGCTGGTCGAAACCGAGCGCGGAGGCCCGCTCGAATTCTTCGTGCGCGAGCTGGCTGATACGTTGAGGGTGGCTTCAGGGTTGCCCAGGCGCGGCGACCAATTGCTCACGCGGATCGAATCGGGCCGGCTGGCTGTGCAAACCCCGGAGTTGAAGCACGGGCTGGGCAGGCTCGAAGCTGCGGTACGCCGTCTCATCATTGCCGTGCTGTTTTCGGCGCTTTTCCTGGGCGCGGTGCAACTTTTCCTGGCCGGTTTGGTCACGCCAGCCGCCATCGTTGGGGGAGTCGCGTTGGTCGCACTCTTCGTCTTGCTGGTCGCGCGGTATTGACAGTACGCGAGCAAAAAGTATATACTGATTCAAGTTTATCGAACATTTTTCCTGATTCTGGCATGTACATCGGCGAACCTTCCATCAAGCGCAGGCGCATGATCATCCGCGGAACCGTGGTAGTGCTGGTTCTGCTCTTTTTGACCTTTTTCCGGCGCGAGTTCGGCGATGTGATTGCCATGATTGCCGAATTCCCATACGGGTTCAGCCAGTCGCGCCTGGATTCACTCGCCAATCTGGGCTATAACGCCCTGACGTTCCTGGGCTTTTTTACGGTTTGGGTGCTGCTCATCTCGCAGCAGGCGCTGCTCCCGGTGACAACCTTGCAGGAGCGTCTGCGCACGGCTTACCAATTCATCCTGTTTGTCCTGGGTCAGCACGGGCCAGCCGTGTTCGTTAAGGATGGAAAGATCCTGTCGACCAAAGAGGACGTGCGCGACGGGCCGGGTGTGGCGGTGGTGGATTTCAACTCCGCGATTGTCCTCGAAGAGCGCCTGCCGCCACCCAGTATCAGCTCCGGTTTCAGCAGCGGGATGCACCGCTTGATGTGGTCGTTAGGCCTGGCTGACCGGGCGGAATCTCCGCGCGTGATGGGTCCAGGGATTGTTTACACCCGCCCTCGCGAGCGAATTCGCAGCTCGGTCGACCTGCGCCGGCAGTTCCGCATGTTAAAGAATGTGACCGGCTACACGCGCAACGGCATCGAGGTAAAAGCGAATGTCTGGTCCATTTTCACGATAGGGCAAAAACCCGATGAAGTGCAGGTCACCTATGATGGTGAACGCCGGCCTGAAAACCTTCGGGTGGTTCACTTCGAGGAGATCAACGACCACCAAAATGACCCGCATCTGCGGGTGATCGGGTTGAGCGATGAACTCGACCACCTCGACCGGCAGGAGATTCACCACTTCTTCCGCGTGCTCGAGCACACCCAGGAATTTATCCCTTACAAAAAACTGGAGCCGCCGCCGGCATTGCCGGTGTTCAACCGTGAGCGCGTTTTCTCGGCGGTCTATTCTGAGGCGCGCGGCGACGATGATAACGTCCAGCCCTGGACGGAGTTGCCCACCCGGCTGGCCGCGAGCATTTTCCGCGAGATTATCTCGCAGGTTTCGTATGACGATTTCTACAAGGTGGGCATGCCGATGCCCTTTCCCCTGGTGCGATACCGGGCCAGGCTGCGCCAGACGATGCGCAACAACGGATTGCTCTCGTTTCGCCTGGTCTTCCTGGCTTCTGGCGAGCGGCTGGCGGTCCGGCGCGTCTACCGTCAAGCAGACCTGGTGACTTCCAAAGTCCAACCGTTGGCGAACTCTAAGATTTTGCGCGACCGGGGGATCAAGGTGATCGCCAGCGGCTTCGGTGACATTTTGCCGGTTTCAGATGCGGTGTACAAGCATCGCCTGGAGAGCTGGCGTGCGCCCTGGGAGCGCGACAAGGCGATCGTCGATGCAGCTCGCGACCTGGAAGTCACCCGGATTCACTCCCGCGCGCGCGCGTTGGCGCAACAAGACCTGGCAACGCACCTGAACCAAATTTTCTTGACCACGTTGAATCGAGAAGTGCTGGCCGTCCGCCTGCTGCAATCTTTAGAAAAGGTCGCGGCGGATCCAAAAACACGGCAGTTGTTGCCCCCAAATGTGCTGGAAATGATGCGATTTGCCCAGCAACTGTTAACGCCAGGCGATGGTAACCAACCGCCTGCCGGCCAACCTCAGCAGGTCACCCTTCCACCAGGGGAGCAGCCATGAGCAACCTGCGCGCGACCCAAACTGACCTCGCTTCAAGGCAGCAGATTTACGGTTTTCTGCGTTTCTTGGGCTCCGTGCTGCTGGGGTTGGCGGTGGCGTTCTGGGGCACCTTCCGCTTCGAGAGCTGGGACCTATCGCTGGCTTCTCAAAGCCTGATCGAGGATCCAATCCGCACGATATTAGCGGTTCTGTTGAGCCCGGTGAGCATGCGCTACTATATAGCCCCCCTGGCTGCCGTGATCGGTGTTTTCCTGTGGGCTGGAACATATGTCAAGGATGTGTATGCGCTTCCGCAGTTGCGCCTGGGGTTGAAGTATGTGATTTCCTCTGTCTTCGCCCGCAATATCCCTTCGCTGGTGATCGATGGTGGGGTGAAAAAAATCCCCAAGGGCAAAGTGAACCTGGTGGATGCCATCGGTGGGCCCGGGTATGTCTTCATCCATCCCGGCAATGCGGTGCTGTTCCGGAAATTGCGCCAGCCTTCCAATATCACGTTGCGCGAGACGTATTACCTCACTCCCTTCGAGACCATCGGGCAGATTGCCAGCCTGGATGAGCAGCAGGGCAGCCGCGATGGCGTCAAGGCGCTCACCCGAGACGGCATCATGGTGACGGTCCAGGATATCCATTATCGCTTCAGGCTTTTCCCCGAACTGGAGCATGGCCGGCCACGGCGCCGAACGCTGCAAGATCCGTATCCATTCGATGCGCAGGCTCTATGGAACATGGCCTACAATCTATCGGTCGACGAAAATGGACTGGAAGCCTGGAAGACCGCCGTCAGCCGGGCGATTGTCGGTGGGATCACCGATTATGTCAACGCGCACGACATCGATGAGCTCACAGCTCCCCGCGAGGCCAGCCAGGACCCGCGCCGCGAGCTGCGCAACAGCTTGTTCCACGGCTCCACGCGTAACTCGCTGCGCAGCCTGGGGGCCGAGTTGATTTATGTTGATATCGGGCATTTTGCAATCGACGAGGAATTGGTCGACATGCAGCGCACGGATACGCTGGCAGCGGAATGGCTGGGCGACGCCAAGGTGGTGAAGGCGTTCGGCGAGGCGAAACGCAGCGTCTACGAGGAATTAGGCCGGGCAGAAGCGCAGGCGGAGTTGATCATCAGCATTGCCAATTCGCTGGAGAGCGTTGAGTTGGGTTCGGATGCGGCGGAAAATGTGCGCAAGATGCTTCTCGCGCGGACCGCACAGCTTCTTGAGGTGATGGCAGAATCGGGCAAAAATGAGCTAACTCCGGGGAAGGATCAAAAATGATCACCATCAACGAGGCGTATGGTTGGTTGAACATCGACGATCGCAGCCATCTGAGCAGCAGCAATATGCTGTCGCTTTACCAATTGCAGGACACGCGTGTTCCGGATAAACACAAGGACGCTCTGATCCGCGAGCTTCGGGCAACCAGCCATTCATCTCAGGATCGTTTGGAGGGATTGGAGGTGCTGGTCACCATCGCGAAGTACGAATATGAAAAAGGCGATTATCAGTCGGCTCGCCAGGACCTGGCTGAAGCGGTCAAGCAGTACCAACCCGTCAGTCACCGGGCCGCG
>JARKOV010000150.1 GCA_029975965.1 Anaerolinea sp. | reverse complement strand
CGAGGGCTTCGGCGGGCGGCAGATCGCTCTTCCAGATGTTGTCCCGATGGCTGGACATCAGACTCTTGGCGGCTGAGGCCAGCATCAGGGTTCCGTTGAGACCGAGTTGGTTGGCGAAGGTCGAATCCGTGGTGAAGGCATCGCCCCAGCGCAAGGGAGGGCCTTGGCGCAGCGTGCCGCGCGACGCCACGGCCGCCAGCAAGGCACACACCAGAAACACAATCAGTCTGACCGGCAGCCGGCCGGAACCCCGCGTAGGCGTTTCCGGCACGTCACGGTGGGCGCGCGTGCGCTGATCGATTCTGCGGAACAACCAGGCCAGAAGTGCGGTAGCCAGCGCCCATGCCAGCAGGTAGCGCACCACCGGGAAACCGTACCAGATCATGCTCAGGACCGTCTTGGGGTCTTCCTTCAGATACTGGAACACCAGGGCGTTCAGGCGCTGGTTGAATTCCCGGTAAAAATCGAGCTCGATGACGCCGAGGAAGAGCGTGATGCTGGCGATGACGGTCAGCCAGATGCGAAAGAAGCCACGTGCCGACATTGCCCGGGTGCTTGGTATTGCAAGCAGCAAGGGCAGGCAGGCGATAACGACGAGTCGCAGGTCGAAACGCAGTCCATTGAAGAAAGCCTCGGCCAGAATGGCGCCCGTGGCGCCCCCGATCTGTTCCCGGTTGTAGACCAGCAGCGCCAGCCGCAGAAGGGAGTACATCACCATCAGCACCAGCATGCTCGATGCGGTGAACCACAGATGACGCTTCAGGTCGATCGACGGCTCGCCGGCGGGGAGTCGCGCGAAGATCGGTCTGCTGGATGAGGTGTGCTTATTGTTTTGCATTGGAGAGTTGATGTAGTTCAAGGATGCGTCCGCGCCCCTGCTCCGCGACGAGAAAGCGCGATGGGGCGATCGAGATGATGGTTTGCGGCGAACGAAGATGGGTGAGGATGATATGCGTTTTTCCCGACGTGTCCATGCGCAACAGGCGGGCACCGTGGGTCAGGTCCTCCGTTATCCATAGTCCCTGGCTGTCGCACATGAGAAAGGAAGGGGCATGCAGGCCGCGTACGGCGATTTCGTCACTGCCGCCCGGCTCATACTTCTTGATCCAGCCTTTCTTCTTTTCCGTATAGAAAAGGGCCCTGTCCGGGCAGACCGCAATCCCCTCGGGTTCTTCCAGGCCTTCACGCAGCGTCGTCAGCTCCTTCTTTTCCGGATCGTATTTCAGCACGCGCCCGCCCCGCTTCAAGTCCCCGGCAGCGAACAGGCTGCTGCCATCGCTGGCGATCCCTTCAATGCTGTCGCCCTCGAACAGGATCTCGGTCTTGCCATCTTTCCACCAGAGTGTCGGATATTTCCCGCCTTCCTGGCTGGCGGCGATCCCGCCCTGAAACAACACCAGCCCGTCGGGCTTGGACAGCCCGGTCAGGATGTCTTGCCGGGTACCATCGGGTTGGCGCCGGAATACCACGCCCCTCCGGCTATTGAATTCCTGGGAAACGTACAGGTTGCCTTGTTGATCGGCAACCATGGCGCTGACTTTCGGAATGTCGTCGAGGTAAACCTCGAAGGACCAGCCGTCGGCGGATTGGGCAGGGAAGTAGTGCTGCCAGGCCAGAAACGCGGCTGCGCCCAAAATGATCGCCCCCGCGCCAAACCACAGCCTGGCATTGTTGATCCGCAAAGTGAATCCCCCCATCGGGAAACCGCCCGAAAACTCTAATTTTTCTGTCGACAGCTTAAGCCAATCTGAAGGCCGGCGTCTTGTTCATTACGCCGGACCGGGAAAAGCCGGTTGCCGGGGCGCAGTCCGAGCGGATCTCACGCCCGCCGGGGGCGGACGTGGAGCAATCGCCAGCGCCTACTCGATCCCCGCCATTCCCGCCGCCGGGTAGCGTTCCCCGGCGACTTTCTC
>JARKOV010000146.1 GCA_029975965.1 Anaerolinea sp. | reverse complement strand
CGGCCTAAGGGGCGATCGGCAGCGTGATGTGGAAGGTGGTTCCCTTGCCTTCCTCGCTCGTCACATGAATATGGCCGCCGAGCTTCTCGACGATGCTGTAGCTGATGGTGAGCCCGAGCCCCGTGCCCTCGCCCACCTTCTTGGTGGTGAAGAAGGGGTCGAAGATCTTTTCCTGGGCTTCCTTGGTCATGCCCTTGCCCGTGTCGGAGATGGCGATGTCCACCTCCCCGGTGTCGGGCAGGTGGCAGGTGGCCACGGTGATGGTCCCGTTCTTGTCGATGGCGTCGATGGCGTTGTCCATGATGTTGAGAAAGACCTGCTGGAGCTGGGAGGCGTCGGATTCGATGCGGGGCAGGTCCTTCTGGTAGTCGCTTATGAAGGTGATGCCCCGGAAGCTGGCCTCATTTTCCAGGAACGACCGGGTCTGGTCGAGGAGCAGGTTGACGTCGAGGTCCTCCTGGGTGGGCTCCATGCGCCGGGCGAAGCCCAGCAGCCGATGGGTGACGTCCTTGGCCCGGCGTACGTGGAACTCGATCTTGGACACGGCGTCCTCGAATTCCTGGAAGTTGGGGCTGGCCTTGATGTCCTCTTCGCTTAAAAGGTCGCGCATCCAGCCGGCCTTTTCCATGATGATGGCCAGGGGATTGTTGACCTCGTGGGCCACGCCGGCGGCGAGCTTGCCAAGGGCCGCCATCTTGCTCGACTGGGTGAGCGAGGCGTCGAGCGCCGCCTTCTCGCGTTCGGCCCGCACCAGCGCCTTGACCGTGCCGCCCGCCACCCAGACCGCGCCGCCGACGATCAAGAGCGTTCCGCCGGCCAAAAGCAATATGAGCAGCCAGCGGGCCCGCATGATGGGCAGCATCTCTTCCCGGGGGTCGTCCTTGACCACCAGCAGCCAGTCTTTGTGGTTGAGCCAGGTCATGGCGTACAGCGACGTCTGGCCCTCGATGGCGAGGCTCTCGACCCGGGTGCCGGAAAAGCGGGGCACGTTGGGGAAGTCCAGGGTGTCGAACATGGCGTGGCCGAACCGCGGCTTGGTCTGGAGCACGTGGTCCGAGGCCAGGATGAAGGCGTCGCCGGTCTTGCCGAGATGGATGCTGCGCACCAGGGAGTCGAAGATGTCCGAGTCGATGGCCGCGCGCAGCACCCAGGTCTTGTCCCCCTCGCGCCGGCTG
>JARKOV010000145.1 GCA_029975965.1 Anaerolinea sp. | reverse complement strand
CGTGGACGGGCATCTGGTAGGCGCTGTTGTCGCCGGGCCAGGCCGTCACCGGGTGGGGCGCGCCCGAATAGTCCAACGCCCCGTCGTAGTTGAGCACCACGATGTTACCAGCAGGCACGCCGTACACCGTCCGGAGGGTGCGGTAAAGAAATTCCAGGTCGTTGGTGTGACGGTTGTTCGACATTCCAGAGAAAAGGATGGCGTAGCGGCTGCCGAAAAGCGACGGCCTGACGACAATGTCAGGCCGGATGGGGTATTTCACCTGGACGAGGTGGTCAACCGATTTATGAAAGGCGTAGAACGTCTTGGGCGTGCTGCGCTCGTTGGCGAAAGGCGGGAATTGGGCCTCGACCTCGCGGACCAGCTCGCCGGTCTCGGCGTCGTGCAAGAGGTAGCGGCAGGGGTGGGCCCAGTTGAGCAGCGGGGCGTCATCGGCAAAGGCCATCAAAGTGGGCCGGTCGGTCTTGACGGTCTGGCGCGGGATGGGCACCACGCGCCCTTTGAGCAGCACTTCCTCGCTGAGATAGTAGTTGGATCGTTCGGCTTGCCGGCTTTCGCGGCGCAGGATCGACGCCTTGACAGCGTTCAACACCTGGCGTTTTGGCTTAAGAATTTCAGCCATGTCAACCTCCTGGCGGATGATCGCCAATCTGAACAAAATCGATCAATCTAATCGACGATTCTATTGTAGGAGGTTAATTGCCAGAGTCAAGTCTAGCACTCTGTCAAATGTAATTTGATGGGTTATTTTGGGGGAGAAGTCCCCAAAATAACCCATCAAAATCAGTTTGACTGACTACTGGCTTTGGCGAATGGTTGAGCGGTGCTCAGGAAAAACGCGGCATCACCTCGCGCGCAAAGAGCAGCGCCCCGTCCGTTTTGGGGAAATCGGCAAAGCGAAAGATGAAATGCTTCACGCCGAGGTCGGCGAAAGCCTGGATCTTCTGGGCGACCTCGTCCGGGGTGCCATAGACGGCGCTTTCGCCCCACAACTGGCTGCCGCGGGCAATTTGCTCGGCTTTTTCGTGGGTGTCGGCCACGGCAACGCAATCGTGTCCCCAGGTTTTAACGATGCTGTCGTAATTGCGCCTCACGGCCCGGCAGTGCTCGCGCAGCGTATCGAGCAGGCTGGCGTAGTTCTCCAGGGTGCCGCCGGGGAAGTTCCACCAGTCGGCGTACTTGGCCACCACGCGCAGGGTCAATTTTCGCCCGCCGCCGCCGATCATGATGGGGATCATCGGGTTGGGTTTCGGTGAGCAGTAGGCGGCCTCAATGTTGTAGTACTTGCCGTGGAAAGAGGGCGAGCTTTGCGTCCACATGGCGCGGATGACGCGCACGGCTTCCTCCAGTTGCGCGATGCGTTCGGACGCGGGCGGGTATTTATACCCGTAAGCCAGATACTCGTTTTCCTTCCAGCCTGCGCCAATGCCCAGGATGAAGCGCCCGTTGGAGAGCTCTTGCAGGGTGGCGGCGCTTTTGGCCAGCAGCGCCGGCCGGCGGTAAGATTGGGACAAGACGATGCTGCCGAGTTTTATTTTCGAATAGCGTCCGAGCAGGTAAGAAATCGTCGTCCAGGCCTCAAATACGTCCAGGCGCTGGTCGAGAGAAGACATCCAGGGGAAAAAGTGGTCGGCGACCCAAACCGAGTCGAAATGCTCTTCGATCGCGTCCATGTAGGCGTACCACTGGTCGCGTAATTCGCGTCCGTTGCTACCGGGAAGCGGCCAATCGGGGGTCCTCCAGCCGAATTGTATCGTGGCGGTCATGTGCGTCTTCCTCCAATGGTTTGTACGATTCATTATAAAGGCAAGTTAACCGATCGACTCAACGACTCAGGGGCGTTTGAGCCGGAAATGCCGGATTGTAGCACATTGCGGTCGGAATAACCAATCGCTTACCCAAACACAGGTGAACTGTGAGGCTCGGCTTCGGAGAGGTAAACCTGGTTCCTGCCGCGCTGCTTGGCCGCATAAAGCGCCTTGTCGGCGCAGTCGATCAGATGATCGAGCGAGTCAACCTGGCTGGTCTCGAGCGCAGCGATCCCGAGGCTGATGGTCACCGCGGCCGCGCCGGCCTGGGTCTGGAATTCCTCATCCGCGATCGATGAGCGCAGCCTCTCGCCGATCTGGTAGGCCTGGTCAAGGCCGGTATCCGGGAGGAGGACGATGAACTCCTCGCCCCCGTAACGGGCCAGCGTGTCGTAAGGGCGCAGGTTCTCTTTGCAGCGCCGGGTAAGCGCGGTCAACACCCAGTCGCCCGCGGCATGCCCCAGCGTGTCGTTGACCTGTTTAAAATGGTCGATGTCGAACAGGATGATCGCCATGGAGCGCTGGCTACGAGAGGCGCGTGCGTATTCCACATCCGCCAGCTCGAAGAAATGGCGCCGGTTGAAAATACCGGTGAGCGGATCGGTGATCGCCATCTCGCGCAGGCGATTTTCCACGTGCTTGCGCTGGGTGATATCATGCAGCGATACCAGGTAACCGTTGGTTTGCTTGCGATTGTCGTGCAGGTTGGTCATCTGCGCTTCGAAATACCGCACTGCGCCTTCGACGGAGAACTCCATTTCAAGTGAAACCGGCGTCTCGTCTGCCCCGGCAAAGAGCGCCAGGAAGGGTGGGCGCAGATTTGCCAGCGGTTTTCCGAGCCAACTGGCCGAGTTGAGGTCGAGGATTCGCTGCGCGGCGGGGTTGATGTCGAGGATGCGCCCGCTGTTATCCAGCACGATGACGCCGTCTTCCATGCGCTCCACCAGCGAGACGTATGCCACGGGCACCAGGTCGAACAGGCCAAACTTGAACAGCGCCCAGGCGATGATCAGGTTGCTGACTCCAAAAGTCAGTGGGGTGACCTCGTGCAATTTGAGCGGCACCCATTCCAACCAGGTGATGATGGTGGTGACCCAGGGGATGAGGATGCCGACCAGGACGGTGGCGATTTGCAGGCGATAGACGCGCGCGGCGGTGATGTAATTGACCACCACCGCATATACGCCGAGGATCAGCAAGGAGTAGGCGACGAGAGGATACAGGTGAAAGAGCGGGCCGTTGGTGAAGACCAGGCGCTGGGCAACGCCGTCAAACACCAGGTGCGGTCCGGTGCGGAAGAGGTGGTGAAAGCGGTCCGTCCAGATGAAGGCGACCAGCGCCGCCGAAACGCCAAAGGTGATGCGCCAGCTCCATGGAATGCGCGGGTAATGGCGGGTGTAGGTCAGGCTAAAGACAAAAAACGCGACTGGGGTCGCGACCGCGCCGAGAAATTGGAGGTCGTTCCAAAACAGTTTCGCCTCCAGGGTCGGGGCGATCGATTGCAGAATGTACCCGGTGATCCAGACCGTCTCGGCCAGGGCAAGGTACCCAAAAGCGAGCGCGCCGCTCGTGCGTTGCCGGCGGAAGGCGTAGGCTGAGACGCCAATCGAGATCAAAGCCGATAGGATGTAGGGGACCACCAGGAGGTAAGACTGCAATGTCGTCATCGATTGGTTAACGGTAAACCGATAGCTGTTACCATTATTATATAACTGGCAGAAAAAGGGCTCATCGCCGTAGGTTTACAGCGCCCTTACAATTTCCCCCTCTACCATTCGGTCAACATCCAGATTTCGGGCCTGGGACGTCCTGCCTGGACGCCAATTTCGGCGAAAATAGCCACCGCTTCTTGCAGGTGCAGCATGGCTGACGCTTCGTCGCCCGCCTTGTGAAACAGGTCGGCCAGGTTGTTATTCAATGCTGCCTGGCGGTGGCGGTCGCCCTGGCGGACGCACAGGCTCAATGCCCGCTGAGCCAGCTCGATGGCTTGTTGCCAGTCTCCACAGTCGGCAAACGTGAGCGACAGGTTGTTGAGCGCGGCGGCCTGGGCAGCCAGATCGTCCAATTCGGCGGCGATGTGCAGGCTGCTTTCGAAGGCGCGGATGGCCGATTGTGTATCTCCCTGGTTGCGCGCCAGAATGCCCAGCACATTGTTGGCGCGAGCCAGACTGGGCCGCGAGCCGGTTTCTTCTGCCAGGCGCAAGGCGCTACGAGCGTATTCTATCGCCTGCGCCGGTTGGCCCGCTGTGTAGGTCGCGATGCTCCATTCGGCGTACAGCCGCGAAAGCGCATCGGGCGCTTGCCGTGACCGGAGCAACTGTTCCGCGGTGCGGAAATGGGCGATGGCCATCTCCCGGTCGCCGTTGCGCAGGTAGACGCTGCCCAGTTTGAACTCGATTTCGGGGAGGCACCCCACGGCGCAGAAGGAGGCGGCGGTCTCGTAACTGGTGATGGCAGACGCGTAATCGGCTTGCAGCGTGAGCAGGTCGCCGATGGCCTGGTGCACGTCGCCCGGGTTGGGATATCCCAGGGCGAGGGCATGCTGGAAATGCTGCATCGCGTCGCTGTTCGCAAACAGTCTGCGCGTGTATAAACCGGCCTGCCAGTGGTATTCAGCCGCCAGTTCTTCCTGACCCGCTAACTGGGCGTGACGGGCGATCTGGCTGGCGAGCTCACCGCTTCCCGTTGCGTGGGAACGGGCCTGGGTGACCAGGGCTTCGACGGCACGGCGGTGGAGCAGGCGCCGGCGGGTGAGGCTCAGTTGCTCGTAGACCAGCTCGCGGATCTTCTCGTGGCTGAAATCGTAACTCAATGCGCGGCTGTCTGCCCGCTCGATGATCAACCCGGCTGCCAGCAAATTTTCCAGGCCGGTCACGGTTTCATCTTCGCTGCGGCCGCTGATCTCGCGCACCAGCTCAAACTCGAAAGAACGCCCCAGGATGGAGGCTGCGCCAATCAACTGCCGGCTGGTTTCATCTAAAGCCGCCAGGCGACCGCCCAGCAGTGCCTTGACAGAGCCTGGCATACGCCAGCCTTCCACAGGAGGGCGCCCGCCCTCTGTCCGTAAACCGGCGAGGTACTCGACGATGAAGAAGGGCAGGCCTTCCGACTCGAGGTAGAGGCGCTCGCGCATCTCTCCGGTGAGCTGCGCCCATTCTGGCAGCACAGACACCAGCTCGTCCACCTCACCCTTTGTCAGGCGGTCAAGGCGCAGTTTCGCGCCGTAACCGGCCAGTTGCAAGGCGGCATGCAGCGGATGGAGTGCCTCCACGCTCGCGAGGGCGTCGGGGCGGGTGGTGGCGAGGATCAACATAGGGTGACCGGGGAGCCGGCGCACCAGGTAAGCCAAAAATTCGATGGTCGCTGCGTCTGCCCAATGCAGGTCATCGATGAACCACACTCCCGGCGGCTCGCCGCAAACCAGGCCGAGAACCACCTGGAGAAGGCCCTCGTAGAAGCGGGTGCGCGCACCCATCCCTTCGAGAGGCGGCAGGCGCAGGACGCCGGCCCGGTTGACCGCCAGCTCGGGGGCGAGGCGGGCAGCTTCGGCGACCCAGGCGGCCGGCAAGCCGGCCAGTGCTTTGTTGAAGCTGGGTTGGTCGATCATCGAGCGCAACATGCCGGCCAGGCTGGCATACGCCAGGTCGCTCTCGCCTTCGTAGCAGCGCGCGCGCAACACGCGCGCATCTCCCGCCAGGTGGGCGCGCAGAAATTCCTCCACTAGGCGAGTCTTGCCGATGCCGGGCTCACCTTCGATTAAGAGAAAAGATCCCTGCGGGGCACCTGCACGGTATGCGCGCAGGATGTGTTGGAGGTGAGAGGCGCGGCCGACCATGGGAGCGAGCCTGGCTGCACCGGCGCTCGCCTTCGGTTGCGCGGGCGTGCGGCGGGTGGGGGAGGGCTCGCCTGGGGAGGCTTGCGGCCTGCCTTCGATAATTGCCTGGTAAAGCGCGACCGTCTCCGGTAGGGGCGACACATTCAGTTCCTGCTGTAAAATGCGCACGCATTCGCGGTACTGCTGGACGGCCGTGTTGCGCTCGCCGCTCATCGTGTAAAGCTGCATCAACAGACGATGGGCCGACTCGCTCAAGGGATCGATCGAAACCAGGCGGCGGGCGTACTGCAGCCCGCGTGGGCTGTCTCCGGAGGCAGCCAATCCGTTCGCGAGGGAAAAGAGCGAGGCCGATAGCTCTCGCTGCACCTGTTCGGCCTGCCTGAACTGCCAGTCGTCGAAACCTGGGCTGTCGCGCAGGGAGAAGCCGGCCATAAACTCACCCTTGACCAGGCTGACGGCCTGCTCCAGGACCGGCAGGCAGCGCGGGCAAAACTCGGCGGGGGGATGCCTGTGGGAGCCGACCTCCGCCAGGTGGCGGCGGAATTCGAGCAGGTCGACATATAAAGCGGGCCGCTCTTGCAGGCCGATGGTGTTGCGCTGGACGTCCAGCACGTCTTCACCGATCACCGAGCGCAGCGAGGAGAGCGTGCGGCGCAGACCAGCGCGGGCGTTTTCGGGGTTGTATTCGGGGTAAAACAGGGTGGCCAGCACCATTCGCTCGTGCGGCTGGCCGGTCACCGCCAGGTAGGCGAGGAGGGCAAGCGCCTTGCGCGTGTCCAGATCCACCGCCCGCCCTGCCTGCACCAGGCGCGGAGAACCGAACAGAAACAGCGATACCATGCTTAGATTGTACACCTTTCGTAACGAAAATGGTAACGGTTTCGTTACGGTAACGATGTATATTGATAAAGGATCTCTACTCGCGCCATTGTTGTCTGGATTCGATTGGCCTGCGAAAATCCGTTGAACGTCATTCAAACCAAAGGGGAAACCATGATCAAGGTACTGAAATGGATTGGGATTGGATTGGGAGGACTGGTCGGACTGGCCGTGGTTGTGGCGGTCGTCCTGGTGCTGGTTGGCTCCGGCACGATTAACCGGAAGTATGATGTGCAGGTCGAATCGATTACCGTACCGACGGACGCGGCGTCGATCGAGCGCGGCGAGCATATTGTCCACGCGATCAGCCTGTGCATCGACTGCCACGGCGAAAACCTGGAAGGTGGCGTCCTTTTGGATGATCCCATGCTGGGGACGCTGGTGGCTTCCAACCTGACCAGCGGCAAGGGCGGCGTTGCCGGCACCTACACCGACGCCGATTGGGTGCGCCTGTTGCGGTACGGCGTCCGCCCGGACGGCACCAGCGTCAACATCATGCCGGCGCAGTTCTACAGCGCCTATTCGGACGCCGACCTGGGCGCGGTGATCGCCTATTTTAAGAGCCTGCCCCCAGTCGATAACAACCTTCCTGAGCGGCGCTGGGGCCTGATGGGCCGCTTTGGCGTCGGGACGGGGATGTTCCCTAAGCCGGTCGCGGCGCAGATCCAGGACATGCAGAGGAAGCCGATGCAGGTGGCACCCGCTTTGAGCAGCGAATACGGCGAGTATTTGTCGTATATCGGCTCCTGTCGCGATTGCCATGGGATGAACCTGTCGGGCAACGCCGCCGTCCCTGACCTTCCGCAAGGCCCCAACCTGACACCGGGCGGCGACCTGGCCGGCTGGGATGAAGCCGGCTTCGTGGCTACCTTCCGCACCGGGAAGATTCCTTCCGGACGGCTGCTCAACGACGAAATGCCCTGGAAAAAATATCGCGAGATGAGCGACCTGGAGCTGCAGGCATTGTGGTTGTACCTTTCCGGGTTGGAGCCACGCGCGGACAACCAGTAAGGGTTGCACGGCATGAGCCAGGCAATGCTGCAAAGGGAGGGGTGTGATGCAGGGACCTGAGTCGGTTTTGGTCGAGTTTTCGCTGCCCAGTTTGCCGGGCAACGAGGTGGAAGCGATGAATCGCGTGGCGGAAGCAGTTGGGGAGCTGCTTCCGCCCGAACGCCTCGCGCGATTGAAGACCGCCGTCGCCGAGGCCGCGATGAATGCCATGGAGCACGGCAACCGCTACCAGGCTGAGATCCCGGCCCACATTGTTGCCCTGGTCATTCCGGGTCGCTTGATTGTGCGCGTGACCGACCATGGAGGCGAAGCCGGCGCCCAGCAACAAGAGACGCCCGACCTGGACGCCAAGCTGGCCGGGTTGCAGTCACCGCGGGGGTGGGGGATTTTCTTGATCGAAAACATGGTCGACGAGCTACGCCATACAACGGACGGCGACTCGCACACGTTGGAGCTGGCGATGCGGCTGGAAGGAGATCGCGATGGCTGAGGAAACCTTTTCCGTCCACGTGCGCAGCCAGGGCAACACCGGCGTGCTGGAGATGAGCGGCGTGTTGACCGATTCCGCGCTAGAGGCCTTGCAGACCGCCTACAGCCAGGCCGAGATGCTCGGCTGCGAGCTGATCGCGCTTGGCTTCACCCAGGTCAGCTACATCAATAGCGCCGGGATCGCCCATATCGTCAGCCTGCTTGCCAGGGCGCGCCAGGGCGGGCGCAAGCTGGCCGCCTGTGGTCTCAGCGAACATTACCGCGAGATCTTCGCGATCACCCGTTTGACCGATTACATCACCCTCTACCCGGACGAAGCCAGCCTGATGGGTGATCAGGCGTAGCGACCAACCAACCCTTGTCAGGCGCGGCGCGGGTCACCCGCGCCGCGACCGCTGATCCCGACGCTCTATTTTCATTTGCTTTACAACTTAATCCAATTCTGCCGGAGCGCATTCAACCTTTGTATAATGCGCTATGCGTGCGCTTTTCGTGGGCGTTCCACGGGCATTCGTCGATTAAAGGTGTTTTAGCGTGGTCTATATCCGGCATTTGCAGAAAAACAGCCCCCACCATTTTTGGGTTGGGGTATTTCTCGTTTTGATCTTGCCGGTGGCTTATTTTCTGCTGACCGCCTTATACCGCGCAGAAACTTCCCGGGTTATCATCTCCGATATCTTTTCGCCCGGAATTAATATCCTCGCCACGATCATCCTAATCCTTGCGGCATACGACACGAAAAAGGTGTCCGCGCGGCTGGCGGCCGGTTGGGGCGTAGTGGCCGCGGCGCAATTGTCGTTCACGTTGGGCGATTTGACATGGTCCTATCTGGAGCTGGTTCTAAAAAGCCCCACCTTTCCATCGATTGCCGACGGGTTATACCTCCTGTTTTACCCCTTGTTTCTCGTGGGTATCTCCTTTTTCATCTCGCGCAAGCAAAACGCGATCGAGTGGATCAAGAAAGCGATTGATATCAGCATCATCCTGGTCGTTTCGTCCCTGTCTTACTGGATTTTCCTGATCGCCCCGATTGTCCATTCCAGCGCAGCAATTCCTACCATGGAAAAGATTTTGACGGTCGCCTATCCGGCTGGCGACTTGATCTTGCTTTTTGCATTGCTGATCATCCTCTATCACCGGTCGGTCGATATCAACCCGGTGCCTCTGTGGATCCTGGCGCTTGGGACGGTGGTGATGATCCTGGCGGACAGCATTTATAGTCACCAGGCGCTCATGGAAACCTATGTCACCGGTAGTCTATTGGATTTTGGCTGGATTCTTTCGTATATCCTGTTTGCCCTGGCGGGAATAGCGCAATCGATCTCTGTCCGATATTACCGGACGGAGGACACGCTGCCGTTACAGGTCGTTTTGATCGTGAGAAAGCTGTCTCGCGTCTTTGGGTATGTTCCGTATCTCTGGGTGGTCGCCGCTTACTTGCTGCTGTATTTTTATAAGCATGAGCAGTATTCGGTCAACGAAGAGCTGCTTTTCCTGGTTGTGGGTTACGTTTTTGCGATCGTGATCATCCGCCAACTGATGGTGATAAACGAGAACAGCAGCCTGTTAGGGTCGCTGCGACTGGCGCTCAACCGGGTAGAGCACCAGGCCAAAGAATTGGACCAGCGTAACCTGGCGCTCCAGGAGGAGATCATCGAGCGCCAGCGCATTCAAAGGCAGTTGGCTTACGATGCGATTCACGACAGCCTGACCGGATTGGCCAACCGGATCCTGCTGATGGACCGCCTGGAACATGCCCTTGCAATCGTCAAACGGGGGGTTGCTTATTCCTTCTCCATCCTCTTCCTCGATATTGATAATTTCAAATTGATCAACGATCGGTTTGGTCACACCATTGGCGACGCGGTGTTATGCGAGATCGGCCAGCGCATCAAGCAATGCACCAGAGAAATGGACACCGTCGTGCGCTTTGGCGGGGACGAATTCATCATTCTTCTGGAGAACACATCCGATCACCACCAATCGGCCATTCTCGTGGCGGAACGGGTTTTAAAAACGGTGTCACAATCCATATATATTAAAGGCTTCGAGCTTCAGCTGACCTGCAGCGTCGGGATTCTCCAGGGGCTGTCGGGTTATTCGAACCCGGAAGATATCTTGCGGGATGTGGATATCGCATTGCACCAGGCGAAATCGAACGGAAAATTCCGCTATGAGATATTCAACGAGTCATTGGGGGATTACGTCTTGTCCCGTTTTGAGATGGAGAACGACCTGCGCCATGCCATCAGCAACCGCGAATTGTTTTTACAGTACCAGCCAATCTACGTCCTGGAGAGTCATACCATCGCTGGCTTCGAAGCCCTGGTGCGTTGGCTTCACCCAAAGAAAGGGTTGTTGATGCCATCCGCGTTCATTCAAGTTGCTGAGGAGACGGGACTGATCGTGGAACTGGGCGATTGGGTGCTGCTCGAAGCCAGCGAACAGATGAAGAAATGGCATGCCGAATACCCTCACATGGGTCATTTATCGATCAGTGTCAACGTGTCAGCCAAACAGATCAGCCAGATGGATTTTATCGATAAGGTGAAACGGACCTTACAGGTGACGGGCTTAAAGCCGTCCGCATTGCACCTGGAAATCACCGAGACGGTGATGATCGGGAACCTTGAGTTGGTGAACGAGCTGGTGAGCAGCCTGCGCGACCTGGGGGTGAAAGTCTTGATGGATGATTTTGGCACGGGTTATTCATCGCTCAGATCGGTGGGCAATCTTACGGTCGACATTTTAAAAATTGATAAATCCTTCATCGACGACATGCTCCACGGTCAACGGGGCTATGAAATCATCAAGGCGATCACGCACCTGGCGCACGGCATGGGAATCGATACGGTGGCGGAAGGGATCGAACAAAAGGAACAGCTCGAGAAGCTGGTTTCACTCAACTGTAAATATGGACAGGGGTATCTCTTCTCCAGGCCGTTGGATTCTGCCGGTGCGGCACAATTGATTCATAAACAAGCCGATCAGGTCGAAATCAACCAATGAATAGGCGTTTCCCATTGGATTTCTTGCAAGAGAACCTTTAGCTTGATTCTCTCAAGCAGACCAAACAGGACCTTGGCAGGCCGAGGGGGTCTCTGCCATGCCGCAGCGATCTTATTGTGGGATGAATTTCTGCGGAGATGGATTCATATTGATGGCGGCGGAGTACAATGAGGATATCCCGATCATCATCCTGTGCGCCGATTGCTGCAGAGAGAGGTCCTCATGTTCCAAAAGAAACCGTTCCCTTTCGCAAGGCAATTCGCTTTCCAGCAAGCTCACCTACAACCGGTCCCATCAACTCGAACCCAACATTCTCCCGGTAGGTGGTTGTTCGCAGACGACGACGAAACGGTGCGCGCTCAGCGCCGCCGCAAAGGTTCAGGTCCCAGCGGGCGCGCCGAGATGCCATCCCGGCCGTCTGCCCAGCCCGGAGGCAGCCGACCTCCGTCCTATGGGGGCGGCACCTCCGGTGGGGGGAGGGCGCGGCTGCCGATTGGCCTGGTGATCCTCGTGATCATCGGTTACTTCGTTATCCAGCTTCTCTCGGGGGGAATTGGCGAGCAGGGCGGCTCGTTCGACCAGCAAAATTTCCAGGACCAGTCCTCCGACACCGACCTGTCCGGCGGCGAGGTTCAGCAACCGACGGAGGTGGTCGCCACCAACACGCCCAGGCCGACCCGCACGCCCGGCGCGGGTACCTCGGGCGGCGACACCTGGACGGTGCTGCTTTACCAGGACGCTGACGATGAAGTGCTCGAACAGGACATCTTCCTCGACTTCAACGAAGCCGAGCGGGTCGGCTCGAGTGACAAGGTCAACATCGTCGCGCAGATCGACCGCTACGCCGGCGGATTCGACGGCGACGGCAACTGGAGCTCCACCCGGCGATACTACCTGACCCAGGACCGCGACCTCAACCGGATCAACTCGGAGCTGGTCGAGGACCTGGGCGAAGTGAGCATGGCCGACCCGCAGACGCTGGTCGACTTCGTCACCTGGGCGGTCAAAGCTTACCCGGCCGATAAGTATGCCTTGATCCTCTCGGATCATGGCATGGGCTGGCCGGGCGGCTGGACCGACCCGCGCCCGAGCACGCCGCGCAACGTGAATATTCCGCTTGCCCAGGGCCTGAAGGGCAACATGCTCTACACCCACGACATCGACCAGGCGCTCGAGCAAATCCGCCGCCAGACCGGCATCGATCGCTTCGAGATGATCGGCATGGACGCCTGCCTGATGGCGCACCTGGAGGTGTTCAGCGCGATGGCGCCGCACACGCGCTACCTGCTCGCCTCGCAAGAGACCGAGCCTGCCCTCGGCTGGGCTTACTCCAGCTTCCTCGGCGCGCTGGAGAAAAACCCGGCAATGGACGGCGCCCAGTTGGGCGAGTTGATTGTTTCCAGCTATATTGTGGAAGATGAGCGCATCCTGGACGACGAGGCGCGCGCCGAATTCTTGCGCCAGGGCTCGCCCATGCAGAGCCTGTTTGGGCGTCCCGCCGATGTGGATCCCCGCCAGCTTTCGCGGCAGATTGGGCGCACGATCACCCTGACCGCGGCTGACCTGGACGCGCTGCCGGGGTTGATCGAGAGCGTCGACCGGCTGGCTTACGCCATGCAATCCGACAACCAGTCGGTTGTCGCCAGGGTGCGCACCTACGCCCAGTCGTTCACCAGCATTTTCGGCAAGGAGGTGCCGGCTTCCTACATTGACCTGGGCGATTTTGCCGCGCTGCTGCGCCAGGAAAGCGGCAATGCCGCGGTGCGCTCCGCGGCTCAGGAGGTGATCGACCAGATCGGGCGGGTGGTGATCGCCGAGAAACACGGCCCTGAAAAACCCGGCTCCACCGGCGTTTCGATTTATTTCCCCAATTCCCAGCTCTACCGCAGCCCGTTGACGGGCGCCCAGTCTTACACCATCGCCTCCGCGCGCTTTGCGGAAGGCTCGCTGTGGGACGATTTCCTGGCGTATCACTACACCAAGCAATCCTTCGAGCTTGAGACGCGCGGAAACGTGGTCGTGCCGGGGGCTGGCGTGCGGGTGAGCGGGCCAGGGGTGGGGCAGTTGCAGGTATCGCCGCTTCAGCTTTCGTCCACCGAGACGGACTACGACCAGCCGGTGCTGATGCGCGCCACGATCAGCGGGCAGAACATCGGTTACGTGTATCTGTTTGTCGGCTACCTGGACCCGGGCAGCAACTCCATCCTGGTGGCGGATAAAGATTATCTCGAAAGCCCCACCACCCGCCGGGTGGGCGACACCTTCTACCCCCAGTGGAGCGACGGCGAGACCTTTAACCTGGAATTCGAGTGGCTGCCCACCGTGTTTGCCATTTCCGACGGCGAGGAGACGGTGGTGGCGCTGCTCGAGCCGACGCGCTACGGCGCTACGGCCGAGGAAGCCGTCTACACCACCGAGGGCATTTACACCTTCGTCGCCAGCGGCGAGTCGCGCTACGCCAGGCTGTATTTCAGCAACGGGCAACTCCAGCAGGTGTTTACCTTCACCGACGAGGGCCAGACCGGGGCTCCGCGCGAGGTCATCCCCCAGACCGGCGACCAGGTGACGCTCATCCAGACCTGGCTCGAACAGTCCGGCAACGCTTACCGGCAGGTGACCGAGCAGGGCGAAACGCTCACCTTCGGCGCCGAAACCTTGACCTGGCAAGAGCTCTACGCCTCAGCCGGGCAGTATGTGCTGGGTTTTGTCGTCTCGGACCTGGACGGCAACCAGCAACAGGTCTTCGGCACCCTGCGCGTGCGCTAAAGCCAGACTCGATGCGGGGCAAGTCGTGTTAATCGACTTGCCCCGCGTTTTGTTATTCATCGCCGGGTCAGGGCAGTTGCGAATGTCAAGAAGATCCGGGCGTGCGACCTGCTATTGCTGGCTGGTGAAGGAACCGGAAAACCGGTGGGCTCAATCCACGAAGCGCGCGCGCATGCCCTCGATCTGGATGAAAGCGGCGGTAGCGTTGTTTTCGCGGTCGCGCTCCCAGAGCAGGTTGTCCGGGTCGACGTGGGTGACCAGGGCGTAGGTGCCGTCTGGCAGGCCGCTGATGTCCAACTCCTGGCCGGGCAGCTCGTAACGGTACACATCCACCCAGCCCGGCGAGATGCCCTGTCTTTCAGCGTTGCAGCCCATGTAGGTCTGCTTGACGTTTGGATCCGAGTTGTCGGAACGCGAGTCGTCTCGCAGGCAATAGCTGACCTTGTCGGTCACGGCGACGCGGGTTTCGAGTCCGCCCTCGGCGTTGAGCGTCCACAATTCATAGCGGGCGAAGTTGCTCAAATGCCAGTGGTCGTGGGTGGGATGGAAGATGAAATCGCCCACCACCACCTTTTTGGTCGCCCCGCCGACGGTGTAGATATGCTGGACGACGGTGGTGACCTCGACCGCGTCATCCGAAAAGCCCCAAATCTCGATCGGCCCCGGCCCGTCGTTCTGGATCGAGGTGGTGAAGCGCAGTTGCTTCGTACCGAGCTCGGAATTGGCCAGGATCAACAGGTTCGACGGGGTCTGGGAGAACAGGTCGGGCAGCAGCAGGTCGGTGGCCTCGGCCAGCTCTTCGCGGCTTAGCCGGGCAGAAACCTGCTCAAAGTCCACCCACTCCTGAGGCGTCACGCGCGCAGCGAGGGTGTAGCCGTCGCTGCCCTCGGGGAAAAAGATGGCTGACTCGCCCTCTTCCAGGGTGATGCCGGTGGCGTCGGCGATGTTCGCGCCGTCTGAAACCAGCACAGTGTTCGTGCCGGGCGCCGGCGGCTCTGAAAGCAGGTCGCGCAGCGATTTGACGCGCTCCTCGCTCAATTCGATCGGGAAACCGGTCAGCTCGGTGGTGATGCGGGTATTGCCGAAGGCCAGCAAAGCGGTCTCTCGCGCGCGGCAGGTGGCGCCGCTGAACACCTGGCCGACCGGGATATCGAGGGTGAAGAAGGCTCGCCCGATGGCGCGCGCTTCTTCGCGGCCCAGGTCGTTCAAGGTGCGTTGGGTGGTGCAATCGAGGATATTCTCGGACGCTGCATCGGTTTGCGCCGGTCCGGTCGCGGCGTGCTGGATCAGAACGGTGAAGCCGCCGCCGCGCATGGCTTCGATCAGGGGCAGGCCTTCCAGGTTGGCGGAGAGAGCTTCGGTCGGCGTGGCGGTCGGCTGTGAGGTGGGCGTCGGCGGCACGGGCGTTTCGGTCGGCGGCGGCGTGGCGGAGGGCGCGCTGGTCGCCGTTGCGGATGGCAGGGTTGCCGTGGGTGTGCTGGTTGGCTGAGGGATCGCCGTGCAGCCGATCAAGGCGATCGCCAGCAGGCACACGATGAATCCGCGCTGAGGTTTAAAGTTCAAAACAAACTCCATGTTGATAGACAAAAAAAATCGGCAGTCGTGGCTCACACCTGCCGGAGCAGTTGCAGTAAGGTTATTGTAACGAACAATTATTAAAGGCAGATAAATGAAGCCGAAATTTTGAAATCCTTTCCCGGTTCTCCATATAATAATAGGAGTCTTCCTCATTTATTGACCCTGGATTGATTCCCATGAGCGAGCGGCTTTCGCGGTTGACCAAAATCCTCTACGGCTTCGGCGACACGGGCTTTAGCCTGACGACGACGATCATCGGGGCTTATTTTGCCATCTTCCTCACCGATGTGGTCGGCATCGCCCCCGGAACGGCGGCCATCGCCATCTTTATCGGGCGCAGTTGGGACTATATCAACGACCCGCTGATCGGCCATCTCTCCGATCGCACCCGCACGCGCTGGGGACGGCGCCGCCCCTTTCTGCTCTTTGGCGCGCTGCCGTTTGCCCTGTCGTATGCGCTGTTGTGGTTTCGCCCACCGCTCGAGAGCCAGGCGCTGCTGGCGGGTTACTACGCCCTGGCCTACGTGCTGTTCGAATCAGCGGCGACCTTCGTCTACATGCCCTATTTCTCGCTGACCCCGGAGCTCACCTCCAGCTACGATGAGCGCACCTCGCTGACGGCTTATCGCATGTTCTTCTCGATTTTGGGCAGCCTGGTGGCCTTCACCATTCCCTTGATGATCGTGGGCACCTTCCGCCCGGAGAACGCCCCGCGGGTGATGCTGATGGGCGCGATTTTCGCCGTCGCCAGCGCGTTGCCCCTGCTGGTGGTGTTCCTGGGTACGCGAGAGCGCCGGGAATACCAGGAGCTCAAACAGCCCAGCCTGCGCCAGTCGCTGCGCGCGGCGGTCGGAAACCGTCCGTTTGTTTTTGGCATGGTCATCTTCCTGCTCACCTGGGTGGCCATCGACCTGCTGCAGGTGTCGCTGTTGTACTTCATCAAGTACGTCGTTCAACGCGAGGCAGACAGCGACCTGATCATGGCGGTGATCTTTGTCACCGCCATCCTGGTGCTGCCTTTCTGGGAGTGGACCTCGCGCCGTTGGAACAAGCGCCTGGCCTATGCGGCGGGGATCGCTTTTTGGGTGGTCGTCCAGTTGATTTTGATCACGCTCAACGCGGGCACCGCGCTGCCGCTCATCGTCGGGCTGTGCGCGCTGGCGGGCATCGGGGTGAGCGCGGCGCACGTCCTGCCCTGGTCGATCATGCCGGATGCGATCGAGTGGGACGAGTGGAAAACCGGCGAGCGCCACGAAGGCATGTTTTACAGCCTGGTGACGCTGGCGCAAAAGGTGGCCTCTTCGATCACCATCCCGCTGGTGCTGCTGATGTTGCAGGCCACCGGTTATGCCCCAACGGCGGAATTCCAACCCGGCAGCGCCCTGGTTGGCATCCGCGTGGTGATCGGCCCGCTGCCGGCGCTTCTCTTGATGGGTGGAATCTTTTTTGCCCTGCTCTACCCACTCAGCCGCGAGAGCCACCAGCGCATCGTGGCCGAGTTGGAGGCGCGGCGCAGCGCGGCTAAGGAGGAGGTGGCGTGAGCGAGATCAGGGTGCTGCCGGTGCGCACGCCGGCTGAGCGCAAGGCTTTTTTGCACTTCCCCTGGCAGGTCTACCGCGGCGATCCGCTGTGGGTGCCGCCCTTAATCCCCGATTGGGCCGAGCGCATCGATCCGCAGCGAGGCGCTTTCTTTCAACTGGGCGAGGCGGAATTCTTTATTGCCTGGCAGGGCGGGCGACCGGTGGGCACCATCTGCGCCGCGGAGAACCGCAAGCTCAACCAGGAGTCTGGCACGCGCGAGTGCAACTTCGGATTTTTCAATTTCATCGAGTCTTACCCGGTGATGGAGTGCCTGCTCACCAGAGCCGGCGAGTGGGGGAGGGCGCGCGGCCTGGATACGCTGGTCGGGCCGTTCAACCTCGACTACGAGGACAGCTACGGCATCCTGGTCGAAGGGCGCGACCGCCCGCCGGCGCTGCTGTGCGGTCACACCCCGCCCTACTACCTGGACTTTGTCGAGCGCTACGGATTCGAGCCGGCGCGTGGCGACAACATCGCCTTTGCCCTCGACCTGACCGGCGACAACCGTGCCCTGGGGGAACTTCCGCGCATGGCCGAGCGGGTGAAGGCGCGCAAGCATTTCACCATCCGCTCCGCCCGCTTTGAACGGTGGGACGAGGAGCTTGACAGGGTACACGGTCTGTTGAACGTGGCGCTGGCGCACCTGCCGGATTTCCGCGGCTGGCAGCGCGAGCTGCTCATCCGTGAGCTGGAGCCGTTTCGCAAAATAGCCGACCCTGAGCTGATCCTGTTTGCCGAGGATGGCGACGAGACGATTGGCTGGCTGCCGGGCATCCCCAACCTCAACGAAGCGTTCATCCACGCGGACGGGCTGCGCCATCCCTGGGATTATCTCAAGCTGTGGTGGCACCTGCGCCGACGGCCGGATTGCCTGGCGGTGAAGAGCGTGCTGGTGCCGCCGGAGCATTGGGGCAGCGGGGTGGTGATTTTGCTGTTCGACGAGATGGCGCGCCGCGCTCGCGCCAAGGGCTACCGCTGGATCGACGCGTCGCTGACCTCGGCGGACAACCCGCGCACGCCGGCGCTGGCCGAGCGCTTTGGCGCGCAACTGTACAAGCGTTACCGGGTGTATCGCAAAGCCATTTGAGCGAGACAGAAAGGCAGGATGCGATGGCCGTCGGCACCTTCACCGATAAAAAGCAGCCGCCGGATGAGGCGTCCATTCAACAGTCCATTGGCCCGGCGGTTTTCCCGCTCTGGCAGGCGTTGATCGAGTTTGTCCACGAGGAGTTTGAGCCGGCGGAAGAGTTGAAATTCATGTACGGCAAGAAGTACGGCTGGGCGCAGCACTTCGAATTGAACCGCAAGATGCTGATCAACCTCTACCCGGCGGAGGGCCGCTTTGTGGCGCAGATCAACCTGCCGGAGACGGCGGCGCAGGAAGCGTTGCGTTGGGAGCTCGCCGCCAACGCCCGCCAGGCCATCGAGAGAGCTTTCCCCTACCCGGAAGGGCGCTGGATCTTCACCCCGGTCGAATCTGCCGCCGACCTGGCGGACGTCCGCCGCCTACTGGCGCTGCGGGTGGCAAGCCGGTTCTGAGATTTGCTTTTTAATATTCCTCAGTTTACCGGAACAGTATACAATAGAGTCCAGTCGCTCGCTGAAGGGCGGCTGGAGAGATTTATTGTTGAAAGGGGACGGAGCCCATGCCTGATGAACCGGTTCAACGCAAAATTAACTGGTACCGCTCGCCACTCGACCGCGAGACTCTGGCGGCTTTGAACCAGCGCAGCGATTTACAGGGGCTGCTGCAAGTGTCCGGGCATCTTGGTCTGCTGCTGGTCACCGGCGCAACGGCATGGGTCGTGGCGATGAATTGGACCTGGCCCTGGATTCTCCTGGCGTTGTTCATCCACGGCACCTTCTACGCCTTCCTGTTGAACGGTTTCCACGAGCTGTGCCACAAGACGGTTTTCAAAACCAAGGCGCTCAACACCATTTTCCTCTACGTGATCAGCTTCCTGAGCTGGAACAACCCTGTCCGCTTCTGGACCAGCCACCAGCGCCACCACCGTTACACGCTGCATCCGCCGGACGACCTGGAGGTGATGCTGCCGGTCGAGCTGTCGTTCAAGGCCTTCTTGCAGTGCGCCGTGGTCAACCCGTTTGGCCTGTACAGCCGGATCAGGTCGTGCCTGCGGCTGAGCTTTGGCAGGCTGGAAGGCGAGTGGGAGCACATCCTGTTCCCGCCTGCTGAAGCGGAGCTGCGCCGCGAGCTGTTCAACTGGTCGCGCATTTTGCTGGTTGGGCACGGCTTACTCGTCGCGATCTCGCTCGCGCTGGGGCTGTGGATGCTCCCGGTGGTGATCACTCTGGCGCCTTTTTATGGGGGTTGGCTGCTTTACCTGGTCAACAACACCCAGCACGCCGGGCTACAGGACAACGTCTCCGATTACCGCCTGTGCTGTTGGACGGTGATCCTCAACCCGTTCCTGTCTTTTGTTTACTGGCGGATGAACTTTCACACCGAGCACCACATGTACGCCGCGGTGCCGTGTTACCACCTGAAGAAGCTCCACGAGCACATCCGGACGGATTTGCCCTACTGCCCGGTGGGCTTGTGGGAGGCGTGGAAGCTGATCATCGCCATTTTGAAAAAGCAGAAGGAAGACCCCACCTACCAGTACGCGGCGGAGCTGCCGGTGCAGGTGGAAGGTCCGGTTGTCTGAGCAGAGCCACCCACCTGGCGCGAGAGCAGCCGACCGAACAGGCCGGCGAGAACCGACGTGTGAAACCTCTTCTACTCCACGGCGTACACGTGCACCTGCCCGTAGATGTCCCCCGCGTACAGGCGGGTGGCACCCGGCGCGAAGGCCAGGGCAGTGACGGGCGGGTAAAGGTGGCTCTCCTCGTGGAAACGCACTGTCTCGCGCAGGTCGGTGGGCAGCAGGGCGGTGAGCAGCCTGCCCCCCGGTATTTGCCAGAGGCGGACCTGCCCATCTCGCCCGGCGGAGACCAGCAAGGTCCCGTCCGGTGAAAAGAGCAACGCGCTGACCTCGGCGGGCGGGTTGAATGGAAGGCTCGGGAATGATTCGACCGGTTCGGTCCGTTTGTGATCCATCTGGGCGACCAACTGCCAGGTCTGGGTATCCCACACCTGGATCGTCCCGGCGCGGTCGACCGCGGCCAGCCAGCGACCATCTGGGGAAAATGTCATCCGGTCTGGCACGGCTTCGTCGGTGAAGATAGGCTGGGGGGTCGGGTTCGCGACCGACCAGAGGTAGTACGCACCGTCGGCGTATCCCACCACCGATTGGCTGTCGTAGGATATCGCCGCGAGGATGACCATCTTCTTTTCAAGCTCGAGTGGTAACACAATGGTGCCATCTTCTGCGCTGTTCATCGCCGGTAGTAAGCAGTCATCTCGCATCAATAAAGGACAACGGGAGACTGGAACCTGAACGTAACGTGTTCCATCCGGTGAAAGATAATATCGGGTGTTCGCACTTTCTGGATCTTCGTGGACAATATTCAAGGTCTTTTTGGCTGGATTCGCATGCCAGGTCTGCAGCACATGGGCCCCGTTCGACAGGCTCACCAGGCCAGTTCCATCCTCGATAAATTGCAGACCCGTGACGGCCTGGGCGTGCCAGCGCTCCAGCGATTTGGTCACCAGCCCGCTGGAGGCATCGCGCAGATATACCAGCCCATCGCTCAGGCCAACCGCGAGGGATCGACCCTCCGGCGAGGCGCTCAGGCTGGTGACGGATGGGTCCAGCGCCCACTGCGCGGCGACGGTCGCGTCGGCCAGGGTCCAGGCGCTCAAAGCGGTGGTCAGGCCGTCCGGTTCAGCGGCCAGCGTGACCAGGCCCGAGCCATCCGGGGTGAAAGCGAGGAAATAAGGGTAAAAATACCCTTCTTCGGGCAGGAGAATCTGGTCGAGCGCTTCGCCGGAGGGCAGCGCATGCACGCGCAGCGCCCGCATCCCACCTTGCACGGTGAGCAGCGCGGCTTTGTTCCAGTCCGGCAGGATGTCGGCAAACACCGGCTCGGCCTGCAGGCCGTGCAAAAGGCTGAAATCTGCCTGGAGGCGCGCCCAGGTTGAGGCATCTGCCAGGTTCCAGACGACCAGCTCGTTGTTCGAGGTGGCACCGGCAAGCCGAGTTCCGTCGGGGGAGAACTCCAGGCGGGTGATCATCAGATCGCTGCCGATCGCGCTGAGGCGGCTCTGGCTGTTCACGTCCCAGATCTCGACGGCGCCGGAGGGCATGCCTGCCGCCAACCGGCTCGCATCGGCGGAGAAAGCCAGGCTGGTGATGCTGCTCCAGTCCTCCGTGCGGGTCAACTGCACCGGCTGTCCGCCGCCGGTGGGCTGCAGGTAGACCCAGCCGTAGGAGCCAACCGCCAGCAGGTCGCCGCCGGGTGAGAGCGCCAGCGCATCGATGTGTTCGGGGTAAAAGAATGACTGCAGGAGGGTCGCGTTCATGCGGTCCCACAGCCAGATGTCGCCGTTGCGCCCGGCGATGGCGGCCAGTTCGCTGTCCTGGCTGAAGGCCACGAAATTGACCTCGAAAGGCGTGTAGACGCCTGAGGTGACCCCGTAACCCGCTCCGCTGAGCCAGTACACCCCCTGGGTGCGCAGCACGGCGATCACGCTGCCATCGGGGGATTGCACCGCGCCGGTGATCGCTCCCTGGCCCCAGCGCGCCACCTCTCGCAGACGAAGCGCATGGGTTGCGTCGATGGGCTGGTCATTGGGGATCTGTGGCGTCCCAACCAACGAGAGGGGTATGCCGGTGGGCAACGGGATGGGGGTGGGAGTGACCGTGGGCGGCGGGGTATCCGTGGGCGCAGGGGTCGGGGTGGCGACCGATTCGGGGAGAGCCGTGACAACCGGCACATCGGCTGACCCGCCGTTCCGCCCGCCGGGGGAGGCGGCGCAGGCGACCAGCGTCAGGCAGAGGGTGAGGGAGATGAGCAAATGGGTGAGTTTCATGGGTGTTGAACATCCGGCGTGGGGGTCGAGGTGTCGAGTGGCAGGGTCATGAAAAGCTCGAAGAGGTCGAGAGAATCCTGCATCGTGAGCCCGTCTTTCATGGACTGGTTGGTCACTTCATTGGTGAATTTTTCGTTGGCAAGGCAAGTTTCGGCGATCGTTGCCAGGTAGGTAACGGCATCTTTTGAAACCAAAAACTGACCGTTCGCCCTGCCGAATTGCTTCATCAGGTCGTACAGCACCTTCTTATGCCCCTCGAGTTCTTCCGGCGGGTCCCAGTCATTCAACCTGGTTAAACCCACCCCAATGCCCCAGCACGCTATGGCCAAATCCCTGCTTAAGAACCCTTCATCGGTGATCCGTTTCGCCTGGTAGTCTTCGACGACTTTCGGCGCGTTGACGCAGGCTGAATAGATCGCATACGTGCCGCCAATGGGGATGAGCCATTTTTCACGCGCCAGCGCCAGGTCGGCGGTGGGTTCGGTGGTGGCGGTCAACGTCGCCGTGGGGCGGGGGGTGCTGGTCGACGCCGGTGGCCTGGTGGGTGAACTGGTCGGCGGGGGCAGCGTGGGCGATGGGGTGGGTACGGCGGCGCATGCGGCCAGCAGGCAGGTCAGAATAAGGAGCAAAATACGCAGATCGTGACGCTTCATGAGCACGCTCCTGTCGTCCGCGCCAGCCGCACTATGCGGCTGCGCCTGGTGCGAATTGTCTGGAGGATGGGGACCGCGTGGCTTCAGGGGTGTGCCCGCTGCTCAGGGGCGCGTGGTTGAGCGATGCCCATTGCTCGGTTGTTTGGTACGGATAGGAAAACCGGTAATGGGTGCGAATTTCACGGATAGCAAATTTATTATATGCCGGAAAGCGAATAGAAAACCAATTGGGCGATTACAAAACCATTACAAACAGTGTACAAGTCTGGCTATTGCCCCGTCTGGTCCTCTGCGCGTTCCAACTGGTCATGGTCGGGCAGGTGATCCTCCAGGTCGCGCACGACCGGGAAGAGCAAAAAGGTGATGCCCGCGACGGCCATGTACGCCAAGCCGGTCAACACGAACTGCAGCGCCATTCCCGAGCCGGGCGTGGCGCCGACCAATCCGCCGAACGTAGCAGATAACCAGGTGTTGGACAGCATGGCGGGTTCGGTGACGAAATCGGCCAGCGCCCCGGCCAGCAAGGGCGTGATCGGGGTGATCGACCAGGCGATCATGCGGCGCGCGGAGAAGACCCGACCCTGCAAGTCGGGGGCGACCTTGGCCTGCCAGATGGCCTGGCTGGCACCGTTGGTGAAGACCGGGAAGATGGCCCCCACGATCGCCGCGGCGATCCAGACCGGCAGGCTTTGCCCGAGTCCAAACAGCACCAGCGCGAACAGACCGGTGAGCGCTTCACCGATGAAAATGCTGGTCATGCGCCGTTTGAAGCCGCCCCATAGGCTGATCAACAACCCGCCCACCACAGCGCCGATGGCGTACGCCGATTGCACCGCGCCGAGGGCGGCGCTGTTATTGCCGGTGCGGGACAAGATGAACGGCGCGAACAGCGAGGCCGAGAGTCCGATGATGAAGTTGAGGGTGATGAAGAAAACCAGCAGGCCAAGCAGGCCGCGGCGGGCGAAGATGTAGCGAAATCCGTATGCGGCTTCGCGGACCAGGCCGCCGCGCTCGGCCTGCCCCTCGACGGTGCGCGGGGGTTGGGGCACATGGACGATCAACAGAGCGCCGATCGCCAGGAAGAAGGTGACCACATCCAGGATTAAGATGCCCTGCAGGCGCAGGATGGGCAGCAGCGCGCCAGCCAGCATGGGCGCCAGCACGCCGGGGCCCGATTCGATCAGGGACATCATGCCGTTGGCGCGGCTGTAATTCGCTTTTGGCACCATGGTGCTGATCGCGGCTGAATAGGCCGGCCATTGAAAGGTGTTGCCCAGGCCGTTGATCGCGGACGCGATGTACAGGTGCCAGATCTGCAACTCGCCGGTAGCCTGGATGATCAAGATGCCGGTGGTTGCCACGACCGCGGTCAGGTCGCTGACCATCATCATCAGCTTGCGGTTGTAGCGATCGACCATCACCCCGGCGATGGGCGAGAGGAGCAGGAAAGGCAGGATGAAGGTGGTGTTCAGTGCCCCAAGCGCGGTGGCGCTGCCGGTCTCCTGATACGCCCAGATGGTCAGGGCAAATTGGGTCATGCTCGAGGCAAGCACCGAGATGATTTGTCCCGCCCAGACGATGCTGAAGCCAAGCATCCCTTGGGGGCGTGAAGGTGCGGGTCTGGATGAGGTTGCCAAGGCGCTGTTTTGCCTCCACGCGGCCAGGGAACAGGAAAATGAGCCAGAGGGATGGTCTTGCTGATCGATATAACGAATTAACGCCTGCGAGGTTGCATTTTCCTTTACAATTAAGCAGTCGATTGGGTGAATCGTGGCGGATAACAGGGGACGAGCATGGTGGAGAGAGATGCACCCGTGGTGAACCGAATGCGGCAGCTCGCTGAGCGCTGGCAAACGCAAGCCGACCAGCGCTTTATCTTCTTGCGCTGTTATGCGATGATGACGAGCAACATGCTCGGGGCAATCGAGCGGCAGGAATTTGCCGACTGCGCCTGGGTCAACCGCTTGCTGCACCGTTTCGCCGATTATTACTTTGTGGCCCTGGACGACTTCGAGCGCGACCCAGACCAGGCGCCGCAGGTCTGGTTGCTGGCGCACGGCGCGACCCGCGACCCGAAGGCGTGGGCGCTGCAGCAACTGCTGCTGGGGGTCAACGCGCACATCAATTATGACCTGGTGCTGACCCTGGTCGACTTGCTCGAGCCGGAATGGGCCGCCGATTCACCCCGCCAGCGCGAGCTGCGTTACCTGGATCATTGCCGGGTCAACGAGGTAATTGGCAGCACCATCGACGCCGTGCAGGACGAAGTCCTCGAGCCTGCCATGCCGGTCCTTGCAGTGGTCGACCAGTTGCTGGGTCGCGCGGACGAGAGGCTGATCAGCCGCTTGATCACGCACTGGCGCGAGTCTGTCTGGCAAAATGCGGTTCGCCTGCTCGGCGAGGCAGATCGCCAACGTAAACGGGAGATCCTCCACAGCGTGGAGCGAGAAGCCATGCGGCGAGGAGAGTTGATCCGCACGGCGGATTGGCGCGGCATCCTGGCCGATCTGCGCTGAGGCCATCTATAATGAAGACGGCTGGATTGCCCGGTGGGAAAATGGGTCGGTGTGAAGGAGGACGGCATGCGCTTTGTGCAGTTTTTTAGTGAAAACGGCGACCGGCGGGTAGCAACGGTCAGCGCCGACGAACGGCATCTGGTGGTATTGCCGGGCGTGAAGCGCCTGTACGACCTGGCGCTCGAGGCCGGTCGCAAAGGCGTGTCGTTGGAAGACCTGGCTGGGGAGCGCACCGGAGGCGAATGGGCCGATTACGACCAGGTCGTCGCCGACCGCCGACTGCTGCCGCCCCTCGACCACCCAGACCCGGCGCACTTTCTGGTGACCGGCACCGGCCTGACCCACCTGGGCAGCGCCCAGGCGCGCGACTCGATGCACGCCAGGCCCGAATCGAGCGCGCCGCTGACCGATTCGATGCGCCTGTTCCAGCTTGGTATCCAGGGTGGAAAGCCCCCGGACGGCCAGATCAGCGTGCAGCCGGAGTGGTTCTACAAAGGCAACGGTTACAACATCGTGGCCCCCGAGCGCCCGATCGAAAGCCCGTCGTTTGCGCTCGACGGCGGCGAAGAGGCGGAGCTGGTCGGGTTATACGTGGTCAACGAGACAGGCGATGTTCTGCGGCTGGGATTTGCGCTGGGCAACGAGTTTTCGGACCACGTGATGGAGGCGCAAAATTACCTCTACCTGGCCCATTCCAAGCTCCGGCCGTGCTCCTTTGGCCCCGAGCTGATCACCGGCGCGCCACCCGCGCGGGTCTCCGGCCTGGTTGGCATCCAGCGGGACGGCAAAACGCTGTGGGAAGCGCCCTTCTTGAGCGGCGAGGAGCACATGTCGTACACCATCGCCAACCTGGAGCACCACCATTTCAAGTACGACCTCTTCCGGCAGCCCGGCGATGCCCACTGCCATTTCTTTGGCACCGCCACGTTGAGCCGCAACGCGGGGATTGTCACCCAACCCGGCGACCGCTTCGTGATCTCTGCCCCGCAGTTCGGCCGCCCGTTGCGCAACACGCTCACGCAGTCGAGTGAGCCGTCTGGGATGGTATCCATCAGGGCGCTGTGAGCGAGTAAACCGATGAGCGCACCCGTGCCATTGAAAGTCCACATCACCGGCGTGTACGGCCTGATCGGCAATCTGATGTACGCTCACCTGAGCCGCCGGCCCGACCTGTACGACGTTTACGGCAGCAGCCGGAGGAAAGCCGGCTCTGCGCGCGCGGATCGGGACGCCGTCTTACAGCTTCCCGACGACCATTTCACCCTGGCCGACCTGGGCGATGCGCGCGCCGTTCGGGAGGCGATCGACGGCATGGACGCGGTGCTGCATATCGGCGCCGCCCCCGGGCCGGAAGCTTCTTTTGAGAGCGTGCTGCACAGCAATATGATCGGCACCTACAACGTCCTCGAAGCCTGCCGCCTGGCCGGCGTCAAGCGCCTGGTGTATGCCAGCTCGATCCGCGTCAGCTATGGTTATTACAGCTTCTCCGAGCCGTATCTCTCGATCAACGAGGGCCGGCTGGCAGATGTCCCCAATCCGCTGCCGCTGATCACCCACCGGGACGAGCCGCGCCCGACCGAGCCCTATGCCGCCAGCAAGGTGTTTGGCGAGGCGATTTGCCGCACTTATGCCGACGCCTACGGCATCTCGACCGTTTGCCTGCGCATCGGGTATGTCAATAAAGAGGACCTTTGCGACCAGTACCCCTACGCGCAGTCCTTCTGGTTCAGCCAGCGCGACTGTGTCAACCTGATCGATCTTGCCCTGGCGGCGACCGCCCGTCCGGTCTTCGAAGTCTGTTACGGGGTGTCCGACAATCGTTATCGCTGGGTGGATCTGGATCATGCCCGGCAAGTGCTGGGATTTGTGCCCCTCGATAGCAACGAACGGGCGCTGGCCGCAGCGGGCAAAGATCGACCTTCGGATTAAATGGAACCTATTTTGGTCTGACCAAGACGAGGAAACATGGCTCTAGAACCCGTGCTCATTGCCGGCGAATGGCGCGCCTCCCTGTGCCCGGTCGGGTCCTTTTCAGCGTACGATCCCTCGACCAAAGCGCCGCTCCCCGCCCAGTACCCTGTCTCAGGGTTGGAGGAGGTGGAGATGGCGCTGCACAGCGCACAAGAGGCTGTGGTCGCGTTGCGCTCGCATTCCCCCGAAGATATCGCCCATTTTCTCGAGCTCTTCGCGGACAAAATCGACGCGCATGCCGACGGCCTGTCGGCGCTGGGCAGCCTCGAAACGGCTTTGCCGGTCGAGCCTCGCCTGCGCTCGAGCGAGCTCCCACGGACGACCAACCAGCTTCGCCAGGCCGCCCATGCCGCTCGCGAACGCTCCTGGAAGAAGGCGACGATCGACACGGCCAGCAACATTCGCTCCATGTACGCCCCCCTGGGTGGGGCGGTGGTCGTTTTCGGACCGAACAACTTCCCTTTTGCTTTCAATTCGGCGGCCGGGGGTGACTTCGCCGCGGCAATCGCCGCTGGCAACCCGGTGATCGCCAAGGCCAACACCGGTCATCCCGGGACGACGAAGCTGTTTGCCGAATTGGCCTTCGAAGCCGTGCAGGAGAGCGGATTGCCGGGCGGGATGGTGCAACTGCTCTACCGCACGCCGCGCGAGGTGGGGCTGCAACTGGTGTCGCACCCGCTGGTGGGGGCGACCGGCTTCACCGGCAGCCGCGCCGCCGGTCTGGAGCTGAAGGCTGCGGCGGATAAAGCCGGCAAGCCCATCTACCTGGAGATGTCCAGCGTCAACCCAATCTTCGTGCTGCCGGGGGCGCTGCGCGAGCGCTTTGCCCAGGTGGCCGCCGAGTTGTTCAATTCCTGCTCGTTGGGCGCCGGACAGTTTTGCACCAATCCCGGCCTGACCATCCTGGTGGAAAATGCGGACGGCCTGGCATTCCTCGAGCAGGTGAGGGCCTTGTTCGCCAGCAGGCCGCCCGGTATCTTGTTGGGCGCAGGGGGCGTGAAGGGCATTTCGGAGGGGGTCAAGGTGCTGGTGGAACACGGCGCCGAGATCGTCACCGGGGGCAACCCGGTGGAAGGGACGGGTTTCTGTTTTGACAACACGCTGCTGCGGGCATCGGGTGAGGCGTTCCTCAAGCACCCCCACGCGCTGCAGACGGAAGCATTTGGCACGGTCAACCTGACGGTCCTGGCCCGTGACGCCCAGCAACTGCTGGAGATCGCCGACCGCCTGGAGGGGAACCTGACCGGCTGCATCTACAGCCACACCGGCGGTGAGGATGACGCGCTGTACGACCTGCTCGAACCAGTGCTGCGCCAGAAGGTGGGCCGCCTGCTCAACGACAAGATGCCGACCGGGGTAGCGGTGGTGCCTTCGATGAATCACGGCGGGCCGTTTCCCGCCACCGGGCACCCGGGTTTCACCGCGGTGGGCATCCCGGCTTCTCTGCTGCGTTTCGCCGCGCTGCACTGCTACGACAACGTCCGCGCTCATCGCCTGCCGCCCGAGTTAAAGGATCCAAACCCCACCGGGACAATGTGGCGCTTGATCGACGGCGAGTGGTCGCAGCGGGATATTGCCTGATCCGCGTGCCCTGGCGCGCGATATCGCCTGCCTAATCTCGCACCTCGATCGGCCCGACTGCCCCAAAAGCGGCACTTTGATCGGCGTAGAAGCAGACCATGTAGATAGGGCCGCCTTGAAAGGAAGCGTTGGAGCCCAGATCGAATGACTTCGTGAATGTGCCGGTCGTCAATGCGGTGTCATAACTCAACTTGTGCACCCATGCGGGAGGTGGTTCCTCAGCCAGTATTTTGGAGAGCTCTTCAACCGATTTGCCTGGATCGAGGGTGACGATTGCATAGATGGCTGCCGGGTGTTCATTTTCCTCGACGGCCCAGGTGATTTGGAACTCGGATGGAATTTTCGTAGGCCCGGAATAGCTGCAGGCGTCATTGCTGAACGTCAGGGTTGGCTCCACGGGCATGCCACCGCAGCCCACGGTCAGCCAGAGGGCGAACAGGCAACACCAGCCGATCATAGCCCAGGCGATCTTTTTACTCATTTTAGTTCCCTTCTTGACCAGGCTGAGCCTGGTCGCGACACGGGATTGGAGATTTTTTTAATTTTTCTGTAAAATGTGGGGCTAAGCCCACATTTTACAGATAACAAGATCCATAATCGGATTGGATCGAGTACCCCGCGTTCTGCCGACGCCGGATGAGGGTGAAGCGGATCATTTTTGCGGAATATCTGGCTCGTATCCGATCTTGATGAGCAGCTCGGCAGTAGCCTGACTACCCATTGGGGTGGGGTGTTCGCCGTCTTCATCGATGTACCCCTTCTGGTTGGGGTCTTCCCGGTGATCTGCGCCGTTGAATGCATCATAACGGCTCAGGAATGGAATGCCGTGGGCATCGGCTGCCTGGCGCGCAGCCGCAGACATATTTTCCCAGCACACATTGCACGCCTCGTAGATACCGACCCGCTCCCAGTCGGCGACGAGGGGGTTATAGATGTCCGTAGCGCGCAGGATGGTGGGCTGGCCGGCGCGCAGCTCGATAATCTTCCCCCAGATTGCCTGCAAATCGGCGGTGTACCGGGCGAAGGTTTCCATCCCGCACGCCTTAGGTTGGCTTACGGTGAAACAGCCGTATAAATCCAGCGGGTTTGTGGGGTCGACCGAGTCCAGGGGATTGAGAAATATCACCACCATTTCGGCCTCCTTCACCGCAGCCTGCATTTGCTCCAGCCGGGCGTTGGCCGATTTGCCGGTTTCGAGGGCTTCCAGCACCTTTCCGGCGCTCAAAGAGGGCAGGGCGAAATCGTTCAGGACGACCTTCACCCCGCGATCTTTTTCGATCTGGCTGGCGAGGGCTTCGCCCAATTCCCACATGCTCGAATCACCGATCACCACCAGGTTCCATTCTGCCTCAGGGCCTTCGGGTAGCGTTTTTGGCGCGGCGCAACCTGCCAGCAGGGTGAGAAGGATGCATCCCAGGCCAAATATTCGGACGTTTTTTTGCGTAAACATGCTCCCTCCTGAAGAAACGGTCATTGAGCCTGCAAGATTTCATTTACCGGTACTTCATAAGGGAACTGGAAAGGCGCTTTGTTCAATGCTGTGGATGCTCGCCACAGCTTTGCCGGATGATCAGTGAGGTTGGCAGGGTGATGCTCCGGCGAGGCGGCCGCCTGCCTTCGATCAAGGTCTGGAGCATTTTCATCGCCTCCCGGCCCAATTGGACGGTCGGGGCGGCGACCGTGGTGAGTTGAGGCTCGACGAGGGCTGCAATGGGGATATCGTTGAAGCCCACCAGGGCGATATCGCCTGGGATGCGGAACCCTGCCGCTTTGATCGCCTGCATGGCTCCTAAAGCCAGGGTGTCGGAGATGGCAAAGATGGCGTCGGGAGGTATTTTTAATTCCAGCAGGCGGCGCGCGCCTTCCGCGCCTGCCGCCGGGTCGAAGGCCGGCACCCGGATGATCCGGTCTGGATCGACCGGCAGCCCTCTCTCTCTCAGGGCGCGTTCGTATCCCGCATTGACCGGTTGGATGTTGGCGGAATTCAGCGCGAAGGTGATCAGGCCGGGGCGGTGGCGCTCGTGGTCGAGAAGGTGCCGGGTAGCCAGGTACCCGGCAGATTCCAGGTCGATTTGCACCGAGTAGCCGGCGCAACCGGGCCAATCCACGGTGACATAGGGCAGCTCATGGGGCTGCGGGCTGTCTGGCTGGACGGGTGTGAGCGCCTCGGCGATATCATGCGACGCGATCAGGATTCCGTCCACCTGTTTTGCCGACAGGCGGGCAAAGTCGCGCCAGGCAGCATCTGGATCGTCATGCGTGTTGCACAGAAAGATCAAGGTCTGGTCTTCTCCGGCAATCTCCTCCACCCCCTGGAGAAAAGCGTGATAGAAGGGGTTGCTCCACGAAGGCACGATGACCCCAACGGTGTGGGTGCGCTGCGCTCGTGTGGCCTGTGCGAATCGATGCAAATCAAAGGGCAGCACGTGGGTTCCACGACCGCGACGCGTTTCGATCAACCCAACCGCCTGTAAATTCTGGTAAGCTTTGCGAACGGTGTGCAAATTGATGCCCAGGCGTTCTGCCATCTGGTGAACCGTGGGCAGCCTGTCACCTGCCTTGAGCTGCCCATTGGCAATCATCCAGGTCAACTGCTGTCGCAATTGGTGGGCGAGGGTTGTATTGTGATTAGGCTGTACAATCAACTGGTCGAATACATCCATTTGTTATATTGTACTATAACAATAGAACAATTCAAGCAGGATGTTGCGAGATTGCCTGTAACTGCTCAGCGAGTGGAGGAGGGGTCTCTTGGCCCTATGGCTGAGTAGTTGCGCTTGCCTTTTCAATCCCGCCGGAAAGTCGGACGAAAAGGGATTAAAACATCACCTCCCACTCGGATATAGGTGGGAGGTGATGGGGCAGGCAGTTGATCTTATTTGGTGCGCGGGCGGTCGGGGATTGGGCGGGAGACCGGCTCGTTTCTGGCTGCGCCGTGCGAGCCGTTGGATTTTTTCTTGAGCGCCGCGGTGTTCGGATCGTCGGCGTAGTACTTGGTGTAGTTGTAATAATAGTTGCGGTAGTAATAATGGTAACGGGCGCTGCGCACGTCCACATCGTTGACCACCACGCCGATGATGTTGGCGTTGACCTGCCGAAGATTCTCGACCGCCTGGGTGAAGGCGGATTGTTTGGTCTGGCCCATCTTGACCACCAGCAGGACGCCGTCGCAGGAGTGCGAGAGCGCAACCGCATCGGTGACGGTCAGGACAGGCGGGGTGTCGATCAGTACCAGGTCGTTGGTTTCGGCTACCTGGTTCAAAAAATCGCTCATCTTGCGCGAGGCGAGCAACTCGGAGGGGTTCGGTGGCGTACCGCCGCTGGGGATCACCTTCAAGCCCTCGGTGCGCACCGTCTGCGCTATCGGCTCGAAGCGGTCACTCGGCGAGATGAAGATCGAGGTCAACCCGATCTTGTTGTCCAGCCCGAAAACCTTGTGGAGGCGTGGGCGGCGCAGGTCGGCATCCACCAGGACCACGTTGGCCCCGCTTTGCGCCATCACCACGGCGAGGTTGCCGGTCACGGTGGTTTTGCCGTCTTCCGGCGTGGGCGAGGTGACGATCAGCTTGCGGATGGGCCGGTCCACGCTGGTGTAGCGCACATTGGTGCGCAGGGAGCGGAACGCCTCGGAAATGGGCGAGCGCGGTTGAGATTGGGTGATCGGCTCGTTGTTCTTCGCCTCGTGCCGGCTGATGGTCGCCAGGATGGGCAAATTGGACAGGCTGGTGATGGTTTCAGGATCGCGGATCGAGTCGTCCAGGAACTCGATGGCGAAGATGCCGCCGATCGCCAGGATCGCGCCGACAATCGCAGCCAGCAACGTGTTGCGGAAAATCTGCGGTCGGATGGGCGCCTGTGGGGGGACGGCGTTCTCCACCTGGATGAAGCTGGTCGAGGTCTGCGCTTCGGCCAGGCGAATCTGTTCGTAACTGGCCAGCACCGAGGCGTAGATCTGGCGGTATTGGGTCATGCGCGTTTCCAGGCGGTCGATCTCGGCCTGGTTGATCTGCCGCGCCTGCTCTTCGAGGGCGGAGGTCGGGATGGGTTGTCCGTTCTCGCCGGTCGTTTTTAACTGGTTGATGTTGTTCTGGATCAGCGTATCCAGCGCCTGGGCGTTTTCTTCGATCTGCTTTTCGAGGTAGGTCAGTTGCGATTGCAGGTTTTCTTTTGAAGAGAGGTATTTCGATTCCTGCATGTTCTGGATCTCTTCGATGAAAACCACCACCAGCTCGTTGGCCACGTTGGCCGCCAGGAATGGATCGTGGTTTTCAACGACCAGACGCAGCAGTTGTGTGTCACGGATCGCGTTGACACTCACCGTTAACGGCACGCTGTCATCCAGGCCCAGCCGCTGGCGAACCTCATCGATCAACGGCTTTTTGGTGAGCATCTCGGCGTAGGTCTTGGTCAATTGCTGGTTGGTGTAATAGATCGCGGCATAATTGCTCGCCTGGGCAGACGGCGACTCGTTGACCAGGATGGTCGTCTCCGCCTGGTAAACCGGGGTCTGGAACTGGCTGAATATGAAAACGCCGACGGCAGTGACAACGGAGGTCAACACAATCAACCAGGCCCAGCGCCAGAGCAGCCAGAGATACTTCCTCAAGTCGGCGCTCGAGGTTGATTCAAATGCCCCGTTTCCCTCAAATGTGTCCATACGCTTACCCGGTGAAATTCAAGTTATGAAACCAAAGGGAAAAATTAAAAGGGTAAAACCAAAGAGGTTGGCACGTTTACCCCCCTGGAAAAGTATACCAGAAAAAGGAGTCGTCACTCCAAATATTTGTGAATTGAAATTAAATTGCAATCATGCAGTAAGGTTGCCTGCTCGCGATCCGGCTCGTTAATCCAGTCTGCCGCGGAGGTGCTGCCCGGTAAAGGACTGCGCTGCCCGGGCAATTTGCTCGGGGGTGCCTTCAGCGACCAGCCGTCCTCCTTCTTCCCCGCCTTCCGGCCCGAGGTCAATGACCCAATCGGCGGTTTTGACCAGCTCCAGGTTGTGCTCGACGACGACCACCGAATTTCCGGCTTCCACCAGGCGCTGCAGCACAGCCAGCAAGCGAGCAATGTCGGCCAGGTGCAGGCCGGTGGTGGGTTCATCGAGCAGGTAGAGCGCGCGCCCGGCGACACGGCGCCCCAGCTCCTTGGCCAGCTTGATGCGCTGGGCTTCGCCGCCGGAGAGGGTCGAGGCGGGCTGGTCCAGTTGCAAGTAGCCCAGCCCGACATCGGACAGCAACTGCAAGCGCGAGTGAGCAGCGGGGACATCAGCGAAAAGCGCCAAAGCTTCTTCGACGGTCAGCTCAAGGACCTGGGCAATATCATGGTCGCGGTAGCGCACCTCGAGGGTTTCACGCGTGAAGCGGCGGCCGCGGCAGGCTGGGCAGCGCACCTCCACGTCGGGCATGAAGTGCATCTGGACGGGCAATACCCCGCTTCCTTCACAACGTTCGCAGCGCCCGCCCGGGATGTTAAAGGAAAAATAACGCGCCGCATACCCACGGCGGCGAGCCTCTGGGGTGGCGGCGAAGGCGGTGCGGATGGCGGTGAACACATCGGAATAGGTCGCCGCGTTCGAGCGCGGCACGCGACCGATGGCGCTTTGGTCGATGATGATCACCCGCTTAAGATTTTCGATCCCTTCGATGGCATCGTGCTCTCCTGGCTCGTCGCTGGCTGCATCCAACCTCCGGCGCAAGGCGCGGGCGAGGATATCGAAGACCAGCGAGGATTTCCCCGAGCCGGATACGCCCGTCACGGCGACCAGCAGGCCGAGGGGCAAGCGCAGGGTGAGATTTTTCAGGTTGTGGTGGCGGGCGCCATGGATCACCAGGGCGGCAGCGCCAGGGTTACGGCGACGCACTGGGATGGGGATTGCGGCGCGACCGGACAGGTAAGCGCCAGTGATTGAGGTTGGGTGGGCTGCGATCTCGGCTGGGGTGCCGATTGCCACAATTTCCCCACCGTGCGTCCCCGCACCCGGGCCGAAGTCGACCACGATATCGGCGGCGGCGATTGTTTCCAGGTCGTGCTCGATGACGATCACCGTATTGCCCAGGTCGCGCAGTCGGCGCAAGAAACCGATCAGGCGGCGGGTGTCACGCTGGTGCAGCCCGATGGTTGGCTCGTCGAAAACGTAGAGCACGCCGCTCAGGCCCGAACCGAGCAGCGAGGCGAGGCGCAGGCGCTGGGCTTCACCGGCCGAAAGCGAGGGCGCAGACCGTTCCAGTGCCAGGTATCCGGCGCCGACCTCGACCAACCGGGCAATCTGCTCATTCATCGCCGCCAGGACCGGCGCGGCGATGCGCATCTCTTCGGGGTTGAAAATCGCCGGCAGCTCATTCAACCAGGTGCCGAGGGCGGTGAGCGGCAGGCGAGCAAGCGCGGTGATGGACTGCCCATGGAGGGTCACTGCGCGGATCTCAGGCCGCAGGCGCGTGCCGGCGCAGTCTGGACAGGGCCGGGTGACGATGAATTCTTCCAGGCGGTCGCGGTTTTCGGCCTCTTGAATGCGCAGGGCGTAACGGCGCAGCAAGTTGGTGGCAACGCCCTCGAAACGTCCCTGGCGGGCCGTGGGTGGCGGTTGGCGCTGAGGAAAATGGCGGCGAAATTGCGCGCTTTCGACGCCGAAGTACAGCAAGTCGCGCTGTGCCGGGGTGAAATCCCGCACGGGGAGCGACGGGTCGAAGGCGAAGCCGTAATACGAGGCGGCCGCCCGCAGGATTGTGCTGTGGTAGTCGCTGAGCGGGCGATTCCAGGCCAGCACGGCGCCACCTTCGATGCTCTTTTGCTCGTCGACCAGCAAGGCGAGGTTGGCCTGCTGGATGACCCCCAGGCCGGTACAGGCCGGGCAGGCGCCGGCGGGTTTATTAAAGGAGAAACTGCCCATGCTGAGCTGCGGGACGGGCGCGGCGCAGTGCGGGCAGGGGAAGGTTTCTTCGCTTTCGGAGGTAGCTTCATCCACGCCGGAATCGCTCTCCCATTCCATCCCGGCTGCGGCGTGGGAAGGTGGAATATCCATCCCGCAAGCCGGGCAGGGGCGGTGACCGAGGCGAGCGAACAACAGGCGCAGGTACGTATAGACGTTGCTGGCCGTCCCGACCGTGGAGCGCGGGCTGTGGTGGGTGAGATGCTGGTCCACGCTGAGGGTCGGGGATAACCCGCTGATCGAGTCGACCGGGGGACTGGCCATGCCCATTGGGATATATCCGAGCGATTCCAGGTACTGCCGCTGGCCCTCTTTGAGCAAAATATCGAAACCGAGGGTGGATTTGCCCGACCCGGAGAGCCCGGTAAAGACCACCAGTTGGTTCTTGGGGATTTCCAGGGAGATATTTTTCAGGTTGTGCAGGCGCGCGCCGCGGATGATGATTCGGTCAGTCATGGGTAACCCGTTGGTCAGCGTGTGGGTAGAGGTGAAATCGCTGCCTATCTTGATTATATAACCCTGGTGTAACGTATGGAGGGTAGGGGATGTGTAGCCGGGCAAGTTGATCTTTGGTTCAAGATTTGCCGTAACTGCTCAGCGGGTAGAGGAGAAGTCCTCAAATTCGGGTCTCTTACACCTCTGGCTGAGTAGGCAAATTATTTCTTCGTGTTTTCAACCACCCTCACTCTGACCAGCCTGGCGATTAAATCGTATGGAATGGGCTGGTCCAGCCGGAAGTGCAGCGAGGATTTTGTCCCCTTGTAAGCTGCCAGTTCCGGCAGCGCCTCTTCCATGGCGGGTGTCAACGGATAAAAGCCGACGTGGTGTTTGTGGGCGTCATAATAGATCAGGCGGCCCTTCAAAAAGTAGGCCGGCATGTTGTAGCTGATTCTTTCCTCCGCCGCTGGGGCGGCTTCTTTGACCACGGCGCGAATCTTCACCAAGATTTGCTGCACATGCTCCGGAAACCGGGCAATGTACTCCTCCACCGTTTCGGGGCGACTTTGCTTGATGTCCATCGTGTTCTCCTTTCGTCTCTTGGGCTGGCGCACCTGGGTCGATGATAGTGTATGATGCTCATAATAACCGAGTTTGGAACCAAAACCGGATCAGACTCGTCAATAATGATAGCGCCGGTATGACGAGTCGCGTTTACTTTGCGATCCTTCGAGATACCGGTGGTTGACCGGCCGTATTTCGCATTTGCAACCATCTCATGCTTAAACGGAAAAAGATTCTATGACAAGAAGATGGCATCTCGTGTTTGTATTCTTCCTCGGCGCGCTCATCATTGCCTGCGCCACCCAGACCCCCGCCAGCGGGATCGCGCAGCAAGCTGGCGAAAGCCAATCCTGCGACCTGCCCGCCTGCGCGAGCCTGGTCATCTCGCAGGATGGCCAGCCCGGTGGACCGCAGGCTGCGCCATCCCTGTCGCGTTCCCAATCCATGGCGGACCTGCCCTGGAAGATCGATACCGGTAGCCCGTCCCCGGATGGGAACTGGGTGGCGTACACCAGCGTGGGCAACGAAACTGGCGGGCCGGTATTCTTGAACAATGTGCCATCGGGTCAATGGGTCAACCTGATCGAGCAGATCAACGCCGGATTGCCGGAAGGCGCCCTCCCTTTGGCTTACGACCATCTCTGGGACGTGATCGGATGGCTTCCCGATGGGTCGGGGTTGGCAATCGGCCCGGTGGATCTCAGCCTGGTCGTGTTGGTGGATCTGAACACCTTCGAATCCCGCTTCATCCCATTCCCCGGCGGGGGCAGGGGCGGGCGCATGTTTGTGGACCTGGCGCCTGACGGCAGCCGCCTGCTGTTCATCGGCGACGACTCTGCGGGCGATCAGGTGATGGCTGAAATGATCCTCGCTACGGGCGAGATTCTCGATCGGCTGCACCAGCCTTACGCGCAAGGCGTGCTATCGAACCCGCGCTACTCTCCAGACCAGGAGCGCATCGCCTATCTGGTGCAAACCGGGCAGCCCGATCCCGGCCTGGAGTACGCGATTCACCTCCTCTCCACCGGCAGCGGTGAGACCCGCCTGCTGGCGGATGGCGATTTGGCGATGACCGTCCCGGAGTGGTCGCCGGATGGTCGGGCAATTGCCTTTGTGCGCCGGCAAGGCCCTCCGCCCTCTTTCACTGCCAAAGATAGCAATTTGCAAGAGGAGCGCGGCAACGTGTGGGTGGTCTCGCTGGCCGACCAACAGGAGACCCAGGTAACTTTCGCGGATGGGTTGGTGCGCAGTCCCACCTGGGCGGCCAATTCCCGGGTGCTGGCTTACGTCACGGGCGACGGGCAGGTTCAACTGGTCGACCTGACCCAGCCTGGGGAAACCTGGCAGGCGTCCGGGCCGTCTTTGCATCCCGAGCTGACCACCGTATTCTTTTTACCGTAACCGGCGTTGTGAAATTTTTGGAGTCTACGCATGCGAACATCCCGCATTTTGCTGCCAGCCCTCGTGTTGATCGGTCTGCTTGTTCTGGGCTCCTTTGCCCAGGAGTCCCTCCCTGCTGCGAGCGCCAAGGATGATCCGGCTGGGGAAATTTCCGACCACCAACCCTCGCCGTTGCAAGCCGACCAACCGGTTTTCCGCTTCCCGGTCGTCCCCGACGCGGTGATCAGCGGGTACTTCGATCACCAGCCCAGCGGTGGCCTGGTCACCTTCTATAACGGGCGAAAGTCCAACGCCGGAGCGGGTTTTTACTTCTCCTGCTCGAATCCCTCGATGTATGATTGGGTTGGCTGCGAAGACGGGGTGTCGGGCGAAGGCGCCTGCAGCAACAACCGGGAATTGTGGTACGACGGCCATAAGGGCATCGATTACGAATTTTCAGCCAACTGGCACACCGGCGCGGTGTGCGATCCAGGGCGGTTCGCCGGTATCACCCGGCAGATATACGCTCCCGCCGCCGGGCAGGTGCTGATGGCGGGCACGGACCCCAACCGCCCGGCCAACGGCTGGCATATTCGCCTCAAGCACGATTTGAACGGCAACGGCAACTACAACGATGATAACTTCCGCTCTGTCTACCTGCACTTCACCGCCAATGCCCTGGCGGTGACGGCCGGGCAGATCGTAGCCGAGGGACAGTACCTGGGTCTGGGCGGCTCCACCGGTTATTCCTCCTCGCCCCACCTGCATTTCGAGGTGCAGCGTTCGAGCGATAATTTCCAGACGACCAACTGGTCGGTTGACCCATATGGCTGGCAGGGACAGGGCAGCGATCCCTGGCCCTACCAAAACGTTTACCTGTTTCGCCGGCCCAATGTGGTCTTCACCAATTTTCTCCACATCCCGCTGGTGCGAAAGGATCCGCCGTCCTGCGATCAGTGCGGTGAGCTTCTCCAAAACGGCGGGTTTGAAGCGGGGCATACGGTCTGGAACGAGCAGGGAGTGATGATCATCGTCCATCGCAGCGAGCCTAACCTCCCCGTCTCGCCCTTCTCCGGGGACTGGCTGGCCTGGTTGGGCGGGCGGGCCGATGCGCTGGACGTGCTTGACCAGGATTTCGTCGTCCCCAACGGAGTCAGCGGGGGTGTGTTGCGTTATGCCTTGCGCGTGAGCACCGCCGAAGCGGGCGGGGCGCAGGATTACCTCTACATCCGCTTGCGCAAAACAGATGGGACGGTGCTGTGGGAAGAGATGCTCAGCAATACCTTCTCGCCGCAGAACCAGTGGATCGAGCGGGAGAGGAACCTGGGCAACCTGAGCGCCTACCAGGGGCAGACCTTGCGGCTCAACGTCAAGGCGACCACCAATTCTACCTACACCACCCACTTCTATCTGGATAATGTATCGCTGTGGTCGAGCGGGCCTTAAAATAGGGATCATCGTACCGTTTCGCATCGGTCCTGGTTGTGATTACGCCGAAAATCCCATATCTTGATGGATGGGTTTCATCGTTATAATGCTTTTAACGTATGTGGCCTACCCGTGATCCCAAACCGGCAAGGAGTTGCCCATGACATTCGCTCAATCGACCGTCGACAACTGGCAAATCGTCGAGAATAATTTTGACCCTACCCATGCAGCCCTCTACGAGACTCTTTTCGCGTTGGGCAACGGCTACCTGGGCATGCGCGGCACGTTCGAAGAAGGATTGAGCGGGGTGGGTACGGAGGGCACGTTCATCAATGGATTCTATGAAAGCGCCCCCATCGTCTATGGCGAGAAATTCATCGGATATGCCGAGAACAAGCAGACGATCCTCAACCTGGCCAACGCCAAAGTGATCCGGTTGTGGATTGGTGACGAGCCGTTCGATCTGCGCGGCGGGAAAATTCTCGCCTACCGGCGCTCCCTCGACCTGCGCGATGGGGTGCTTCGCCGCAGCCTCCGCTGGCAATCGCCGGGCGGAAAAGAGGTTGAGGTCGAGGTGGAGCGCTGTGTCCACCAGTCTCGCCGGCATGTGGCTGCCATCCGTTACCGGGTGAAGCCGCTCAATTTTTCTGGTTCCCTGACGCTTTCCTCGGTCATCGACGGCGCTATCCGGCAGTCTGAGCACGCCGAAGACGACCCTCGCCTGGGCACCCAGTTCCGCAGCGAGGTGTTGCACCTCGAAGAAAAGGCATTCTCGGGTGAGGTGGCTCTGATGCGCCATCGCACCGTCACCACCCAACTGGCGGCGGCCTGCGGCATCCGACACAATGCGCACGAGGGCGATGTGGGAGCGCCCTACCAGGAGGGACAGGCGATAGGTTTTCAGTTCACCGTCCAGGCGCGCGAAGAGGTGCCGTTGACGCTGGATAAGTTCATCGCCTACGCGACCTCGCTGGATACGGAGGAAGCACGGTTAACCTCTGCGGTGCTGGATGAGCTGGAAGAGGCGGCTTCGACCGGGTACGAAGGCCTGTTGGCAGAGCATCGGCAATTCCTGGCGGGCTTCTGGGAGACGGCTGATGTGCTCATCGAAGGCGATGATCTGTTGCAACGCGGCATTCGCTTTAACTTGTTTCACCTGCTGCAATCGGCGGGGCGCGACGGTCGCACTGCGATCGCCGCCAAGGGGTTGACCGGCCTGGGATACGAAGGCCATTTCTTCTGGGACACCGAGATTTACGTGTTGCCTTTTTTCCTCTACACCCGGCCTGAGATCGCCCGCAAGCTGCTCGAATACCGCTACCACATCCTGGACAAGGCCCGCGAGCGCGCCCGGCAGATGTCGCATGGGCAGGGGGCGCTTTACGCCTGGCGAACGATCAACGGCGAGGAGTGCTCGGCCAATTTCCCCACCGGGACGGCGCAGTATCACATCAACGCCGACATCGCTTTCGCCATCCGGCGCTATTTCGACGCGACCCAGGATGCCGATTTCATGCTGCGCTGCGGTGCGGAGATCCTGTGCGAGACGGCGCGCCTGTGGATGGACGTGGGGGCTTACATCCCAACCCAGGGCGGGCGCTTTTGCATCAACGGCGTCACCGGCCCGGATGAGTACCAGATCCTGGTCAACAACAACGCCTACACCAACCTGATGGCACGTGAAAATCTACGCTTCGCCGTAGAGACGGTCGCCTGGATGAAACGCAGCGATCCCGGAGCTTACGCCGACCTCGCCTCTAAGATCGGGCTGGGGGAGAGCGAGCCGGCGACCTGGGAGCAGGCGGCTGCGAGCATGTACGTTCCCTACCATGATTCTCTCGGCGTGATCGCACAGGACGACACCTTCTTGAGCAAAGCAGTGTGGGATTTTGCCAACACCCCGCGCGAGAACTACCCGCTGCTGCTGCACTATCACCCGCTGGTGGTGATGCGCTACCAGGTATGCAAGCAGGCAGACACCGTGCTGGCCGAATTCCTGCTCCACGACCAGTTCGACCATGCTCAAAAAAGGCGCGATTACACCTACTACGAGCCGCTGACCACCCACGATTCTTCGCTCTCGACGGCCATCTTCGGCATCGTGGCGGCGGAGTTGGGCGATACCGCCAAAGCTTACCGCTATTTTGCCGAGACGGCCACCCTGGATCTGGAGAACAAGCACGCTAACACGGAGGCCGGCATCCACGCCGCCAACATGGCAGGCGCGTGGCAGGGCATCGTTTATGGGTTCGCCGGGATGCGCGCCAAAGATGGGCTTTCTTTCAATCCGGTCATCCCAGCAGAATGGCAGGCGTATGCGTTCAAGGTGCGCTACCGCGGGCGGCTGGTCGGGGTGCGGATGTCAGCGGACGGCGCCCAGTTCGAGCTGTTGGAAGGCGACCCGTTGGAGATTCAGGTAGGTGGAAAGCAGGTGCACCTGGCAGGCAGGAGCTGACCCAATGGAGATCAAGCATATCCGCATCGTCCGGCATACCCGCAATTATGTCGACATGCTGGCGTTTTATCGCGACAGCCTGGGGATGAAGGTGACGCGCGCCTGGGACGAGCCTCACAATCGCGGGACGCTGCTCGCCTTCCGCGAGAAAATCGGGCAGCTCGAAATCGAGATCCTCGAATGGGGCGAAGAAGCCGTGCCGGGCGCGCGACCGGTCAACGTCGATTTGAGCATCGAGGTGGACAACGCGGATGCCTGGCATACAGAGTTGCTGCAACGAGAGATCATGGTGATGCGTGGACCGGAAAACATGCCCTGGGGGCATCGCCGGTTCGGCGTCGACGACCCGGATGGATTGCGCATCTGGTTCTACCAGGTGATTTGACGAAGCTTGGGCCGGTCACGCTGTGCGATTGTGTACCTTTCGATATGCCCTTCTTTCAACCCAGGGCGAAATGTCAGCTACTCGTCCAACCAGGTCAATGCGTAAGGGAGCAACTCGATCGGCTGTGGGTCAGGAGAATCCAGCACGATCGCTCCGCTGGGGGTAACTCGCTTTGACGGCTGTTGAGCATTTGCCCGGTGGCGTAAGGGTTGAAGCGCATCTTGAGCGTGACCGGGCTGACCATGACCGGCAGCCCTTTCGCACGAATCTGGGCGGTGGCAACAGCCTGTGGTTGAGCCTCCAGCGTCTCGACGATCGAGATGTTGTCAAACGCGTGAACTTGCGGGTTGTTCGAGAAGGTGACGAGATCGATCTGGTCCAGAGGGGGCAGGTTGCGTTGCAAGAAGATGAGACGGGTGAGGTAACCGGAGGCGGGCCGATTGGTGCCCCCGATCATTCCAGCACAAAACCTTAAATGGGTTGAGTTCTCCATCCGGTGACACCCTGGCTTGCCCCAGGCTCTTTCCCTTATAATGTACTGCAATTCTACACCTTTTGAAGGCCGGCGGTGAACCTCCGGTTTTCGACCTAACCCATTCAGGAGATCGGCATGTCAAACCACAGGCAGTACAGGATCGATAAGGTGATGATCGAGATCGAAGATGCTCCACCGCTCAAGTTCCCCAGTGATACCGATTGCAACAGCCCAATCTGGTGGTCTGACGGGAAGATGTACATTCTGAATTCCACCGGGCACCCAACCCGCTCGTGGGGCGAGAGCCTGGAGACGATGCAGCGCGGCGAGCCGGTGGTTTACACCGCCTGGCGCGACGGTGGGCGCTGGATCGAGTCGGTTCACCAGGACCCGGACGGCACATTGTTTGGCTGGTACCACAACGAGCCGGCGCATTTTCTCCCGGAAGAGTGGCAAAAGGGTCGCCAGTTCCCGCTGACGGCCCCGTTCATCGGCGCGGTGGTCTCTTACGACAACGGGGTGAATTGGGACGACCTGGGGCTGGTCATCACCGGCGGCCCGGATTCGCTGAATCTGGAGAACCACAATTACTGGTTTGCGGGCGGCAACGGGGATTTCTCGGTGATCCTCGACCAGAAGAAGGAATATTTTTACTTCCTGGTGGGCACGTATTACCGGGACGTGGCCCAACAAGGGATTTCCCTCGCCCGCATGCGCTACGCGGACCGGTTCGGCCCGGTGGGGAAGGTAAGCAAGTGGCATAACGGCGCCTGGCGCGAGCCGGGTCTCAACGGGGCGGTCACGCCGGTGCTGCCGGTGATGACGGATTGGTACAGCCCAAACCTGGACACCTTTTGGGGTCCATCGGTGCACTGGAACACGGAAATCGAGCAGTATGTGATCTTGCTCAACCGGGCGATCGACCCGCGCTGGAAGCAAGAGGGCATTTACGTGTGCCTGACCCCCGACCTCTCCGATCCCAAGAGCTGGACCGAGCCGTTGAAGCTGCTCGACGAACCAGGCTGGTACCCGCAGGTGGTCGGCCTGGATCGCTCGAGGCAGGAGACGGAGCGCGAGGCGGGGGCCGTTTCACGGCTTTACATTCACGGCGAGTCGAAGTACACAATCCGTTTTTCGAAGCGGTAACACGGTCGAGCAGGGGTAGATGCTGGAGGGTGTCGTCGGGCGGCGAAAGCTGCCCCCAACGACACCCTCCAGCTATGTTTCTGCAAGGTGGGGGTCACTCGGATTGTGTTTCAATTTTTCTGTATAATGTGCGGCTAAGCCCACATTTTACAGAAAATAAATTACACAATCGTCACTCGTGGTGAATGGGGATGATTAAAATCGGGCTGTCGCTGAGCTGGACCACCTGTTGGGCGACGCTGCCCATGAAAAGCAAATCCAGCCCGCCGCGACCTTGCGATGTGATCATGATCAGGTCAACCGCTTCGCGCTTGCCGACATCCACAATGGTGCGCGCAGGATAAGAGCCTGTGACGATGCTGCGCACCGCGAAATCGTCCTTGCGCAACGTGTCGGCGATGGTTTCGGCAAATTTGCGCATGCTCAATTCGGCCTGCCTGCGGATCGAGTTGATCACACTGGCTGGGGCCCGATATTTGTTGCTCTCCGGAACCGCGGGGACGCACAGGAGCATCAGTTCGCTGTCGAATGCCCGCGCAAAGGTTCGCGCGTATGGGAGGGCCTGCTCGGAGAACGCCGAACCGTCGAGGGCGACCAGGATCCGGCCGATGTGAGGCGCCTGCGCAGGTCCACTTTCAAATACCTGTACCAGCAGCACCGGGATATCGAGCAGGTTCACCAGCTTGCTGGAGAGCCCTTCATGCAGCCAGTTTTTCTCGCCGGATCGCCCATAGGTCGTCACGATCACCAGGTCAACATCTTTTTCGACGACCAATTCACTGGTCACCTGCGCCGGGGAGCCGGAACGGATCACGCAGTTGACCTGAACGCCGGCGCTGTGGATCTTTTCTGAAACCTCAACCAGGTGGTTCTCGATGGCAGTTTTCGCTTCGGGATTCTCACCATAGTCTCGCCGCGCCGACAAAAGGGTTAAGTGCGCACCGAAAGTCTCGCAGATGAACTGGGCCATCGGCACGGCCTGCGCGGCGTTGGCTGATCCGTCCAGCAAGGTGAGAACATGCCGGATTTTGGCCTGTTGCGTGCGGTACCTGGTTTCAACATGCGGCTCAGGGGTCCAGGTCAATCGCGGAATCGTCTGCTCGCCGTTCGATGAGCCGTTCAGCATTGGGGCGGCTTGGCTGAACCCGAAGCCGGCCAGAAGGTTAGCGTCAATGCGTCCCAGGTAGTCCATTTCGGGCGAAGGCGCGCCGATGCGCTTACGGAAGTAAGTGAACATTCCGTATAGCAGCGGGACGAGGATCAGATAGAACCAGGCTCCTTCAAAGAAACGCTCCTCAAAAATGATCAGTGTCGCACCGCTCGTCAGCAACGAGGCAAGACTGGTGCCGATCAGCAAAACGTAGGTTCGAAAGTTGAAACGCTCACGCACTTCGCGCATCAGGCGTTTAGACACGCCCCATCCAGTGAGGCTGAGCAGCACAAACACACCAGCTGCGTAGAGGGCCAGGTAGAGCTCCTCGTGAGTGCCGATCAACAGAAAGCACAGGCCGACAATCCCCACCTCAAGCCAGACCGGTTTATCCGCCACCCCATAGGCATTCCGCGCTCCGAACACGGGCGGGATGTAGTTGCGCTCTTTCATCCCCAATGCCAGGTTCTGCAAACCTTGCGCGCTGGCAGCGGATGCCGACATGAGCACGAAGATGCCAACCAGGGTGCCAAAATACGGCAGTGGAGCGGGCAAGAGCCGGTCCATGGTCTGGGTAAACACGGAAACCGTGGTGATCGAAGGGTCGGAAAGATCGAAAATCGCCGGTCCGACAATCAACATGGTGACTGCGGTGGTTCCCATGATGATCGCCAGGCTACCAAAAGCCTTGCGGCTCTGTTGTTCCGGGGTGCCGCTGTAAGCGGCGACCAGGTTAGCAAAAACCTCGATGCCGGTCATCACCGCGAGGATGCGCACATAGCCTCCGATGGTGTAATGCAGGTTGGGTGGCACGAAAGCTTGCAAGGAAAATGCCGGCAGATGAAAGCCATGCTGGATGAGAGTGGCGATGATCATGATCCACAACAATGCCAGCACGCCGGCTGTGGCCGGGCCGAAGGCGCGGGCGGCCATGCGGGGTCCCCGGTTGACCAGCCACCCGGTCAGGATGCTGAGGAGGATGGCAAGGAAGGTGCGGTACTGAATGTTCAGCACCTGCTCATTCAGAATGGGAAAACGGTCGGCGATGAAGGTGACCATGGCCGACATGCTCACCAGGAAGGTCAGGGTGTACTCGATGAACGTGATAGCCGCGTTTACTTTGGCGGCCCAACCGCCAAACTCCTCCTCGCTCAATCCGCTTCCGCCGCTGCCATCGGTGACCCATTGCATCACCAAGCGGTACATGGCGGACACAATGGCGATGGTGAGCACGGCCAGCCAGACGGCGCCACCGAAGGCGATTTCGGCCAGGCCGGCGGTGAAAACCAGCCTCAAAAACGGGCCGAACACATACAGCGGCGAGGTCGCTGGGTCACCCCCGCCGGCAAGAGCGCCTTCCAACGAATTTTTGAGTTTATGGGAGACGTGGGCCATGAACCAAGCTTTCCAATTGGAATGTGAGATCAATCAAAAGCAGGATCAGGCACATTCAATATCAGACGAGAGTTTGCGCAGGCTTAAACGATGATTTCATAATCTTATCATAATAATTTTCAAACAATTCTATAGCTGACCGGTGAATACCATCGCATTTTCATAGGAAAACGTACAGTTTATTTGCAGTTTTGTGCAAAGCGGATTTTGACGATTTGATTGATTGTATAATCATCAAAAGGTCTCGTGGATTTTGGATGAATCGATTGTTTTAATCGCTTACCCCTCACCTCTGGGGTGTGGGGATTTGGGGGGCCAAGCAACACCTGCCCAAGGATTCTCGAAGCCAGTTGCATCCCTTCCACCTGGTTGCCCGATGAGAGGATCGATCCATGAACGCTACCAACCTGCCTGCGCTCATCCTGGTCGAGGGAACGACCGGGCACAAGCAATTCCCACTTGAAAGGCGTGAGTATATCCTCGGTCGCGACCCGTCTTGCGACATCCTGCTCGACTCGCCGGGGGTTTCCCGGCGCCATGCCCGCCTGACCCAAGAGGGTGATGGGTATGTGCTCGAGGATCTGGGCAGCAGCAATGGCACCTTCGTCAATGACGAGCGCCTCGCTGCCCCACGCCGGCTCAAATCGGGGGATGAGGTCAAACTGGGTCAATCGGTGGCCTTGCGCTTCCAGTTGCCGCAGGTCACCGCCACGATGGTGGAAGGGGTTGGTGGCTCACCACAGGCGACTCTGATGGAGCAGGTGGTCTCCGGGGTGGCAGCCACGGTGATGGGCGACGACTCGCTCTTCGCGCTGCAGGCCACCCCGCCGAAGCTGACCGTCACCGTGGCGGGGCAGGCGCCGCGCGACTACCCCCTGACCAGGCCCGAAATCCGCATCGGGCGCGCGGAAGACAACGACATCGTCATCGACTCGCGCATCGTGTCCCGTTACCATGCCCGGCTGGAAAAATCGCCCACCGGTTACCAGTTGGTGGTGCTGCCCGAAGCCAGCAACCCTGTCCTGCTGGAAGGCCGCCCTCTCTCGGCGGCGCGCAAGCTGCAAAACGGTGACCTTTTGCGCATTGGCAGCCTTGACCCCGGTTTGATGGTCACGCTGGTGTACAGCCAGGTGTCCACCGCCCAGGCGGGCGAGCTGCAGCCGATCCGTTTCGGAGAGAAGACGCTGATCCAGATCGGGCGCGATCCGTCCAACGACGTGGTGCTGGCTTCGCCTACCGTGTCGCGTTTTCACGCCCAGTTGGAGCGCATCGGGCACCGCACCCTGGTGCGCGATCTGCGCAGCGCCAACGGCACCTTCGTCAACGACCAACGCATCGAGAAAGAAGCCTGGTTGAACTCCGACGACAGCGTGCGCATTGGGCGCTTCCGCTTCGTGATGAAGCAAGATCAACTGGACCGCTTCGACGATACGGGCGGGATGAAGGTGGAAGCGGTTGGGCTAAACAAATGGGTGCGCAAAGACCTGAACATCTTGCAGAACATCTCGCTGTGCTTCCAGCCGCGCGAGCTGATCGTGGTGGTCGGTCAGAGCGGCGGGGGGAAATCGACGCTGATCGATGCGATGATCGGGTACCGCCCGGCTACCCACGGGCAGGTACTGGTCAACGGCACCAACGTGTACCGCAACTTCGATGCGGTGCGCAATGACATCGGCTTCGTCCCCCAGCGCGACATCATCCACACCGGCCTGACGGTTTACCAGGCGCTCGATTACACCGCCCGCTTGCGCATGCCACGCGACACCAGCAAAGAGGAGCGCCACAAGCGCATCCTCGAAGTGCTCGAAGACCTCGACCTTTTGCATCGCAAGGACAGCCCGATCAACAAGCTGAGCGGCGGGCAGATCAAGCGCGTCTCGATCGGCGTCGAGCTGCTCACATCGCCTGGTCTCTTCTTCCTGGATGAGCCCACTTCCGGGCTGGACCCGGGAACGGAGACCGCTTTCATGCACCTGATGCGCCGCCTGGCCGACCAGGGGCGCACCATCGTCATGGTCACGCACGCCACCAAAAACGTGATGCTGGCCGACAAGGTGGTCTTCCTCGCCAGAGGGGGATACCTGGCATGGTTTGGTCCGCCGGACCAGGCGCTGGCATATTTCGACCAGTTCCGCTCGGAGCGCGAGCGCCGCGCCCGTGAGATGGAGTTCGACCAGATCTACGCCATCCTGGACGACCCCTCCAAGGGTTCTGCGCAGGAATGGGCCAAGCGTTACGCGGAGAGCCCGGCTTACCAGGCGTACATCGTCGAGGCGTTGAAAGGCGTCACGACCGCTGCCCTGCAGCCGGGCCCGGGCGCATCACCGGGCAGCAAGCCGGTCGCGCCGAAAGTAAAATCCAGGCGCAAGGCTTCCGGGCTCAACCAGTTCCTGGTGCTATCGGCGCGCAATCTGCGCATCCTGGTGCGCGACCGCTCCAGCCTGATTTTGATGTTGCTGGCTGCGCCGCTGGTCGCAGCCCTGGACTTCATCATTGCCCCGCTGATGGGCAAGGCCGCGTTCGACTTCAACACGGGCGACGCCGCCAACGGCGCCATCACCCTCTTCTTGATGACGATTTACTGCCTGTTGGTGGCTGGCCTGTCGCAAATGCGCGAGTTTGTCAAAGAAGAGGATATTTACAAGCGCGAGCGGCTGGTGAACCTCAAGATTATCCCCTACGTGGCTTCCAAAGTGTGGGTGGCCCTGCTGCTGGCGTTTTACCACGCTGCGGCTTACACCATCATCCACTTCCTGGCCTTCGATATGCCCGGCGGGACGGTCGAGTTCGGTCTGGTGTATGTCACCATGGTCCTCGCAGCCATGGCGGGCATGGTCTGCGGTCTGCTCGCCTCAGCCCTGGCCCCGGCGGCTTCCTCCGCGCCGATGATCATGATCCTGCTGCTCGTGCCGCAGATCGTGCTCAGCGGCGCGCTTGCGCCCGTGCCGGAGAACATCAGCGCGGTGGCGTCCACTCGCTGGGCGTTTGAGGGGTTGATTGGCATCGTCGGGTTTGGCTCGGACGTCGCGGCGGATCCCTGCTGGGAATTGCCCGAAGAGCTGCGCGAAGGGATGACGCTCAAGGATAAATCCGCGATGGGCTGCCGCTGCATGGGAGTGGCGATCTTCACCCCGGGATCCTGCAATTTCCCTGGGGTGGGTCAGTACTATGTCATGGAGCTCGATCTGCCGGAAGTGGCCAAACCCGCCGAACTGGGTCCCAAGCCGCCTGAGCCGATCATCCCACCTGCACCGCAACCGCCGGAGGACCAGAACGATCAGGTGGAGATGGTCAAGTATCTCAACGCGCTGCAAGCTTACCAGGATGACGTTGAGGTGATCCAGAGCGAATACAAGAACCAGATGGAGCTGTACGAAGCCCAGGCGAAAGTGTTCCAGGCCGAGATGGAGGAATACCAAAAAAAGGTGCTGGAATACGAGTCGGCGAGAAATTCCGCCGTGCAGCGGGCTGAGGGCGTGATCGAAAGCGTGAAAAAGTCGTTTGGTTGGGGCTGGGTGGACAAATCCGACCCGGTCGCTTTCCGCGCCTGGTTGTTTGAGGTGTGGGGCGCCCAGGGCATTCTGATCGGCGTGTTCATCCTCATTATCCTGGTCCTGATCAAGCGCAAGGATATTATCTGAACCCGCACGGGTGTCTGGCGAAAGGGCTTGCTTGACGAATGCCGCGGGCAGGAGCAGAAAGGGGTGGCTGAAATGGGTAAGGTGACCGCTAGAAAAATCTGCACCTGGCTGGCAGTCATGCTGTGGCTGGCGGTGTTGCCGGGGTGCTCGCCTGACGCCGGGGCGGATAACGCCAACGCGACCCTGACCGCTTTGCGCGCGTCGGTTGCCGGGACTGCGACGGCAGTCGCGCTGGGGGGCAACTCGACGAACACGCTGGGCACCGCGCAGGCCGAAGCGACCGAGAAAAGCCTGGCGATCGAGGCTACCCAGACGGCCCGCGCCTCCACGCGCAGCGAAGCGCAACTGGCTGAGGCGACGGTCGCAGCCCCGATCGTCGCGGAGCTGCCGCAATACGGGCTGGAGCCGGGCGGCGGGCACGTGGGCTGGGTGCACGATCCACTCACCCTGGAGATCACCGGCTACCAGCAGTTCACCTACGGCAACGACCATCCCGAGGTGACCGCGGCCGATTTCGCGCTGGCGGCGGATATCACCTGGGATACCCAGTACGGTTCCTCGGGCTGCGGCTACATGTTCCGCTCGGATGGGGACAAGAACAAGCCCAACCAGTACATGGTGATCGCGACCCGCTTCGGCAATGGGCACGTCATTTTCACCGCCCTGGCGGAAGGGGAGATCGCCAACATTCACGATTTTTACCCCAAGTCCGCAGACCAGTCCTTCCAGTGGGAGAACGGCACGACCAACCGCCTGGCGGTGGTGGCGAGGGGTGCGTTGATCGAGATTTACACCAACGGCGTCAAAATCGGCGAAGTGGACACCTCCCAGCCGCCGAGCCGTCTGCCGGCCCCTCCCAAGCCGCGCCCGCCAGCCGACAAGACCAACCAGGACCTGGTGAGCGCATATGAAGACCAGCTCAAGGAATATGAGGATATTGTCAAGCAGAGCGAAAATTCGTACCAGGTGGCGATGGGGAATTATATGAAGAGCGCGCCCGTCTTCGAAGAGGGCTTTTTAGCGATGATCGCCGCCTCGGAATCGGGCCGGACGGTTTGCACGTTCAGCGATGCCTGGCTGTGGCAAATTGATACAAAATAAAACCAGATCAAGGTGCGGAGAGAGTCTATGGCAGTGGATCGTTGGGTAGGGCAGGCTCTGGGAGGGCGTTACCAGATCGAGGAATTGCTCGGGGCGGGCGGCATGTCCTCTGTTTACAAGGCCAGGGATCCGAATTTGAAGCGCACGGTGGCGATCAAGCTGATCCACCCGCACCTGTCTAACAACGAGGAGTTCGTCCGCCGCTTCGGCTCGGAGGCGACCGCCATCGCCCAGCTTCGCCACCAGAACATCGTCCAGGTCTACGACTTCAACCACGACGGCGACCTGTACTACATGGTGCTGGAGTACGTGGCAGGCGAGACATTGCAGCACCGCATCAAGCGGATGAACGAAGCCGGTCGGCGCCTGCCCATGCGCGAAGTGCTGAAGTGCGCCGCCGAAATCTGCACCGCCGCCGACTACGCCCACCAGCGAGGAATGATCCACCGCGATATCAAGCCGGCCAACGTCATGCTGGACGTTAACGGCAACGCCATCCTGATGGACTTTGGCATCGCCCGCATCATGGACACCCAACAGCATACCGCCACCGGCGCCGTGCTGGGTACGGCGCTGTACATGTCCCCGGAGCAGATCCAGGGGTTGCATCCGGATGCCCGCTCGGATATATACTCCATCGGGGTGACGCTGTTCGAGATGCTCGGCGGGCGACCGCCCTTCGAGGCAGATTCGGCCATGACGCTGATGATGATGCACCTGCACGACCCGGTGCCAGATCTGAGCCAGTTGCACCCCGGCGTCCCAGAACAGGTGAAGCGCATCGTCAACCGCGCCCTGGAAAAGGACCGCGCCAATCGTTTCCAATCCTGTGCCGAAATGGCTGCCGCCCTCCAAAAAGCGCTGTCCACTTTGGGCGATGAGGCAGAGCAAGCCGTGGAAGCGCCTGCTTCGCAGGCCACGGTGATCGAACCAGCCCCAAAAGCAAGCTCGCTCAAGACGATCGTGGAACCCGCTGTCACCCTGCCGGGTGCCAGGGTGGGCGAGGCGACGGCCGTCGAAGCCAGGGCTGCCGCGAGCGAACCGCTCCCGCAGGTATCGCGACCGCCCTCGGCGAAGAAATGGGTTGTCGGCGGGGTGATCGCCGTCCTGCTGCTGGCTCTTGCGGGCGGGGGATTTTACGCCTTTGCGCAATTCGGCCCGAAGGCCACGCCCACCGCAGACCGGGTGGCCGGGTTGGTATCCACCGCCACCGCGCTGCAAGCCGCACTGCCGACCGAGACCGTGGCGCCCAGCGCGACGACACCGCCGACTGCCACGCTGGAGCCTTCGCCGGAAGCCACCTTCACGCCGGCGCCCACCGACACGCCGGAGATGACCCCCACCAACACAATTCCGCCGGCGATCGTCGAAGGCGGGGCCGATAAAATCGCTTACCTGTTCCAGAACAACATCTGGGTGTCCAACATCGATGGCAGCCAGGTGCAGCAGGTCACTACGGATGGCGCGGCAAAAACCTATCTGCGCTGGCTCCCGGATGGTCAGAGTCTATCTTACATCAGCGGAAAGTGCGTCCAGACCGCCGACCTGCAGGGCGCGGTGTCGACCGTCACCTGTTTCAACAACGCCACCTACGTCGATTCGTTCGAGGTGTCGCCGGATGGCGCGCGGGTGGCGCTCAGCGTGGACCGCCAGTTGTACTTGCTGCCCTACGACCTGGCCAGCCTAGCGACTGCCGACACGCACCCGGATTTGGCCGCCTTGGGCGATTGCCCTGCGATGGCGCCCTACCAGCGCAACGCGGTCGTTTCGGCGCGCTGGTCGAAGGACGGGAAGTCCATCGCAGCGATCACGGTGGGCGTGTTGGAAGATGGTCGGCGCGGCGAGATCGTCAACGTGTTCGATGTGGATGGCTGTGTCGACAATCCCTACATAAAGGTGCAGTTCCCCCAACCGCATTTTACCTTTGGCGCATACAACCGCAACCCGACCCTGGCAGGCTTCACCTGGGACGGAGAGGCGCTGTTCATCATGAACGGGATCACCCGCAACGAGGGGTTCGGCGATCTGCACCTGTTCAACCGCGAGACTTACCTGGCGACCAACAACATCAACCCGATCAAAGGGGTGTGCTGTTACCGCGACCCGCAATTCAGCCCGGACGGCAACTACCTGCTGTTTGCCTTCCAAGACATCACCCTGGGCGCGAGCAGCACAACGCAACTGTACTACATCCCGGTTGGCAGCCTGAACACCGGTACCAGCTACAAGCCGCTGCCCATTCCTGAGTTCACCAACCCGCGCGAAGCCCCGCAGGCGGTGCTGCGCCCGGCCGCCGGGCCTTGAGCGCACCTCGCTCAGGCTAAAAGGTTCTCGATCGCCGGAGCGATCTGCTCTGGTTTCACCGCGGGTTCAAAGCGCTCGACGACATTCCCTTCCCGGTCGATGAGGAATTTGGTGAAATTCCATTGAATGTCGTTGCCCTTGGGGCTGGACGTTAGCCGGGTGAGGTGCTGGAACAATGGGTCGGCGCCTGAGCCGTTGACCTCGATTTTCGCCAGAACCGGGAAGGTCACCCCATAATTGAGCTGGCAAAATTGTTGGATCTCCTCGTCGGAGCCCGGCTCCTGGTGCCCGAACTGGTCGCATGGGAAAGCCAGGATCTCCAACCCCTGATGGCGATAGGTGTCGTACAGTTGCTGGAGACCGGCATATTGGGGCGTGAAGCCGCATTGGCTGGCGGTGTTGACGATCAACAAGACCTTTCCCTGGCAGTCGGAGAGCCTTTTTTCCCCGCCGCGAGCGTCCTTTACTGTGAATGCGTAGATCGACATTGCGGGCCTCCTTGGGTGTGTGGGTGATTCCATTGTATGTGAAAAACGTGAATTGGATAGAGGATCTGCCTCTTGACTCGATGGCCATAACCTGCTACTATATTCCTATAAAATATATTTAGGATAAATATATTATGGTAGATGAAACCAACCTCTCCAACGGCTTTGCCCCACTCTCACCGGCGGCTTTTTCCATCCTGGTGGCATTAAGAGACGGTGAGAAGCACGGTTACCTGATCCTGCGCGAGGTGGCAGAGCGCAGCGGCGGGGAGATCAAATTGCTGCCGGGCACCCTATACAACCTGCTCAAGCGCATGCTGGAAGACGGTTGGATCGAGGAGTTGGACGAGCGACCCGACCCGGCAATGGACGACGAGCGCAGGCGCTACTACCGGCTGAGTGGGTTGGGTGAGCGGGTGCTCAACCAGGAGTACCGCCGGCTGGAAAATCTTGTGATGTTCGCCCGCCAGTCGGGGCTGACGAGCCTGGTGGAGCGTTGAGGATGAGCGCCGCGTTGCAGGCATTTTTTGAGACCACCTTGCGCTGCCTGCTGTTCGCTTACCCGCCGGCGTTCCGCGCGCGTTTTGGCGGCGAAATGCTGCAGGTGTACCGCGCGCTCGCGCGCCGGGTGGCGTTTGAAGCCGGGGCTGGCGGGTTGTTCCGCCTGTGGCTGCGCGCCCTCTGGGATGGTCTCTCAGGCGCGCTGGTGCAGTGGGCACAGCAGATCACGAAGAGAAAGGGGGTGGGTATGGGTCCCAATCCGCTGGAAAACAAAGACGGCGTTGAGCCATTAAGTCCGGGGCAGGCCCTGCTGGGTGCATTGCCTTTCCTTTTATTTGGCCTGGCCAACATCGCCGGCGAGCTGGATGTGTTTCAATTCCCGCCCGGTAGAGCTTCCATTTGGGAGATGCTGGTGACGCACCCTTACTTTGTGTTCAACTGGCTCATCCTCTTGGGTCTGGCCGCCGGCATCTTGCGCGGTTTTCCGCGCTGGACGTTCTCTTACCTGGGCTGGGCAGTGCTGGACGCCTTCTGGTGGGCGAACACCAGCTTTTACGGACAGGTGGTCAACTGGATCTGGCTGCCCGCGTTCCTGGTGGTGGGAGGAGCGCTTCTTGCCCGCCGACTGGCCAACCCCGGCAAGGAACTGGTGAGCGGTCAATGGCGCGACCTGACCCTGCTGCCGCTGGCGGTTTACATCCTGTACGCGTCGGTGTACATTATCTTCGATGAAAACCACCACCCGGCGCTGCTCTACTTCATGGCGGGCACCGCGTTGGCTGCCGCCCTGGGCGCCTGGGCTTATTTCCGCGCCGCCTCTCCGCTGCGCCGGGCACTCGCCCTCATCGGCGGGCTGGCGCTGGTCGTTGTGCTCAGCGTGTGGAGCGAGTTGACCTGGGATGCGGCGGCTTATTACGGGTTTGCGCCATCGTCTCCGCTGCGCAGCGTGTTGGTCTCGGGGATCTTCCTGGGCATTATGGCGGCGATCATGCTCGCGGTCGGCGGGATAGCGGAGTGGCTTAACCGGCGAAAATATGCCCGGACGAACAAAATATAATTCGTCGTTTCGCCGCCGCTCTGGCTGCCGTAGCGGTCGCCGTGCGCAGGGGGATTTGGGGAATTTGCCCTTTACCTTAACGGGCGGATATATCCTCCAGCGCCCGGCCGGTGGTCTCTAATTGGATCCCCGAAAGAACCAAGGCGGCCAGGAACGGGGCGCAGGCGAGGATGGCGAAGACGTGGAAGATGCTGCCCCCGGATTGCACCACCCACCCCACGACGATTGGGGCGATCACGCCGCCGAGCCTGCCGATTCCGGTGGCCCAACCGGTCGCTGAGCCGCGCATGCGGGTGGGGTAGAGCTCGGTCGAGAAGGGGTACGCCAATCCCCAGGCCATGCCGTTGAAAACCATCAGCAGAAAGCCCAGCACCAAAACCCAGGCGTCCTTCTGGAATACGCCGAATAGGAATGTGCCGCCGGAAAGCAGCAGCAGCGAGGCGAGGATCAGCTTCCGGCGGCTCATCCGGTCTGCCAGGTAGGCGACGATCAGCGTGCCGGGGATCTGGCCCAGGCTGATGATCGTGGTGAACAGGAAGGAGCGGCTGTCGGACTGTTGGGCGGCAGCCAGCAGGGTCGGCAACCACAGGAAAGCGCCCTGGTAGAGGAAATTCAAGGAAATCCACAGGGACCAGAGGGCGACGGTGATGCGCGCGTAGCCCGAGGACCACATTCCGCCTTGCGCACCGGTTGAGACCACCGTCGAGAGAGGGTCGGAGTCATTGGGTTGTGGGGGCGCGGCGGGATGCAAACGGAGCCGTGAAACTTCTCTTTCCGCCTCAGCCAGCCGGCCTTTGCCGAGCAGGTAGCGCAAGGATTCGGGCAGCAGCCAACGGATGAGAGGTCCGATCACCAGCGCCAGCCCGCCGACCAGCATGGCCGGGCGCCAGCCGAGCTTGAGCACCAGGCTGTAACCGACCAGGGCGGCGACCGTCCCGCCCAGGCCCCAGCAGGCATTCAGCAGCACCGACAGGCTGCCGCGGTATCTGGCGGGGGAAAATTCGGTCACCAGGGTTGACGAAGTGGGCAGGATCGCGCCGAGGCCGACTCCGGTCAGGAAGCGCAGCGCCAGCAGCGCGTGGTAAGTCCATGCGCTTGCGGAGACGAGGAAGGCGATTCCGAGATAGAGCAGCGCCCAACTCAGCATGGTCCGCCTGCCAAAACGGTCGGATAAGCTGCCCGCCACAATCGACCCGACCAGCATGCCGACCATTCCCATCCCTGCGACAAGGCCCAGCTCGCCGGCCGACACCTGCCATTCGGCCCGGAGGGCGGGCAGGGCGAATCCGATGATCGTGACCCCGTACGCCGCCAGTGCCCAGCAGGATCCCGCCAGCAAGATCAAGGTCAGGTGAAATTTGCCCAGCCGGGCGTTGTCAAACTGGTACAACATCGCCTGCATCTCGATTGGTCATCCAATGGCTGGAACCGGCTTTATTCGGGCGAGGCGCCCTTGCGCTCATTGTACATTCACATCGCGCGTAACCGGTCGATTTCCAGGCTTAAATCGCCGAGAATATGCAGCGCCTCTTGGATCGAGGAGGCAGCAGGTTGTAAGAGACTGAAAACCCGGTTGACACGCTCTTGAAACTGCGCCGGTTGGATCGCAAACCGGCTGGCAATCGCCACCGCGCCTTTTTCGTTCAGCCAGTACTCCCGGTTGAGGGCAAACAACACCTGCAGCATGCACATCACGCTGCGAAAACAGCACCCGCAGGCGTAGCTCACATCGGCCTTTTCGACGCTTTTCCTGGCGATGTCGATCGAGAAATTGATCTCCCACGCAAATTTCTCGATGGTCGCCGTCCGCAAAGGCTTGGGGTAGGGGATGACGCGATCTTTCAACGCTTGCAGCACGCCGTGCGGATCCCAAAGTGACTGGCAGACCGCAACCTCTCCCAGGTAGATGGAGGTGGGGAATCCGAATGGGTGCCCGGGCTGGTAAGCGATGTCGACGCGGCCGTCCAGGCAGTCGGTGATGATCGCTTCCACTTGGGCCAGGTCGCGGTAGAGGAAATCCACTGCCTGCGATTTCACTTTGAGCCAGCCGCCGCCGTTGATCCATGGCCCCCAGCCCCTGATGGGCGTGACCAACCCTTTGCGGTGCTCATCGTCAATGTGCTCGGCCACCCTGCTTAATTCATCCAGGTCAAGGGGCTTGAGGGGGTCGTAATAGATTCCCAGGTCAATGTCAGAGGAGGGCGAATGGGTCCCCCTGGCCCGCGACCCGCCCAACACGATCGCTTTTACCCCGGCAACGCCCTTGACGCAGGAGACGATCTCATCCATCAGCGATTCGATGCACATTGGCTTTCCTTATCGATCAGGGATCTTACGAGCGTGGAAAGGTGAAGTGCAATAAGTTTACCCGGATTCTTCCGTTTCGGTTCTCTGACGACCTGGCAGCGACCGCCATCACCCCTTGACTGAGCCCAGCTTGATCCCGGTGGTGAAGTAGCGCTGCAGGAAAGGGTACACCAGCAGCACCGGCACCATGGCGATGAAGATTTGGGCGGCGCGGGTGGTGCGGTTGGAGATCACCTTCAACAAATCCAGGTCGCGCTCAGTGAGCATGCGCGGGTCGGGGCTGACGACCACCGTCTGCAGGTAACTTTGCAACGGGTACTTGTCGGTGGAGTTCATCAGAATCAGCCCGTCGAACCAGGAGTTCCAGTGTCCCACCGCCACGAAGAGCGTCACGGTCGCCAGCACAGGCAGCGACATGGGCAGCAGGATTTTGAGCAGCACGGTCCAATGCCCGGCGCCGTCCATGGCGGCGGCTTCTTCCAGCTCCTTGGGGATCGTGCGGAATGAATTGGCCAGCAGGATCACGTTGAACACTGGCAGTGCCCCGGGGACGATCAGCGCCCAGAATTTGTCGATCAGGCCGGTCTGCCGGATGACCATGTACCAGGGGATCAGCCCGCCCGAGAACAGGATGGTGATGACGAAGAACCAGGCGAAGAAGTCGCGCAGGGCGAATTCCTTGCGCGACCTGGAAAGGGGGTAGGCGACCAGGATGGTCAGGATCATGTTCACCGGCGTGCCGACCGCCACGCGCAGCAGGGAGATCAAAAAGGATTTGGCGAAGGCGATGTTGTCGAGCACGAACTGGTAAGACTGGGTGGTGAGCTCGACCGGCCAGATGGTCACCCGCCCGCTGGCCGCGGCGGTGGCTGACGAGAAGGACAGGGCGAGGATATGCAGGATGGGAAACAGGCACAGCAGGGCGAGCAGGGCCAGCGCCAGCAGGTTGAGCAGGTTTTCGAGAAATGGGAGCTTGACGATCTTGCTGTTCACGCGTGCCTTTCCGGATTGTGTAATAGAAACGCAACCCCTTTCCGGACCTTAGAAGAGACGGTAATCGGCCCACCTGGCCGCCAGCCTGTACGCAATGCCGATCAACAGCAACGACACCACCGATTTGAGCAGCCCGACCGCCGTGGCCACGCCATACTGGTTGTTGAGGATGCCGGTGCGGTACACCAGCGTGTCAATGATGTCGCCGGTGCTGTACACCAGCGGGCTGTACAGGTTAAAGATCTGGTCGAAACCGGCGTTGAGGATGTTGCCCAGGCTGAGCGTCGAAAGCATGATGATGGTCCCGGAGATTCCCGGCAGGGTGATATGCCAGGTTTGTTGCCCCCGGGTGGCGCCGTCTACCACGGCGGCTTCATACAGCGTCGGGTCGATATCCGTCAGGGCCGCCAGGTAGATGATCGTGCCGAAGCCAAAGGATTTCCAGACATCGGTGACGACCATCGTCCAGGGAAAGATTTTATCGTCGCCGAGGAAGAATATCGGCCGGATGCCCACCAGCCCCAGCAGCTTGTTGACCACGCCCTCCGAGGGGGAGAGAATGTCGACCAGGATGCCGGCCATGATGATCCACGACAGGAAGTGGGGCAGGTAAATGACCGTCTGAACGGTGCGTTTAAACAGGTGGCTGGTGACGTTGTTGAGCATCAACGCCACGCTCACCGGCACCACCACACCCGCGATCGCCTTCAGCCCGGCGATGCGGATGGTGTTCCAGATCACCTGCCAGATGGTGGGCATTTCGAACACGAATTTGAAGTTTTCCAATCCCACCCAGGGCGAGCCGAAGATGCCCTTGCCCGGCAAGACGCGCTGGAAGGCCATCACCACCCCCACCATGGGCGTGTACGAATAGATCAGCACCAGCACCACAGCCGGGGCCAGCATCAGGAGGAGAGGGAGCTGGTTGGAAAACTTACGCTGCGAGATCATGCCGCGCTCCTGAGCGCCTTAAGGATTGCTGGCAGCCCAGAGGTTTACCTCCTCGACCATTTGTGCCCCGCCCAACTGGTGCCACTGCTGAACATACTGGTCGAACAGGTCGATCGACCCGCCCATGATGATTTTCGTGAAGGCTTCTGTTTCCATCGTCTGCAGCGTGGGCAGTTTTTCCGCCATGGTGGGCGTGGGCGTGCCGTAAAAGCGGTTGAGCATGCCGCGATCTTCCAGGATGCTCTCCAGGATGGGCACCGCGCCGTTGGGACCGTTGGTAGCCACCTCCACCCAGGCTTCTTTGATGCCTTGCTCGAAGTAAGCCTGAATAATGCGGTAGCGCCATTGCATATCGAGGTTCAAGCCGGACGGATCGTGCTTTGCGAGGGCTTCGCGCAGCTTGCGGCCGCCTTCGATGGTTGCGTTCGGCTCCCACAGGACCACCGGCGTGTATTTATAGAGCACCACGTCCGGCGCGTTGATGTCGCCGAGGAACGTTTTGCGGATGTTGTCGTCTTGCGAGCGGACGATGTTATCCGTCCAAAAGTTCACCATGCGGATCAAGGCCTCGGGGTGCTCGTAGCCGTTTCGGACGACCAGGAATGACCAGATGGCCGAGCTGTACTGGCTCTTGGCGGGGGTCTGGTCGACCGAAGGAATGGCGAAGGCAGACCAGTAGGCGTCGGGGTTGTTCTGCTGGCTGAGGTTGAGGGGATGATAGGGATTCCACCACACGCCAAATTCCATGCCGCATTTGCCCTGTGCGATGGTCTCGGTGATCTGGTTGATATCTTTGACCCCGAACTCGCGGTCGATCTCGCCGTTGGCGTACATTGCCTGCAAGGCGAGCAGCGCCGCGCGCATCTCGGGCTGAACCGACCCGTACACCAGCTTGCCGTCGCGCTCGTACCAGATGCCGGGGTAGGCATGGTAGCCGTTGAAAAAGCCCTGCAGTCCGGCGATGGAGCCCCACAAGCCTTTGTCGACCGCCAGGCCGATGGTGTCGTCGACGCCGTTGCCGTCCGGGTCCTCTTGGGTGAAGCGCCGCGAAATTTCAAGCACATCCGCCATGCTTTGCGGCGCGTCGATGCCCAGTTTGTCCATCCAATCCTGGCGGATCCACAGCACCGATGCCGAGGTGACCGAGGCGTCGGTGAGTGGTATGCCCCACAATTTCCCGTCGATGGTGGCGGCTTTGAGGGCGACAGGGTCCTGGGTGAGGATGTCGCGCGTGTTGGCGGATGCCTCCGCCTCGTACACGTCCGTCAGGTCGGTGAGCAAGCCGGCTTCCTGGTACATCAACATCTGGGAAGCGCTGACGATGAACACATCCGGGATATCGCCCGAGTTGATCGACAGGCCGAGTTTCTGGTCATACATCGAACCGTCGACCACCCACTTGTAGGTGAGATTGATCCCCAGCACATCGCGGTAAGTGCGCGTCCAGATGTTGTTGTGAATGTCGTCGTCGCCGAGGAATTTGACCGTCGCGTTGACCGAGGTGACGGAGCTCATCTCGATCGGCGGCTGGTAAACGTCGGGCACCACGAGGTTCAGCCCGGAAAACGGATCGGCAGCAGGGGTGACTGCCGCGGCTTCCATCGTTGGGGTGGGGGCCCCGCCATTACAGGACACTAAAATAAACATGCCTACCAGGAGCCCAACGAAAGGGCGGTATAGGCGTTTCTTTTCGGCCATCGGTGTCATTCGATCCTCCTCAAAAGCCATTCACATCTGCCTGTCACCGGTTACCGTCCAGCTTGCGCAGCGCCTGCCAGGCTCGCGCCATCCTGAGCGACCGGCAGCCGCGCGCGCATGCTGAGCAACGAAAGCAACAGGAAGCTGAGCCCGGGCAGCAAGTAGCGCAGCTTGATCACCTGCGAGCTGACCTCGATCATCCGCCCGACCGCCGGATCGCCAGGTTTGAGCAGGAAAGCCAGCACGGTCACATAGATCGGGAAAAAGGCCGTTGCCAGCACGATGAAGATGGACGCCAGCGACAACCAGCGGCATCCGCGCGGGACGGCGCGCCCGCTCGCCAGCAGGATGAACAAGATTATCATCGGCAGGGCGAACAAGAGGGTGTTCACCGCGCCCGCCAGCACACTGCCAGCTCCCATGGTGGGAAGACCGAGCCTGCCGAACAATAAGCTTTCTACTCGTCCGGTGAGGATTGGGGCCAGCGACGCCACCGCGCCGATCGCAAAGGCGGTGCGCACGATGCCGGACGATTGGATGGCGCACCAGACGAAGAGGGCGAGGAACACGATGCCGGCGATCAGCCCGGCTGCCTGGTCGAAGGCCGCCAGGCGGTTGCGGTAGGCGCCGGCGGTGATCAGCCCGCGCATGGCCTGGTTTGAGAACCAGCTTCCTACCAGGGCCGTTACCAGTCCATAGCCGATCATCACCAACGCCAGGAGGGTGAGAGGCAGGTGGCTTTTCTTAAACAAGGGCGCGACGGTCTTTGGTTGCATGCTTCCTCCTATTCAGCCGGCTCTTTCATCGCCGGCGGTTGGTTCAACACGCTTTCCGCGATTCGGCTGGTGCGTTGGGCCAGGTCGGAAATGCGCAAGCGGTGAAACTGCGAGACGGCGGTGAAGAGTGTGTCTTCCAAAGGGGCCGTCCATTGTTCGGGGAGGGCGGCGCTGCCCAGCACGACCCCAATGACCGACCCAACGTTGGCGCAGTTACAGTCGGTGTCCATGCCGCAGGTGACGGCAATGGAGAAGGTCTGTGTCAGGTCGTTCTTGCCGTACAGCAGCGCCAGCAGGCACCAGAGCGTGTTGTTGATCGTGTGCGCCGGGTGATAACCGCCATATTTCAGCAACAAGCGGTCGTAGGCCACTTCCCAATCGTTTACTTCAGCCGAAATCTCCAGCGTGTCGCGCACACCTTCCGCCAGCCGGCAGTTGGACGGGATCTGCGCCAGCCCGGCCTGAATGATCTCGCGCATGTCCTGGCTGACGAAGGCCCAGGCGATCATGGCGGCCCAGAACATGGCCCCATAAAGGCCGTTCTTGGTATGCGAAAGGGTGACGTCTTTGTAGGCGAGTGTTGCCGCCAGCTCTGGGCGCCCGGGAGCGACGAAACCGTACAGGTCGGCGCGGATTCGCCCGCCGATGAATTCGCGCACCGGGTTGAGGTAATTGGCGGCTTCTTCAGGGTGGATGTTGCAGATCAAGTTGCGGTACGCCACGCGCTCCGCGGTGTAGATGCGGAAGTAGGTCAGGTGGGTCACCCACTCGGTGGCGAGCTGGGTGGTGGTGAAATCGATCCCATAGGATTCGAGGATGTGCAACGCAAGGAAGGTGAAGTCGGTGTCATCGTCGGGCGGCGCGCCGTGAATCTCGCCCAGGAACGTCCCATCTGGCTCGGCGTTGAGATCGAATTCTGCAGGCAGTGGAACGATCCGCGGGATGTAATTGCTCAATGGATAGGCGTTCGCCAGCTTGAGGTAGCGGATCACCTTGCTTTTCGACCAGCCAGATTCGATCGGTTTTCCCAACACGCAACCGACCACGCGCGCCAGCCAGCCGCCGTAGATGCGGTCGTACAGGCCGGCGGTGGTGACCACCAGCCGAGAATCGCCCGGCGGGGTGGGGCGGGCTGCGCGGATGGCTTCGAGGCTGCCCGGTTCATGGTAGGGGTAATTTTCGCACGGCGGGGTATCCAGCATCTGCCGGTAGAGCCGGTAGAGGTTCCAGCGGGGCATGTTGCCGAGCGTGTCCGGGTCGAGGCGAACGCCGGACATATCGTAGCCCTCTTCTTCGCGTTGTCGTTGCTCGATCTGGAGAGCCAGGCGCAACTCGTAGTCGGGAACGTAATCTAAAAAGTTGGCTTGCTTCATGAATTTCTTGTTCAACCTCCGGGCACCTGGCACCACTTCGTCCGATCGGCGGCGCGCCAGCGATTGGGCGATCGGGTCTGGCCTGTAAGCTAACTCGTCCACCACCTGGAGGATACGCTCGCGGGTAGCCTGCGCGATGCGGCCTTTACCTGCCAGCGCCTGTGAGACGGTGGGGACGGATACCCCGGCTCTTTTGGCGATGTCCCCTAAAGTAACCCGCCGATTCTCTGCCATATTTTTTCGATTCTGTTGTTATAATATTGCTTAAGCGTTTTATCACATTTATTATCGCGCAAAAAATGAAATAGTCAAGCGATTTATCAATGACAAATATCACTTTGTGGAACCGACCGGCTCAAGGAGAAAATCCCAGCATTTCTTTCCCTGTGGTTAAGGGGTTCTGACGTATCCGTGTTCGAGGCTTGCGCAGCGAGAAATCGAGCCAATGACAGCCATCCTTGCTAAAATAACCGAGACGGTTTTTGCCATGTTGCTTGAGGGTTGCCAGCACGGATTGGCGTCCATGCGCCTGCGGCAATTGCCCCGGGCAAGTGGAGGGGTGTGATAACTGCAGATCGGCAAACCAATGAAAGGGAAAAGGTGATCGAGCGATGTTGCCGTTGAAATTCCAGGCGATGATCGGCGTGGGCGGGGTGGGAACCGGCCAGTTTTTCCAGTTGACCGGCGACCATACCCTGGGACGGGAGGAAAGCCGCAGCGGGCGCTTTTTGGACCGCCGGGATTACTGCAAATTGCATATCATCGCTCATTACGCAAAAACGCTGCTGGGGGATTCTTTCAGCGCCTTCCCGTTGAGCAAGACCGGAGCCGACGAGGCAGGGCAGCGCCTGCGCCGCGAAATGGAGAGCGCCGGCCTGGATCTGCGCTACCTGGCGGTTGACCCCGACCACCCGACGCTTTTCTCGTTTTGCTTCCTCTACCCGGATGGCAGCGGCGGCAACCTGACCACCGACAACTCGGCTGCCGACGCGGTGCAGGTGCAGGATGTGGTTGCCGCTGAGGCCGAGTTTGAGCGTTTCGCCGGCCGCGGGATCGCCCTGGCCGCCCCG
>JARKOV010000143.1 GCA_029975965.1 Anaerolinea sp. | reverse complement strand
AAGCCCGGGCTGGACGGACATGACCGGGGAGCGAAGGTGGTGGCGCGCGCGCTCAGAGACGCCGGTATGGAGGTCATATACACCGGGTTAAGGCAATCGCCTGAAATGATCGCCGAGGCTGCCCTGCAGGAAGATGTGAATGTTATTGGTCTTTCTATCCTATCAGGCGCGCATCTTGTGCTTGTTCCCAGGGTGATCGACCTGGTACGCGCAAATGGGCAAGAAGAGGTTAAGGTGTTTGTTGGCGGCATCATCCCAGAAGAAGACATCCCTGTTCTCACCCAAGCCGGTGTCAGCGCCATTTACGGACCTGGAACGCCGACCACGAAAGTCGTTCAGGATATTCGCGACGCCTTTTCAGCCGTCTGAGTTGCGGGGAGTGAGATGGTAGACCTGGACGCGGTTACCCGCGGTAATCGCCTTGCACTTGCCCGCTTGTTGACCGAGGTGGAGAACCAGACGCCTGCCGGCGAACAGGCGTTGGATCGGTTGTTCGCCCGCGCAGGCAAGGCGCACCTGGTGGGCATCACCGGTGCGCCCGGGACGGGCAAATCATCCTTGGTGAGCTGCCTGGCAAAAAACATCCGCGCTGCGCAAAAACAAACGGTCGCAATTGTGGCGGTTGACCCTTCCAGCCCCTTCAGCGGCGGCGCGATATTGGGCGACCGTGTACGCATGCGCGAACTGGCGGGCGACCCGGGTGTGTTCATCCGTTCGATGGCCTCGCGCGGCGAGCTGGGCGGCCTGGCGAGCGCCACCGCTGGCGTGGTGCAGGTGCTGGACGCAGCGGGGTTTGATTTCATCCTTATCGAAACGGTAGGAGCTGGGCAAAGCGAGGTGGACATCGCCTGCCTGGCGTACACCACCCTGGTGGTGGAATCCCCGGGATTGGGCGATGATATCCAGGCGATTAAGGCTGGTATCCTCGAGATTGCCGATATTCTGGTGGTCAACAAATCCGACCTGCCAGGCGCTGAGAATACCGCGCGCGCATTGCGCGCCAACCTCGACCTTGGCTATCGCCTACACATGAACCACGATGGCGCTCACAGGATGACAATTAAAGAGAATGAAGTCAAAAATACGACCGCCTGGACCCCTCC
>JARKOV010000139.1 GCA_029975965.1 Anaerolinea sp. | reverse complement strand
GAAGTGTTGAAAATTGAATTGTTTCAGCCGTTGGTTATAACAAAGTAATCCAGCGAGAAAATTGCATTTTTTCTGCGATTTTCCCGCATCGCCCGATTTTTGTGTCATAATAGAGCCCAACCACACCCAACCCAGGTATCCATGAAGCGATTTCTCCTGCTTGCGCTGGCTGCGGCGCTGCTGGCATCCTGTGCCGCTCCCACGCCCAGCCCAACCCCCACGCCCAACCTGACCCGCCTCGCCCAGCAGGTGCGGTCGACGGCTCTCGCCGAAGCCAACCAAAAGACCCGCCAGGCGCTCCCGCCCACCCTCACCCGCCTGCCCACGCTCACGCCCAACCCCACCTACACGCCCTATCCCTCGCCCACGCCCATCGTCACCCGCACTGCCCAGGCGACCGCCGCACCACAAACCAGCCCCACTTCCTCCGCCGCAGCCTTTGCGGCATTTGCAAAAACTGCAAAAATCCTGGTCTACGAGGATAATCACCAGCCCCAAGGTGAGGGTTACTGGATCCGGGATGCCCTCGAGTCTGCCGGTTACCGCTATCAGCACACCGGCGAGAAGATCGGCGCTTTCTACGCCGCCCTGCAGTCGGATGCCAATTGGGATTTGATCCTGATCGGTGAAGAGACCGAAGCCCTGATTGACGGTGAGGTCTTGACGGCGGTGCTGGCGCGGTTGGATCGCGGCACGCCGGTGGCTTTCGAGACCTGGAAGACCTACACCTACTATTCGCACGGCATGGCGGAATTGCTTAAGCGCTGCGGGGTGGAATATCAGCGCAAGTGGACGCGGCTTGAGCCGCTGGCGGTGGTCAACAAGGCGCTGCCGCTGGCAAAGACGCCCAATACCCTGCCGGTTGTCTTCGAGGTTGGCGCCGACCAGGGGTATTTCAAGAACAATGGCGATTACCTCAAGCTGGCGCCGGGCAGCAAGGCGCAGTTCCTGTTGGGGCGCTACCCCACCCGCGCCGAGGATTACGGCAGCGCCGTGCTTTGCCAGGGTGAAAGGTTGATCCTGCAAGCTTTCGTGCAGCAGAACTACCCCAAGCCCGCCATGCTGCTGCTCTGGCAGAATTACAT
>JARKOV010000114.1 GCA_029975965.1 Anaerolinea sp. | reverse complement strand
TCTCCGTCGCCAAAATGACCCGCGCCGGCGACTGGTACCAGGAATCGATCAAAGACACGGTCTATTTGCTGGAATTTTACGGCGATGTGATCGTCATGCGCCACTTCCAGCAGGGCGCCCCGCACGAGGCCGCCCGCTGGGCCTCGGTGCCGATCATCAACGGCGGCGACGGCTGGGGTGAGCATCCCACCCAGATTCTCACCGATCTCTACACCGTGCTCAAAGAGAAAGGCACCATCGACGGGCTGAAGTGGCTGGCGGTCGGCGATATGCGCATGCGCACCATGCACTCTCTGGCATACGCCCTGACCCAGTTCGACTGCCCGATCACCTTCGTGTCGCCCCCCGACATGTCGCTCAAACCCGAGTTCAAAGAAGAGCTCCGCCACTACAGCCTGGACTTCAAAGAAGTCGAGCATGTCGAGCAGGCCATTCACGACGCCGACGTCATCCTGGTCGAGCCGGTCGTGCAGCCCGATTACACCCAGTCGCGCCAGGAAGCCGGCGAGCACGGGCTGACCCCCGCCAACTACAAAATCACCCGCCAACTGCTCGAAACCAAAGCCAAGCCGGGCGCCATCCTGCTCCATTCGTTGCCGCGCATGGACGAGATTCCGCCCGACGTGGACATCACCCGCTGGTCGCGCTACTGGCAAGAGGCCTTCTACGGCGTGGTGATGCGCATGGCGCTGATCGCCCTCGTGTTGGGCAAAATGGAATAGAAAGGTGTCAGCGGTCAGCATTCAGCTTTTTTGCAGCACAGAGTCGGTCACCAACGGCTCTCTGGCGAACCGCTGAAGCTGATCGCTCCCTCGGAGGAACTATGCAAACCTTTTTACATGGCCGCGACCTGATCGGCGACCTCGACTTCAGCAAAGAGGAAGTCGAGACCGTCCTGGACGTCGCCCTCGACCTGAAGCGCAAGCGCGCGTTGAACGAAGCGCACGCCCACCTGCGCGACAAGACCCTGGCGATGCTGTTCTTCTTCAGCAGCACGCGCACGCGCGGCTCCTTTGAGGCCGGCATGGCCCAGCTCGGCGGGCACGCCGCCTTCATCGAGTCGCGCACCACGCAGATCTCCCACGGCGACACCGCCAAGGAGATCGGCGAGATCCTCGGGCGCTATTACGACGGGCTGGCCATTCGCCACGTCGAGTGGACCAAGGGCAACCCCTACCTGAATGAGGTTGCCAGGTACTCGCGCGTGCCCGTGCTGAACATGCAATGCGATGTTTACCATCCGTTCCAATGCCTGGCCGACCTGCTGACCATCTGGGAGAAGAAAGGTCGCGACTTGCGCCGCAAGAAGATGGTCGTCTCATGGGCTTACGCCGCCTCGTACCAGAAACCGATGTCGGTGCCGCAGAGCCTCATCCTGCAAATGCCCCGCTTCGGCCTGGATGTGGTCCTGGCGCACCCGCCCGAGTTCAAGCTGATGCCCGAGATCATGGATCAGGCCCGCGAGCAGGCGCGCAAGTTTGGCACCGGCTTCGAGGTGGTGGATGATATGGACGCGGGCTTCAAAGACGCCGATATCGTTTACGCCAAGTCGTGGGGCGCCATGGTGCACACGCCGGATGAAAAACAGGGCGCGGAGATCATCCAGAAGTATTCGAGCTGGATCACCGACCAGCGCCGCATGCGGCTGGCCAAAGAAGACGCCATCTACATGCACCCGCTCCCCGCAGACCGCAACATCGAGGTCACCGATGAGGTGATCGACGGCCCCAATTCGGTCGTGTATGACGAGGCAGAGAACCGCCTGCACGCGCAAAAGGCCGTCATGGCCCTCACCATGGGCTAATTGGTCGTCCAAACCGTCTTAACCAAGCATTACATTGATTACCTGGAGAACCTATGTCTGACAAAAAGATCGCTGTGATCGCAATTGGTGGAAATTCGCTGATCAAAGACAACAACCACCAAAAAATTGAGGACCAGTATCAGGCCGCTAAAGATACCACCTACCACATCGCCGACATGATCGAGGCGGGTTGGAACGTGGCGATTGGACACGGCAACGGGCCGCAGGTCGGGTTGATCTTGCGCCAGTCCGAAGTGGCTGCCAAGCACGAGAACATCGCCGAGACCCCCCTGGATGTGTGCGGCGCGGAGAGCCAGGGCTTGATCGGCTACCTGCTGCAGCAGAACCTGCAGAACGAGCTGTTCAAACGCAAGATCAAGCAGAACGTCGCCACCGTCATCACCCAGGTGCTGGTCGATGTCAACGACCCGGCCTTCCAGCATCCCACCAAGCCAATCGGCGGCTTTATGGATGAAGCGGAAGCCAAGCACAAAGCGCAAGATCTGGGCTGGAACGTGGTCGAAGACGCCGGGCGCGGCTGGCGGCGCGTGGTCGCCTCCCCCCTGCCAAAAGACGTGGTCGAATTGGAGACGGTGAAAGCGCTGATCGAAGCCGGCGTGATCGTGATCACCGTCGGCGGAGGCGGCATCCCCGTGATCGAGAAAGAGAACGGCGATTATGTTGGCACCGCCGCGGTGATCGACAAAGATTACGCCTCCAGCCTGCTGGCGCAGGAGATCAACGCTGACCTGTTCGTCATCTCCACCGCGGTCGAAAAAGTGGCCCTGAACTACGGCAAGCCCAACGAGAAATGGATCGATCGCATGACGGTCGCCGAGGCCAAAGCCTACATGGCGGAGGGGCATTTTGCTAAAGGCTCGATGCTGCCCAAGATCCAGGCCATTATCAACTACCTGGAGCACGGCGGAAAAGAGGCCCTGATCACCAATCCAGACAACATCGGCCGCGCCCTCAAGGGCGAGACCGGCACCTGGATTGTGCCCTGACAGTCTATTGCGTTGAGTTGATGGATGACCAGCGGGGGCACGGCATGCCGGGCCCCCGCTTTCAATGAACCACCCCTCGCACGATTATCTCAAGACCTGCTTTAAGAACTCAATCCCATCCCCGACCGTCTCGATCCGCTGTGCGTCTTCGTCCGATATCTCGATCGAATAGCGATCCTCGATCATCATGATCAATTCCACCAGGTCGAGTGAATCCATCTCCAGGTCTTCCCGCAAGCGCGCCCGCTTTGTGATCAGGCCGGGATCGACGCCCAGTTCCTGGGCAAAACCCGCAAAATCCTGCATCAAGGCGCTTTCCGAGCGCGCCGACTGTTTCTGCCGGGCGGCGACTGGAGGCGTCCGGGCCGGTTCAGGCTCCCGCTCCTCCCAGCCGCGGGTATCGCGCCTGGCCGGGGTCACCGGGGCGGTCTCCGGCGGCGAGACACGCCCGATGCCCGACAGATCGTGGTCTTTGATCAGCACCGGGGTGAGATGTTCGGCAATGCCCTGCATGCGAATCGCCACTACGCCCAACTTAAACGCCTGGTCGATCGAGCGCCCCGCCCCCAACGCCTGGTAAAAACCGATCGCAAAGGCGATCGACGCGCGGTCGCCCACCTCGCGGCTCATGCCGATCACATAAGGGATGTGCCGCGAGACGGCCTCTGCCTGCTGGATCGAAAAACAGGCGTTGAGGATCACGCACTGCACCACGTCGGCGAAATTTTCGAACAGCGAGGCCAGCGCATCCGGTGAAATCGCCTGGACTTTCCCGTTCACATTCTCCACGCACAAAGAGCCGTCAGGGCTTCCGTGCCCGCTGAAATGGACAATTTGGGGGTTGAGATCCAGCAGCGCCTGGCTGATATCGTGCGGGCGCGCCGACCATTTTGTCTCCAGCTCGAAGTTATCCCGGTGACGCGACAGGCGCAATTTTTCCTCGATCTCGCGCGCTTCTTCGCCCAGGCGCAGCCGGGTTGCATTGGTGGGATCGGCAGACAGGAAAAGGATGGAGACCATATCGCCCCGCTTTCTGGATCAGTTGAGTTGAGTTTAGATCAAACCCTACACCTTTTGCCTTTTTAGTATAACAATTTCGCAACCTCTCAACCAGAGGCGAAAAGAAACCCGCCGCCATCATTCTGAACGAAGCGAGCCATCTCGCCCGTAAAAGTCGCTGCGCTTCAACGTGTAACGGATCAACGCGCAGGTTTCCGCCAGCCGGTCCGGCTGCGCTCCGCCGGGCCAGGCCAGTGCCTGCTCGACCAGGCCGCGCCAGCTCGCGCCGGCGCCTTCCACGAACCACCTGGCAGCCGCCGGTTTTGAGACCACCTCGCCGTGTTCCAGCGTGTACAGGATGCGGCACATGGTCAGCGCGGCGTAAGCCTGGTATTCGCGGCTGGCTAACCGCGAGGTGTCTTCCAGCATGGGCTGCCACCACTCGCGCAGGATGCCCAACGACGACCGGCGCAAATCTTCAGCCGGGACGGGGTCGATTAACCCCTTGAGGTCAGGTCCCCGCAAGGCGATCCCGTGCTCGCGGATCACGTGGCGCTGCAAAATCCAGTCTGGGCCGTGCCCCTCGACGCCGAAACTGCCGTCCACGCGCAGTACCGGGTGGACAGCGTTGGCCGGATCGTAACGGCGCAGCGCAGCCCGTGGGATGTACGAGCCCTCCATTTTCCTGGCCCATTTTGATCCGCCGGAGTGCAGCTGCCCGTGCATGCGTTCGAGGGCGACCAGCATATCGGCCGGCAACTCGGACTCGGTCACCACCAGGAAATCGATGTCGCTGCTCGCCGGGTTGAAGTCTCCCGCCGCGAGCGAGCCGTGCAGATAAAAACCCACCATTTGCTCGCCCAGCACGTCCTCCAGGGCATCAGACAGCCGGCACAGGGCCAGGTTCACATCGCCATGAGGGGAGGGATCGTGGATCACGCAATGATTATAGCCAGCCGAGGGGAATTTCGGGAAAAATGTCACCCAAATGGGCGCTTGCACGGGACAGATTCGATGTAAAATATGGAGTGTAGTCGCCACACCAAGAATAACCGTAAATTAGATTCCCTGGCGGCTGGCGTAAAACCAATTTTCTGTTCCCTACCAGCTTTTCACGGTCGATTAAAAAAAGGAGGTGTTTCCCCGAGCATCCCCCTCACAGATTTGTTTTTTCGTTCCTGTGTCGAGTCACCAAGTTCAATTTGGAGGAGAATCGTAATGAAACAAACTGCTTTGTTCCGCGGCCTGGCCTTTGTGTTGATCCTGGCCTTTGCACTGACCGCTTGCGGCACCCCGGCAACCCCGGCTGCCACCCAGGCGCCCGAAGTGCAGCCGACTGCCGAGCAAGTCGGCGGATTCCAGATCCCTGAAGTCCAAGAGGGGAAATTCAATGTCGCCATGGTCCTGATCGGCCCCCACGATGACGGCGGCTGGTCTCAGGCCCATTACGAAGGCCTGGAGTACGTCAAGGCGAACGTCCCCAACACGCACATCGCTTATATCGAGAATGTGCCTGAAGGCGCCGATTCTGAGCAGGTTTTCCGCGCGCTCTCGCGCAAGGGTTTTAACCTGATCTTCGGCACCTCTTACGGCTTCATGGACCCAATGGAAACCGTGGCGGGCGAATTCCCCGACATCATGTACATCCACATCTCCGGGATCAAATCGAACGAGACCAACTTCGGCAACCTGTTCGGCGGCATGGAGACGATGAAATACCTGGCCGGAATGCTGGCAGGCGCGCGGGCCAAGATGGACGGCGTGACCAAGCTGGGCTACATGGCGACCTTCCCCATCCCTGAGGAGCTGCGCCTGGGCAACGCCATCGCCCTGGGCATGCGCAAGACCTGCCCCGAATGCACCATGGACGTGCGCTGGATTAACACCTGGCACGACCCGGTGAAAGAGAAAGAAGCCGCCGCTTCGTTGTTCGATGCGGGCGCGCAGGTGGTCTTCACCGGCGCCGACACGCCGGCTGTGGCCGATGTGGCCACCGAGAAGGGCAAATGGGGCGTCACCTATGACTGGTACGGCTCTTGCAAAGCCGAGCGCTGCCTGACCGCGCCTTATTGGATCTGGGGACCCGTGTACGCCGAGATCACCCAGCAGACCATCGACAAGACCTACAAACCCGGCTGGCATTACTTCGACGCCGACACCGGCGGCCTGGGTCTCTTTGGCTTCATGGAAGGCGAGACGATGCCCAAGGGTGTGTCCGAGCTGCCGCCCGAGGTGGTCAACGAGGTGAAAGACCTGGTGGCAAAATCGCTGACCGGCGAGTTCAACCGCTTCAACGTCTTCTCCGGCCCAATCAACGATAACACCGGCAAAGAGATCGTCCCTGCCGGCGAAGCGCTGACCCAGATCGACCTCGACCAGTTCCCCGAGTACGGCCTGGGCTGCAAATACTGCATGAAGTGGTGGGTCGAAGGCATCACCGCCGAGCTGCCGAAGACCGACTGAGTCACCCGCAGCATGCGGTAAAATGACCTGCAAAGGGGCGGAGCGGCGCTCCGCCCCTTCATCTTACCGGTAAAGACCCAGTCAGCCTTTGGGCTGTGCTTTACAGGGGTCCCCTTCGGTGCGATAATTCTACCCAGGCGAGGTTCCATTGACTCAACCCGATAACCCGATCGAGCAAGCTCCCGTGGTCAGCATGCAGCGCATCGTCAAGCGGTTCCCGGGCGTGCTGGCCAACGACCACGTGGATTTCAACCTGCAGAAAGGCGAAATCCACGCCTTGCTGGGCGAGAATGGCGCCGGGAAAAGCACATTGATGAACATCCTGGCCGGGCTTTATCGTCCAGACACCGGCACCATCCTGGTAGATGGCCGGCCGGTGACCTTCGCCTCACCCCGCGACGCCATCCAGGCCGGGATTGGGATGATCCACCAGCACTTCATGCTCGTGCCCTCGCAAACCGTCACCGAAAATATCCTGCTTGGCCTCGAAAAACCCCGCTTTCGCATGCAAATCAGCCGCTACGACCAGGAAATCGCCGAATTGAGCGAGCGTTTCGGCATGAAAGTGGATCCCAAAGCGCGGGTCTGGCAGCTCTCGGTCGGCGAGCAGCAGCGGGTAGAAATCCTCAAAATGCTCTACCGTGGGGCAAATATCCTCATCATGGACGAGCCCACCGCCGTGCTGGCTCCCAGCGAGGTGGGAGACCTGTTCGCCACCCTGCGGGCAATGGTCGCCGAGGGCAAATCGATCATCTTCATCAGCCATAAGCTGCACGAAGTGATGAAAATCTCCGACCGCATCACCGTGCTCCGCCGGGGGAAGGTCACCGCCAGCGGCATCCGCACCGCCGAGGTGACCTTGCAAGAACTGGCCCGCCTGATGGTCGGACGGGATGTGATCCTTCGCCTGGATAAGAAACCGGTCGAGCCAGGTGAGATCGTGTTATCGATCGAAAACCTGTGGGCAGACAATGACAAAGGCTTGAAAGCGCTGCAGGGGATCAACTTGCAGGTTCGCCAGGGAGAGATCGTCGGGCTGGCCGGCGTGGCTGGCAACGGGCAGCGCGAGCTGGCCGACGTGATCACCGGCTTGCGCAAAGCCAGGCAGGGCCGCATCATCGTCAACGGGGATGACATCACCAACCGGTCGGTGCGGCACGGCATCCGGCGCGGGGTGTCCCACATTCCCGAGGACCGCACCCACGTCGGCACGGCTCCCAACCTGAGCATCACCGACAACGTGATCATGAAGAAATATAACCAGGCGCCGATCGGTCGCGGTTGGATGTTCAACGCGGTTGCCGCCGCTGGTTACGCCGAACAGCTAAAGAACAGCTACGAGATCATCGTGCCCACCCTCGAAACGCCGGTACGCCTGCTCTCCGGCGGCAACCTGCAGCGCGTCATCCTGGCGCGGGAGATCTCCAGCCAGCCCAACCTGATGATCGCCATGCAGCCCACCCGCGGCCTGGATGTGGGCGCCATCGAAGGCGTGCACCGCCTGCTGCTTGCCCAACGAGAGAACGGGGCAGCCATCCTGGTCATCTCGGAAGAGTTGGAAGAGCTCATCGACCTCAGCGACCGGGTGGTGGTGATCTACGAAGGGAAGATCATGGGCGAAGTGCGCGACGGCGACATCGATAAGATTGGCATGATGATGACCGGCACCCCGCAAGACCAGATTGAGCCGTCCGAGGTGAAGCATGGCTGAGTCCAACGTCCCGCGCCCGGGCCTGCTCGATCGCCTTCCGTTCCGCATCACGCTGGAGCCGCGCCTCAACCAGCCGCCGCGCTGGTACCCGGTTTTCCTTTCCTTCGCATCGGTCGTGATCGCGCTGTTAATCGGCGCGGTCATCCTGGCGATCGCCGGGGGCGACCCATGGGCTACCTACGCCCACATCGGCAAGGCGGCCTTCGGCAGCATCGGTGTGCTCTCCGATACGCTGGTCAAAGCCACCCCGCTGATCATCGTCGGCCTGGCCTGCGCCCTGGCATTCCGCATGAAAATCTGGAACATCGGCGCCGAGGGACAGTTCTTCGTCGGCGCGTTTGGCGCCAGCGCCGTGGTGCTCACCCCCTTGCTCCCTGCCGAAACGCCGCGTTGGCTCTTCATCACCGTCATGGTCGTCGCCGGCATGGCCTGCGGGGCGGTCTGGGGCTTAATCCCCGGTTTTCTCAAGGCGAAGTTCAACGTCAACGAGGTCATCTCGACCCTGATGATGAACTACATCGCCATCTCGTGGAACAACTACTGGATCTTCGCCGTTTGGACCGAAGGCGGGTTCCAGATGTCCAAAGTGTTCCCCAAGAACGCCTGGCTACCGCGCCTGTCGGATTACGCCGCCGAGGTGCCGCTCTTCCGCGGCCTCACCACCCACTTCGGGTTGATCCTGGGATTGGTCGCGGTGGTGGTGCTCTGGTTGATCCTCTACCGCAGCCAGTGGGGCTATGAAATTCGACTGATCGGTGACAACCCCCGCGCCGCCCAATACGCCGGCATCTCCATCGCGCGCAACACCATGCTGGTGATGATGCTCTCCGGCGCGCTGGCCGGCCTGGCAGGGATGTCTGAAATCACCGGCGTGGTGCACCGCCTGCAAGGAGCCATCTCGCCCGGCTATGGGTTTACCGGGATCATCGTCGCCTGGCTGGCCAAGCTCAATCCGTTTGCCATTGTGCCCGTCTCGATCTTATTTGGCGCGCTCATCCTGGCCGGGCGTGAAATCCAACCCTCCGGAATCCCCAAGATGATGAACGGCATCATCCTGGTCTGTTTGATCGCCAGCGATTTCCTGCTGCGTTACCGCATCCGCGTCGCGCGCCGTGTGGAGGAAGAGTAACCATGGACCTGCTCATCATCCTCCAGGCGGGCGTTGCCACCGGAACGATCCTGCTTTTTGCCACCATCGGTGAGATCTTCGCCGAGCGCTCCGGTGTGATGAACCTGGGCGTCGAAGGCATGATGCTGATCGGCGCGATGAGCGCATTCAGCATCGCCACGCGCACCGGTAACCCCTGGCTGGGGTTGCTGGTTGCCATGCTGGCCGCCGGGCTGATCAGCCAGGTGCACGCCTTCATCGCCATCACCCTCCAGGCCGACCAGGTGGTCAGCGGGTTGTCGCTCAACTTCCTGGCGGTCGGCATCAGCCTGGTGCTTGGCGAGGGACTCAGCAAGGCCGGCACGATCACGCTGATCCCCACCGTCACCATCCCGTTGCTCAGCCAGATCCCCATCCTCGGGCCGATCTTCTTCACCAACCAGAAGTTGCTCGTCTACCTCGGCTACATCCTGGTGCCCGTGGCGTGGTATTACATCAACCGCACCCGCCCCGGCCTGCACCTGCGCGCCGTGGGCGAGTACCCCGCCGCCGCCGATTCGCTGGGTGTGCCGGTGTACCGCCTGCGCTACCTGTACGTTTTTGTGGGTGGCGTGCTGGCCGGCCTGGCTGGCGCGACCATCAGCCTGGCCATTTCGCCGGGCTGGTTCAGCGAGCTGACCACCAACGGCCAGGGCTGGATCGCCATCGGCCTGGTGATCTTTGCCCAGTGGGACCCCTTGCGCGCCGCGGCCGGGTCGTACATATTCGGCGCACTGCGCCGCCTGGTGCTGGATATCCAGGGCCCCACCGTCATCTTCGGGTTGGCCAACCCCTTCTATTACAACCCCTACTGGGGCTTCTTCCTCGAAATGCTCCCCTATGCCTTCACCATCATCGTGTTGGTGATCGGCTCGCGCGAAGCGATTCGCAAACGCCTGGGCGCTCCGACCGCCCTGGGCATCCCCTATATTCGCGGCGAGCGCGGGCTTTAGCCGTTGTAATCCTGCGAAATGTCGCCAAATCTGGGGCGGTGCACACCGCCCCAGTTGCCATGAATCGCCCCGGTGAACGTCACCCCGGCCTGTTTCGGCGCGCGCCCAGAAGATCAACTTCTGTTTGTCAGACAATCTGGTAAAATTAACGGGCACGCCATTCCACCTCTCACGAGAAAATTTGTGAACAACTTCCCCATCCTCGGTTATGCCTGCTCGTTGTGCGGCGCGGAATTTGCCCCGCTCGATCTGTTGTATACCTGCCCTCACGACGGCGGGAACCTGGACGTGATCCTGGATATCGCCGCCATCCGCAAGGCACATTCACCGGCCAACCTCGCTGCCCAGGCAGAGCCTTCGCTCTGGCGCTACCTGCCGCTGCTGCCGGTCGCCGATCCGGGCGGCGCGGGCACCCCGCTGCACGCCGCCGGCTGGACCCCGGTGTACCGTCCGCCGTTGCTCTCCAGCCAGCTTGGCCTGCCCCGCTTGTGGGTCAAAGATGAGGGCCGCAACCCGACCGCCTCCTTCAAAGACCGCGCCAGCGCGGTGGTCGTCGCCCGCGCCAGGCAAATTGGCGCCAAGATCATCGTCACCGCTTCCACCGGCAACGCCGGGGCTGCGCTGGCCGGCATGTCGGCTGCCATCGGGCAGCCGGCGGTGATCTTCGCCCCGCGCAGCGCCCCGCCCGCCAAGGTCGCCCAACTGCTGGTCTATGGCGCGCAGGTCATCCTCGTCGACGGCAACTACGACGCCGCTTTCGACCTGACCATCCAGGCTGCGCAAGCGTTCGACTGGTACTGCCGCAACACCGGCTACAATCCATTCACCGCCGAGGGCAAGAAAACCGCCGCCTTTGAAATCTGGGAGCAGGTTTTGCGGGTCGAGCATTTCGACCGCCCGTTATGCCTGTTCGTTTCTGTCGGGGACGGCAATATCATCTCCGGGATCCACAAGGGCTTTAAAGACCTCCAGGCGCTCGGCTGGCTCGAACAGATGCCGCGCATCTTTGGCGTGCAGGCAGAAGGCTCGGCCGCCGTGGCCAACGCGTTCTTCGCCGGCACCGAGACCATCTCCCCCGTCAGCGCGACCACCCTGGCCGACAGCATCTCGGTCGACTTGCCGCGCGACGGAGTGCGCGCCGTGCGCGCGCCGCGCGATACCGGCGGAAGCTACGTGCTGGTCAGCGACGACGAGATCATCCGGGCGGTCGCGGCGCTCGGCCTGGCCGGCATTTTTGCCGAGCCGGCCGGCTCGACGGCGTATGCCGGGCTGCTGCGCGCCCTCGAGCAGGGTCTCGTCGGCCCCGAGGATCCGATCCTGGTGCTCAATACCGGTTCCGGCCTTAAAGACGTTCGCGCCGCGATGAAGGCGGTGCGCGAAGCGCCGGTCATCGCCCCCGAGCTGGATGAAGTGAAGAAGCTGCTCAATTTATAATGTGACTGTAATCTCGGCCTGAAGGCGGGTGAGTTATAATCCAAAAAACCGAGGTGTTCAGTCTATTGATCAGGAAAGGCATCGCTCCATGAAACCGGTTATCTCGATCATCGCGCCCGTCTTCAATGAGTTTGAAATCCTGCCCGAGCTACACCGCCGGGTGGCGGCTGTCATGGACGCATTGGGAGAACCGTGGGAGATGCTGATCGTCGACGATGGCTCGTCCGACGGCTCGACGGAGCGCATTCGTGAGCTGGCAGCCAGCGATCAACGCGTGCGACCGATCATCTTTGCGCGCAACTTCGGTCACCAGATCGCCGTTACCGCCGGCCTGGATTATGCGCGCGGCGACGCGGTGGTGATCATCGACTCCGACCTTCAGGACCCGCCGGAAGTGATCGGCGAAATGGTCGCCAAGTGGCGCGAGGGCTATGAGGTGGTCTATGCCACCCGCGCCGAGCGCGAAGGCGAGTCGTGGTTCAAGCTTTTCACCGCCTCGATCTTCTACCGCATGATTTTCCGCATCACCGACGTGAAAATCCCACTCGACACCGGCGACTTCCGCTTGATGGACCGCAAGGTCGTCAATGTGATGAACACGATGCGCGAGCGCGACCGCTTCCTGCGCGGGATGTCGGCCTGGGTCGGCTTCCGCCAGGTAGGTGTGCCGTACAAACGAGCCGCCCGCTTCGCCGGTTCGACAAAATACCCGTTCAAGAAAATGCTCAAGCTGGCCCTCAACGCCATCACCGGTTTTTCTTACTTCCCACTCCAGGTCGCCACGTACATCGGCTTCGTCGCCGCCGGGTTGAGCATTTTGATGATCCCGGTGGTGATCATCATGCGCGCCCTCACCGAGACCCAATTCTTAGGCCAGGCCTCCACGCTGGTGGCGGTGCTCTTCCTCGGCGGGGTGCAACTGATCAGCCTGGGCATCCTGGGCGAATACATCGGACGCATCTATGATGAAGTGAAAGGCCGCCCGCTCTACATCGTACGCGAAGCGCCAGACAAAGACGAAAATTAATCCCCCTCCAGGCCGGCGGAGGTTGCTCGAGCCGGCCCCAACCCCATCCCTTGTTGTTTTTAAGGAGTCATATGTCTACGATCGACCTGACTGTTCATCCTGAGCGGCAGAAACGCGCCGTGCAGCGCGTGCGCGAGCGGGGCATCGTCATCCCCACCTTCGCCCAGATGAAAAATCCTGCCCTCGTCCCCCCCGGCATCCAGCAGAAATTGGAGCAGACCGGCCTGTGGGATGTCGCGCCGGTCAACCTGTTTCGCATTACCTGGAAGAACCAGCCCCAGGCCAAAGGCGGGAAATTTGGCGGGGTCAACACGCTCGAGTTCCCCTCCAGCCTGACCGGAACGCGCGCGCGCATCATCGCCCTGGTGGGAAAATGGTTCCCCACCGGCGCGCACAAGGTCGGCGCGGCCTTCGGCTGCCTGGCTCCGCGCCTGGTGACCGGCCAGTTCGACCCGACCGCGCAGAAAGCCGTCTGGCCGTCCACCGGCAATTACTGCCGCGGCGGCGCGTACGACTCGGCCTTGCTGGCTTGTGAGTCGATTGCCATTCTGCCCGAAGGGATGAGCCGCGAGCGGTTCGAGTGGCTTTCCAAAATTGCCGGCGAGGTGATCGCCACGCCCGGGAGCGAATCCAACGTCAAGGAAATTTTCGACAAATGCTGGGAGCTGCGCAAGTCGGGCCAGGACCTCGCCATCTTCAACCAGTTCGAGGAGTTTGGCAACTACCTCTGGCATTACGATGTCACCGGGCACGCCATGGAAGAGGTGCTTCAGCAGGCCCTCGGCCCAAAGGACGCCTACCGCGGTGTGGCCCTCACCACCGGCTCCGCCGGCACCATCGCCTGCGGCGACTACCTCAAGCAGGTCTACCCCACCAGCAAGATCATCGCCAGCGAAGCCCTGCAGTGCCCCACCCTGTTGAACAACGGGTTTGGCGCGCACCGCATCGAAGGCATCGGCGACAAACACGTCCCCTGGATCCACAATGTCAAGAACACCGACCTGGTCGTGGCGATCGACGACGAAGACGTGGTCAAGATCATGCGCCTGTTCAACGAGCCCGAAGGCCGGGCGTACCTGACCCGAAAGGGTGTTCCGGAGAGCATCGTCTCCCAGCTCGATCTGCTGGGCTTCTCCGGCATCGCCAACGTGCTCTCGGCGATCAAATTCGCCAAGTATTACGAGCTGACCGAGAACGACGTGGTGCTCACCGTGCTGACCGACTCGATGGAGCTATACGGCACGCGCCTCGACGAATATACCGCCGCCTTTGGACCGTTCACCGCTTTTGACGCCGCAGAGGCCTACGCCGGCGCGCTTCACCGCCAGTCCACCGACAACCTGCTCGAGCTCGATTACGCCGCCCGCAAGCGCGTCCACAACCTCAAGTATTACACCTGGGTCGAGCAACAGGGCAAGACCTACGAGGAGATCCAGGCGCAGTGGTACGACCCGACCTACTGGACCAGCATCCAGCAGCAGGTGGGCGAGATCGACGCAAAGATCAGCGCATTCAACCAACTGGTCGCTGCGAGTTAAGTCTCTTTCAGCGGTCAATCGGTAAAATCGGATGGGTTATTATGGGAGCAAAGCCACCAAAATAACCCATCCGATTACATTTCAGACGCCCCCGTATATTACCCAGGCGTCGCGCGCTGCAAACCGGCCAGCATCTCCTGCGCGGTGCGCATCGCCTTGTCGCCCAGGTGCTTGGGAAGCGTGCACTCGGGCACGATATACTTTCCGATCACCCGGCAGCCCAGGTAATCCATCTCGCGGTCGAATTCGACCTGGATCGTGTCGGCGTTGTTCTCAATCACATCTCCACAGGTGACCAGCAACGCAGCCGGTTTCCCCTGCATCAATGCGGCAATTTTCTTTCCGTTTTTCCACTTGACCAGGCAGTAATGGCGGTCCATCAGGGCTTTCAACTGCGCCGAGTAACTCCACACGTAGAGCGGCGTGGCGTAAATCACCGCGTCGGCCGCCAGGATGCGCTCGAGCAGACCCACCCCATCATCCTTCTGCACGCAGCCCGGTTCATCCTGGTTCTTGAAACAGGAATCGCAGCCCAGGCATCCGCGCACGTCGTAGTCAACTATGTTTATGCGCTCGATGCGATGCTCGGCTGCAGCCAGCTTTTCAAACAGCGCCAGCACCGTGGCCGTGTTCCCCTTGCGGCGCGGGCTGCCCATCACCGTGACAATGTTCATGTTCGCATCTCCCCGCCACCATTATAGACCCGTTCACCGCCCTGGGAGCACAAGTCTCGGGTGCCTGATTGGATTGTGTATATCCTTTTAGGTACCATGTGAAGTCGTTGAGAGATTCCCCATTGCCCCCCAGGAAAATCGCTATAATACGCTTACCACGCCGAGAGGTAGCGACCATGCCGATCGACCCAACCGCATTGATCCTGGTAGCCTACCTGCCCGCGCCGCGCGACCTGGAAATCGCTCGCCTGTTGGGCTGGTACCGCATCCCGCTGCGCAGCGCGCCGAAGGTGGTCAACGTCGACTACGTTGCTTTCTACCAGGCCTCTGCCTTTGGCGAGCAACATCGCTGGCGCATCGAGCAATACGCCGCCTTGCAAGGCGTCGAGCTGACCACGCGTGCCGAGTTGCTGCGCGACGATCCCGGCCACCCGCGCGCCGGCGAAGAATACTACAAGCTGCAGTTGGGTCCCCTCGAGCCTCTGCCCAGGCCCATTCTGGCGCGGGGCTGGCGAAGGGTGACCTTCTTGTACACGACCGGTGAGCTGCTGCTCCGGGCGGAAACGCTCAATGAGCTGGTCGTGCGCTCCGATGAGCGCGATGTGCTGTGGAGAACCCTGCGCGAGCGCGCCTTGCACGCCGGTGCATATCACGCGGAGGAGCTACCCGAGTCCCCCCTCGACCCTGCCATCCTGGCCCTGTTATCGGGGTGGAAGGAATTTTAAAGCGATCCCGGCCTTGTTACCGGATGGAAAGAATTTTGATAACTGCGCAGCCAGAGGTGCAAGAGACCCGAATATGAGGTGACTTCTCCTCCACTCGCTGAGCAGTTGCGAGTTTTTAAATCCTAAACACCGCAAGGCACCAGTCCCCGCGGTGAGAGTAGGTGAGCGACTCGTTCAGGTCAATCCCGTTTTACAGGCGGTTCGCCGGGTGGAGGGCGTAAACTCGCCGCTTTCACCGGCGGATGCTCCTCATCTGGTTTGACAGCCGCCTGTTGGTTTGCTTTTTCCTGTTCTTCGCGGATCCACCGGCGATTGAACCAGCCATAGACCAGCACCAGTCCAATTAACAGGATGAGGAACCACGCCCAGCCCGGGATTTCCGCCAGGAACGCCATACAGGTTAAGCGCGCCGCCCTCCCTTGAGCGTTTCGGTCAGCTTTGCCAGGCCATCCCAATCGCCTTTGGCGGCCAGGGCGGCCTGCTCGGGCCACGTCGTCGGGTCGCCTAAGCGCAGGTCGGCCGCGCGCAAGATTTCCTCCAGGCGGTCGACGGGGGTGGAAGCCAGCTCGGCAAAGGTCGTGATCCCCGCCGCTGCCAGCACACTCGCAATGCGCGGCCCAACTCCTTCGAGGACCGTCAAATCGTCGGGTTGGGCAGCCATGGTCGGGGCGGCTCGGGTGACCGGCGCCGGTTCTTGCGCTTCAACGTGAGCCTCCGGCGCTTTCCCACCCACCCGGCTCATCCACCAGGCAAACAGCAGCAGGAGAATGAAGATGATACCGCCAATGACAACACCGGTCGTCTCGTTCATAATGCCTCCTCGAAGATGATGGGTCTGGCCGTTCTCTCCGGGCGAGATACGGCAGGCTGAGCCGGATAACCATACAGGGGAAGGCCTCTGACCTCCCCCCTGGTATCCATCGGACGCGCTGGTTACGCACCTGCAAATCCTGCTGCGGGTGTATTTACAACCCGCACAAGGCTGTTAAGTTCATTATAGAGGTTCGCGCTGGAAATTCAATATGGCGAGGATAGACTTCTACGGATTGATCACCTCGAAGGTGCGCTCGATCCGTCCGGTCGCCATATTCCACCAGTGGATCGTGCCGCCGGCGAGCAGGCTCGCCAGGTGATACCCATCGGGATCACATTCCAGGTCGACCAGGGCTTCGGGTTCGGCGAAAACCGCTTCGACCCGCGCCCGTTGCATGCGCTCCCCGCTGAGGCGCTCCAGGTTCAGCACCTGGATCGAAAAGGGTGAATTCCGTCCCTGGTCAGACATCTCCCACACGTTGGTCGCCACCAGCCAGGGATTGCCCGGGATGGCCACCGCCACGTTGGCAAACCCGCTCAGCCACACCTCGCGCCGCGCTCGCCCGGTTTCCAAATCGAGGGCCGCCAGGTGATAAATATCGTCGCTGACCAGTAGCAGGTTCTGCTCGCGGGAGAAATTGAGCGGTAAAATGCTCTGGTACTTGTTGACCTTGAACTTGAAGCGCCGCGCGTCCTGCTTCAGGTCGATGCACATGCCCATCGACCAGTCTTCGCCGGCCACTTCGCCTGACAGGGTCACCACCACCGATGCGTTGTCCGGCGCCAGCGCCCAGGTATCCATGCCGGGGGTGTAGCGCGGATCGTATTCGATGCGCACCTGCTGCACCTCTTCCAGCGACAGGGCATCGTTCAGCTCGAGCACCAGCTTGTAGCGATTCGCCATGGTGTAGAATCGCTGGTGAAATTCAAAACGCTCCGCTGAAAGGGTTGCCGGCTCGCATTCCAGGCCGGTCAGGGTTTCCCAGGCCTTGGCGCCGGCCGGCGTGTTGGTCAGCAAAACCAGGCCATCCTGCGAAGTCCCGATCAGGCTCCCCGGGCAGGTGCAGAGGCGGGTCCCATCGGCGACACGCCAAACATCCACCGTGTTTTCGGGGGACGAATGAAACAGGAACTTGCCATCCGACGAGAAATGCAGCTTTTTCAACGGGCAGGAACCTCGACCAGGTTTTTTATACCATAAATCGCCAGTCGGTTTATACTGTAGACGTGGTTTCAATGCCCAACTTTCTGGAGGTAGTCTCATGTCGCTGCTGATCCGGGACGGCACGCTGGTCACTGCCAGTGAATCGTTCCAGGCCGATCTACTCGTCGAAGGCGAGCAGATCACAGCCATCGGCAAACACCTGCCCACCCCGCCGGGTGCCGATGTGATCGACGCCCAGGGCAAGCTGGTGATGCCCGGCGGGGTGGACGTGCACTGCCACTTTGACCTGCCCATGTTCGGCACGGTCTCCTCAGACGACCATTACACCGGTCACAAGGCCGCCGCATTCGGCGGAACCACCACCGTGATCGATTTCGTCTCGCAAGACGCCCCCACCTTGCGCGCTTGCGTGCAGGCCTGGCACGAGCGCGTGGGGGGCAAAGCGGCCGTCGATTACGGCTTTCACATGAATATCACCCACCTTTATGACAGCACCCTGGCGGAGCTGCCCGGCCTGATCGAAGAAGGGATTTCCTCGATCAAGGTGTTCACCGCTTACAACAATCGCCTGCGCCTGCCCGATGGCGATATCTTCCGCGTGCTGCGCGTCGCCCGGCGTCACGGCCTGCTGACCCTGCTTCACGCCGAAAATGGCGACGTGATCGAGGTACTGGTTGCCGAAGCGCTGGCTGCCGGAAACACCGCGCCGGTCTGGCACGCCCGCACGCGCCCCGCCTGGGGTGCGGTTGAGGCAGTTTTGCGCGGCGTATCGCTGGCGGCGCAAGCCGGCGCGCCCCTTTACGTGGTGCACATGAACGCCGCCGGCGAGGTTGACCAGCTGGCCTACGCCCGCCGGCAGGGGCTGACCGTGATGGGCGAAACCTGCCCGCAATACCTCTTCTTCACCGCAAGTGAGCTGGAACGCCCGGACGGCGCCAAGTTTGTCTGCTCGCCCCCATTGCGCGGTGACGAGGATCGCTTGCGCCTGTGGCAGGGGTTGTCGGACGGCACCCTGCAGGTGGTCGCCACCGACCATTGCCCCTTTTTCGCCGACGGCAGCCGCCCGATCGAGTACGAAGGACGACCGGTCGCAATCCCTGGCAAGGAGCTCGGTCGCGAGAATTTCACCCAGATTCCAAACGGCCTGCCGGCGGTGGGCGACCGCCTGCCCATCCTGTGGACCTATGGCGTTGGCGCAGGTCGCCTGACTGCCAACCAGTTCGTCGCCCTCACCGCCACCAACCCGGCGCGCATCTTCGGGCTTTACCCCCAGAAAGGCTCCCTGGCGCCCGGCGCAGACGCCGATATCCTGGTGTGGGATCCAAATCGACAGGTGACCTACGGCGTCGCGCACGCGCAACACCGCACCGATTACAACCTGTTTGAAGGCTGGCAGTTGACCGGTTACCCCGAAAAAGTATGGTTAAGGGGACGGTTGATCGTTGACCGCGAGCGTTGGCTGGGTTCGCGTGGCCAGGGTCGCTTCATACCCCGGCGCGCCTTCGAAGAGGGAATGTAAGCCTTGCTCGCGTTGATTCCGAGCGCCGTCCTGTTATTGGCCGCCCTGGCGATCTTCATCGTCCAGCGCCTGCGCCCGAGCGTCGGTTATAGCTGGTTGATCGCCATGCTCGCCACCCTGCTGGGAACGGGCTGGACGGTCTACCTGCGCTGGCACCTGCCCCAGCAAACGCCGGTGAGCAACTGGCTGCCCTTCTCACAATTCACCGATTCCCCCATCCTGGGCCTGGACGGCAGCTCCTGGCCGTACATGTTTGCCCTGGCGTCCCTCTCCCTGGCGGTCATCCTCACCGCGTCGGCTCGCCTCGACCCGCTCGCCAGCCCGACCGCCTGGATGGGGGTATTGAGCCTTTCGGCCGCCGGCATCCTGGCGGTTCTTACGGCCAACCTGCTCACCCTCATCCTGGCCTGGTCCTTGCTGGACTTGATCGAGCTGGTTATCTTGCAGGCCAACAGCTCCGATCGCTCGCTGGGCGTCCAGACCGTGATCGGCTTTTCGGCGCGCGTTACCGGTACGGTGCTGGTGATGGTCGCGTCGATCTACAACAGCAGCCAGCAGCTCCCGCCAACCTTCGCCTCGCTTCCCACAGCCAGCGCGCTGCTGCTGCTGCTGGCTTGCGGGTTGCGCCTGGGGGTGCTCCCATTGCATCTTGGCAGCATCCAGGGCAGTGTGCTGCGCCGTGGTCTTGGCACCACGCTGCGCATGGTATCGGCAGCGTCTGCCCTGGTGGTGCTCGCCCGCCTGCCGGCTCAGAGCGTCCCGGAACCCCTGGCCGCCCCGTTGCTGGCCCTGACCGCCCTGGCGTCTCTCTACAGCGCGGCTGCCTGGGCGAGCTCGCAAAATGAGCTCGAAGACCGCCCATACTGGATGATCGCTCTGGGAGGGTTCGCCATCGGCTGCGTGATCGAAGGCAGAGCCGGAGCCAGCCTCGCCTGGGGGATGGCGCTCATCCTTTCCGGAAGCGTGCTCTTCCTGTATTCGGCGCGCCGCCGGCAGGTGATGTGGATTCCGCTGCTGGCGCTGCTCGGCATGAGCGGATTGGCGCTCACCCCGACAGCCAGCGGATGGACCGGCTTGCTGGCAGGTTCGCCGTCTTTCTCCAAAGCGCTGTTTTTGCCCGCGCAAGCGCTGTTGATCATTGGCTTTATCCGCTCGATCTTGCGGACCGGCGATGACCTGGCGCACATGGAACGCTGGATCCAGGCGATTTATCCGGTCGGGTTGGCGGTTCTCGTCCTGGCGCAGCTTTTCACCGGCTTGATCGGCTGGCCGGGCTCTTTGAGCGCCGGCGTGTGGTGGGCTACCCCCTTCTCATTGTTGATCGCCGGGGCCGCCTGGCTCGCGGTGATTCTATGGCGCCGCCGCACCGGCGGCAGCGATGCGATCAGCCGCTGGTATGCTATCACCGCCCGCCGCACAGGCGCATTCCTGGCTGCGTTTTTCAACCTGAGCTGGCTCTACCGAGCGCTTTGGTGGATTTACCACCGGTTACTCCAGATGATCGAGGTGATCACGCGCATACTCGAAGGGGACGGCGGAGTGTTATGGGCCCTGGTGCTGCTCGCGTTGTTCGTATCGCTGATTCAATCCGGGTTGTCACCATGATCTTCGAGCAACTGGCCTTTATCCCCGTCATTTTGGTGAGCGCCAGCTCGGTCGTGTTGCTGGTCAGCCAGAACTGGCGGTACAGCATCATCGCGCTGGCCGTTCAATACCTGGGGGTCTTCTGGCTGGTCGGAACGCTGTGGCCGTTTGGCCTGGCTGCCGTCAAACTGGTCGCCGGCTGGATGGCAGGAGCCGTCTTGAGCTCCTCCCAGCCGGAAGAAGGCTTGCAGGAAGACCTCGAGCCTGGCTTCGCCGCGCCTGCGTTTCGCTTGTTGGCGGCCACGCTGGTCGTCGCGCTGGTCATAGCCGTCGCCCCGTCGGTTCAGACTCTCTTTCCTATCGCTCTCGAGCCGTTGGAAGGCGGGCTGATCTTGATCGGCGTAGGGCTGCTTCACCTCGGCATGACCACCCGGCCGATGCGCGTGGCTTTGGGCTTGCTCACCGCCCTGGCCGGCTTTGAGATCCTCTACGCCGCGGTCGAAACCTCTGTGCTGGTCGCCGGATTACAGGCGCTCATCACCCTCGGACTGGCGCTGGTCGGCGCCTACCTGATGGCATCGACTGCACCGGAGTCCAGCCCATGAGCACGGCACTGCTGTGGATCTTCTTGCCTTTCGTCAGTGCAATCGGCTTGTGGTTCATACGTCGCCGCGCCGGGCTGGTGGTGGCGCTCGCCACCGGTCTCTGTCTGCTCCTGGTGGGGCTCGCCTGGGTCCTTCCAGTGGGAAAAGCCGTCCGCATCGGTCCGCTATTGCTTGAATTGCAGCCCGTGCTGTCGATCGCCGGCAGGCGCCTGGTGATTGCGGATACGGACCGCCCATTGATGATGTTTTTTTACGCAATCGCCGCCTTCTGGTTTGCCGGAACGGCGCAAGCCGGCGGTAACCGCCTGATTGTCCCTTACGGGCTGGGCATCGTGGCGCTGCTGGTCGCCGCGCTCTCGGTGGAGCCCTTCCTGTTCGCCGCCCTCATCGTCGAAGTCGCCGTCCTACTCAGCATCCCCATGCTGCGCCCCCCCGGCGAAAGCGGCACCGACAAGGGCCTGCAACGCTACGTGATCTTTCTGTCGCTGGCGATGCCGTTCATCCTGCTGGCCGGTTGGGCGCTGGACGGGGTGGAAGCCAACCCGGCAGATACCAACCTGGTCGCCCTGGCGAGCATCTTCCTGGGTCTTGGCTTTGCTTTTTGGCTGGCCGTGTTCCCCTTTTATACCTGGGTGCCGCTGCTCTCAGAGCAAACCCGGCCCTATCCGTTGGGGTTCCTTTACCTCCTGCTGCCGACGACGCTCTTACTGCTCGGTCTCGAATACATCAACTCCTACGGCTGGTTGAGCAACGCGCCCCCTCTTTACACCATCTTGCGCTTGAGCGGCATGTTGATGGTGGTCACCGCCGGCATCTGGGCGGCTTTCCAGCGCAACCTGGGGCGTCTGTTTGGCTACGTGATGATCATCGAGACCGGCTTCTCGCTGCTGGCGATCAGCCTGAACAGCCGGCTCGGCATGGAGATTTTTACCATGCTCTTCCTGCCGCGCGTGGTGGCCTTTGGCCTGTGGTCGCTCTGCACTTCGGTCATTTTGCCCGCCGGGCAAAGCCTGGATTATCGCCACCTCGAGCGCATCGCCGAGCAGTTCCCGGTCGCGGCGGCCGGGCTGGCCACCGCCTGCCTGTCGATCGCCGGCCTGCCTTTGCTGGCCGCTTTCCCGATTCGCCTGGTGCTGCTTCAAGAAATCGCCGCACAATCACAGTTGACCGCGTTATGGGTGCTGGGAGGCAGCATGGGCCTGCTTTTCAGCGCTTTCCGGCTGCTGGCGGTGATCACCGGCGGTTATTTCGGGCCGCGCCAGGCCGGTGAAAAACGCATGCAAACCACCCTGATTGGCCTGGGCATCTTGGCCTTGCTCCTGATCGGCTTCATCCCGCGCCTGTTCTTGCCCGAGTTCGCTGGCCTGCTGCGCGCGTTCACCCGCCTGCCGTGAGGTTGGCGCGCCGTTGCCTGCGTTTTCCCTGTCCGGCTAAGCCGCCACCCCACAATTCCTTAAGACCCGGTATAATTTTCATATTCGCGAACCCTCTCAAATTGACAGCCCACCGGCCGGCGAGTTGCACTCGGCCCGGCCGCGCCCCCAGAACAGGAAGAAACCCACATGGACCTCGAACAACTGCAAAAACGCCTGGATTTTATTGAAAATGAACGCCGCAAAGATAAAGCCATCATCGACACCCTCGAGCAACGCCTGGCGCGCCTGGAAGGCGGGCTGCCCGAGCTGCAGCAGCAGGCCAAAGAGATGTCCTCCGAGGTGGTGCGATTCTCCACCACGCTGAGCCGCTTCGACCAGCTCGATGCGACGATCATGCAGATGCGCGCCGAAACGGCCCGCAACCTCGAAAACATCGAAAAATTGCGCCTCGACCACGACCGCGAGGTTGAAAAGGTCCGCCTGGGCGACATGGAAGCCTTCAACAAAGCCGTCGGAGAGCTGCGCAAGGGGCTCGAACCGATCCCCGAACTGCGCAAATCGCTGCAGAGCCGCGTCGAGGAAGATTTCCGCCTCGCCCGCCTGATCGAAGAAATGGAGCTCAAGCTGCTCGAGAGCCGCCGGTCCGACGAGGAATATCGCCGGGCGCAAAAGCTGCTCGAAGAAGGGCAGCGCCAGGATGCCAAGCGCCTCGCCGATCTGCAGGGTGAAACCACCGCGATGCGCAAGCGCCTCGACGAGCAGCGCGGCAAGGTGGACCTGGCCGCCGACAGCATCCGCAAGCTGGACGCGCGCATCAACGATTTGCAATCCGCCGAAGGCGAGCGCCGCCAGACGATTTCGGCTTTCATCGATAAGCAGAACATGGCCCAGCTCGAGCGCGAGCGCATCTGGAAAGACTGGCAATCGCGCTTCGAGGGCATCGAGCGGCAGTCGGCCAACCTCGACACGCAGGTGCAGGCGCTCGACGCGCTGCAGCGCTCGGTGCGCCGCGCCCAGGAGAGCTTCGAAGAGATTACCCAGCGCTTCGAGCGGCGCATCAACGAGATCACCGAGATGCAGCGCCTCACCGAAGAGCGCTTCCGCCAGGAATGGGTCGCCTTCCGCGCCGACGACCAGAAACGCTGGACCAATTACTCCCTGGTGCAGGACGAGCAACAGCACGAGCTCACCCGCCAGTTCGAGCGCTCCAACGAGCGCATCACCACCATCGAGGACACGATCCAGGACCTGCAAGACGCCCTCCAGATGCTCACCGCCGAGACCCAGAAGCGCCTGCAGGGATTGCTGGCCATGGCCCACGAATGGATGGAGGAGTACGAGCGCACGCTGGGGCGCAGCGGGTAAGCTATGCGCGTCATTGGCACCGCCGGGCACGTCGACCACGGCAAATCGACCCTGGTGGCTGCCCTCACCGGCACGCACCCCGACCGGCTCAAAGAAGAGCAGGAGCGGGAGATGACCCTCGACCTGGGCTTTGCCTGGCTGACGCTGCCCAACGGCGAGCCGGTCGGCATCGTCGACGTGCCCGGTCACCGCGATTTCATCGAAAACATGCTGGCCGGAGTGGGCGGCATCGACGCGGCGCTGTTCGTCGTCGCGGCGGACGAGGGCGTCATGCCGCAGACGCGCGAGCACCTCGCCATCCTCGATTTGCTGCAAATACAATCCGGGGTGATCGCCCTCACCAAAACCGACCTGGTCCCCGACGCCGAGTGGCTGGAGCTGGTGCAAACGGACGTGCGCCAGGCCGTGCAGGGCACCGTGCTGGCTGAAGCGCCAATCCTGCCGGTCTCGGCGCGCACACGCCAGGGGCTACCCGGGCTGGTCGATGCCCTGCAAGCCTGCCTGGCCGAGCGCCCGCCCCGCCCCGACCTGGGACGGGCGCGCCTGCCGGTCGACCGGGTGTTCACCATCGCCGGGTTTGGCACCGTCGTCACCGGCACGCTGGTCGACGGGCAGTTAAAACTGGGCGAGGAAATCGAGCTGCTGCCCTCCGGCCTGCGCGGGCGCATCCGCGGGCTGCAAAGCCACAAGCGCAAGGAGCAGGTTGCCGTGCCCGGCAGCCGCACCGCGGTCAACATCAGCGGGTTAGACGTGGACCAGGTGCGGCGCGGCGAAGTGCTCGCCCACCCCGGCGTGTACCATGCCACCCGCCTGCTCGACGTGCATTTCAAGCACCTGCCGGATGCCGCTGGGCCGTTGCGCCACAGCAGCGAGGTGAAATTCTTCACCGGCAGCGCAGAGGTGGTGGCGCGCGTGCGCCTGCTCGGCGCTGAGGAGCTGGCTCCCGGCCAGGAGGGCTGGCTGCAGCTCGACCTGCGCCAGCCGGTGGTCGCCCTGCGCGGCGACCGCTACATCCTGCGCCGCCCCTCGCCATCCGAGACTCTCGGCGGCGGGGCGGTCGTCGACCCTCAGCCCAAGCGCCACCGCCGTTTCGACCCCGCCGTGCTCGCCGCGCTCGAGTCGCTGCGCCAGGGCACGCCGGCCGAAGTGCTCGCCCAGGCCTTCGAAGCCCTCGGCGCCGTCCCTCTCAAAGAAGCCGCGAACCGTTCGCGGCTCAGCATGGAGCAACTGGCCGTTGCCCTGCCCGAGCTGCTCGCCAACCGGCAACTGGTGCTGCTGGAGCCCGGCGACCCATCTCCGCCGGCAGACCTGCTGGCCGCGCTGGCCCCGTTTTGGCAGCGCGAGACGCAGCGCGCGCGGGGCGAGGTGGAGCTTTACCACCGCGCCAACCCGCTGCGCAAGGGCATGCCGCGCGAAGAGCTGAAAAGCCGCCTGCGCCTGGCTCCGCGCCTGTTCAACGCCGCGTTGAAAAACTGGCTGGCATCCGGCCTGCTGGAAGAAAACGGCCCGCTGCTCAACTTGCCCGGTCACGCCATCCGCTTCACCGCTGCCCAGCAAGCCGCCGTCGACCGCCTGCTGGCGCGCTTCGCCGCTGCGCGCTACGCCACGCCCTCCGTCAAGGAGTGCCAGGCGGAGGCCGGTGAAGCGGTCTACCAGGCGCTACTCGACCTGGGCATGCTCGTCCAGGTCTCGCCCGAGGTGGTCTTTCGCCGGGAGGACTACGCTGAGATGCTGCGCCAGGTGCGCGCGCACTTCGCTGGCGAGCTCACCCTCACCGCCGCCCAGCTCCGCGACCGCTTCAACACCAGCCGCAAGTACGCCCTCGCCTTCCTCGAGCACCTCGACGCCCTCGGCCTGACCCTGCGCGAAGGCGACTTCCGCCGCTGGCAGGGCGGGTGAGGGCCATCTTTTACCACTGCATTCTAAGGGCAGGTGATCTGGCAACCAAATCGGGCTATAATCTAACCATTGACCTGGGGGTCAAAGAATGCCCGCGCCTGAAATCTAAGCACGGATGAACATCGACCAGCAGCCGGTCGCCTGCGGGCAGCAGGTACAAGACTGCTCTGAAATTGATCTCCGCGCTATTACCGCCGGGCTGGCGCGCGCGTCCAGTCTCAAGCTGACAATCGAGGGCCGGCTGGTAGGACAGGAGACAGTCAAATGAGTGGCTTCCAGAAAACCGGCGCGGGCCGGCGTTCCATCCGCCTGAAAGACTGGGATTACACCACCCCCGGTGCTTATTTCGTCACCCTGGTCGCCCGTTGCCGAGAATGCCTGTTCGCCGATATCGTCTCAGGTCAACCTCGCCTGACCGCAATCGGACAAATCGTTCAGAAGGAATGGTTTGAAACGGCTCATTTGCGCTGCAATGTACGCCTGTACCCTGACGAATTCATTGTCATGCCCAACCATATTCATGGCATTATATGGATCGTTGACCCCGTCGATTCCGTAGGGGCGCAGCGGCGCTGCGCCCCTACCACAACCACCATCCCAACCACCCACGTCGGCGATGAGAACGATATCCCGGCGATCGTCCTGCGAACGTCCATCCATTCCGATCCCATCGTAAAGGCGCAGCGCCGCTGCGCCCCTACAACGTCCCCGACGCCCGCTAAGGGATCCCTGGGCGCCATCCTCCGGGCGTATAAATCGGCCGTCACCCGGCGCGCCAATCTCCTGGCAGGGACATCTTTGCCGGTCTGGCAGCGCAATTATTACGAGCACATCATTCGCTCGCAGCCCGAGCTGGACGCCATCCGCGCCTACATCCGTGGCAATCCCGATCGCTGGGAATTGGATACGGAAAATGTCTCCCAAGCGGAGTATCAAGGCAGGCAGGGCAAGCGTGAGGTTGGCGACAAGGATCGTTTTATCTGAATTACCTATCTGTGCGACTGGCTTGTTTTAATAAAAGCGAGTAAGAAAAAGGATCAAGGAGAACCAAATGAGCCCAGGGAAAGTTTCAGAACCGAAAAAGCAGGCAAGCAAGCCAACAGGACACGCCGCCGTGCCCTCGCCTGCCAAGGAATCGTTCGTTCTGCAGTGGAAGTCGTTGGGGATTGGTGTGGTCGTTGGACTTGTGCTGTTCATCATTCTTCTCGCCAGAGGTGCGCACCCGACTGAAATTGACATTCTGGGCATAAAATTTTCGCTGCCCAGTTTTGAGTCAAAGGCTGGATCCATCCCATTTGAAAGCACCGTGCTCAGCATCACCTACATCGCCAGTGGTTGGGATCCACATATCATTGACATGCGCAGCGCAGCGGAGGATGGCATACCCGTTTGGCCTGGTGAGTCTTTGGCCTTTTCGGATATCTGGATCACTGGCCCCACAAAACCAGAAAACATCCAGGCCCAAATGAAGTTTTACGTTAACGAAGCCAGGACTGAAAATTGCATTGGCGAAACCCCCGTTTTCTACCTGCTGCCGTCTAAAACTCTCGTGAAGCAAATCACCTTGTTGAAATACACCCAAGACAACAAACGTTGGACGATACAAGAAGATTGGAATAGTATTGTTGCTGTCACAACCCTATTTTCTGATGAAAAAGAATTTAGCTCAAACGAAACATTGATCCGTCTCAACCGAACCGGCACCGCCTGGTTGAATCCCTACTCGGACGCGAAATTCGCCGAGATCACCTATCAAATTAACGGTGGTTCTCCCGAACAAGTAGATTTTCGCCATGCCCCCGTAGAAGGTTGGAGCTTCTCAGCCGGCGGAGGATTGTGTATTGTGGATATTTGGTATCGATCCAAAAATGCCTCTAAAAACAATAAACTGGCCGTAGAAGCCACTTTGGGGGAATTTAGCGAATCTGTGTATCGCAACTCCCCGACCAGTCCTTTTAACCGTGGTATCAACCCATTGACAGACTTTTCACCCTTTTGCTGGCAAATCCCTGCTACAGACACCTTTTTAACCGTCACCCTTTATCAGAGCGGTGGCTCAGTGATGGATTTTATTTATATACCAATCAAGGTCGCAAAATAATGGTATGATTCAAGCGAAAACTTCCAGCACTGTGTCAAATATGAAAATCGTATTTCGTAAAGGTGCTTTCACAGATGAAAACCCCTTCGCAACATTTCGATATTGGGTTTGACCCAGCACTTAGTCGAAAAATCACTGGAGCAATGAATCGGCTCAGCCTTCCTGGCTGTTTCCCGACAACCGATCCCCTCACTGCCCCGCTTAAAAAAACCTATTCGAACTCAGAGAATAGGGTAGTAAACCATGACACCTTTCCAGCGCGATGCTCTAGCAAATGCGAAAGTAAAGATGGCAAATTTACTCGGGCGAATGAAAGTAAATCCCGACAAGGATTGGGAAAATATTGTCCCTAAGAAAGATCTGGTTTTGGCACGCTACCAGCCGAAATTCCAGCCCGACCGGGTCATGTCCCTGGAAAAAGACGAATTCCTGTCATTCTTACGATATGACAATAACTGCCACTGGGACAGTCTGCCGCGCATCGGTCCGCGCATCACCAGAGATTATGATCATCTCAAGGAAACTCTGGCCTATCTGGTAGATGAAACCAGGCCAATTAAAGAACGGCTGACGTACATCCGGCCCAATTATCACAGCAAAGAAAACGCTGTGATCCCCTACCTGGGGATACCGGTCCTAACCGCGGTTCTACTGGTGACATACCCAGAAAAATATGGCGTGTGGAACAGTACGTCGATGGAGGGCATGCGGCTGGTTGGGTTGTGGGACGACCGCTGGGAGAAGAGCGCCACCGGGCTGAGTTACACCTACATCAATAATATCTATCATGATCTGGCCAACACTTTAGGTATCGACCTGTGGACCCTGGACGCGTTGTGGTGGGTGATTAAGAAGGAATGATGTCTATCTCCTTGATTCGTCTATCTCAACAATTCTACCGGGCTGGCCTTTTGATGCGCTATGTGCAAGTCCTCGTTGTTCTGGTTGGCGTAGCGCCGGATCAGGTTGATGTCCTTTCCTTATGTCCCATTAAGCGAGATATAGTCACCAGATCGACCCCTTGCCGAAGCATCGCCAGGCAGAAGGCACGGCGGAAATCGTGCGCTCCTGGCTCAGAGATGCCGGCCCGTTTAGCCACTCGGCGTAGAATCTGTCTCAGCCCCCAGTAGGTTAACGGGGCACCCTCGTCCGTCACAAATAATGGGGATCCCTTAGCTAATCCCTCGCGTGTCTTCAGATACTTGCGCAGTTCCTTACGCGCTCGCTGTCCCAAGAATGCTGCGCGTGCCTTCCCACCTTTGCCTCGCCGGATCGCAATCTCACCGGTCAGCAGGTCGATATCCCCAACCTTGATTGCTAGAATCTCAAACGCCCGTGCCCCACTGTCTAGCAGCGCCAATAATAGCGCTCGGTCCCGCTGTGGCTGAGTCCCCGTGCAGGCTTCAACCATCTTTTGAATATTCTCAAGTGCAATCCCTGGCTGAGGCTCTGCCGAAACCTTCGGCGCCTGAAGTTTCGAAATTGGGTTCCGCATCTCCAGTTCGAGTTCGTCCCAGGTCCAATTCAGGAAGGTGTGAATTGCCCGGAAAGATACCAGCAAGCCGCCCGGGTTGCGTTTGTTCCCCAACTCGAGTAGATAATTGCGTAAAATGGTAGGTGTAATCTCCTCAATGGATAAAATTTTCACCTGTTCCAGGTAGCGAGCAAACAGCCCGAGTTCCACTTTGTAATAATGGATCGTGTTGGGGGAGAACTGCCGGCTTCTTCGGTCAGTGATAAAAGCATCGAGCAAATTGGTGAGATTCAGGCTTGTCGAAAATTCTACTAGAAACGTCTGGTCTACGACCTTGTTGCGCATAAAAAACCGCCCTTTCTACCCCCATATATGGTGGTGAAAGAGCGATTTTTGGCTTTTAGAGCCACCGAAGGGATTTGAACCCTTGACCTGGCGTTTACGAAACGTCTGCTCTGCCGACTGAGCTACGGTGGCGCGGGCGTTATTATAAAGCAGGCGCGCCGTTCTTTCAAGCCCTGCGCGCGTCATCTCGCTCGGACCCCAAGGGCGTCGATGCGCATGCGAATCCCCCAAGATCAGTTACAATGGACGCTATGAACGTCGCCATGATCTCGTACCACACCTGCCCCCTCGCCACCCTGGGAGGCAAGGACACCGGCGGGATGAACGTGTACGTGCGCGAGGTGACCCGCTTCCTCGGTCAATGCGGCGTGCACGTGGACGTCTTTACCCGCTCGCAAGACGAGCATGTCCCCCACGTGCTGCACGACCTGGGATACGGCAACCGCGTGGTGCACATCCCCGCCGGCCCCGAAGTGCCCATGCCCAAGAAAGAGCTGGCCGCCCACCTGCCCGAGTTCGCCGATGGAATCCGCCGCTTTGCCGCCGAAAAGGGCATCCGCTACGACTTGATCCACAGCCACTATTGGATGTCGGGCATCGCCGCCGAGAGCTTGAAGACCGAATGGGGCGTTCCCCTGGTGCACATGTACCACACCCTCGGCCTGATGAAAAACCGCATCGCCCGCAGCCCGGCCGAGATGGAGGGCGAGTACCGCATCAACGGAGAGCGGCGCGTGCTGCAGTTGGCCGACCGGATCATCGCCGCCACGCTGGCGGAGAAATCGCAGTTGCAGTTCCTCTACCAGGCCAACGACGCGAAAATCAGCGTCATCCCGCCGGGGGTCGACACCAGCCACTTCTACCCCATCCCGATGGAAGAGGCACGCGAGAATATCGGCATCCAGACCAACGGCGACGACCGCCTGCTGCTCTTCGTCGGGCGCATCGAGCCGCTCAAAGGGCTTGACACGCTCATCCGCGCCATCGCGCTGATGCGCGAGCAGGGCGTGCAGTGCCGCGTCCCGCATTACCTGGCGGTCGTGGGCGGCGACCCGAGCGCCAGCGGCGAGAACCTGGATGACGAAATGTCGCGGGTGCAGGCGCTCAGCCGCAAGTTCGGGCTGGACGAGCTGGTGCTCTTCCTGGGCAAGCGCGCCCAGGACTCGCTGCCCTACTATTACTCGGCCGCCGATGTGCTGATCATGCCTTCGCACTACGAGTCGTTCGGCATGGTCGCCCTGGAGGCCATGGCCTGCGGCACCCCGGTGGTCGCCTCCCAGGTCGGCGGGCTGGCTTTCCTCGTCCAGGATGGCGTGACCGGTTACGTGATCCCCGACGGCGACCCGCAGGTGCTGAGCCAGCGCCTGACCCGCCTGCTCACCGAGGAAGGTCTGCGCGAGCAGTTGGGGCAGCAGGCCGCCGCCTACGCGCGCCAGTATGCCTGGGAAAAGATCGTCGCCCAGCTCATCGGGGTCTACCAGCAGCTCACCGGCTAGTCCCCCACCGTTTCAAGCCCATTTCACCGCCCCGAATCGCCAGCGCCGGGCTAACGCTTGATCCGCCCACCCCGCCGCACCGTCTGCTCGCCAAACCGCTCACGCAGCTTATCCAGCGCTTCGAGCAGGCGGCGCTCTTTCTCCGTGGGGGTGTCCCACAGGCCGAGCTGGTGGGCAGCCGGGGTCAGTTTGCTTGCGCCCACCCCCAGCAGGCGCACCGGGCGTCCCTTTTCCCACAACGAATCGAACAAGGCCAGCGCGGCGCTGAAAATCACGCCGTCCTGGTCGGCAGGCTGATTCAGGCTCACCTGGCGGGTGGGGGTGGTGAAATCGGCCCAGCGCAGCTTGAGCCTGACGGTTGACGCGCACAGACCCTCGGCGCGCAGGCGGTAAGCCACCCCCTCGCTCAAGGTGCGCAGCGTCTTTCGCAGGCGCTCGCCGTCGCGCACGTCGCGGTCGAAGGTCACCTCCTGGCTGATCGACTTGGTGGCGTGCTCGGTTTCGATCGGCCGGTCGTCCACGCCGTGCGCACGCACCCACAGCTCGTGACCCATCACCCCGAAGCGCCGCGCCAGGGTCGCCTCCGGCATGGCCGCCAGGTCCCCGATGGTGCGCACGCCCATTTCATCCAGGGTGGCGGCGGTTTTCGGCCCGATGCCCCACAAGGCCTGCACCGGCAGCGGCGCCAGGAAAGCTGCCTCTCCGCCCTCCGGCACCACCGTGATCGCGTTGGGGTATTCCCCGGCCCGCGCGTGACCCTTGCCGTAATCGTTGGCGATCTTCGCCGCCAGCTTATTGCTCGCCACCCCCAGCGAACAGGGCAGCTCCAGTCGCCGGTTGATCTCGCCTTGCAGCATGCGCGCCAGCTCCTCGCCGGTCTGGGGCAGGTCGCTCAGATCCAAGAAGGCTTCGTCGATCGAGATTTGCTCGATCAAAGCGGTGTGCTCGCGCAGAATGCCCATCACCTGGCGCGATTTTTCGCGGTAGGCGGCGTGGTTGCCCGGCACCACGACCAACCCCGGGCACAGGCGCAGCGCGCGCGACATGGGCATCGCCGAGCGCACCCCGCACTGCCGGGCCGGGTACGAACAGGAAGCGACCACCCCGCGCTCTTCCGGTCGTCCGCCCACGGCAAACGGCTTGCCGCGCAGCTCGGGCCGGTTCAGCTCCTCCACCGCGCAGAAAAAGGCGTCCAGGTCGAGGTGAATGATTTTGGGCATCCCCAATCGCTTATTCGTCCGCTTCCTGGCGGATGCGCTCGAGAAAGTCCGGGATCAGGCGGGTGTACTCCTGCTCCATAAAATGCGAGGTGATTAAAAAGTCGGCGGTGGCTCGGTTGCAGGCGGTGGGGATGTTGTGCACCACGGCCAGGCGCAGCAAGGCCTTCACGTCCGGGTCGTGCGGCTGCGACTGGAGCGGGTCCCAGAAGAAGATCAAGAAGTCGATGTCACCCTCGACGATGCGCGCGCCGATCTGCTGGTCGCCGCCCAGCGGGCCGCTGTGGAACGTGGTCACCTTCAGCCCGGTCTCGCCGCGCACCAGGTTGCCGGTCGAGCGGGTGGCGTACAGCTTGTGGCGGCTGAGCGTCTTCTCGTTGTGCTTCACCCATGCCAGCAGATCCTGCTTCATCCCATCGTGCGCGATCAGCGCAACCCGCTTTTTCTCACCGCTCTTCACCCGGATATATTCCATTGCCATTTCTCCTCATTATTTAAATGTTACCACCAAGCCACCAGGGCACCAAGCAGAGGTGAATATAATAGTTCCATGAAAACATTCGAGCCGATTACCCAAGAAGAAGACCGAATTGCCACTTTGATTGTGGGTTCTGCCTTTGCCGTTCACAAAGCATTAGGTCCAGGGTTGTTGGAGAGCATTTATGAAATCTGCTTTTGCCATGAATTGGCCAAACGGAAATTAACTTTCGAGAGACAGAAAACCATTCCGATCGTGTACGATGGAATCCGTTTTGAAGACAGCCCGAGGATAGACGTGATGGTGGAGGGTAAAGTAATTTGTGAGTTGAAGGCCGTAGACGCCATCCTCCCTGTGCATAAAGCGCAGTTAATCTCCTATTTAAAATTATCAAAAAAGCGATTAGGGTTTCTGATCAATTTTAACGTACCGAGGATTAAAGAAGGCATCGAACGTTTCGCGTTATAAGCGTCAACCTGGTGACTTGGTGTCCTGGTGGTTAAGTAACAATTTTTCCTGGTAAATGCGGCGGATGGTTTCTTCGAGCGGCGGGCGGCGCACCTCCAGGTCGGCGATGTGGAACCGCTGTAGCAAGCGGGAGATCAATTCAGCCGAGGGCAGCAGGCGGTGGTCGAAGGTGTAGATCGCCCGGCGGCCCTGGCGCTTCGGCGGCGTCACGCCGGGCACGCTCACATCCTCGTAATCCTCGTCGAAATCCACCGTCAGAGTCCAATCGCTCTCGAAGCGCCCGTTCAACCCGCCCAGCGAGCCGTCGTAGAGCAGCTTGCCGTGGTCGATGATCATCACCCGCTCGCATAATCGCTCCACGTCCGACAGGTCGTGGGTGGTCAGCAGCACGGTCACCCCGCGCTGGCGGTTGACATGCAGGATGAACTGGCGGATGTGCTCCTTCGCCACCACATCCAGGCCGATGGTCGGCTCGTCGAGGAAAAGCAGGCGCGGCTCGTGCATCAGCGCGGCGCACAGGTCGGCGCGCATGCGCTGCCCAAGCGAAAGCGAACGGACCGGCGTATTGATAAACGGCTCCAGCTCGAGCAGGCGGCTGAACTCAGCCAGGTTGGACTTGAAGCGCGCCACGGGGATGTCATACATCGGTTGGAGCAGCTCCAGCGAATCGATCACCGGCAGGTCCCACCACAGCGTGGTGCGGTAGCCAAAAACCACGCCGATCCCGCGCACGTAACGCTCGCGCTGGGCCCAGGGCACCATTCCACCGATCAACACCTCGCCGCTGGTCGGCACGAGCAACCCGCTCAACACCTTGATCGTGGTGGACTTTCCCGCTCCGTTCGGGCCGAGGTACCCGACCAGCTCCCCGGCCTGCAGGTCGAACGACACGTCGTCCACCGCGCGGACCACCGCATAACGCGGCGCGAACAGGTTCAGCAGCGCGCCGCCCAGCCCGGCTCTGCGCTGGAGCACGTTGAATTGCTTGTGCAGGTTGCGAACGCGGATCATTTCAGCCATGTCAGGTGCCTGTGCTTTGATAACGGCTCAACCCGAAGCGCCAGAAGCGCGAAGCCGCCCACAACATCGCCGCGGCTGCCAGCGGGGCCAGGAAGGGAGCGAAGGCGGGCATCCCCAGCGGGTCGGGCCGGTCGAGGAAAAAGAGCGCCGGGTAGAAATTGAGGAAAATGAACGGCAGTGCGTAGGTGAAGAAACCGCGCAGCCAGCCGGGGTAGATCGTCATCGGGTAGCTCATCACCTCCACCCCGCCGTAGGTCAGCACATTGATCGCCTCGACACGCTGCACGGTCCAGAAGGAGAGAGTCGAGCCGACCCAAAACAGCGCTCCCATCGCCGCCACCTGGCTGGCGAAAACCACCGGAAGAAAGGCCAGCTTAAGAGGCGTCCAGTGCACCTCAAGCCGGCTGAGGGCGAAGATGAACACCGCTGCCCCCTGGGCAATGCGCCCCAGGCGCCGCAGGATGAACGCGCTGCCCAAAACCTGGGTCAGCACCCCCACCGGGCGCAGCAGCACCTGGTCGAGGGAGCCCTGGCGGATAAAGCGCGAAAACGTATCCGGGTCGAATCCGCTGAAGATCATGTCCATCGTGCCGAAGGACATCTCGATCATCCCGTAGAGAAAGGCCAGCTCGGCGAGAGTCCAGCCCTGGATGTTGCCGATGCGCTCGAGCACCAGGAAGGTCGAGAAGAAATACGAGAAATTGAGCAACCCGGTGGTGACCACGTCCGTCCAAAACGAAGCGCGGAACTGCATCTGCGAGCGCAGTTGGATCGAGATCAGGCGCATGTAAAAGCTTAGCTGGCGGCGCACCCTACCCTCCCTGGATCACCAACCGGCGCACGCCGGCACGCTGCACCAGCAGGCAGGCGCCTGTCAGCGCGAGGAACCAGACCAGTTGCAAGCCCAGCGCGCGCCAGACCTGCGGTCCGCTGATCACGCCCAGGTAGACCTCCACGCCGGTGTTGAACATCGCCGGGAAAGGGGTCAAGTTGCAGATTTCGGCAAACCAGTCCGGGTACAGGCGCAGCGGGATCAGAAAGCCGGAGAGCAACTGCGAGAAAGTGAACGCGCCGCGCCCGATGCCGCGCGCGTCCGGCGTCCAAAAAGCGGCCAGGTTGACCAGGTAGCGCCAGGCATACGAGACCAGCCAACCCAGCGCCAGAGAGAGCGCCGTCCACAACCAGGCCGCCGGGCTGGACGGCGCCGCGACGGGGTAGAACAGACCAAAGGCCAGCACCAGCAGCACCCCGCGCATCACCAGGTTGACCAACGAGCGCCCAAAATCGCGCGCCATCCACAGCGAGTACAGCGGCATCGGGCGAATCAGGTCGGAGCCGATGCTGCCCGAATAGACCGTGCCCATCAGGTCGAAACTGCCAAACAGGTAAAGGAAGGCAATCATCGCCTGCCCCACCGCCACGTAGGTGATCGCCCCTTCGAGCGACAAGCCGTTCACCTCGCTCTTGCCGGCGTAGATCGCCACGATCAAAGCTGCCCGGAACAGGCCAAAGAAAAAGTTGGTCACCAGCCCGGCGATGAGCGCCGTCCGGTAAGTGGTTTGCTCCAGGATTGCCAGCTTGAGGACGCGTAGAAAGAGGCGCATGGGCTCGAAATCAAAAAAGGTGTTGTGGCGCATAAGCGCCACAACACCCATTGTACGCGAAACCTGCCTGCCTATACCGAAATTTCGTCGGCGGCGGCGGGGAGTTGATAGCCCAACCCGCGCAGGATCTTTTTCATATCGATCAGCGATTTGCGCCCAAAGCCCTCGATGTTGAGGACGGCGGTGTCGCCCTGCTCGAGCATCGCCATGAACTGCCCCACCGTGGTGACCCCTGCCCTGGCCAGCGCGTCGGATGCGCGCGTGCCCAGGTTGAGCTCGATGATCGGGCGGTCCAGCGAGGTGCGCGCTTCTTCGCGCGCTTTCTTCTGGTCGGTGTAGGTCTGGCGGGCCTGCAGCTTGCGATAGAAGCGGTCAACCTGCCCTTCCGAGTCGACGATGCGCGCCTGCTCACCGGTGTAGAAGGGGTGGCAATTCGAGCAAACCTCGGTGCGGATGGTTTTCTTGGTCGAACCGGTGGTCCAGGTGTTGCCGCAAGCGCAAGTCACCACGGCGTCGGTGTAGAAGGTGGGGTGAATACCCTTTTTCATGATTGGATCCTTTCGACCTGCAATCCGGTCGCTGCAATCGAGCGCCGGGGCAGGATCTGATGACCGAATATCTTATTCGGCCGGAGTCTCAGCAACGACCGGCGTGACCGAAACGATCTTGCGACCGTTGGGTAACGTTTCGTACACGACCACGCCGTTCACCGTGGCGAACAGGGTATCGTCTTTGCCCAGGCCAACGTTCGTGCCGGGTTTAATGCGGGTGCCACGCTGGCGAACCAGGATGCTCCCCGAAAGAACCTGCTGGCCGGCGAAACGCTTGACGCCCAGGCGCTGCGAATTGCTGTCTCGTCCGTTGCGGCTGGAGCCGCCACCTTTTTTGTGAGCCATCGTCCCTACTCCACTTCAATCGTGTTCACGATTAATCGCGTGTACTGCTGGCGGTGCCCGGTTTTTCTGCGGATGCGCTTCTTGGGCCGGTAATGGAAGACGTCGATCTTCGGCCCTTTGATGTGAGAGGCGACTGTCGTGGAGACTTTGGCGCCCTTCACCACCGGAGTGCCCACCGAGACCTGCTCGCCATCGACGAGCAGCAGGACCGTATCCAGGTCGACCTGCTGGCCGGGCTCGGCCTGGAGCAGGTCCACCTCGATGGTGGCCCCTTCGACGGCCTTGTACTGCTTGCCGCCGCTATCCACAATTGCGTATTTCATTTTCACTCCTCAAGCTTCACTTCGCCTGGGTCCCCGCGGGCAATCTCCGCCGGGCCAAGGGGAAGTTGGGGATACAAGTTGACGCCCCAGCCGAACCAGCGCCGGGGCCAAAGCGAAGGGTATTATACCGGGCAGCCACGAGTCTGTCAAGGAGTTTGCGCCGGCTGTTAGCGCAAAAGGCTGGGGCCTTCGACGAAGGTGCCGTTGCGCAGGTCGGCCAGCGCCTGTTGGATCTCCTCGCGGGTGTTCATCACGAACGGGCCGTAAGGGGCGATCGGCTCCTTGAACGGCGCGCCGGCAATGAGCATGAAGCGCGCCGGGGTGTTGCCCGCCTCCACACGCAGCGCGTCGCCATCCTCAAAGACGAGCATGCGCACCGCCTGGACGAACTCTCCACCAAACAGCGCCTCGCCCTCGAACAGGTAGGCCAGCGCCGTGTGACCAAGCGGCACAGCGTGCTCAAAGACCGCGCCCGCCTCGAGCGTCACGTCCATATAGAGCGGATCGGCGGCAATTTCGGTCACCGGGCCTTTCACCCCGTTCACCTCGCCGGCCACCACGCGCACGCGCGCGCCGCCCGCCTCCACCAGCGGGATGCTCGCCGCGCTCACCTCTTGATAGCGCGGCTGCGACATCTTGAGCGCGGCGGGCAGGTTGACCCACAACTGGAAGCCGTAAATCACACCCGTCGGACCGCGGCGCGGCATTTCCTCGTGCAAGATGCCCCGCCCGGAGGTCATCCACTGCACGTCGCCCGGGCCGATGACGCCCATGTTGCCCAGGCTGTCGCGGTGGCGGACATTGCCCTCCAGCATATAGGTCACCGTCTCGATGCCGCGGTGCGGGTGGGTCGGAAACCCCTGGATGGGCCCCTCCTTCGGGTCGTTGAAGGCGAAGTGATCGAACAGCAGGAAGGGGTCGAACTCGTTCGACACGCGCGGGGCGATCGAGCGGCGCAACCGCACCCCTGCCCCTTCGATGACCATCTGTGGCTCGATGACCCCGGCAACTTTACGCACAATGCTCATGGTAACCTCGTTTCATCCCATTCTTTCTACCAATAGTATCGGATAAAATCCGTCTGATTTTCGCTCATTATACGCCACCCTGCGGAACTTGCCAAATCGCGAAAGGCGCATGGTTAACGTCTCCGCACGGGCCATATCCACCGCTCAAATCTGGAGCAATTTAGTTATAATTATAAGAGCGGCGGTCGGTTTTTCGAAACCGCCCCGCCAAGATCATACACCTGGGGGATAACTCATAAAATCCATCCCGGGTGGTGCGGAACGGGAAACGATTCCCCGTGCAGTCTGTTCTTCAAACTTACGTTCAGTTCTGTTTCGAAGGAGTGATTGGATGTACCGTTTTTCCGCGACCAAATCCCCATTCAGATTCATTTCTTTGTCCCTCGTTTTTGCCCTGCTGATGGTTTTGCTGCCATCCGGCGCGAAACCCGTGCAGGCGGTTGCTCCCACCGAGCTGTTCTTCTCGGAATACATCGAAGGCTCCAGCAACAACAAGGCGCTGGAGATCTTCAACGGCACCGGCGCCGCGGTCGACCTAGCTGCCGGCGGCTACAACGTGCAGATGTACTTCAACGGCAGCGCCTCCGCCGGCCTGACCATCAACCTGACCGGCAGCGTCGCAGATGGCGATGTCTACGTGATCGCGCACTCCAGCGCTGTCGCGGCCATCCTGACCCAAGCCGACCAAACCAACGGCGCAGGCTGGTTCAACGGCGACGACGCCGTGGTGCTGCGCAAGGGCACGACGGTCATCGACGTGATCGGCCAGGTCGGCTTCGACCCCGGCACCGAATGGGGCAGCGGCCTGACCAGCACCGCCGACAACACCCTGCGCCGCAAAGCCTCCATCGTGAGCGGCGACGCCAACGGGAGCGACGTCTTCGACCCGGCCCTCGAGTGGGATGGATACGCCACCGACACCTTCGACGGGCTGGGCAGCCACACCGTCAGCCCCCCCACGGTTGATCTCGCTCCCACCGTCGCCTCGAGCATCCCAGCCGATGGCGCAGCCGACTTCCCGGCGACCGTCAACCTGAGCGTGACCTTCAGCGAGGCGGTCAACCTCAACGGGGAGTGGTTCACGCTGGTCTGCAGCGATACCGGCGCCCACACGGCCACAGTCAGCGGCGGCCCGCTGAGCTTCACCCTCGACCCCGAGGTTGACTTCGCCAACGAATCATGCACCCTCACCGTCCTGGCGGCCAACGTGACGGACGTGGACACAGACGACCCGCCGGATGCCATGCTGGCCGACTACGTTGCCACCTTCAACACGCTCAACGCCTGCCTGCTGCCCTACACCGAAATTTCTGCCATCCAGGGCTCCGGGCCAAACGCCGCCATCACAGGCACCGTCACCACCATGGGCGTGGTCGTCGGCGATTACGAAGGCCCCACGCCCACCCTGCGCGGCTTCTACCTGCAGGACCTGGAGGGCGACGGTGATGCTGCCACCTCGGACGGCATCTTCGTTTTCAACGGCAACAATGACAACGTTGCCCTCGGCGACGTGGTGCGCGTCACCGGCACGGCGGCCGAGTTCCAGGGCCAGACGCAGGTCAGCGCCAGCTCGATCGTGGGCTGCGGCACAGGCAGCGTCGAACCGGTCGAGGTCTACCTTCCGGTGCCGGACCCCGCCTTCCTCGAGCAATACGAGGGCATGCTGGTGCGCCTGCCGCAGACGCTCTACGTGACCGAGTTCTTCCAGCTCGGCCGCTTCGGCCAGGTCGTGCTCTCCTCCGGCGACCGCCTCTGGCAACCCACCCACCTGGTGACCCCCGGCGCGCCCGCACTGGCCCTGCAGGCGGCTAACAACCTCAACCGCATCATCCTCGATGACGCGCTCAACAACCAGAACCCCGACCCGATCCTCTTCGGGCGCGGCGGGATGCCGCTCTCGGCCGCCAACACACTGCGCGGCGGCGATTCCGTCACCGGCGTCACCGGCGTGATGACCTACACCTGGTCGGGCAACGCCGCCAGCGGCAACGCCTACCGGGTGCGCCCGATCAACGCGCTGGGCGGCGGGGTGCCCAACTTCGTCGCAGAAAATCCGCGCCCGACCCAGCCCGAGGACGTCGGCGGAACGCTCAAGGCCGGCGCGCTCAACTTGCTCAATTACTTCAACACCTTCGACGGCTCTTCCAGCAGCCCACCGTGGGCCTGTAACAACGGCGTGGGCGGAGCCCTCACCGATTGCCGCGGCGCAGACGACCCCGGCGAGTTCGACCGGCAGTGGCCCAAGACTGTCCAGGCTATCCTGGCGATGAACGTGGACGTGCTCGGCATCGTTGAGATCGAGAACGACGGCTACGGTCCCGACAGCGCCATCCAGGACCTGGTCAACCGGCTCAACGCCGCCAGCGCGCCGGGCACCTATGCCTTCATCGACGTGGACGCGGCCACCGGCCAGGTCAATGCCCTGGGAATCGACGCCATCAAGGTCGGATTGCTCTACAAACCGGCCAGCGTCACCCCGGTGGGAACCACAGCCGCGCTCAATACCGGAGCGTTCGGCATCTTCAATATCACCACGGCTCCCGGCACCTCCCCGCGCAGCCGCCCGGCGCTGGCGCAAACCTTCCAGCAGAATTCCAACGGCGCGCGCTTCACCGTGGTGGTCAACCACTTGAAATCCAAGGGCTCCTCCTGCGCCGATAACATCTCTCCGGTCGGGCCGGATCCAGACCTGGGCGACGGGCAGGGCAACTGCAACCTGACTCGCCTGGCTGCCGCGCAAGAGCTGGCGGCCTGGCTGGCTGGCGACCCGACCAACACCGGCGAGAGCGATGTGCTGATCCTCGGCGACCTGAACTCCTACGCCAAGGAAGACCCGATCGCTGCGCTCGAAGCGGCTGGATTCACCAACCTGCTCTACGCCTTTGGCGGGGATGCGGCTTACTCTTACGTGTTCGATGGGCAGTGGGGCTACCTCGACCATGCCCTCGGCTCGAGCTCGCTGGTCGGGCAGGTCACTGGCATCACTGAGTACCACATCAATGCTGACGAACCCAGCGTGCTGGACTACAACGACGACTTCAAGAGCCCCGGCCAGCTCGCCAGCCTCTACAGCCCCGACCAGTACCGCGTCTCAGACCACGATCCGGTCATCGTCGGGCTCGACCTGCAAAACTTCCCCCACCTGTCGGACCTGGGATTCGTCACCGGCGGCGGCTGGTGGGTACCCCCGGCGGGCTCCTTCGCGGGCAACCCGGCTTTGAGCGAGAAGACCCACTTCACCCTGGAGGTGAAATACAAGAAAGACGGCATCCTCCCGGGTGGGAAATTCAGTCTCAAGCTGCAATCTGGCGCGCTGAACTTCAGCAGCACGAGTCTCGACTGGCTGACGGTCAACCAGGCCGGCACGCTGGCGATCTTCAGCGGTCATGGAACGGCCAACGGGCAGGGCGGTGTTCACTTCATGGTGTGGGTCGGCGACGGCAGCCCGGACGCGATCCGGGTGCGCATCTGGAGCGACTCGCAAGTGCTCTTCGACAACGGCGCGCTGGAGCCCGTCTCCGGCAGCCTGCAAATTCACAAGTAAGACGAGAACGCTCAAACAACAAATGCGGCGCATCGGCGCCGCATTTGTTGTTTGAGCAAGCCGAGATTCACTGGATGGCAAACTGGTACTGCGCTTCCTGGAAGGTGAAGCGCGTCGTGCCGCTCACCACCACAATCACCTCGCGCACCCCATCCCCGATGTTGAATTCCAGGCTGCCGCGCTGATCGGAATCCAGCTCGAGCCTTTGCACGCTGGTTTCCTCGCCCAGCGAGATCAGCGATACGCGGAAGGTCTGTGGCAGCCGGTTCGAGATGCGCACGAAACCTTCGCCCTGCCAGCCGCCATCGTCCGACTCGAAATCGGCGAAGTAATTCAACGCATCCAGCCTGATATCGTCGACCAGGAAACCCTGCTTGTGGACGGCTGTGTCGGTGATGTATTCAAAGCGCAACTGGATCAGCTTCCCGGCATACGCCGAGAGGTCCACCCGCTCGAAGCGCCATTCGTTTCCGCTTTGCCCGTTGTAACCCCAGCCGTAATTGTTGCCATTCGGATTTTCACCGGTTCCGGAGGGAGTGCGCAGGGTCCGCCAGGACTTTCCGTCTTCACTCGCCATCAGGTAAGCGTAGTCGTACCCGTTTTCCAGGTCGTACCAGGCGCGGTAAGTCAGCTCGACCGGGGCGCTCACCCCGCGCAGGTCGAACTCGCGCGTCATATGCATATCAGACTCGTCCCCCCGGTTCGACCAGAAGGCGAAGTCGCCGGAATACGCATCCACCGGCAGCAGCGGCACCTGGCTCGCTCCCTGGAAGGTGAGGGTGTGCGCGCCCCGGCAGGCGATGCGGATGTAATCCGTGCCGTACTGGTTGACCGATCGCAGTTGGTCGCCGACGGGACAAGAGAGCAGCTCCTCGGTCGGCCCGGCCTTGGGCGCATACGGGTAATTGGCATAATCGTACCGCCCGCCGCCGTATGCGGGGTCGTCCAGGTAGTTCGCCACGGCCCAATCGGCAAAGAAATCATCCGCGCTCAACGGCAAGCCGGTCGCAGGGTCGATCTCCCCGAGCTGGCGCAGCACGGCATCCACGCTCTCCATGCCGTTTTCCGGATGAGCAACCAGCGCCTGGGTGGCTTCTTCGCCGTAGCGGTTGAGAAAATAGGTGACGAACAGGAAAGCCGCCCCGTAATTGGGTCCGGACTGCCCCGGACCAGGCCAGTAGGTGAGTGCCAGGTCGGGGTTCATCATGAAAAGGTAATCGAATCCACCCACGTCGTAGCCGTTGAGCAGCTCGGCCAGCACCGAAAAACCCTCGCTGAGCCAGGTGTCTTCGTTGCGGTCGGTATAGAAATGGATCATGTGTTGAAATTCGTGCGCCATCGTGCCGTAGGTGTACGAATCACTCAGCGAAACATTGTCGGCGCTGAGCACGAACATCTCGCGGGCGTTGGAATACTCCAGCGCTTCGGGTGGAAACCCATCGGCCGAGCTGAAGTAACCCGCGATGGAGGAGCCCACGTCGGTCACGTACAGCACGTGCAGGCGCGGGTCGTTGTCGATTCCGGGCAGCCACTCGCTGCCGAAAAATTCGCGGTTAGTCGGGTAAATTTCGTTGCTGAACGTGTCCGCCAGGCGGCGCATGGCGCTCGCATCGTACGCCACGCCATTTTCGATCCAGAAATACAGGTGGGCATTCAGGTAGCGCAGCGTGGCGGTCACCTGCCGTTTTTCATCGGTATCGCCGTTGGTGACCCAAAAAAGCTGCTGGTCGCCGACCTTCAAAGGCGTTGGGGGCGCGGGAAGCGTGGCGGCAATTCCGCTCTTGCCTTTCAAACGCTCCGCCAGCGAGATGGGATCGTTCACCGGCACGATCTCCTCGCGCAGCACGCGCAAATTATCCGCTGCCAGATCGCCACTGGAGGGAAGCTCAACGTAGGGGGTGCGCGTCGGCTCGCGGGTCGCAGCAGCAGCGCGCGTGGGGGTCGGTTCCAGGGCGGAAACGGTAGGAACCAGTACGTCGGGGTTAATTTCCGGTAGCATACTGCTCGATTCGCTCGCCGGACGAGTCAATACCAGCACGCCCCCGGCAATGCAGATCATCGAGAGGCAAACACAACCCGCGACCACCAAAGCAAGGATGGACCACAACCACCTGGACGACTTGTTCAAGATACACTCCTCTTCTTCACCATTAAGCGGCTCCCTCAGCGTAGCTGGCGCCTGCCACCAGGCCCAACGACACCCAATAATAAGGCAGCCCGAAGGTATCCACGCTGAAACCCTCGGTGAGCAGCGCCACCAACACCAGCAACCCTGCCAGCCCCAGGGTACCGGGCAAGCCACGGGCAGCCCGCAGCCAGTTTGCCGAGCGTCCATGAACGTAGAGAAAAACCAGGAAGCAGGCAAATCCTGCCAATCCCGTTTCAGCCAGCAGGCGCACCCACAGGCTCTTGATGTTGGGCAGCACATCCTGGTAGTACATCAACGTGCGCACCTCGGTCAAGTGCCAGGAAAATGCGCTGAGGGTCTGCGGGAAAAAGAACCCGGCGTTGCCCGGTCCCACGCCCAGCAGCGGGTAGTGGCTGAACACCTCCCAACCCGCCTGCCAGAAAATGATCCGCTCCGCGAAGACGAGCTGGTTGGCGTAATAGGCAAACGAGCGAGTGCGCAGCGCGCGAAGGTCAAACAGGGTTTCCATGCGCCGGTCGAACTTGCTCAACACGAATCCGGCGCCGAGGAACATAGCGATGGACAACAACAGCATGCCGAGCAACAGACCAGCCCGCAGGCTCCAACCCGCGGCAGATCGCCGCGCCCCGCGCAGCGCCGAGCGAGCCAGCAGGCGCCGCTCGATCCAGCCGCTCACCCACAGCGCGCCCAGCAACAGCAGGAAGGCGACCATCAACAGGAATCCGAGCAGGCCAATGCGCGACACCGAAAAGACCAGCGCCAGCAGCCCACCCGCCAGCAAGATGCGCTCGAAAGTGAGCGGTCCAAGCCGCAGGCGGTGGACGGTGGTGCCGCGCACCGCAGCCGCCAGCCACAGCGGCAGGTAGAGCATGTTCAACTGGTGCGCCAGCCAGGAGGGCTCGAAAGCAAAGCCGCTGGCGCGCTCGAAGTAAAGCTCGTGGGTCACCAGCACAGACTGCACGCGCGCCAGCCAGTCGGGATAACCGTTTTGGAGCTGCCAGATCGCCGCCTGGAGCAGCGCATAAGCGATAATCGCCAGGCCGCTCCAATTGATCCAACGCAGCAAAAATGCCAGGCGCTCGGGTCTCACCGCCCAGGCAGCCACGGTCAGGTAAAAACACAACCCCATACCCAGCGTGACCAGCGCTTCCAGTTCTCCGTCCACGAGGTTGAATTGACGAAAGGGGGGGAGGCGCAAAAAGAAAGCCAGCGCCGCCGAGCACAGCGCCACGCTCAGAAAAGCAATCAGCGGCAGGCTCTGGCGGGAAATTTGCCCACCGCGGATCAGGTGAGGGACCAGCCAACCTGCGACCAGCGCCAGGAGCACCAACCCGGCGGCCGGCGCGACCATGTTCGACCCGGTCAACCGGGTGACCAGCGGCAGGCTGGTGAACGGCAGCGCCAGGATAAAAACCCACCAGGCAGCCCGCTCCAGGCGCTCGCGCCAGCGATCAGTCACGCCGCCCCCTGCGCAGCACGCCAGGCCAGGTCGCCTGCGCCAGCCAGATTCCAACCACGAAACCGATCATCCCGCCCGCCAGGGCCAGCTCGCCGCGCAGCAGGGCAACCCGCCGCGCAGGCGCCAGGTCCATCTGGGCGGGGTCGATCAACAGGCTGGTGCTCATCCCGCGCGCTGCCAGGCGGGCTTCAGCCGCCGCCGCCCCGGTTCGCTCCAATTCTGCCTGGAGAATGGGCAGGTCCGCCTGGGTGCAAATGCCGAAGGCGGGCAATTCGGTCACCGCGCGCGACAGGCAGGCGACCAGGCTATCCAGGTAACGGGACAACCCATCGGCCGTTTGCGCGCTGGCGTAAGCGCGGACGATGTCTGCCTGGCTCAACTCCATCCAGGCAGATGCGATCGCTTCGGCTGTTCTGGCATCGGGGGCGCGCAAGCGCACCAGCCAGGTCGCCAGGCGGCGCTCCACCGTGCTGTTCTGCTTGAGCACTTCCGCCGTCATGGGAAAGCCCAGCTCGGTCGCTCGCCGGGCGACCGCTTCAAGCTGGGCGGGGGCGTACAGAATCCCACCCACCGCCTCCAGCAGCACATCCTCTTCGTACTGGGTCAGCTCACCGGCGATGGTCTGCTCGATGCCGACGGTGATGCGAAAACCGGCCTCGTATTGGGGCGGGCGCGCCGCCTCGACAACCAGGCCAACCACTCCGCCCACCACCGCCGCCAGCACGACCACCCACCAGCGATGGATCGCCCGCATCAATGCGTCGCGTGGAGAGAAACCTGCGGGGTGGGTGGCGGGGACGGTCGTTTCCGGCATGGACAGCCTCAATGCAGGCTATTATACCGTTAAGCGAGCCAGCCCCTTGCGACCCGAGCCTGGCGCATTGGGGCATGCTGGAGAGAATGATCGTCTAAGTTTATTGTCCGACCGCGGGCAGAAAGAGGCGCCACTCGTCTGACTTGGCCTGGAAGTTGATCAAGATCAGGTTGCGCTGGCAATCGTCGTAGGTGGTCAGCGGGTAGGCTTCGGATAGCGCCTCGAATTGGTCGTTGACCAGTTGGATGGTCAACGCGTTGCTCGTTTCGGCAGACCGGTCTCCGATCTGAATCTCGAAACCGGCCGGTCCGTAGGCTTTTCCCAACCCGCTGAGCGACATCGTGTCGATCACCTTGCCGTTGAAGTAGCCTTTCACCAGCACCACCACGCCATCGATGGGCTGCCGGTTCTCGTCAAACACCTGCCCGGCGATCCCCACCCAGGCGCAGCCTGCCTCGGGCTGGGTGAACGCGGGCAAATAACGCGGGGAATCGCTCTGGAGCACAAACGGAAACGGCGTCGCCAGCACCTGCACATCGGTCGGGCTCAGCGTGTTGGTTTCGAGGGGAGCGATGGTGTCGGTCGGCGGAAGGGTGGCGGTATCTTGGGGTGGGGTGGTGCCGGTGGCGCTCGCATCAGGCAAGGGAGAGACCGATTGCACCGCAGACGCCTGCGCCTGGACAGCGGTAGGCGCCTGGGGCGGCGCGCCACAGCCGCTCAGGCACAAGACCATCCCAATTAAACCCGCGATCCAAAACCAACGCATCCCAACGCCTCCTGCCAATGTCCTACCCTCTTTGGTGCAAGGATTGTGCCATTTCGCTTAACTTCTCAGCCAGAGGTTCAAGAGAGGACTTTTCCTCTACCCTCTGAGCAGTTGCCATTTCGCTTTATAATTCGGTCGTGGAGAGGGACTGGAGGAAACGGGTCGTTTTTTGTCGTTCTAACCCAATCATGCCGGATCCAAGGGTGGAGAAAGAGGCTCGCGCGCTCGTCCGAGCCGGATACCAGGTGGCGGTTGTCGGTTGGGATCGAACGGCTCACTTGCCCTTGCTCGAACATCGGGACGGCTATGCCATCCACAGGATTGCAATCCCAGCCCGTTATGGGTCGGGGCTGGCCAATCTGCCCAACCTTCTGCGTTGGCAATGGGGATTATGGCAATGGTTGCGTCACAACCGAGACCAGTACGATTTGATCCATGCCTGCGATTTCGACACCATCCTCCCGGCGCTCTGGGCCCGTCGATTTTGGGCAAAGACCGTCGTCTATGATATCTTCGATTTTTATGCCGATCACTTAAGGCGCACCCCCACATGGATCAAACAGATGATCCGGCGAACCGACCTGAACGCCATTGACCATGCAGACGCCTTGATCTTGTGCGACGAAGCGCGCATCGAGCAAATCCGAGGCGCTCACCCGCGCAAACTCACTTATCTTTACAATTCGCCGGAAGATGAAGGCGAGACCGAGTTCCAGCCTTCCCCGCCGGGCTATCTTCGCCTCGCCTACATAGGATTGATCCAGGTTGAGCGCATGCTGTTCGAAGTGTTGGAAGTCATCGGGCGGCATCCGGAATGGTCATTGGATTTGGCAGGTTTTGGGGGAGATGAGGAGCAGATCGTTCGAATTGCCGACGGCTTACCCAATGTGTCCTGGCATGGGCGGGTCTCGTACCAAAAAGCCATCGATTTGAGCCGCCGTGCCGACGCGCTTTTTGCACTGTATGACCCTTCGATCCAAAACCACCGGTTTTCGAGCCCGAATAAAATCTTCGAAGCCATGATGCTGAGCAAACCGGTTCTCGTCGCCGAGCACACCCATATGGACCGCATCGTGAACTCTGCTGGAGCAGGGATCGTGATACCCTACGGCGACAAGATCGCCCTGGAGCTCGCCCTGGACCGGCTCGCCGCCGATCCGGGCCTCCGAACGCGCCTGGGGAGTCAAGGCCGGCAGGCATATCGGCAGTTCTATTCGTGGCAGATCATGGAACAGCGCCTGGTTGACCTGTATCGGGAATTAACCCCACCGTGAAACTGCTCCTGGTTGCCAACACCGATTGGTTTTTGTATAACTTCCACCTGGCGCATGCCGAATTCATGCGGGAGATGGGATACGAGGTCGTTTTGGTTTCACCGCCAGGCGACTATGTCAACCTTTTACAAGCCAGAGGATTTACCTGGCGCAACTGGACGGTCGGCAGGAAATCTCTCGACCCAATCCAAGAGATTCGCTCGCTTTCGCTCCTGGCACAAATTTATCGATCTGAGCATCCGGACCTGGTGCACCACTTCACCATCAAACCGGTGCTGTACGGCAGCCTGGCAGCCCGTCTGGAGAAGATCAACCGCGTGGTCAACAGCATTACCGGGCGCGGCTACATTTTCCTCTCAAAAAGCATCCCGGCACGCATGCTCAGGCCGGGGGTGATCTTACTGTACCGGTACCTGCTGCGTGGGACGCAAGTCATCTTTGAAAATCGGGAGGATCAAGCCTATTTTATCAACCAGAAGCTGGCGCGACCGGCACAATCTCACCTGGTCACCGGCGTTGGCGCGGATCCGCGCAGATTCACGCCCACGCCTGAACCGGATGGCCCGCCTCTGGTCTTATATGCCGGTCGCCTTTTGTGGGACAAAGGCATCGGCGAGCTGGTGCAAGCCGGGCAACTGCTAAGGGAAAGAGGCGTGAAATTTCGCCTGGCCTTTGCCGGGGAACCCGACCCGGGAAACCCGGCCAGCATACCGCCGTCGACCCTTGAAAATTGGGTCGAAGACGGGCAGGTCGAGTGGCTGGGTTTCCAGACTCGCCTCGAAGAGACTTTCCAGAATTGCCACCTGGTGGTGCTGCCATCCTACGGCGAAGGCGTGCCCACCGTCTTGATCGAGGCCGCTGCCGCCGGGCGCCCCATCGTGGCCAGTGACGTCGCGGGGTGCCGAGAGGTGGTTCAACACGGCGTCAACGGCATCCTCGTTCCACCCAGAGATCCAACCGCGCTGGCCCAGGCGCTGGAGACCTTGATCGGGGACGCATCCCGGCGGCGGGAAATGGGTCTGGCCGGTCGGGACATCTTTTTGCAGAAATTTACCCACGAGATCATCAACCGGCAAACACTGGAGGTGTACCAAACGCCTCCTGACGCTCGAGCATGAACGACCCGACCAGCCGCCAACCTTCACTGCTGGACACCCTGTGGGCGCAGGTCAAGCTCAACTGGCAGCATCTTCGCGACGAAAGAATCCGCTTCAAAGCCCGGCACGACATCCCCACCTTGCGTGCGCAAATCGACTCAATCCTCGAATCGATGCCCAAGGGGAAAAGAGCTTTTATCTTCGCGCCCGGGTTATCTTGGGACCGGCAACTTTTTCAACGTCCCCAGCAACTGGCGATTGCTCTGGCCGGGCTAGGAGAGACCGTATTTTATATCGAGCCCTTCGTGGACAGCGGAGATTTGAGAATCGAGAAGGTGCGGCCGAACCTTTTTTGGGTCAAAGCTCCCCCGGCCGTACTCAACCACGCGAGCAACCCTCTCCTTTACCTGCTGCCGTGGTGTTACTCTCCCGAGCGTTATCTCCAACCCGTCGAGTTGATTTACGATATCGTTGACGATTTTGCTGCCTTTGCGGTGGACCCGCGCCTGCTGCGCTACCAGCATGCCCGCAGGATGAAAAAGGCGCGCCTGGTTCTGGCGACAGCCCAGCGGTTGGTCGATATCTACCGCCTAGAAAGACCCGACCTGGTTTACCTCCCAAACGCCGTGGATGCCGGCCATTTTTCCCAGCAGGGATTGCCAACGCCCGAGGATTTAAAACCCTACAAGGAGACGCGCCGCGTGCTCGTTGGCTATTTCGGCGCGCTGGCCGAATGGTTTGACGATGAGCTCATCCGGCAGGTGGCGCTGCTCCGCCAGGATGTCGAATTCATTTTGATCGGACCGGCACATGGCAAGCATTTGTTTGAGAGCGGCCTGCTGCAAGCGCCAAACGTCCACTGGCTTGGCGAGAAACCATACCACGACCTGCCCGCGTATCTGAACAGTTTCGCCGTGACCATGATCCCTTTCAAGCTAAACGCCATCACTCACGCCACATCCCCTTTGAAATTGTTCGAATACATGGCGGGCGGGAAGCCCGTCATCATTACGGCAATGGATGAAAGCATGCGGGTGCCGCACGTGCTGACAGCGGGCAATGCCCTGGAATTTTCCAGGCAAATCGACCGGGCGCTTGTATTGAGTGACGACGAACAATTCCGGATCGCGCTTCACAATACGGCGCGGCAGAACACGTGGGAAGCGCGGGCGAGAAAAATCCTGGCCTCGTTGGAAATGGTATAATCTGCGAGAGATGCTTCCCGGGGCCGCAATCGATTGAAAAAGCTCGTCCTATTCTTAACGGATGTGTTCAATATCCCTGCGGTGGCGCGGAATCTTTATCGCCACCGCGAATTGATCCGCATCCTTTCATGGCGCGATTACCAGGCCCGCTATCGGGGATCGCTGGGGGGCATCTTGTGGTCGATCGCCCAGCCGCTGCTGATGATGGTTGTCTACACGCTGGTATTTTCCACCTTTCTCAAGGTGCGTTTCGGGTCAAACGATTCCCCTTACACGTTCGCGGTGTACTTGCTTTGCGGTTTGCTGCCGTGGAACGCCTTTGCCGAAGGGCTGAATCTGTCAACCACTTTAATCCGGGGCAATATCAATATGGTCAAGCGAGTGGTGTTTCCTCTGGAAATACTGCCCGTAAATATCACCCTGGTAGCGATCTTCCAGCAAATCATCGGTTTCGCCCTTCTGGTTCCATTAATCTGGCTCATCCTCGGTAAATTGTCCTGGGGCATGTTGCTTCTACCGTTGGTTCTGGTTCTTGAATTGGTCCTGTTCACCGGAATCAACTGGATCTGGTCGGCCTTGTCCGTGTATATCCCCGATTTACGGCAAATCACGCCTTTAATCACGTCCATTTTAATTTTTATCACACCGATTTTCTATCCGGAAGACTTCATCCCGGACTGGGCCGCCTGGGTGGTGAAAATTAATCCCATGGCTCACCTCATCAGCTTGTTCAGAAACGTGTTGTTGGAAGGGGCACTCCCCCAGGGTGGCGGAGTCGCATGGTTCGTTGCCGCCTGCGTAGGCCTGTGCCTGCTTGGTTATCGCTGGTACATGAGCAGCAAGCAGAATTTCCCAGACTACCTATGAAAAACCAAACCCGAATTGCGGTGAATCAGGTTGGCAAACGCTACTGGTTGTTCAAGCGGTACCGAGAGCGTTTACAGCAGGCTTTGCTCGCCCCAATCCTCCGCCGCGATTTCGCTGAATCCTTTTGGGCGCTGAGAAACGTTTCTTTTGAGCTTAATTCAGGCGAAGTCTTAGGGATCATTGGGATCAATGGAAGTGGCAAAAGCACCCTTCTTCAAATCATCGCAGGGACATTAAAACCAACGACCGGGTCTGTGAATCTCGACGGCAGGTTGACCGCCTTGCTTGAATTAGGGGCTGGTTTTCATCCCGAATTTACCGGACGCGAGAATGTGTATCTGAGTGGGGCGGTCATGGGGATTCCCGAAAAAGAGATGAAGGCTCGTTTTCAGCAAATCATCGATTTTGCTGATATTGGAGACTTCATTGACCAACCCGTCAAATTGTATTCGTCCGGGATGTATGTCCGGCTGGCTTTTTCGATCGCCACCTGTGTCGATCCGGATATCCTGGTTGTTGACGAAGCGCTCGCTGTTGGTGACGCCGGATTCGTGATCAAGTGCATGGATCGAATGGCAAATTTGCGCGATCGAGGGACTGCCATCGTTTTAGTGACCCATGATATCCAAACGGTACGGAGCATTTGTGATCGCGCGATCTGGTTGAGCCACGGCGAACCTCGCCAATCGGGCAAACCCATTGAAGTCACGTCTCGATATCTTGAGGAAATTTACCGGAACGCTTCTGTAGATAGAACTGACGCCAATGCACCAGCCACACAATCCGAAACCGACCTGACGGATTCGGAGCAATGGATACCCCTTTCTCGCAACAAAGACTCTGCGCGGTGGGGAACCGGGCAGATTGCGATCCAGGCATTGAAAATTGCTCATCCACACGGAAAATCGAGGGGGGTATTCAACCATGGAGAGAACCTGAAAATCTCCATCCGGGCGACCGTTCTCGATCCTATGAAGGTCGATCATCTTGGCTTTGGTCTTTCTTTTCGGAACACAAAAGGCCTGGATATTATCACGACGACGACTTTAGACCAGGGAATCAAATTTCCCCAGTTATCCAAAGGCCAGACGATCGAGGTCGATTTCGAGCTGACCAATATCCTGGCCCCCGGCGAATACTCGCTGGTGCTGAACGCCGAAAACCGGGTTTCCATAGAAAAACCCGAATATCTGGATTTTATTGAAAATGCCTTCATCATCCGGGTTATTTCAGACCGGTTTATTTTTTCGCAGGTGCTTCCTGAAGTCAACCACACCATTCGCGTTCTGGCGAACTCCTTGTTACAGGAATGACGATGAACATCCAAAACGAAATTGAAAAATGGGACGCTTATTATTCCCAGCTTCCGGTGATCAAGGAAGATCCGCTCATTGCGGAAATAAATGTCGAATTTTCAAAATTGATTACCAGCCTGATGCCTTCCGGAGGAAAGTCCTTGGAATTGGGGTGCGGAGCCGGCTGGCAGAGCCTGGCTTTGGCGCGCACCGGCAAATTCGAGGTCACATTGCTCGATTTTTCCGCACAGGCGCTCCAATATGCAAAAGCGCTCTTTGAGCAACAAGGTGTCAAAGCTGAGACGATCTTGAGAAATGGTTTTGAACCTGGAGCACCCGATTTCGACCTGGTTTTCAATGCCGGAGTGCTGGAGCATTACCCGCTTAAGGACCAGATCGAGCTGCTGAAGTCGATGGCCAGTTACAGCCGCAAGTATGTGTTGGTGTTGATTCCCAACCAGCAATGTTACTGGTACTGGATCTGGCGCACGAAGGCAGCCTCAGAAGCCAACTGGCCGTTCGGTCAGGAAATTCCATTAAAGGATGTGGCCATTGCTTTTCAGCAGGCCGGCATCACTTACCTTGGGCAGGCCTATTTTGGCGAAACCTGGACCGAGAGCTTGATCAGCTCCATCACCGGGCTTGAACCTTCTTTGAGGAGAAGCATTCTGGAGGTACACCGGAACAACCTGATTCCAATCGAACAAAGAGCGTATCTGATCGCAGCGTTGGGTCAGGTCGGCGTGCCGACGGGCGAAGTCGATGCGCGGGTTTGGCGCCCGGTCGCTCAGCCAACGCCTTACGAAACTTCCCAATATCTGTCGGCATTATCCGACGCGCTTGCGCTGAACCTGAAAAGCCAGAACGAAATGATTGGGTTGCGCAACGAGTTGGTGACCGCCAGCGAAAAACTGTCCAGCGCCACAACTCAATTAAATGAAATCTACAAGAGTCGGAGCTGGAAGTTGGCGCAAGGTCTGCGGAAAGCTCGATTGGCTGTATTACCCGTCGACAGCGGGTTATCCGAATTATTAAGAAACCTGGGCAAAGGAAAAAAAAACGTAAGCCCTGAAATCCACCAGTTCCGGGCTCAAATCGATCAAATCCTCCAGAAACACGCAGGCTCCGGCGACGTCATCGTCTATCCCCCTTCGATTCAATGGGACATCGAGCTTTTCCAACGCCCACAGCAAATGGCGCTCTCGTTTGCGAAAGCGGGCAACCTGGTATTTTATTGCCAACCGGTTGGCGTCGATCCACGATACCGTATTCAACAGGCGCATGAGAACCTTTACATAACCAATGTGCCGATGGAGTCGTTCTCGCAGATCGAAAATCCGGTTGTCATCGCCGTATCCTACAATCGTAAATGGTTGGGGTATTTCTCAAAGCCCAGAATTGTGTACGATTACATCGATGAGCTCGAAGTCTTTAAAGATGCGCTGGATATAAATGCTCTGCGGCGTAACCATCGTTACTTCTTAAAACACGCGACCATCATTTCTGCCACGGCAGCCAATCTTTTCGAAGAAGTTCACCGTACTCGAAAAGATGCGCTTCTCATTCCCAACGGCGTAGATTACGAGCATTTTCAAGGTCCCTTCGTCTCACAACTTCAGGCGAATAAGGAACTGGAAAAAATCCTGGCTCAGAATAAGCCGATTGTCGGCTATTACGGTGCCCTTGCCCGCTGGTTCGACTATGAATTGCTGGAAAAAACAGCTTCCGCCCGGCCTGATCTATCATTTGTTTTGATCGGCCCAAATTACGACAACTCGATGACCACATCGACCATCACAGAATTGCCCAATGTTTACTGGCTTGGGCCGAAAAAATATTCCGAGTTGCCGGCTTATTTGACCCATTTCACGGTTTGTATGATCCCTTTTGTGGTCAACGATATCACCCATTCCACCTCACCGCTGAAGCTCTTCGAATATATGGCAGCCAGAAAGCCCGTTGTCATCACTCCGATGAGGGAAAGCATGCGGATCGAGGGTGTCTTGGTCGCCAACGATCCGCAGCAGTTCAGCGAAAAAATCGATGAGGCTATTCGCCTATCGAACGATCGGGACTTTACACGGCGCCTGGACGAAATTGCCCGCGAAAATACCTGGGATGCTCGTGCGCAGCAGGTGACTGTCGCGCTTCATCCCGAACGGGTTGGTCCGCAGTTCAGGCAGAACCTCCAGGTTTACATCCACCAGCAGGCCGCAAACGTCCCAGAAGAGACCAGGCAAATGTGGTTAGATTTTGCGCAGCAATCCAACCAGCGCGGTTTTCTGGTTTGTGAGCGAGTCAAACGGCACGTCTCCTTGGCGAATAAGGCTTATCTCGATATTGGTTGCGCATATGGTGGATTCTTGATCGCGTTCAACAAGAATGGATGCGAAAGCGTTACCGGTATTGACCTGAACAATGATCTGTTGGACCTGGCTCGAATTAACCTGTCCGAACATGGGGTAAAGGGCAGGCTTGAATTGCTTTCGGTCGAAAGTGATGACTTTCTGAACCTTGGAAAATTCGACATTGCGACCTGCAACGATGTGATCGAGCATGTCGACCACCCAGACTTAACCCTGCAGCAAATTGCGAGCGTGCTTAATCCCGGCGGACTGGCCTATTTTGAGATCCCGAATCCATTTTGGCCCGGCTTCCTGGCCAAAGATGGGCATTACAACCTTCCCGGGATTACCCTACTATCGCGGGAAGATGCCGCTCAATATTTTAAAATGAACTACGATGCTGCGTATGGCGTGGGACACTATCATACCCTCAACTGGTATCTGGAGCGTTTATCTGCACTGGGTCTGAAACCCCAATGGGTTTTAAACCCCAGGACCGCCGCCGACGAACTATGCGAGCAACTGCGCACCAGTCACAACCAGATGATCGAAAACCTCGAGAAGGTAAAGATCTCCCCCGCCTTAAAAAACAAAATCATCCAGCGGAGTGAGCTGTTATCCAGGTATTGCCTCCGGCGAAAAGGCCAAAAGAAGGAGCTGCGCACGTTACAGGCAATGTTCGGGGTAGATTTTTGGACCGTTGTCGCTTTTAAACCTGCGAAATGAAATTGCCGCAATTCAGAGAAAATCCTCTTGGAACGCTTGGCCGCTGGGCGGTGGTCGCCGTTCTGTTGAGTGGCGTCTGGATTTCCGCACAGGTTTTTCTGAAGAATCATCGCCCCACAGATCTCCCTTACCTGCTTGGCGTGGCAGGTTTTTGTTTGGTTTGCATAGCGCTGGTTCTTCTCCGCCGGATTCGCTGGCTTCTCATCCTTTCCCTCCTTATTCTCGGAATACTGGCAACCATTACCCTGGTCAGGACAGGGGCATGGAGGGTGGTTCCTGGTTACCTCACCCTGATGCTCGCCGCAATCTCCGGGGGCAGTTTGCTCTTCCGCCCCAGGCCCGCAAGATCCGGCACGCTCGAGCAATTAACGCTATCGGCGGTGTTCGGTCTAGGAATCTTGATGGTCGTCGGGACTGCGCTGGGATTATTAAAAGGGTTCACTCAGTGGCTGGTCATCGTCATCCTTGTTCTGATCATCCTCGCTTCCCTGCCCACCTTGTTCAGGTCAAACAAGAATCTGGCTCAGCGCGCCATCAAGCTGATTTCAATCGGCGAGGAAAACCGCCACCTTCAACTCTTGCTTGCGGCAATAGCCATCTTCATCATTTTCAACTGGTTTTGGGCGGTTTCCCCGGCGCTGCGCTACGACGCGCAGAGTTACCATGTCAGCGCGCCGAACATATACATCGCCAATCAGGGCCTGGTCGAGATCGAGGAATCTGCTCAAACCTACGCGTCGCACTACGTCGAGATGCTCTACACGCTGGCTCTCTTGCTCGGAGATCAACCGATCCCAAATTGGCTGCATTTGTCCGCAGGTGTTCTGTGCGCCCTGTTGCTGTTTGTTTTTTGCCGCAGAATTTGGGACGATCGAGTAGCTTTATATGCCAGCCTTTTATGGCTGAGCATCCCAATTGTATCGATTGAAAGCTCGACCCCGAATATCGATATTTTTACCGTGCTATTTTGCCTGGCATGTCTATTGGCTTTGGTTATCTGGCATCAAGAAGGCCAAAAAAGGTTTCTCTGGTATGCTGGTTTTTTCGGCGGATTAGCCTTAGGAATTAAGATTAGCTCGTTCCCCGTCTTGATGTCCACCGCGATATGTTTATTCGTTCTTGTAATTCTGCAGAAAAGATTATCTGCCCTTAGAGATATCCTGATTCGATGGGGATTACCGATCCTTTTGCTCGCCGCGCCCTGGTTTGTGATGAGCTGGATTTGGACGGGCAATCCAATCTTCCCGAACTACAACCACTTTTTCCACAGCCCTGAATGGGTCGAAGACACCTTCTTTACAGCGGAAATAGACCGGGTGATGCAATCTCGCTTTTTGAGCCTCCCTTTGGATCTTGCCGTCAACAGCAACCGTTTCTACCATCAGGCACCCGGAGGAGCTCTTTCAGCCGTGTCCTTATTGGCCATTCCCTGGACCCTATCTCTGTTTGACCGGAGAGAGCGAACGATCGATTGGCTCTTGCTTGGATTTGCCATCCTGACCTTCGTTGGTTTTGGCGTTTCCGCATTGAATGCAAGATACTTCCTGCCGGTATTCCCGATCCTTTGCGCATTAAGCGGCGTGAATCTATCGAAATTAGGATCCTCGCCAGGAAATTCGGTGGTGGGGAGAATTTTCTTGCCGACCCTCCTTGCGATTTATCTGTTCGGCACCTGGATTCCAACCATCGTGCGATATTGGGAAATACCCGAGCGTTTTCCAATTCGATATGCATTTGGGCTGGAAACCAGAGAGCAATTGCTCAAGCGAGCCATTCCGGAGTACCCCCTCTACCAGTACCTCGCTCGAAAGGGAGATCGTGGCAATGTGCTTGGGTTAGGCACGGAGGGCCGATTATATCTTAACAACAAAGTCTATGGGTCTCTGTTCTCCCTGGCAGGTCAGTTGATGAGGCGCGCCACAGACGCAGAGCAAATCCATACTCTTCTGAAAAGATTCGACATTCGCTATGTGCTGGTTTATCCAGCCGCCATTCAAGCAGCGCCACAGTATTATCAAATCCCCCTGATGGATTGGGCATTTTATCGAGATCATTGCCCTGTTTTAACCGCGAACGATGGCTTATTTCTGTGTGAATACACATCCTCTTCCATATCACCGGTAACAGCGGTGAACCTTCTGCAAAATCCAAAATTTGACCGCCTGGATAGCATCGGCAAACCGGTCGATTGGATAGTCGCTGGAGACCCTGAGCAATTGATCGAGGAAACACGCCAGGCGGTCCGGCTTTATTCACCCAACCCCGCAGACCGGTATCGCTATATCTATCAAGATGTACCCGTCGTGGGAGACCAGCTCTATTCCGCTTTCTATCAGGCCAGGCTGTCGGATGGGGCAGGAAATTTGCAGATGCAGCTTGAATGGTTCGACAACGCCCATAACCGCATCGGCGTTGCCCAAAGCTGGCAGAGTCTATCAAACGACTGGAATGTGGTTGGTTTTTTCGCGGTCGCCCCCTCCTCTGCGGTGACTGCGCGGTTCTATGCGGCAATCACTTCAACAGCTCCGGAGCCAACAACCGCCCTGGTGGACGACCTGTGTTTTTCTCCCGAAAACGGGTGCCTGTACGTCTACGAGAATATCCAGTAATCCCCCACTTAATACGCCCCTTTGCCCCTGACAACCGCCCACGCGGTGCGCGCCAGGATCTGCAGATCCAGCCAGAGCGAGTAGTTCTGCACGTAGTAGAGGTCTTCATCGGTGTGCAGGTGCATCGGCTTGTCGCTGCGCCCATTGACCTGCCACCAGCCGGTGATACCCTGCGGCACGGTGAAACGCCGGCGCTGCCACAGGTCGTAGCGCTCGACCAGCTCGGGCATTTCGGGGCGCGGACCGACCAGGCTCATCTCGCCGTTGAGCACGTTGAAGACCTGGGGCAGCTCGTCGATGCTGGTTCGCCGCAGGATGCGCCCCACCCGCGTCACGCGCGGGTCGTCGCGTCGTTTGTGCAGGATGCTCCCATTCTCGTCCACCTGCCCCACCGCCGGCTGGAGCTGGTCGGCGCCCTGCACCATGGTGCGGAACTTGATCATGCGGAAGATGCGCCCATTTTCACCGGCCCGCCGCGCGTAGTAAAACACCGGCCCGGGGCTGTCCAGGCGGACGGCGAGCGCCGCCACGGCCATAACCGGCAGGATGAACGGCAGCAACACCACGCACAGCGCCAGGTCGAAGGCGCGCTTGAGCAGGCGCTGGTATTCGCTGAGCGCCGGAGCGCGCAGGTCGAGCATCGGGATGCCGGCGAAATCCTCCACCTGGGCGCGGTGCAGGGTGAGCGAAAAGTAATCGGGGATCACCCACACGCGCACCGGCAGGTCGTGGAGGGTGCTGACCACTTCAGTCAGGCGCTGGTGCTCGGAGCGCGGCAGGGCCAGCACCACGTCGTCGACCTGCTTCTCGAGCACCACCCGCCGCGCCACGTCGAGCGAGCCGAGGATATCGCCGTGGTCGGCCTGGCGCTGCCAGTCGTCGTCGAGGAAGCCGGCCAGCTCCAGCCCAAAGCCCGGCGCGCCGGCGATCTGCTTTGCCAGCTTGCGACCCACCTCGCCCGCCCCCAGGATCAACACCCGCCGCACCTGGACGTGCAGGCCGTTGCGCTGGAAGGCCATGCGCGCCACTCCGCGCCAGGCCACCATCAACAGGTACGCCGAGCCCGCCGCCATCACAAACAGGAAGCGCGACACGTCGCGGTAGGTGAAGTAGAGGATGCCCGCCAGCGAGACCGCCGCCAGCAGCGAGCCGAGGGTCAGGCTGCCCAGCTCGTCGACGATGCGGAAGTTGCGCCGCCCGTCGTAGACCGAGAAATTCAACAGGATGCCCACCCACATCAACGGAAAGACCGCGTAGAGCAGCCAGGGCAGCTCGACAGGCGCCAGCTCCTTGAGGAACGGCAGCACGCCGGTCAGCGGCTCGCGCACCTCCGCAGAGAGGAACAGCGCCGCATCGACCAGCAGCATGTCGAGCAGCATGGAGAAAATGGCAAAGTTGACCGAAAAGCGGCGGAACATGACCGATCGTTGTCTCTATCCACCTCAATTATAGAAATGATGCCGGAGTTTGATGATTACACTTTCGTTAAGATTCTTCGACCGGGTAGCGCTGGATGCCGAGCAACTGCAACAGAACCAGCCAGACGAACAGCGGATTGTTGACCAGGTAGCGTTTCCACAGGCGCTTCGGCTCGGTGACCAGGCGGAACAGCCACTCCAAGCCGCTGCGCTGCATCCAGCGCGGCGCCTGGCGCTTGACGCCGGCGTGAAAGTCGAACGCCGCCCCCACCCCCACCATCACCGGTGCGTCGATTCTGCCCAGGTGCTCCGCCATCCAAAGCTCCTGTTTCGGTGCGCCCAGCCCCACCCAAAGGATGTCGGCGCCCGAAGCGTTGATCTCCGCCACCGCGGCGCGGTCCTCTTCAGCGGTCAGCGGGCGGAAAGGCGGAGTGCTCGTGCCGGCGACGCGCAGGCCGGGGAAGCGAAGGCGCAGGTTCGCTGCGAGTTTCTCCGCCACGCCTGGCGCGCCCCCGTAGAAGTAGTGCGACCAGCCGGTTTCTAACGAGCGCTGGCAGGCCGCCAGCAGCAGGTCGGGGCCGTATACGCGCGAGACGTGCCGGTGCCCTTTCAGGTGCGAGTACCACACCAGCGGCATCCCATCGGGGGTGACCATGCCGGCGCGGTTGAGGACACGGCGAAGGTCGCCGGACGCCTGGGCTTCCATGAGCACGTGAACATTGGTCACGCAGATGTATGCCTTTTTTTTATTTTCAGTCCAACGCGCAAAACAGTCCAGGGCTATTTGCATGTTGATGGCGCTGACACGGATACCGAGCAAATTAACAGTTTGCATAGGAAAGCTCGAGACTAGCGGAACCACTGTAACATTTCCTTCGAATCGATCACCTTACGCCGCATGATCTCCGCGCGCCATGCCCTGGCACGGGGCAATAACCGCTTTACCCTGCCAATCGCGCACAGCGAACTGCGCTCAAAAAGGAGAGAATACGCCATGATCAACAAGTCATAAGACACGATCTGCAGCCAATCCCTTCGCCAACCTTGGGGCAATTCATTTTTGATCAACAAGAGATAGCGATTCTTCACTGCGTCCAATTTGATTTCACTCGACATTGGCTGCCGGCGGCCCGGGCGGAACGACCGCCGGTGGTAGCCGACGGCGTGCGGCGTGTAGATACAGCGCCAGCCCAGCAACCGCGCCCGCCAGGATAAATCGACGTCCTCTTTGTGAGAAACGAAGATCTCGTCGAAATACTCACCGTTAACCTGGACATCCTCAAGCATCTCACGCCGGTACAGAGGCGCTGCGCCATCTGCGCCGAACACCTCAGACACCTGGTCGTATTGACCTTTGTCCACCTCGCCATGGCCACGAAGGTATTGCCTGCGCTTCCGGTCGATAAACAACCCCGTGGTGTCAATCCTTTGTGGTCCAGAGAATTCGCTGAGCAAGAGCTTACCGCATGTAATTCCCACCCTGGCATCTTGCTCCATCTCGGCAATCAACGCAGGCAGATAACCCGCATTCAAATGCACGTCCGGATTTAAAGCGAGATAATACTTGCCATGAGCATTGCGAATAGCCCTGTTGTGACCCTTACAAAATCCCTCATTGCTATCGTTCCGAATGATCATTGTTTCAGGCATTCGATCGTTGATCAACCCGACCGAATCATCGGTCGACGCATTATCCACAACGACCAACTCCACAGGCAGGTCTTGCCGGTCGAGGCCATCCAGGCATGCCGAGAGGTCCTGTGCGCTGTTCCAGGTAACGAGTCCGACCGAGATTACGGGATTCTTCTTCGTTGAAACCATGAGATGTATCACAGCACAAGAATTAATCGAGACTCTGGATCAGATCGAGCAATTTCTTCTGTTCAAGATCAGCATTGAGGGATTGGCGTGCACGCATCGCCGCTTTTTTCATCAGATCGATATTTTCAACCGACAAGCCATTCAATGCGGAAGCAATTCTTACGGGATCAATCGTATCGACTGCAACTCCGCAATTATATTGCTCGATAATTTTTGCCATTTCAGGTAATGACCCTACGCAGACCGGTAAACAAGCCATTAAGAATTCGAAAAATTTATTCGGCAACGACGTCCTGAGACTGTACCCTTTGGACGGAATGACAAATATCCCCATGTCAAATTGGTTTAAGGTTTTAGGTAATTCGGCAGGTGGAACAAAAGGATGAAAAGACACTCGGCCTGGTGTGACAAGATCGGCTATTTTTTTCAATTCATCAATGTATCTCGTGTCTCCACCTAAAATAAATGTCATTGAAAAACGATCATCGAGGTGCCTTAAAATTTCAATCATCCATTCCAATCTACGCTCCCGTGCAGCGTAGCCATGATGAACCAGTTTGATCTTGAATGGTTGTGTGGGTCTGAATGATGTGGTTTCATCAAGCACAGGGGAATTCATCACCACAATTGGCTGAATTCCGAATTCATGATGGTAGCGTTCAGCCACAGTCTCATTTACCACGATAGTGGCATCGGCATATTTCAGGTAATTCCGGAATTGATATTCAATCATGGGTTGATACAGATACTTCAACCAACCTCGATCTGTAAACTCATCCAGTGAATATTCGTGTAAGTCCAAAATTATTTTAGTGTGCCGGCCATTTTTATATTTTGATGCAACAGGCATTGACCACCAATTATTCGCTATGATTATGTCGATATCTCGGGAATTTAAAATTGTTAACGCCTTTTGGTGACCTGGGCGATGCCAGTACCAATTCTCATAACCCCACTCAGGAAAGAACCGACCCACCGACAGGAAGAAGAAGGTTAAGAAGGCCCTCTTAAATTTCGGCTCTAAAAGCGAACCTACAATATGCAATGATCGAACCGGAAGATTTGTTATTTCCTTTTTCGCCCCATAGGCAATTACGTCAACCGGATACTTCGTGCCGGTTGTATAAATTTGGCGCAAAACCCGGGAATGGATTTGAAGATCAATATTGCCCAAAGATAGGATCGCTATAGATTTATCCGTATCCATGATTCGCCTTCATTAACGCCTGAGGTGGAGAATTCTATCTTTAAAATCATATTTCAGAACATTCATGATCATTTCGCGGCTCTTCGTATCTAGCAGAAAAAACCCAACACAAATCACGCTGGATATCAAAAGAACGCTCGTTGCAATGTAAACGCCTCCAAATGGTAATTGCTGTAATAATAAGGCGATAAATGCCGAAACGAAGACATAAACAATGTAGCTCAGGGAGATGCCCAAGAGGATATTTTGGTTATGCAAGTAATAAGAAGCCGCAGCCAGGAACAATCCATAAGAGAATAAATACGCGATCATAATGCCGTTGATTCCTGCCATTTGTAATAAGAAATAAGCCAGGGTGACGAATATACATCCCCAAAGGAGGGTTAGAAATAATAGCGGCCAAACGTACCCTCGGCCAATAAAAATTGTTGAATAGGTCAAGGTCGTCATAGCCATCGGAATAGAAGCCAATGAATACAAGAATATCGATTCACCTGCTTTTGAATATTCAGTACCATATAACAATGGCACAAGAATTTTGACTGATAATCCAACAGCTATCCCCACGATAAAGGAGAGAAACCAGCTAATTCTAGTGAAAGACCTGACGTTTGCTGACGGATCATCTAGATGAGTTGATATGGATGGAAGATAAGGTATGCTGATCGCTGCTGGGATGAATAAGATAATCTGCCCGATTGACCTTGCTATATACATCCATCCAACTTGTTCCAGTTGTACTACCAAATTCTTTAGCAAGATATCCCCAATCCAATAGAAAAAATATATCGATACTGTTGTGAGAAAAATCGGAGAAGAAAATCTTAAAATCTGGTTGAAAACAGCTTTATTAAGTGAAAACTTCGAAACCTTCTTTAAAGACACCCTCTTTACGATAATGGACGAAGAAAGAATAAATGATAAGAAACCCGACAGCAATAACGCCCACGCTATACCGATGATCTGATACCTGGACACCAAAATGACTACCAGGGACAAACCAAGAAAAGCGTCTATCATTTCAATGGCTGATCTACTCTTAAACTGACCAAGTCCTTGGAGCGTCGCCAAGTTCAAAGCAAAAAGAGATTGGAAAATAATCGCTCCGCCAATAAGTTTGATCGGTAAAAGAAGGGACGCAATTTGGTAAATTTCCAATGCAATTACACTTGCTATGTTTAGAACGCCTACCCCAATTATTAAAGAAAAGAAAAATGCTATCCAATACAGAGTCGTGAGAAATTTATCAAGAGAATTTTCGCGTTCAGCTAAAGGGATAAATTTTGCAGCGGTTGTAGGAAATCCAAAAATCGCCGTATTCAATGCAAAGTAATAGAAGGAAAACAAAAGAGAAAAAATTCCAAAATCCGATGGGGTTAAAAACCTTGCCAGAATGATGGTTCTTATCAGGTTGACCCCTTTTACCATAATCAGGCTGGCTAATGAGAACAAAGCACCTGTAATTATCTTGCTTCTCGAGAAAATATCCGCGCCCTTCGCCTTAGAGAGATTGTCTTGAGCCATTGCCTGGAAAATTAATCCTTAAGGAAAGCTGATCCGATGAAAAAGAAGGGAAAAGTAATCTCCTGCATTTCCCAAAACGGAGTTTTTAAACCGATTCGATCTGTTCCAAATGTTGTATCGTTCTTCACATTTCTTACCTTTCCCCTGGATTTGATCTATAGGCATGAATGTGCAAAGCAAACGCCGAATTTCCTCCTCCCCTCCCCCCACGAACTCCGCCACCCGCAATGCCTTCTCCCCCTCCTCCTGCTCACCCTGCCCGGAGAGGGCCAGCGAGAGGCCCAGGTAGCCTTGCGCGTCGTTGACCGTTAGCTGCGCGCGGAAGAGATCCTCCGCGCGGGCAAAGTCGCCTGCTTCCAGCGCGGCCCAGGGGTCGTCTGGATCGATCGCAATGGGCGGCCTGCTCGCCACCACCTCGCTGCGCACCTCGGTTTCCCCCCAGAAGGCATCGTGAGCCGCATCGGGTTGCATTGCGAGCACGCGACCGTACACCTCGCGCGCCTGCTTCGCCTGCCCGTTTTGCTCCAGCGCCTGGCCCAGCGCCAGCAACACCTCGACCGATTCGGGAGCCAGCTCAGCAGCGCGGGTGTAGGCGTCCACCGCACCGGGCAGATCTCCCCCTGCCTGCCTGAGCGCGCCCAGGCGAGCCCAATCCAATGCAAAGCTGCCTTGGCGCGCCAACCCGCGCTCGAGCCATTCGATCGCCTTCGCCAGCTCTGCCGGATCGCGCATCATGCCCTGCGCATCCAACGATATTTCTGCGTGCGCCTGGCCGGCTTGCAGCGCGTAATGCGCCAGCGCGGGATCGCGCCGGGCGGCTTCATCCATCCAGGCCACCGCCGATGGCCAATCCTGCCGCCCCGAGGCATCCAACCCGCGCTGGAAAGCCGCATACCCCCACCACGAATACAGCCCCAGGCAGGCCGCACCCAACCACCCACCAGCGAGCAGGATATTTCCCACTGGCAAGGCCGGTTTTCGATCCGGCGGCTGCGCCTGCCCGGCCATTTGCGCCAGCAGCGCCCCGGTGAGCAGGTTGACCAGTGGAACAACCTGCGGCACCTCGAACTGGCTGTGCATAGCCAGCCCGACCAGCGCCGCCAGTGTCCCGCCGAGGAGAACGCGGTTTCCTGGCGTCCCGGCGCGCCAGGAACGCGCGGCCATGAGCACGATCGCTACCCCCAGGCTGAGCATGGCAGCCAGGCCGAGCAAGCCGCTCTCGCCCAGGGTGTTGATCAGGGTGTTGTGAGCGTGCGGTAAGAGCATCCCGGGCGGGATCGAGTACGCTTCTAAGAAATGCGCCACATAGGTTCCTGGCCCGGTGCCCGACCAGGGGTCCAGGCGAAACATATCAAATGCTACCCGCCAGATATACCCGCGCGGGTCGCCCTGTGGATGCGAAGGATGTTGCGCCTGGCGCAGGAGCAGCGCTCCACCCAGGCCGCCCGCCACCAGGGCAGCTGCAACCAACCCCCCAAGCGCCCACTTGCGCGCCAGCAACCAATGCCAGCCTTGCCTGACCTGCTCTCGGCGATCGAGGGCCAGTAAGAACCCCAGCGCAGCCAGCGCTGCCGCGCCCCCCAGCCACCCCCCGCGCGAGGAGGTGAAATAGAGCAACAGGAGCGCGATGGCGATATACAAACCAAGCAGCGCCTTTCCAAACCGCGCCTTCACCGCCAGCAGCCGCGCCGCCGCCAGCGGCCAGAGCAGGTTGAGGTAGGCCGCCAGCGCGTTGGCGTGGCCCGTGGTCGCCTGCACGCGGATCGTCGCCGGTGGGATCGGGTCGGCCCAGCCGCCGATGGCAAACCAGCGCAGATACCAGCTCGCCAGCTCCTGCAGCCCAAAATAGAGCAGCCACGTCCCGGCCAGCAGGGTCAGCCAGATCCACGTCTCGACCCGCTTGCCCGCCCGCTCCAGGTCGACCATCAGGTAAAAGACCAGCACGCAAACCAACTCGAAAACCCAGCGCTCCAGGCTGACGCGCGGGTCCTCCGAGGCCAGCGCGCTGACCAGCAAGGCAACCACCCAGGCCAGCAGCGGCAGGTCGAGGGGCGTGGCGGGGAAAGGCCGCCTGCGCAGCCAGCGCCAGGCCATCCAGGCCAGCCCGCCCAATGCGACCAGCCACACGTTGAGCGCATAGAGCGGGTAGAGCACCAGCCCGGCGAACTTGCCCCCCGCGATCACCAGGTAGCAGGCCAGCAACAACAAAGCCGCGCGCCCGGCGGCGCGCTGGAACGAAACGGTCAGAGCTGGATTAACGCTGGATTGGCTCATACGATGCCGCTGCCTTCTATTCTAGCGGAGAATCCCCGCCTTCCGCCTTGCGAGTGGCTTGCAGTTTTAAGAAGCGGTCAGCAATCAGCATTCAGCATTCAGCGGTCAGCGGTCAGCATTCAGCGGTCAGCGTTCAGCATTCAGCAGACAGCGTTCAGCATTCAGATGCCAGCCCGCCGCACGTCATTGCGACAATCTCTCCTCCAGGCTGCCAGATAAAGAAAAGAGAGATCGCCACGGTCGCCAGGCGATCTCGCGATACCATGCGATGGAGGGGGTCATGCAGCGGAAAGCGGCGAAACTGGCTATAATACCCTTAAACTCGCATTGTGGATGGCCGCACAGCCCATGAAACAACTCCTGCAAAATATGCGCGACGGCAAGGCGCAGGTCGTCGATGTCCCCCGCCCCTCAGCACGGCGCGGCGCAGCCCTGGTGCGCACCGCCGCCTCGCTGGTATCGGCGGGCACCGAGCGTATGGTGGTCGAGTTCGCCGAGAAGAGCCTGCTGGGCAAAGCCCGCTCGCGCCCCGACCTGGTGCGCCAGGTGCTGGATAAGGCCCGCCGCGAAGGGCTGCTCCCCACCGTCCGCTCCGCGTTCAACCGCCTCGACCAACCCATGGGGCTGGGCTACTCCTCAGCGGGGACCATCGTCGAAGTGGGCGAGGGGCTGCAGGGCTTCCAGGTCGGCGACCGGGTGGCCTGCGCCGGCGGCGGGTACGCCGTGCACGCCGAGTACGCCGTCGTCCCGCAGAACCTGCTCGCCCGGCTGCCCGACGCCGTCGATTTCGAGTCCGCCGCCTTCACCACCCTCGGGGCAATCGCCCTGCACGGCTTCCGCCTGGCCCACCCGCAGGTCGGCGAATCGGTGGCGGTGATCGGCCTCGGACTGCTCGGCCTGCTGGCCTGCGGAATCGCCGCCGCCGCCGGCTGCCGCGTCTTCGGGGTGGACCTCGCCGCGGAGCGCGTCGCGCTGGCCGCCCAATTCGGGGCGCAGGCCGTCCTGCGCGCCGAAGCCGAGAGCGCAGCCAGCGCCTTCACCCGCGGGCGGGGCTTCGACGTCGCCTTGATCTGCGCCGACGCGCGCTCCAACGACCCGATCGAGCTGGCCGGGCTGCTGGCGCGCGACCGCGGGCAGGTAGTGGCGGTCGGTGCGGTCGGGTTGGAAATCCCCCGCAAGCTGTTTTACGCCAAGGAGCTCACCTTCCAGGTCTCGCGCTCCTACGGGCCTGGGCGCTACGACCCGGCCTACGAAGAGGGCGGTCAAGATTACCCGCCCGGCTACGTGCGCTGGAGCGAAGGGCGCAACCTGGAAGCGATCGTTGACCTGCTCGCTTCAGGCCGGCTGGACGTGCGCCCGTTGATCAGCCATCGCTTCCCAATCGAGCAAGGCGCCGGGGCGTACGAGCTGATCACCGGCAAGCGCGGCGAGCCTTTCCTGGGCGTGCTGCTCACCTACCCCGGCGCGGGCGAAGCGCTGGCCCCCCAGCGCGTTGAGCTGGCCGCATCTGCGCCATCACCTCTCTCCGGCCGCCCGGTGGTGGGCGTGCTCGGCGCGGGCAACTATGCCAGCGCGGTCTTCCTGCCGGCGGTGCAGCAGACCGGCGGCGTGGAGCTGGCCGGGGTGGCTTCGGCCTCCGGGTTGAGCGCGCGCCACGCCGCCCAAAAGTACGGCTTCCGTTTTGCCACCGCCGACGAAAACGAAATCCTCGACGACCCGCAGGTCAATGTGGTCGCGCTGCTCACCCGCCACAACCAGCACGCGCGCCAGGCGCTGCGCGCGCTGCGCAGCGGTAAGCACGTCTACTGCGAGAAGCCCCTCGCCATCACCGCCGCAGAGCTAGACGAGATCGAGGCCGCCCTGCAAGAAAGCGGCGCGCCGCTCCTCGCAGTGGGCTTCAACCGCCGTTTTGCCCCGCTGGCCAAAGCGCTCAAGGCAGCTCTCGCGCGGCGCAGCGAGCCGCTGGTCGCCCATTACCGCGTCAACGCCGGGGCGCTGCCGCTCACCCATTGGACGCAAGATCCGGCGGTCGGCGGCGGGCGGATCATCGGCGAAGCCTGCCATTTCATCGACTTCCTCACCTTCCTCGCCGGCGCCCCACCGGTCCGCGTGGAGGCGCAAGCCCTGCCCGACCTGGGGGTGTACCGCCGCGACAACGCCGTGATCACCCTCACCTTCCCCGACGGCTCGATCGGCACCCTGGCTTACCTGGCCAACGGCGACAAGAGCGTCGCCAAGGAGCGCCTGGAGGTCTTCTGCGGCGGGATGGTGGCCGTGCTGGACGATTTTCGCCGCCTGGAGGTCACCACGGGCGGTCGCCGCCGGGCAACTTCATCTCCACTTGGCCAGGACAAAGGCCACCGGGCTGCGTGGGCTCATTTCCTGGACTGCGTCCGCGCGGGCGGTCCGCCGCCAATCCCCTACGCCGAGCTGATCGCCGTCAGCCGGGTTGCCATCCTGGCTGCCGCGCAGTTGAACGCGCCCGGCGACACAACCGCCGGAATCTAACCCTGTGCTATCTTTCCGCGCGCTGACCCTTCGCCTCAAGGTCGCCCGCACCCTCGGGCCGGCCCAGGTCGGCTGGTACGCCTTGTACCAGCTCGGGCTGCGCAGTGGGCACTACCGCCGCGCCACGCCCACCCGGCACGAAACCGCCGCCCTGCGCCTCGAACCGCCGTGGCGGCTGCCCGCGCGCGAAGAACTCGTCGCGCTGGTCCGCGAGTCCGCCCGAGAGGAACTGCTGAGCGAAGTCGAGGAAATCCTGCAGGGCAAAGCGCGCCTGTTCGGCGGTCCCGCGGTCCCAATCCAGCTCGAGCCGCCCGCTCCGCCGGTGCATTGGAGCGAGTACGAGCTCGGCCGCGTTGCCTGGGGAATGGAAGACGTGAAGTTCGCCTGGGAACCGGCGCGCTTTGGCTGGGCGTTCACCCTCGGGCGCGCCTACACGCTCGCCGGCGATGAAGGCTGCCCGCAAGCTTTCTGGAACGCCTTTGAAGTCTTCGACCGCGCCAACCCGCCCAATCTCGGCCCGAACTGGGCCTCCGCACAGGAAGTGGCACTGCGGCTGGTGGCGTTCCTCTTCGCGGGTTGCTCGCTCGCGGCTTCGCCCCACAGCACCCCCGCCCGCCTGGCGCGCCTGGCGCAGTCGGTCGCCGAGCATGCCGCGCGCATCCCGCCCACGCTGCCCTACGCGCTCGCCCAGCACAACAACCACCTGGTCAGTGAAGGCCTGGGTCTGTACGCAGCCGGCGCAGCCCTGCCCCACCACCCGCAGTCCGCGCGCTGGCGCGAGCAAGGCTGGCGCGAGCTCAACCGCGCGCTGCAAAGCCAGATCGCCCCAGACGGCGCATACTGCCAGCACTCCACCAATTACCACCGGCTGATGCTGCAGGCCGCCCTGCTGGCAGACGCCATCCGGCGCGCAGAGGGGCGCGCCTGGCCCGCGGAAAGCCTGGAGAGGCTCAGCAACGCCACCCGCTGGCTGTACAATCACCTCGATCTTTCCAGCGGGCGCGTCCCTAACCTGGGACACAACGACGGCGCGCACATCCTGCCCCTCGCCGCGGGCGGCTTCAGCGATCACCGCCCCACCCTGCAGGCCGCCGCGCGCGCATTCGAGCCGCGGCTCGCCCTGGAGCCCGGCGCCTGGGATGAGCTGTCGGCCTGGCTGGGGCTGACCGAGAGTTGGGCCGCGCCTGACCGACCGACTGGTCGGTTCGAGGCCGCCCCGCTCCGCCTGACCACCCCTGACGGGCGGGGTTGGGCTTCGCTGCGCGCTGCCCGCTTCACCTCTCGCCCGGCCCACGCCGACCAGCTCCACGTCGAAATCTGGCACGCCAGCGAGAACCTCGCCCTCGACGCCGGCACCTACCGTTACAACGCCCCGCCCCCCTGGGAAAACGCCCTGGCGACCGCGCAGGTGCACAACACCGTCTGCGTGGACGGGCGCGACCAGATGACCCGCGCCGGGAAATTCCTGTGGGTGGATTGGACCCAGGCGCGCCTGCTCGAATGCGGCGCCGAGCGAATCCGCGGCGAACACGAGGGGTACCTGAGCCTGGGCGTGCTCCACCGCCGCGAGCTGGGCCGCGAGCCAACCGGCTGGCGAGTCACCGACGACCTGCTTCCCGCGCCCGGGGAAGTTGCCTCTGGGCATGAATTCACCCTGCACTGGCTGCTCCCCGATTGGCCGTTCACGCTGGAGCGCCCCGCCACGCTGCGCCTGGCAGGGCCGTCGCTGGCCTTTCGCATTCACCTCCAGGCGCAACCAGGCACGTCCGTTTCCAGCGTTCCAGCGGGCGAACATGGCACCTTGCAGGTCATTCGCGCCGGCGAAGGGTTGCTGGGGCCTCCACCGCCCGGCCCCCTTTTCGGTTGGCAATCCCCGGCTTACAACCTGCGCCTGCCCGCCCTCGCGCTTCGCCTGACCGCGCACGCCGCGCCCCCCTTGCGCTTTGTCACCCGTTTCGAGATCCTCTGAGCGCACCTCAGGCGGCCGAGTGGTTTCTGCACCCTGAAGGCAGCCAGAGCCGGGTTTGCCCGAGGCTTCACAATTTTGTTAACATTTCAACCGGCTCTGGTAAAATGTTAACATGCATGTCCTGTTGATTCACCAGGCCTTTGCATCGATGGACGAGGCCGGCGGAACGCGCCACCACGAGCTGGCGCGTTACCTGGTTAACCGCGGGCACCGCGTGACGATCATCGCCAGCCCGGTCAGCTACCTTAGCGGAAAAGCCGGCGCGCGGCCGGCCTGGGTCGAGCGACGAGAAGATCCTCCCGGCGTTACCATCCTGCGCACCTACACCTACGCGGCGCTGCACCGCAGCTTCGTCCACCGCGTGTTCAGCTTCCTCAGCTTCATGATCTCCTCCTTTTGGGTCGGCCTGGGCGTGCGTCAGGTGGACCTGGTGTGGGGCACCTCGCCGCCGATCTTCCAGGGCGTCACCGCCTGGCTGCTGGCGCGCCTGAAGGGCGTGCCCTTCCTTTTCGAGGTGCGCGACCTGTGGCCGGCGTTCGCCATCGCCATCGGCGTGCTGCGCAACCCGCTGCTCATCCGCGCCTCGCTCTGGCTGGAGCGTTTCCTGTACCGGCGCGCCGACCGGGTGATGGTCAACTCGCCCGGGTTCATCGACCACGTCACCCAGCGCGGCGCTCGCTGGGTGGAGCTGGTGCCAAACGGCGCCGACCCCCAGATGTTCGACCCCGCCGGGCGGGGCGAGTCCTTTCGCCAGGCACAGCAACTGGACGGGCGTTTTCTTGTCCTGTATGCCGGGGCGCACGGCCTGTCGAACGATCTCGACGTGATTCTTGCCGCGGCCGACAGCCTGCGCGACCAACCCGAGATCCGCTTTGTGATGGTCGGCGACGGGAAAGAAAAACCCCGCCTGCAGGCGCGCGCCGCCGAGTTGGGGCTATCAAACCTGCTGTTTATCCCCCCGGTGGCGAAGAACGGGATGCGCGAGGTGATGGCCGCCGCGGATGCCTGCGTGGCCATCCTCAAACCCCTCGAGCTGTATAAAACCACCTACCCGAACAAAGTGTTCGATTACATGGCGGCCGGACGACCGGTGATCCTCGCCATCGATGGCGTGGTTCGCCAGGTCGTCGAAAACGCACAGGCCGGCCTGGCGGTCGCCCCGGGTGACGCGCAGGCGCTGGCCCAGGCGGTGCGCCGGCTCGCCGCCGACCGCCAGGCAGCCCGCCGCATGGGAGATTGCGGGCGAGCTTATGTAGAAGCTCATTTCGACCGCGAGCGCCTGGCGGAGCAACTCCATCAAATCATCCAAGAAATGCGAGGTGCGCATGGCTGAGAAAATCCTGGTCGTAGAAGACGAAATCGCCTTGCAAGAAACGCTGGCTTACAACCTGAGGCGACAGGGTTACGAGGTCGAAACGGCCGGCGATGGCCCGACCGCGTTGAATTACGCGCACAGCTTCGCCCCCGACCTGATTTTGCTGGACGTGATGCTGCCCGGAATCGACGGCTTCGAGCTGTGCCGCATTTTGCGACAAGATCTGAACACACCCGTCTTGATGCTGACCGCCCGCGACGATGAGATCGACCGCGTGGTCGGGCTGGAGGTCGGCGCCGATGATTATATGACCAAGCCGTTCTCCATGCGCGAGCTGATGGCGCGGGTCAAAGCCATGCTGCGAAGGGTGCGCCTGATCCGTGAGGAGATCACCTCCAGCGTCCAGGCCCAGGCCGCCGGCGACACGCAACCCGCGATCCTGGTCTACGGCAACCTGACCATCGATACCGGTCGGCGCGAAGCGCGCATCGATCACCGCGTCCTGGCGTTGAAGCCCAAAGAGTTCGAGCTGCTCTATTTCATCGCCCGCCACAAAGGCCAGGTGCTCTCTCGCGAGCAAATCCTGCAACAGGTTTGGGATTGGAATTTCTTCGGCGACAGCCGCACGGTTGACGTGCACATCCGCTGGCTGCGCGAGAAGATCGAGCCCGATCCCTCGCACCCCATCCGCATTGTCACCGTGCGCGGCGCCGGTTACCGCTTCGAAGGCTGAAACCGATGAGACACAGCATCCTCTGGCGCATCCTCCTCCCCTTTATCCTGCTTCTCCTCGGCACCCTGACCGTATTTTCGCTTTACCTGACCGGCTTTCTGCGCAAAACCTACCTCGAGCGGACTGAAACGAGCCTGCTCGCCGAGGCGCGCCTGTTGCGCAGCGAAGTCGAGCAGCTCATCTTGACCAACCCCACCGACCCGCAGATCAACGCGCTCGCTAACCGTTCCGCAGGGTTGCTGGAAGGCCGCGCCACGATCATCCTGGCGGATGGCAGCGTGGTGGCCGAATCCGAAAAGCCCCTCGAGCAGATGGAAAATCATTTCGACCGGCCGGAGGTGCAGCAGGCCCTGCTCAACAAAGAGGCCACCCAGATCCGTTTCAGCGACACGCTGGAAACCGATATGCTCTACGCCGCCGTTCCACTCTCAAAGAACGGGATCGTGATTGCCATCATCCGCCTGGCCACCCCGTTGACCTACATCCAGGAAAACCTCACTCACCTCTACCGCTCGGTGCTGGTCGTCGCAGCCGTATCCGGCTTACTCGCCATGCTGATCGCGGTGCTCATCACCCGTTCCACCTTGCGACCGCTTGGCGCGCTCTCGCATGCGGTTGCCCAGATCAGCTCCGGCACGCTTCCCGATATCGGTGAGCCGCGCAACAAAGACGAGCTCAGCCAACTGCAGATCGCCTTCCGCGGCATGTCCGACGAGCTGCGCCGCCGCATCGACGAGCTGGCCGCCGAGCGCGAAAAGCTCGAAGCCGTTCTGGAGAACATGACCGACGCGATCCTGATCGTCGACGCGCAGGGCCAGGTAGGACGCCTGAATCCTGCCGCAGCGCGCATCTTCAACACCCAAATCAAGACGGCGCTCGGGCGTTCGTTGATCGAGGTGGTGCGCCACCACCAGCTCGTCGAGCTGTGGCAGCGCTGCCGCCAAAGCGAGGCGCAGCAGTCGCTCTCCTTCGAGATCGCCACCGAGCGCATGTTCGTCCAGGCCTTCGCCACGCCGCTCGGGCAAAAAATGGAAGGCTCTGTGCTGATGGTCTTCCAGGACCTCACCCGCCTGCGCAAGCTGGAAAACGTGCGGCGAGACTTCATCAGCAACGTCTCCCACGAGCTGCGCACCCCGCTGGCCTCGGTGAAAGCGCTGGCCGAGACGCTCAACGAGGGCGCCCTGGAAGACCCCCCCGCCGCGCGGCGCTTCCTCAAGCAAATGGACACCGAGATCGACAACCTCACCCAACTGGTGCAGGAGCTGCTCGAGCTCACCCGCATCGAATCGGGCCGGGTGCCGCTGGAGATGACCGAGATCGACCCGTGCGATTTTCTCAATCGGGCCATCGAGCGCATGCGCCTGCAGGCTGAGCGCGCCGGGTTGACGCTCCAGATGCGGTGTGACGAGCATTTGCCGGCCGTGCGCGCCGACGCCGAGCGCATCCAGCAGGTGCTGGTCAACCTGATCCACAACGCGATCAAATTCACCCCCCCGGGTGGGCAAATCACCGTTCAGGCTGAGCCGCGCGAAAAGGAGCTGGTCGTCTCGATCAGCGACACCGGCGTGGGCATCGATCCAGACGACCTGCCGCGCATTTTCGAGCGGTTCTACAAGGCCGACCGCTCCCGCTCTGGCGGAGGCACCGGCCTGGGGTTATCCATCGCCCGCCATCTGGTCGAAGCTCACGGCGGGCGCATTTGGGCGCAAAGCGAGCCCAACCAGGGGAGCACGTTTTCGTTTACCTTGCCGCTGGCGTAAGCGTGTAACGACTGACCCAAAAAGGGCTGTCCAGGCGTTCGTTTTGGACAGCCCGGCGTGATTCCTTTACCCGCCCTTATTCCTCTGTTTACCTGTCATTAACCTGCCTTTCTTCACCCCTTAAACTTGCCCGGTTACACTCTATTCGAATGACAACCAAGCATTTTAAGGAGAAGAAACCAATGCGTCACCATGTATTTAGCCTTTTAGCGGTTCTGGTCATCTTGAGCCTGGCCCTCGCGGCCTGCGCGCCGGCAGCCGCCCCGACCACTGCCCCTGCAGCCACCCAGGCCATGGCCGATCCCACTGCTACCCAGGCCATGGCTGAGCCAACCGCCACTGAAGCGATGGCTGAGCCCACCCTCGACCCGTACGACCCGGCCAACCTGACCGGCGATATTTACACCGCTGGCTCATCCACGGTTGGGCCGCTCTCGGAAGCCATCCAGGAGCAATTCATCGCCGACGGCTTCACCGGTCAAATTAAAAACGACATCATCGGCAGCGGCGCAGGCTTCGAGCGCTTCTGCGTGACCGGCGAGACCGATATCGCCAACGCCTCGCGCGCCATCAAGGACTCAGAGGTCGAGAGCTGCCGCGCCCTCACCCCGCCGCGCGAACCGATCGGCTTCCTGGTCGGCCTGGACGCAATTGCCGTGGTGGTCAACAAGCAGAACGACTGGGTCAAAGATGTGACCGGCGACCAGTTGTTCAAATTGATGACCTCGGCCGAGCGCTGGTCTGACGTGGATCCTTCCTGGCCGGCTGAGCCAATCCTGCGCTACACCCCCGGCACCGACTCCGGCACCTTCGATTTCTTCGTCGAGGTCGCGATCCAAAAGCCCAACAAAATAGAGAAGTTGGATGATGCCAAGAAATTGGTGCTCGACGCCAAGAACCTCAACCAGTCGGAAGATGACAACGTCCTCGTCCAGGGCATCGAAGGCAACAAATACGCCATCGGTTACTTCGGCTATGCTTATTACCAGGAAGAAGCCGAGCGGTTGGGCCTTCTCTCGGTGAATGGTGTGACCCCGTCTGAGAAGACCGCAGAAGACGGCTCCTACCTGCTGGCTCGCCCGCTGTTCATTTACTCCGACGCCGGCATTCTCAAAGCCAAGCCGCAGGTGGCTGCCTTCGTGCGGTACTACCTCGAATACGTCAACGACGTGATTGGCAAGGTGGGTTACTTCCCCGCCAGCGCCGAAAACCTGGCCGAATCCAAAGCGGCCCTCGAAGAAGCCTTAAAGTAAGCAGAGGTCGCGCACTGAACAACTCGCCCCCCTTCTGACCGGCCAGCCGGTCAGAAGGGGGAAACGTCCAAAAAAGTAACGGTGATCGATGCAAAACGAGATGATCAAAACGCGCACAACGGGTATGAGCACACCGCAAACCGAAGTACTCCTCAAACTTAAGAAACGTCCTCGGATCGCCGAAGGGTTGATCCAGGGATTTTTGTTTTTTTGCGGGGCGGTCTCCATTTTGACCACCCTGGGGATTGTCTTCGAGCTGGGCAAGGAATCGCTGCTGTTTTTCCAGATGCCCGGCGTCACGCTCAAAGGCTTTTTAACCGGCACCGAATGGCAGCCAACAATCGGAAAATTCGGCGTGCTCCCGCTGGTCAGCGCTACCATGGTGACCACGGTGATCGCCATGCTGGTTTCGCTGCCGCTCGGGCTGTTCGCCGCCATCTACCTCAGCGAGTACGCCTCGCCGCGGGCGCGGGGAATTTTAAAGCCCATTTTGGAGGTTCTGGCGGGCGTGCCGACAGTCGTCTACGGTTACTTTGCGCTCACCACCATGACGCCCGCTCTGAAGGCATTGTTTGGAGAGAACACCGTCCAAATTTACAACACCCTCTCCGCCGGAATCGTCATGGGCATCATGATTTTGCCGACGGTCTGCTCGATGAGCGAAGACGCCCTGAACGCCGTGCCGCGCTCCTTGCGCGAAGCCGCCTACGGCTTGGGTGGCACGCGCCTCGAGACCGCCCTGCAAATCGTGGTCCCCGCTGCGCTCTCCGGCATCATTGCCGCGTTCATTATCGGCATCTCGCGCGCCGTAGGGGAGACGATGATCGTCGCCATCGCCGCGGGGTCCGGCCCTAACCTCACCCTCAATCCTTTTGAAGCCGCCGAAACGATGACCGGGTACATTGCGCGCATCTCCGGCGGCGACGTATCGTACGACACGCCCGATTACAACAGCATCTTTGCCATTGGGCTGCTGCTTTTCGCCTCCACCCTGGTGCTCAACATCCTCAGCCGCCGGCTGGTCGCCCGCTTCCGCGAGGTGTATGAATGAACCGCGACCTGTTCGCTCCCCAATCCGACTCGCTGGCAAAACGGCATCGCAACGGCTCGATCTGGCAGGCGCTCTTTTTCTTTTCTACCATCATCGGGCTGGTCGCGCTGGCCGCTTTGCTGGTCAGCATCATCGACCGCTCCTTTGGGTTGGTGGCCGTGATCGACGAGGTCGACCGCGATAGCCTGTCCGCCATGCCGATTGAAGAGCTGGGTGAGGCAGAATTGATCCAACTGATCCAGGAGAAGGTGCGCCCGGCGCGCATCCGCACCATCGAGCGCGATGCCGGCCCGCTGGCCGAAATGAGCCGGATCGACCTGTACGAGGTCGTCCTGGCCGAGATCGTCAAACCGACCGTGGAAAAGAGCTATTCGCTTTTCGAGTCCCTTTTCCAGCGCCAGCGCATCCTGAACGAGATACAAGCCAGGTACCCTACCGCGGAAGTGGAATTCAGGGCCTGGCTGAACCCGCAGTTCTTACAGAACACCATGTCCTCGACCCCGCAATTGGCCGGGGTGCGCACGGCGCTGCTCGGCTCGTTGTGGATCATCGCCATCACCATCCTGGTCGCATTCCCGATCGGAGTCGGGGCCGCCATATACCTGGAAGAATACGCCTCGGCCAACCGCATCAACCGCATTATCCAGACCAACATCGATAACCTGGCCGGCGTGCCTTCCATCGTGTACGGCATTCTGGGCCTGGCGATCTTCGTGCGCACGCTGTCACAACTCACCAGCGGCGCAATCTTCGGGGTGGAAGGCGGCACCGGTCGCACCATCCTTTCCGCCGGCCTGACGATGAGCCTGCTCATCCTGCCGATCCTGATCATCAACGCGCAGGAAGCCATCCGCGCTGTGCCCAACTCGCTGCGGCAGGCTTCTTACGGCTTGGGCGCCACCCGCTGGCAAACCATCTGGAATCATGTCCTGCCGTACGCTTTTCCCGGCATCCTTACCGGCACCATTCTGGCCGTCTCGCGCGCCATCGGCGAAACGGCGCCATTGATTCTGGTGGGCGCCTCCAGCCTGATCAATAAAGATCCCACCAGCGTGTTCTCATTTTTCACCGCGTTGCCAATCCAGATTTATAATTGGACTACGCGGCCGCAAGCCGAATTTCGCAACATCGCCGGCGCCGCCATCCTGGTGCTGCTGGTTGCGTTGCTGGCTCTCAACTCCGTCGCAATTCTATTACGCAACCGCTTGAGCAGGCGAGGTACATGAACGACAACCACTACGCAATCGAAACGCACGACATGCACCTGTATTACGGCAATTTCCGCGCCGTGAAAGATGTCAATTTGCAGGTCGTGCCGCAAAAAATCACCGCCATCATCGGCCCTTCCGGTTGTGGCAAAAGCACCGTGCTGCGTTCGTTTAATCGCATGAACGACTTTGTGCCTTCATTCCGGATGGAGGGCGAGATTCTCTTTCATGGGCAGAACATTTACGCCGCCGAGATCGACCCGGTCATGGTGCGCCAGCGCATCGGCATGGTCTTTCAGAAACCCAACCCCTTCCCCAAGTCGATTTACGACAATGTCGCCTGGGGGGCGCGGGTCAACGGTTACAAAGGCAACCTGGACGACCTGGTCGAGCAAACCCTGCGCGATGCCGCACTGTGGGACGAAGTCAAGGACGATCTTAAGAAGAGCGGTCTCTCCCTCTCCGGAGGGCAACAACAGCGCCTGTGCATCGCGCGCGCCCTGGCGGTCAAGCCCGAGATCATCCTGATGGATGAGCCCTGCTCAGCCCTCGACCCGATTGCCACCTTGAAGATCGAGGAGCTGATGCGCGAGCTCTCTCACCAGTACACCATCATCATCGTCACCCACAACATGCAGCAGGCGGCGCGCGCTTCCGATTTCACCGCCTTCTTCACCATGGATGACGACCGCGCCGGGCTCATGGTAGAATACGGGGAAACGAACCAGATTTTCACCACCCCGCATGACCGGCGCACAGAAGATTATATTACTGGCAGGTTCGGCTAGACCGGCTCCAAGCGAAAGAGAGACCTAATGCCACGCGAAACACTCGACCGCCAGATTCACCACCTCCAAGACGAAGTGCTGCTTCTCGGCAGCATGGTGGAGCAGGCTTTGCTCAACGCGGTGGATACATTGAAACGCCGGGATGTCCCTGCCGCGAAGAAGATTTACCGCAACGACGTACTCATCAACGAGAAGCGTTATGCGCTGGAGAACGCTTCCATCATCATCATCGCCACGCAGCAGCCCATGGCGCGCGACCTGCGGGTGCTGGCCTCCATCCAGGAGGTGATCACCGAGCTGGAACGCATGGGCGATTACGCCAAGGGTATCGCGCAGGTGGTGGTCCGCCTCGGCGAGACGGACATCCCCATCCCGATCCGGGAGTTCAGCCAGATGGCTGAGTTGGCCGCAGGCATGCTCCACCGCGCGCTGGGCGCCTTTATCGAAGAGAACGCCAATCTCGCTCGCGAGATCGTCGTCGAAGACGACAAGGTCGACGAGCTGTACAACAAGGCCTACCGCGCCATCGTCGCCTCGATGATCGCCAACCCGGAGATCATCGATGACGCCAACCTGCTGGTGTGGGTGGCGCACAACCTGGAGCGCGCCGCAGACCGGGTGACTAACATCTGCGAGCGCACGGTCTACATTGCCACCGGTGAATTGTTCGAAATGGACACCGATGACAGCGAAGAAACGGTATTTTAGAGAAAAAGAGGGCAGCGCGGCTGCCCTCTTTTTCTCTAAAATACCCTGACATTGACCGGAATGCTATAATATGGGTACATAATACCTGTCTGATCGCAGAAAGAGGCGCCCTGTGCTGCATCCGCACACGTATCGTGGCAAGTTAATCATCGTGGAGGGCATCGACGGCAGCGGAAAATCCACCCAGATCGACCTGCTGGTGAAGTGGCTCAACAGCCAGGGACGGACGGTCTACTTCAGCGAGTGGAACTCGTCGGAACTGGTCAAATCGACCACGCGATTGGCTAAAAAAGAAAAACTCTTCACCCCCACCACCTTCAGCCTGTTGCAGGCCACCGATTTTGCCGACCGTTGGGAAAATTTCATGCTGCCGATGCTCAAGGCAGGCGCGGTCGTCCTGGCCGACCGGTACGCCTTCACCGCCTTCGCGCGCGACGTTGCGCGCGGCGTGGACCGGCAGTGGGTGCGCAACCTGTACGCCTTCGCGCCGCAGCCCGACCTGGCGTTGTATTTCCGCGTCCCGCTGGATGTGGCCATCGGGCGCATCCTCTCGGCGCGGGCCAAGATCAAATTCTACGAGGCCGGGATGGATATTGGCCTGTCGGATAACAAGGTCGACAGCTTCCGCATCTTCCAAAAGCGCATCATGGAAGAATATGACCGCATGTGCGAGGAATTTAACTTCACCGTGATCAACGGCACGCTGCCGATCCAGGAACAGCAAAAGCAAATCCGCATTCTCGTTCGCCGCATCCTGTACGGCTGGGAAGGGCTGCCCAACCCGGTCACGGCGGCTGGAAAGAACAAAAAAGACCTGGCGAAGAAATCCAGGCGCAAATCCGGCGACGGGAGCGGTGTGGCGCAGAAAGAGAAGGTGGCCTGATGAGCGAGTCACCTTATTACGGCGCGGGGTTCCCTTACCGCCCGGCGGAGGCGCTCCCCGGTCGGCTGATCGTCCTCGAAGGCACCGACGGCGTCGGTCGCTCGACCCAGATGACCCTTCTGCGCCGCTGGCTGGAAGATGAAGGCTTTGCCGTATCCGATACCGGTTTGCGCCGCTCACCGCTCACCCAGCCCGGCCTGGATGCCGCCAAGAGCGGTCACACCCTCAGCCGGTTAACCATGAGCCTGTTTTACGCCACCGACTTCGCCGACCGCCTGGAAAATAACATCCTCCCGGCGCTCAAAGCCGGTTTTTACGTGCTCTCTGACCGCTATTTTTATTCGATCATTGCGCGCGACGCGGTGCGCGGCGGCGACCGCGAGTGGGGCCGCAAAGTGTACGGCTTTGCCCTCAAACCGGACGTGGTGTTCTACCTGCGCGCCGACCTCGACACACTGGTCACCCGCATGGCCAACGGGCGCGGCTTCAATTATTGGGAGTCCGGGATGGACGCCGGCATCGCCGACAACCTGTACGACAGCTTCCGCATCTACCAGTCGCGCCTGATCGAGGAATTCGACCGCATGGCCGGCGAATATGGATTCATCACCATCGACGCCAACCGGCCGGTCCAGGACGTTTTCCGCGACCTGGTCGACCACATCCGCGGCATGGTCAAGCCTGCATGAGCCTGCCCGCCGACATCAGCCTGTGCGCCTTCGGCGCGGATGTGCTGCTCAAACACCTGCTCGCGCTGGAAATCGAAATGGACGGCGTGCGTTCGGGCGGCGCGGATATCGAGCACATCCACCGCATGCGCGTCGCCACCCGCCGGCTGCGCGCGGCGTTGCCGCTCTTCGAAAGCTGCCTGCCGGGTAAAAAGAGCGCCGCCTGGTTTGGCGAGATCCGCAAGATCACCCGTGCCCTCGGCGCGGCGCGCGACGCCGATGTGCAGATCGAGCACCTCCAGGGTTATTTTGATCAACTCAGCGATCCGCGGCTGAAACCCGGCATCGCGCGCCTGCTGCTGCGCCTGCGCCAGCACCGCCTGGCATTGCAACCGGCGGTCGTCAAGGCGCTGGACCGGTTCGAGCGCAGCGGAGCGGTGAGCGAGATGCGCGCCGTGCTGGAAAGCCTGCTCGCATCGCCGGGCGATTTGCCATATGCCGAAGCGCTCTACCGCCATGCGAGCGATTCGATCCGCCCTCGCCTGGATGAATTCCTCGCCTTCGATGCCATCGTCGCCCGCCCGGAATGCGTCACCGAGCTGCACGCCATGCGCATCGCCGCCAAGCGCCTTCGCTACACCCTGGAAACGTTCGGGCCGCTGTACGCCAGCGGTCTCAAAAGCTGGCTCACCGCCATCCGAGACGCGCAAGAAACGCTCGGCACCATCCATGATTGCGACGTGTGGGGGCAATATCTGCCGACGTTCCTGGAGGAGGAGCGCGGGCGAGTGCTCGACTTCTACGGCTACGCCCGGCCCTATACCCGCCTGCTGCCCGGCATCCAAACCTACCTGGAGCTGCGCAGGGCGGAGCGCGTGCGGTTGCACCTGGATTTCGTCAACCAGTGGCAAAAGTGGCAGCGCAAGCGTTTCTGGCAGTCGCTGGGTGAGACCATCCAGGCGCCGGTGCTCAGCGCGCACACGCTCTACCCACCTCCACCCGAGTCGGCGCCCGACGCCGGCGACCTGCCGGAACCAGAAGGCTAGACCTTACCTCGCATCGGCTATGCGCATCGCATTGATCGGCGATCTTCACGCCAACCTGCCCGCCCTCGAAGCCGTCCTGGCTGATGCGCGCAAGGCGGGAATGGCGGTCGCCTGGAACATCGGCGACTTCACCGGCTACGGGCCGCACCCGGATGAGGTGGTGCAGCTGGCGATCCGCGACGGTTACCCCAGCATCATCGGCAACTACGACCGCAAGGTGCTGCGCTATTTTGACAAAGGCGTGAAGACACGCCACCCGCTCAAGCGCCTGGCCTTCGAATGGGCCGCCCGCCAGTTGAGCGCAGAGAGCCGCGCTTACCTGGCGACGCTCCCCGAGCAGCGCCGCTTGCAGGCCGAAGGGTGGAGGGTGCTGCTCTGCCACGGCAGCCCGCAGTCGATCAAGGAGCATCTCACCCCTGAGACGCCCGACGCGCGCCTGGCCGAGCTGGCCGAAACCGCCGCCGCGCAGGTGGTGGTGTGCGGGCACTCGCACCTGCCGTTCGCGCGCAGAGTTGCCGGGACGTGGTTCATCAACACCGGCAGCGTGGGGCGCCCAGACGACGGGGACCCGCGCGCCTGCTACGCCTTGCTCGACCTGGCACCCGGCGAGCTGACCGTTGAGCACCGCCGCGTCACCTACGATGTCGAGCGCACAGCGCGCGACATCCTCGCCGCCGGCCTGCCGGGCGAGTTCGCCGAGATGCTCCGCCGCGGCCGCAGCCTGGATTGGATCATGGAAAGATAACAGTCCCCATCCGTGACCGGCGCATCTGGATACCGTATAATGAATATCCAACCCATTCGTTGAGGTGTGCCATGATCGAAGCCGTCACGCGCCGGGTGACCGAGAATATCCAGCAAGTTATCATCGGGAAACAGGAAACCATCCGCTTGCTGCTGGTGGCGGTGCTGTGCGAGGGTCACATCCTGCTCGAAGATGTGCCTGGCACCGGCAAAACCACCCTCGCCCGCGCGCTGGCGGTTTCGCTGGGCTGCTCTTTCCGGCGCATCCAGTTCACCCCCGACCTGCTGCCCACGGATATCACCGGTCTATCCTGGTTCAACCAGAAGGAACAGGCTTTCGAGTTCCGCCCCGGCCCGGTGATGGCGCAAATCGTGCTGGCCGACGAGATCAACCGTGCCACCCCGCGCACCCAGTCTGCCTTGCTCGAGGCGATGCAGGAGCGCCAGGTCACCGCCGACGGGGTCACCCGCCCACTTGAGCGCCCCTTCCTCGTTCTCGCCACGCAGAACCCGGTCGAGCTGGAAGGCACCTTCCCTTTACCGGAAGCGCAGATCGACCGCTTTTTGCTGCGCGTCGGTCTCGGTTACCCTGACCAGGCGGAAGAGAACGCCATCTTGCAGCGGTTTCGCAGCGATGACCCGCTGACCGGGCTGCAGCCGGTCACCTCACCGGCCGAGGTGCTGGAGCTGATCCAGGCGCGGCGGCAGGTGCGCGTGGAGGACTCGCTGCGCGATTACGTGGTGCGCATCGCGCGCGCCACCCGCCACAACGCCGACATCCAGTTGGGCGCGAGCCCGCGCGCCACGCTGGCGCTCTACCAGGCCGCCCAGGCGCTGGCTGCCATCCAGGGGCGCGACTACGTTCTTCCGGACGACGTGAAAGCGGTCGCCCCACCGGTGTTGTGCCACCGCTTGATGATCGCGCCCCAGGCACAACTGCGCGGGCGCAACGCCTCGGAGCTCGTCGCAGACATCGTCGCCGCGGTGCCGGTTCCCGTCGAAAGCTGATGGCTGCGCCAGGCTGGCTGCCGCTGCTCGTTTTCCTTTTCCTGGCCGGAGCCGCGCTGCGCGCTCCCTGGCTGGTGTACTTTTCGGTCGCGGTGGGCGCCGTGCTCGGCGCCACGCACCTTTGGGCGCGGCACTCCCTCGACAAGGTTAGCTACCACCGACGCTTCCGCTACCGGCGCGGATTCCCCGGCGAAACGACCGAAGTGGGTATCGAGGTCGACAATCGCAAGGCTCTCCCGCTCTCCTGGCTGCGCGCCGAGGACCCCTGGCCGCTGGCAACCGCCCCCGAGGACGTCGCCTTGCTCGCCCCCTCGCACATTCAAGGTGAGGGCCGGCTGGTCAACGTCTACAACCTGCGCTGGTTCGAGCGCGTCCGGCGAAAATTCACCCTCCGCTTCGGCGAGCGAGGCATTTACCCGGTCGGCCCAACCCGCCTCGAATCGGGCGACCTGTTCGGCGTGTCCAGCCGCGATGCCGAGCTTGCCAATCCAGAATTCCTGACCGTCTTCCCAGACCTGCTGCCCGTCGAGCGCCTGCGCCTGCCCGCCGACGACCCATTCGGCGAGCGCGCCGCGCGCCGGCCGCTGTTCGAGGACCCCAACCGACCCATGGGTGTTCGCGCCTACCACCCCGAAGACGGCTTCCGGCGCATTCATTGGACGGCCAGCGCGCGCACCGGCGAGCTGCAGACCAAGGTTTACCAGCCGGTCACCGCGCGCACCCTGGCGGTGTGCCTCAACGTGGCGACCGAAGAGCGCAGCTGGATGGGTTATTCGCCTGCCCTGCTGGAATACATGGTCAGCGCCGCTGCCACGCTGTGCTACCAGGGCATCCAGGACGGTTACGCCGTCGGTCTGTACGCCAACGGCTGCCTGGCCCACGCCGACCAGCCCTTCCGCATCCAACCGGGGCGCACCCAGCATCACCTGGCCGCGCTGCTCCAGGCGCTGGCAGGGGTCACCCCCTATGTCGCCCAGCCTTTTGAGGATTTTCTGCTCCAATCGATGGGCAACCTGCCATTCGGCTCGACCCTGTTGCTGGTCACCGCGCTGCTCGGCGATCCGCTGCGCGAGACCCTGCTGCGCCTGCGCCAGTACCGGCGCAACATCGTCCTGTACAAAGCCGGCGGCGGCCCGCCCGCCGGTCTGCCCGGCGTACAGATGCTTCACCTGCCTTTCGAGCCGGCGGTGCTGCATGGATGAGCCGACCGCCGCCCCGCTCCCGCAGGCCGATGCGCGCCTGCGCCTGTGGAATGAGCTCGCCCTGATCGGTCAGGCTGGCATGGAGACCGCCTGGGCAGGCCTGTGGTACGCGGCGATTTTCGAGGACCAGATGCGCCTTCCCTGGTGGGGGGTCTGGCTGCTGCTGTGGGGGACGGTCGCCGTCACCTTCGCCATGGCGCGCGGGATGGAAACCGCCCACGTGCGCATCCGCTGGCGCCGCATCCTCTTCTTGGGATGGATTGCCCTGGCCGCCCTGGTTACCCTCAAGCTGGTCGTCTTCCTCGACGTGCGCACCGACCTGCGCTACCTGCTCGAGGCGCCGGTGCGCTCGCTGACCGGGGCCAACGCCAGCTACCTGCCCTTTCTACACGTTCTCATCCTCCCCCTGGTCATCCTGCGCGGCGTCTTGCTTGCCTCTGCCCTGCCAGACGTGCGCAGCATGCTGGTCGGTTTCCAAACCGGGCTGGTCGCCTTTTTGCTGCACGGACTGGTTTTCCTCCCCAGTCACCCGCGCTTATCAGCCGGCGGGTTGTTCGTATATCTCTTTCTGGGATTGTTGACGATGAGCGCCACGCGCATTGCGGGGGTGACCAATTTTCGCGGGGGGAGGCTGGCCCGGCTCAACGTCACCTGGGGCGGCGGCCTGCTGACCGGCGCGCTGGCCGTGGTCGCCGCAGCCCTTCTGCTTGGCGCGCTGAGCGCGGCGTATGCCGCCGAGATCATCGCCAGCGTGGCGCTGGCCATCTTGGGATTACTCGGTCTGCTGGTCGTCGCGGTGCTCTTTCCGCTCTTCAACCTGATCGCCTACCTGATCGCGCTGGTCATGCAGCAAATGGCGGGCCTCCTCGACCTGCAATTTCTGGAAAACCTGAAGAAAAGCCTCAGCGGGCTGCAGGCGCTGGCCCAACAGATCGTCGATCGGATCTACCCCACCATCAACGTGGTGCGTGTCGTGGTGCCGTTGATCGCCCTTGGCGCGATCATCCTGGCGGTGCTGGTCTGGCTGCGCCTGCAGGAGTTGGATTTTCATGCCCGCGCCGAAGAAGACGCCGCCCCGCTTTCGATCAAAGGCTTGCTGGGTTTCCTGGGTCGCCTTGCCCGCCGCCCGAGGCGCGCCTCGCGGGCTTTCCGCCCGGCGGGCATCCTCGCCGCTGCCCGCGTGCGCCGCATTTACGCCAGCTTGATGGCGTTATGCGCCCGACTGGGCGCACCGCGCAAAGCATCCCTCACCCCCAGCGAGTTTCTGCCGCAGGCAGGCGCGCTTTTCCCCGGCGACGAGGTGGCGCTGGAACAGATCACCCGCGCCTATCTCAAGGTGCGCTACGGCGAATACCCCGAGTCGCGCGCCGAGGTGGAGCAAGTGCAGGCGGCCTGGAAAGCGGTCCAATCTTCCGGCAGGCGCAAACTGAGTCAGATGAGAAAAAGGCCGCTTTAGCGGTTGCCGAACTCCTTGAGGACGCGACCGATGTGCCTGGCGGCTTTCAAGTACAGGTCGATGCGGATGTTCTCGTTCGGGGCATGCACCTGACCGCCCGGATGCCCCGGCCCGGCGGTGACGATGGGCACGTTCAACGTCTCTTTGAAAACGTGGTTCGGCCCGGAACCGCCGATCATCGGCACCACGTCCATTTTTACCCCGTAAGGCTCCTCGGCGGCGTCCACCACCAGTTGGACGAAAAGATCGTCCGGGTCGGTCGTCGCGGGGGCTTCACCGCCCAGGAATTGGATCTGGACGTCGCTGAAACCCTGCTCGTCGAGGTGCGCGCGCAGCAGGCGCAGCGTCTCTTCGGGGGTCTGGTTGGGCACCAGGCGGAAATCCACCTTGGCGCTGGCCTTCGCCGGAAGCACCGTTTTCGAGCCAGGCCCCTGGTAGCCCGAGGTCAGGCCGCAGATCGTGCAGGTTGGCTCGTACACTTCGGCGAGGCGCAGCTCCTGCCCGCCCTGGATGCCCTTGAGGAAGCCTTTCAACCCGTAGCGGGTCTTGTACTCGTTTGCCGGGTCGGGCAATTTCGCCATCAACTCACGCTCGCGCTGCGTCGGCGGTCGCACCGAGTCATAATAGTGCGGAATGCGGATGCGCTCGTCCGGCCCCTTGAGGGTGCTCAACGCCCAGGTCAGGCGCCAGGCGGCGTTGGGGAAAATCGACCCGCCCAGCCCGGAGTGGACGTCCTGGTTGGCGGTCTCCACGCTCAATTCCACATAGCAGATCCCGCGCAACCCCAGGTATTGGATGGGCACGTCGCGAAAATCCACCGAGCCGAACTCCCACACGCAGGCGTCCGCCTTGAGCAGATCGGCGTGCTCCCTGACGAAGGGCGCCAGGTGGACGCTGGAGGTCTCTTCCTCGCCTTCGATGACGAATTTCACGTTGCAGGGCAGCTCGCCGTCCTCGTCCAGCAGCGCGTCGATGGCGAACAAGCGGCTGACGATCGGGCCTTTATCGTCGCTCACCCCGCGCGCGTAGATGATACCGTCGCGAATGGTCGGCTCGAAAGGCGGCGACTCCCACAGCTCGATCGGCTCAGGCGGCTGCACGTCGTAATGGTTGTAGAAGAGCAGCGTTTTATCGCTGCGACCTTTCCGTTCGGCGTACACCACCGGCGCGCCGCCGGTGGGAAAGATCTCGACGGTGAACCCTCGCCTGCGCAGCATCGCGCCGACCAGCTCGGCGGTCTCGGTCAGGCCCCAGTTTTGCGCCGAGACGCTGGGTTGCGCGCACAGCCGCGACAGCTCGGCAATCGAGTCATCCAGGTGCATCTGGAGATAATCGTCCATCTTTCGATAACGTGACATGTTTGACTCCTGTATCGTTGCACATCGGTCGAATATTCTCGACCCGACCGGCGCATTGGAGAACGCGCAGGAGGGGTCGAGTTGATCTTTAGAGGCAAGCCGGCCCCACCTCAGGGACCGGCGAAAATTCCCATGATCTGGTCCCCGCCGTAAGCGAACAAGAGCATCTTGCCCAACTTTCCCAGCCAGCAAAACAGCAGGAACTTCCAGAGTTTCATTTTAAGCGCACCGGCGATCATCCCGGCCATATCGAACAGCGGGTTGGGTATAAACGCGAAGACCAGCACCGTGACCCCGCCGAAGCGGCGCATCCAGCGCTCCATCTTCTCGTAGAGCGGAGTTTTTTCGGCCACCCCGCTCCCGCTGAAACCAGCCAGGTAGCCCGAAAGCTCGCCCAGGGCCGCTCCGGTAGCCGCGGCGAGCGCCACCCACAAGGGGTTGAACACCGCACCCATCATCGAGGTGAACAAAACCCCCGGCACCGGCAGGATGATCGTCGCGCTGGAAAACAATGAGACGAGGAAAATCCCGGTGTACCCCAGACCTTCCAGCTCCTGGACGCGGTCGCGGAAGATGTACAGCACCACCGAAAGACCCACCACGAAAACAAGCGCCAGGATGCGCAGGAGGGTCGTGCGCGTTTCGGGCTTCATTCCGGCGGGCGCTCCTCGCCCAACAACGCCTCGATGCGCGCCACGACCATGTCCATGGCGACGGCGTTGAGCCCGCCTTCCGGGATGATCACGTCGGCGTAGCGCTTGGTCGGCTCGACAAACTCCAGGTGCATGGGGCGCACCGTCTCCAGGTACTGGCGGATGACCGACTCGGTGGTGCGTCCGCGCTCGTACAGGTCACGCTGCAGCCGGCGAATAAAGCGGATATCGGCGTCGGTGTCGACGAAGATCTTGACATCGAACATCTTGCGCAGGGCGGGCTCGTAGAAGATGAGAATGCCATCCACCAGAATGATCCGGCGCGGCTCGACGCGCACCGAGCGGTTGGTGCGGTTGTGGTTGGCAAAATCGTACACCGGCACGTCGACCGGCTCCCAGCGCTTGAGGCACTGGATGTGTTCGACGAGGAAATCCGTTTCGAGGGAATCGGGGTGGTCGAAGTTGACCTTCATGCGCTCGTCCAGCGGCAGGTGGGTCAGGTCGCGGTAGTAGGAGTCGTGCGGCAGGCAGGCGATCCGGTCGCGCCCCACGCGGGCGAGAATGTTCGCAACCACGGTGGTCTTGCCCGAACCGGTTCCTCCGGCAATTCCGATGACCAGGGGGACAGGGTGAGGTGGCATGGCATGATTATAGCCCAGTTTGCATAACTGATAACTCGCCCCCATTGACATTCATAAATATACATATATACTTATACATATACTGATATATGTATGTTACAAGGAGCCGAACATGTCCCCCGACGAATTGACCGGACTGCTGTCCCGAGCCGAGGTGCTCGACCGGCTGCAGAGCGAGCTCGCCCTGGCCAGCCAGAAGAACCAACCCATCACCACGCTGTACATCGACTGCAACCAGTTGCTGCGCATCAACAACACCTATGGGCACCTGGCCGGCGACGCCTTCATTCGCCTCGTGGCGGGCGTGCTGGCGGAAGTCGCCCGCGACCGCGGAGTTGCCGGGCGCATCGGCGGCGACGAATTCCTCCTCGTGCTCAGCGGTCAGCCGCTCGATCAAGCGCTGGAACTGGCCGAAGCGGTGCGCAGCGGCGTCGAAGGCCGCCCCCTCGAAATCGACCACCAGGGGACCCCGCTTCAGCTGCCGGTGGGCGTGACGATTGGGGTCTCTTTTTTCGCCGCCGGAAGCGCGTCGATCACCGTCGATGAGCTGGTGCGCCAGGCGTACGACGCGCTGCTCAGGGCCAAGCAACCCGGTGGAAACGCCATCGTGCTGTACTCCGAGATCGAAGAGCGCGATCCCCTGACCAACCTGCTCAAACGAGCCGGGCTGGTGGCGCGCTTCGAGCAGGTGCGCGAGGCAGCCGGCAACGAGCACACCAGCATCGCGATCATCAACCTCGACATCGACGAGTTCGACGCGATCAACAAGCAGTTTGGTCACTACGCCGGCGACGAGGTGCTGCGCCGGGTGGCGCTGGTGCTGACGAATAACCTCAAGGAGGTCGGCTATGTCGGGCGGTATGCCGGGGACGAGTTCGTCGTCATCTTGCCCGACAGCCGCGCCGAAACGGCTTTCGTGCTGGCCGAAGAGGTGCGCCGGGCAATCGAGAGCTCACCGGTGGAAGTGCAAATCGGCGAGAAAAAGAGCCGGATTAACATCCAGGTCTCCGCCGGCGTGGCGGAGTACCCATCCGATGGCAACAACTGGGAAAGCCTGTTCCGGCGCTCCGACGAGGCGCTGTTTCGCGCCAAGCGCCTCGGACGCAACCGGGTCTGCCTGCCGACCAGCTCGCAAATGATCACCAAGACCAGCTATTACACCCAGACACAGCTCGAAAAACTGGCCGGTCTGGCGCAAAAAACCGGCAAGACCGAGGCTTACCTGCTGCGCGAAGGGTTGGACGACCTGCTGCGCAAATACAAAGTGTAAGGCAACATAGCGACCTTGCGCTCTGTCTCGCGCAAGCGCCGATCCCGGCAACAGGGAGCGGTTGTGTGAATATTTTTCAGTGAAACATGAATCATCCCGAATTTAATATTCGGGGTATTTCATATCGAAGAACCCCATCCCCCGTCCCCTTCCCCGAAACGGTGAAGGGGAGAAGATCGTGAAAAACAGGCAACTGGGGCGCGAACGCACCCCAGTTGCCTGTTTTTCACCAGGTTTCCCCCGCCTTGGGGCGGGGGATTACAGGGGGTGGGGATTATTCGATTCAACGCGCTTATGAAAGATTAAATTCGGGGCGAGTCATGTTTTACTGAAAAGGAGAAGCACACCCAAGAAAGCACATCCTGGCGAATACCCATCCGGCCAGCCGCCCGGCCCAGGCCGCGCGCGCCATTCGGAACATCACCCGTCCGACCCATCCGCCTCCCCCGGTCTCACAGCACCCGGGTCAGGAACCCATCCACGTCGCGGATGACTTCGTCCAGTTGCCGGTCAATCAAGATCACGTGGCTGGAGTGCTCATACCAGTGCAGCTCCTTGACGGTTGAGGACACGCCGGCCATCACCAGCTCGCCCGCGTGCGGGTCGATGGTCGTGTCAAAACGCCCTTGCGCCACGAAAAGCGGCTGGCGGATCAGGTGCAGCCTTGCAAACAAGGCGCGCTGCATCGCCAGCAGTTGCAACACCCCTTTGAGCGGGTTGACCTTGTATCCCTGCCAGTTGTCCGAAGCGTCCAACCCACCTTTTGGGACGCCTTCAACGAAAGGCGAGAGAAGCCGAAGCTGGAGACGCTGGGCCGCGGAGACGCGCAAGCGAACCGCGGGAGCAAAGGCCAGAACCGCCCCGGCTTCCGGATGCAGCGTGGCCAGGTAAAGCGCGGTCACCGCGCCCATCGACTCGCCGGCCAACACCACCCGCTCGCATTGCGCTTTCAACTGCTGATAGCTCGCTTCGCCAGCATCGACCCACGCCTGCCAGCGGGTTTTGTTCAAATCGGCAGGATGGGTGGCGTGCCCCGGCAGCAAAGGCCCGGCGGTGGTGTAGCCCAACGCGCACAGGCGCTCCGCGGCAGAGCGCACCTCCACCGGTGTGGCGGTGAACCCATGCAGCAAGAGGATTCCGACCGGCCCGGCCGGCCAGTAGAACGGCTCACCATTCAGGTGCGGGTTGTGCAAAATGGATTCAACCGCCATGTCCCCTCCCAGCCTCACGATCAAACGAATGTGTAATTTATTTTCTGTAAATGTGGGCTTTCCCCACCTTTTATCGAAAAATTGAAACACAATCGATCAAACGAAACAACCCTGGCTGCTTGAAACCTCACACCTCCCCAGGTCCGTTCGGCAGGATAATCACCTTGCGCACATCGTCCGCGCCCTGTTCGATCAACTGGCAGCCGCGCAGGAACTCGTCCAGCGGCAGGCGGTGCGAGACGATGTCGCCCACCTGAAGCCGCCCGCTGCGCAGCAAGTCGACCGCCTGGTAAGAATTGCGCAGCGAGGTGAACGACCCATAGATTGCCAGCCCTTTGCGGAAAACCTTGAACGGCTCGAAGGTCATCTCCTGGCCTGCCGGCGGCACGCCGAACCACAAGACTCGCCCTCCGGGGCGAGCCAGGTCGATACTGCGGCGCATGACTGCCGGCGCGCCGGTGGCGTCGATCACCGCATCGTACCCGTCCGGGCGCAGCTCGTCGAGGCTGGAAAAAGCCTGGTCCGCGCCGGACTGCCTGGCGAAAGCCAAGCGAGCCGGGTTGCGCTCGGCCACGCTGATCGCGGTTAGCCCTTGCAGGCGCGCCGCCCGCAGCAACTGGATGCCAATGGGACCCGCGCCGAGCAGCGCCAGCGTCTCGCCGGGCTTCAAGGCCAGCTTTTCCAGCCCATGCAGCACGCACGAAAGCGGCTCGACGAAAGCTGCCTGCTCAAAGGGCAACTCGCCGGTGAGGAAAACCTGCTTTTCCGGCACGGCCACAAACTCGGCCATCCCGCCCGGCAGCGTGACGCCCACCGCCTGCCAGTTGAGGCAAAAATTCTGGCGGTTGTGCAGGCATTCAAAGCAGTTATCGCAGGGAATGTTCGGCTCTACGGCCACCCGGTCACCGGGGCGAAAGCGGGTCACCGCCCGGCCGGCTTCGACCACCGTGCCGCTGAACTCGTGGCCGGGGATCACCGGGTAGCCGCCCATGTATTCTCCACGCAGGATGTGGATGTCGGTGCCGCAGATGCCCGATGCGGCGACACGGATGAGCACTTCATCCTCGCGCGGCTGCGGCGTGGGGATCTGGGCCAGTTCAACACGATTGGGTTCAAGAATGCGAATGCAGTTCATGGAGGAGAGTCTATCAGTGATGAGTGATGAATGATGAATGATGAATGATGAGTGATGAGTGATGAGTGATGAGTGAAGAGCGAAGAGAGAAAAGAGTGGGCGATGGTCGATTATGACATTGCGATTGTTAACCGTATTGTATAACAAGTAGAGGATTCAGGGCAGGCTTGCATCCCACTGCAAACCGGCACAACGGCGATGGGCCGGCCCGGCATGGACCGGCTCAGAATATCACCTTCCCCGGTTGGAGAGGGTCACCCAAGGGTGGTAAAATCATCCGCATGGCTGAAGCACAACCGCAAAATAAATGGGTGGCCATCGCCGGAATTGGCATGGGGGTATTCATGGCCACCCTCGATGCCAGCATCGTCAACATCTCGCTGCCAACCCTGGTCGACTCGTTCCAAACCAGCCTGGCGACCATCGAATGGGTCATCCTCAGTTACACCCTGGTGCTGACCTCGTTAATGCTCGGCGCGGCGCGCCTGGGCGACATGTTCGATAAAAAAAAGCTCTACATGGGCGGGCTGACGGTTTTCACCCTCGGCTCGTTGTTGTGCGGGCTTTCCCCCACGGTCGGGTGGCTGATTGCCGCGCGCGCGCTCCAGGGGCTGGGCGCCACTTTTATGCAAGCCCTTGGCAGCGCCATCGTCACCGAGATATTCCCCTCCAACGAGCGCGGGCGCGCGCTGGGCGTGATGGGCAGCACCGTATCGGTGGGCATCGCTGTCGGTCCGCCGTTAGGGGGCTTGCTGATCGGCCTGTTCGGTTGGGCCTCGATCTTCTGGGTTAACATCCCCATCGGCATTCTCACCTGGTTCATCATCCGCCGCTTCGTCCCCGCCAGCAAAGCCGTTCGCAAGGGACAGCGCTTCGATGCCGTCGGCGCGTTGATCCTGTTTTCGACCATGGGCGCCTACGCCCTGGGCATGACGATGGGCCAAAACGAAGGCTTTCGCACGCTCCCGGTGCTGCTTTTGCTCGGCGTGGCGATCGCCGGGCTGGTCACCTTCCTGGTGGTCGAGCGGCGCGCCAGCCAGCCCATGGTTGACCTGAGCATGTTTCGCAACCCATTGATCAGCGCCAACCTGTTGATGGGCTTCCTGGTGTTCATCGTCCTGGCCGGCGGGTTCATTTTGCCCTTCTTCCTGCAGAACGTGCTGGGCTATTCCACCCAGATGGTCGGCCTGTTGATGATGGCCAACCCGATTGCCATGGGGCTGGTCGCCCCGCTGGCCGGGTCGCTTTCCGACCGCTTTGGCTCACGCGTGATCAGCCTGGTTGGGCTGGTCATTATGATCTTCGCCTGCCTGGGCATGGCTACCCTCCACCAGGGGATCGGTCCACTCGGTATCGTCCTGCGCCTGATCCCGCTTGGCCTCGGGTTTGGGATTTTCCAGTCGCCCAACAACAGCGCGATCATGGGCGCTGCGCCGCGCGAACGGTTGGGGGTGGTGTCTGGGTTGGTCAGCCTGTCGCGCACCCTGGGCAACACCACCGGTCTGCCGCTGATGGGTTCGATCTTCACCGCCCAGGTGCTGGCGTTCAGCGGGTTACAGACCGGGCATGCGGTCACCAGCGCCGAGCCGCTAGCCTTGATCGCCGGAATCACCAACACCTACCTCACCGCGGTGTTTTTCATCCTTGCCGCGCTCTCCCTGGCCGTGTTCGCCTGGCAGTTCGACCGCCGCAAGAGGGCGGTCTCGGCATCCGAAAGCTGATCGATCGATCACCGGGGTCTTGCGGTCTCCGCCGCCAACCGAAGATAAATTTGGTACAATATCCTCATGCCCGCAACTCGCCGCATTCCAGCCGCTCTGCTGGGAGGTGATTTCGTCGCGATCCTCACGTTAAGCGTGGCTGGTTTTTATTTTCACAACCACGAGTTCAACACACGGCTCTGGGCAACACTTCTCCCCTCCCTGGCAGGTTGGGCGGCGCTTGCCCCTTGGCTCGGCGTTTACCGCGCCGAAACTGCCTCCCACCCCCTGGATGCCTGGCGGGCCGCGCTCGCCGGCTTTTTCTCCGCCCCGCTGGTGGCCTGGCTGCGCGGGCTTTGGCTCAACGCCGCCATCCCACCCATCTTCATCCTGGTGCTCGCCCTGACCACGGCCTTCGGCATGGGGTTGTGGCGGCTCATTTGGGGCTGGCTGGCGCAGAGGGGAGCCACACATGGATGAAGCGGCGCTGGTTCAAGGGGCTCGCCAGGGCGACCTGGATGCCTTCAACCGCCTCGTGCTGGCCTATCAGGATATGGCCTTCAACCTGGCCATGCGCATGCTGGGCGATTCGGACCTGGCTGAAGATGTCACCCAAACCGCCTTCCTCTCCGCTTACCGCGCCATGGATAGCTTTCGCGGCGGATCATTCCGCGCCTGGGTGATGCGCATGGTCACCAATGCCTGCTACGACGAGTTGCGCCGCCAGCAGCGCCGCCCGACCGTGCCCCTGGTGCCGGTTGACGAAGACGACGAGGAGATCGAATCGCCGGGCTGGATGGCCGACGACGGCCCCTCTCCGGAAGAGGCGCTCGAAAAGGAGGAGCTGAACCGCGCCCTGCAAGATTGCCTGAAAGGGCTGGACGGCGAATTTCGCGCTGTGGTGATCATGGTTGATATCCAGGGCATGGACTACCTGGAAGTATCTGCCTCGTTGAATCGCCCGCTGGGAACGGTCAAAAGCCGCCTGGCGCGGGCGCGCCTGAAGCTGCGCGACTGCCTCCACCGATTCTGGGAACTTTTGCCCCCTGCTTTCCGTCTTGAAAGTGAGAGGGACGCATGAACCACTTATCGTTTAGAGATTACGAGAAATTTTCCGCTTACCTGGATGGACAGCTCTCCCCAGCCGAGACCCAAAAACTGGAAGCGCAGTTGAAAGCGAACCCAGAATGGCGGCTGGCGCTGGATGAATTATCGGCCACGCGCACCTTGCTGCGCAGCGCGCCCAGGTATCGCGCCCCCCGCAACTTCACCCTTTCGCCGGAAGTCGCGCGGCAATACGCGCGCAAATCCTGGTTCCCGCAGTTTTTAACCGTCCGCTTTTCCGCGGCGGTCGCCACCCTGTCGGTGATCGCGGCGCTCGTCCTGCAACTGTTGCCTGGCGCGCGCCTGGCCACGCAGGTTGCCATGGCGCCGGCACCCGAGGTCACCACCGCCGACCAGGCGTTGAAAGCGATGGAAGAAAGCGCGCCAGCCGAAGCGCCCTCCGCCCAAATGGCTCCCCAGCCCACGGCGATGGCCGCAGCCGCCGCCTCAGAGGCCACGTCGCCCCCGGTGATCAACTGGGGCAGCAGCAACAGCGCGATGGGTCTCGACAGCGGCCTGGCGTACGGTAAAGGAGGTGGTGGCGGCGACGGCAACGTCGACACGTCGGGGGGCATCGTCACCTACAGCGAAGATACCATCGGTTCGCCCATGGGCGGCGGTGACGGCACCGGGCTTGGCGGCGGCGCGGAATACTACCAACCGCAGGGCGGCGGCATCGTCACCTATGACGGGCAAACCGCCCCCAACACCAACCCCGGCACGGGCAATTACACGCCTCCCTACAGCCTGCCCCCGCAGGCCGCCGAAGCGCTCCCTGAGCAACCCGCTGAAGAACCCGAGCGCGTGGCAGCCTCCCCCTCCGATGCGGTGAATCCGGTGCTCGGTCTTCCGGCGGAAGAACAGGCCGGCAAAATCATCGGGCAGGCTCCCATCACTTCGGCGCCATCCGGCCGTGAAGCCGGACAGGCTGAGACATTCGGCGCAGCCCGCGCCTTCTGGAGCCCCACGCGCGTCGCCCAGGCGGCGCTGATCGGGCTGGCGCTGCTGGCAGGCATCGCGGCGTTGTTCCTGCGCCGGCGGAGCTGAGGTGAGTCCCTTTCAGGTCAACTTTTGCCCCAACTGCGGGACACCGCTGGTGTCCCGCATGCTTTTTGGCAAGCAACGGGCTGCCTGCCCCAGTTGCGGCTGGATTCACTTCGAAGATCCCAAAGTGGCCGCGGCCGTGCTGGTTGAACAGGACGGGCAGGTCTTGCTCGTTCAGCGCATCAACGAGCCGGGGGTGGGGTTATGGACTGTCCCAGCCGGGTTCATCGACGCCCGCGAAGATCCCGCCCGCGCTGCCAGGCGCGAATGCCTCGAAGAAACCGGGCTGGAGGTTGAGATCGTCCGCCTGTTGGGCGTGGTCCCCGGGCGAGAGCATCCCAACGGCGCAGACATGGTCATCGCCTACCAGGCGCGGATCAGCGGAGGGAGCCTGCGGCCCGGCGACGACGCCGGAGCGGCAGCATTTTTTCCGCGCAACGCCCTGCCTCCGCTGGCTTTCCGCGCCACGCGCGTGGTGCTGGGACTGGAAGGGGAGGAATTTTTCCTTAACGAATGAGACCGGCGAAGCCGGTCTCATTCGTTAAGCAACTCATTTTCGCAGGCTCTGCTTGCGCAGCTCCGCCAGCGCCTGGCGATAATCCTCTGCGTTTTTGGGCTTGAGCGCCACAATCGTCTCGAGAATGTTGATCGCCTCGAGCATCTTTCCCTGTCCGGCGTAGGCGTCCGCCACCGCATCCAGTTGGGCGACGGCTTCCTCTACCCGCCCCTCGCGAGCGTACAGGTCCGCCAGCCGCCGACGGAAATCGGGGAGCGCGTCGCCTTCTTGGATCAGGTTGTTGAGAAATTCCACGGCTTTGGCGCGGCGACCGGAGCTCTCTACGAGGTTGATGTACGAATCCACTTCGGTCATCACCGCCGCCGTCTGTCCCAGGCGCATCTGCAACTGGATGATCTGGATGCGCGTGGCCTGGTTGTCGGGCTGGATGGTGCGGATCTGTTCAAAGATGCGCAACGCCTGGCGGAAATTGAGCCGTTGCATGTCAATATCGGCAACTTTGCTCAGAATTTCCACCCCCCAGGCGCGGTTATTCTTCGATTTTTGAGCGATCTTCAACGCATCCAGATACGTCTGGCGCGTCTTGTCCAACTCGGCCAGGCGATAATAATTTTCAGCCAGCTCCACATATTCTTTCAGCGCTTCGTCGACCTTCTCCTGCGCCTCCAGGAGGTTGATCAGGCGCTCGCGCACCCGCACGTCCATCGGCGATATCTCCAGCACCCGGCGCATGATGCGCACCGCGCGCGCCGATTCGCCGCGCGTGTTGTACAGGTCGGCGACCGTCATGAACTTCTTTACCGCTTCTTCGGTGCGGCCTTCTTTTAGCAACAGCTCGCCGATCTCGATATGCACCGGCAGGTAGGTTGGCGCAAGCTGCACGGCGAAAAAGGCCTCTTCCATGGCCGAGTGCGGTCGATCTTTCGCGGCCAGCTCGCGGACATGGCTGATCGTTTCCACCACGGTGCTACTGCGCGATTCGAGCAGCATTTCGGCCACCGGGGTGGGCGGACTCTCCGGCGATTGGGGCGGCAGGTTCTGCCGCGCCATGCGCAAGAACGAGCGCCAGTCGGAACGCTGCAGTTGTGACGAGATGGTCGTGCAGATGCCTTTCAACGCTTCGGGGTCGGTTTCCTCGCTCAACGCATCGATGAGCGGCTCGTAGATCTGGCGCAGCTCGTCGGCCTGTTCCTCGCTGACCATCTCGGCGTCCGCCATGCCCAACGCGCGCATATAATCGGCAGCCGCCTCGTTGAGGTTGCCGCGCGAGCGATTGATCTGCGCCAGCAGCAGGCTGGCAGCCAGCGCATATTCGGGGTGCTTGACCGCTTCGCGCAGGTTGCGCAAGGCTTTTTCTTCATCCCGGTTGCGGTAGAGCAGGCCCAGGTCAAAGTAGGCCGCCGGGCTGCGCAAACCCAATTCGAGGGCGCGTTCCAGCTCGGTCGCTGCCTGTCCCTGGTCGCCCTGGGTTTGTGAATCGATCGCCTGCCCAAGATGCAAAATGATCCGCGCTTTATCGCTGCCGCTGCTGAACGGACCGATCGAACCGCGCGTCAGGGCATTCAGCCCCCGCCGGGCAGTGGTCTCAACCTCAGCATCTTCGGCCTGCTCGAACAACAGCGCAGCGAGCTGCACCAGGGCTTTCTGGCGCGTCTCGTCCACCGGGTCGAGCTCGATTTCCTGGTCACCCTGCCCTATGCCGCCTTCCATCTCTTTCACGCTGGCCATCGCCACCGGCCCTGCGCCGCCTTTCGGGCGCGCCGGGCGCGGTAAAATCTGGTTGCTGCGCAGGGTGTGCAGCGCGAAACGGGCTTCCTGGCTATCGGGCGCCAGACGCAGCGCGTACTCGGTCGATTTCATCGCGCGGGTGAGGTCACCGGCGTGCTGCGAGATGCTGGCGACCGCGATGTACTCGTGCACGGCTTCTTCACGCCGGCCGAGGCGCTCATACACTGCGGCGAGGCGCTGGCGGGTCGAGAGGTGCTCCGGGTAAAGGCTGAGCACGTGCTTCCAGTTGTCAATCGCGCGTTCCGCATCGCGACCGCGCAGGTGCAGCTCGGCTGCGTTCAACGAAGCCTCGGCGGCCTCTTTCAAGCGACCCATGCGCTCGTAGATGTAAGCCAGCTTTTCTTGGGGCGCCGGATCCGCCGGGGCGACCCGCGCGGCGCGCTGGTAGCAGTCCAGCGCGCGGTCGTAATTGGCCAGCTCAAAGAAGGCCAACCCCAGGCTGGAGAGCGCCAGGGCGTTTTCGGGAAATTCCTCGACAGCGGCGTTGTAATATTCCGCCGCCTTAAGCCAGTCCTGGTCCCAGGCGGCTGAATGCCCCTGGTTCAACGATTTTTGGAAGACAGCCTGGTTACCCGCCATAATTTTAAGAATATCACATTTCCTGAAATCGACAGTGAACCGGCAAAGAATGTATGGCAATTGCAATGTGCCCGCTGATCTTCGCCTCGAAGCATTTCGTCAGCCTTCCAACACCTCCATCTCGCCCCAGTTCAGCCCGTAACGCGCCTCGGTGCTCAACGGGATCGACAGTTGGTAAGCGTTTTCCATCACCTCCTGCACGATCCGTGCCGTGGAGGTCAATTCCTCGCGCGCCACTTCCAGCAACAACTCATCGTGCACCTGCAGCAGCAGGCGCGCCTGGCTGCCGGCATTCTCCAGCGCGCCCGGCAGGTGGATCATCGCCAGCTTGATGATATCGGCTGCGGTGCCCTGGATGGGTGCGTTGATCGCCTCACGCTCTTCCCGCCCACGCAGCGCAGCGTTGCCACCCTCCGCCAGGTTGGGGAAGTAGCGCCGCCGACCGATAAGCGTCTCGACGAACCCCTGGCGAGAGGCCAGCGAGCGGGTTTCGTCCAGGTAGCGCTTGACCCCTGGGAATTGCTCGAAATAAGCCTTGACGAAGTTTTCCGCCTCCGCCAGGGTCAGGCCGGTGGAGCGGCTCAACCCAAACGGGCTCATCCCATAGATCAGGCCAAAATTGATCGCCTTGGCGTGGCGGCGCATCGACTTATCGACCTGACCGAGGGGGACGCCGTAGACCGCCGCCGCCGTGGTGGCGTGAATATCCTGCCCGGCGCGGAACGCTGACAACATGGCCTCATCTTGCGCGGCGTGCGCCACGATGCGCAGCTCAATCTGCGAGTAATCCACCGAGAGCAACAGCCAGCCGGGTTGGGCCACGAAGGCGTTGCGCACCTGCCGCCCAAGGTCGGTGCGGGTGGGGATGTTCTGCAGGTTCGGCTCCGAAGAGGCCAGCCGCCCGGTGACCGAGCCGGTCTGGTTGAAGCTGGTGTGCACGCGGCCTGTGCGCGGGTTGACCTGCAGCGGCAGCGCATCCACGTAGGTGGATTTCAACTTGGCCAATTCGCGATTTTCCAGCACCAGGTCGACCACCGGGTGCTTGCCGCGCAGCTCTTCGAGCACGTCGGCGGATGTGGAAAAATGCCCGCTGGAAGTCTTTTTCCGCCGGTCGGGCGGTTCGAGGCGCAGCGTTTCGAACAGCACCCTGGAGAGCTGCTGGGTGGAATTGATGTTGAAGGGATGCCCCACCTTGGCGTAAATCTCGCTCTCAATCTCTGCCAGCCGCCGGCTGAGGGTATCATTCATGCGCTCGAGGAAAGGCGTATCCAGCGCAATGCCGTTCCATTCCATCTGAGCCAGCACCGGCACCAGAGGCATCTCAATCTCGTTGAACAAATGCTCCACGTTGGTGCGGCGCATCCCCTCGCTGAGAATGGGGCGCAGGCGCAGGGTCACCTCAGCGTCCGCCGCCGCATAGGGCGCGGCTTGCGCGACCGGCACCTCTGCCATGCTGATCTGTCCCTTGCCGCTGCCGATCAGCTCCTGGATGTGGGTCATCTGCGCGCCGAGGTAGCGGTCGGCCATCTCTTTCAAGCCCAGGCTGCGCGACGCCGGGTCGATCAGCCACTCGGCCAGCATCGTGTCGAAAGCGATTCCGGCGCAGTCGATGCCGTGCACGCGCAGCATGAGCATATCGTACTTGAGGTTTTGCCCCAGCTTGGGTTTGCGCGCATCGCCCATCACGGGTCTCAAAGCCGACGCGACCTGCTCCAACGCCAGTTGTTGCTCGCCGGTGCGGTGACCAACCGGAATGTAATAGCCCGTGCCTTCCTCCACCGCCAGCGAGATTCCCACCAGATCGCCGCGCAGCGGGTCGGTAGAGGTCGACTCGCTGTCGAAGGCGATCCAATCGGCGCGCTCGAGCTTCTCGCGCAGCGCCGCCAGGCGCTCGGGCGTATCCACCACGACCGTTTCGAGCTGGTAAGCCGGCGGCTCGCCGACACGGACGACCGGCTCATCGAACAGCGAGAGCTGCCCTTTTTGCGCCGCCTTGCGCTGTGCCTGTGCCGGAGCCGCTTCTTTTTCCGGTCTACCGCTCTCCATTTCTGGGGTGGCTTTCCCGAAAAGCTTGCGCAGGCGATCGCTCAACGCTTTGAACTCGAGCTGGGCAAACAACGCTTCGACCTGTTCCACGTTCACGTCGTCGGTGCGCGCCGCTTTGAGGTCAAGGGTGATCTGCAGGTCGGTCTTGATCTGCGCCAGCCGCTGGCTGAGGTAGGCCTTGTCGCGGTCCGCCTCCAGGCGCGTCTTCACCCGCGCGGGCAGCTCGTTCAGGTGAGCGTAGATGTCGTCCAGGGTAGGGTAGGTTTGCAACAGCGAGACGGCCGTCTTCTCGCCCACCCCGCTCACCCCGGGGATGTTGTCGGAGGTGTCACCCACCAGGGCTTTGTAATCCACCACCTGATCGGGGCGCACGCCGAGGAAATCCTGCACATCTTTGGGGGTGTAATCTTTGGCTTCGCTCAACTTGCTGCCCGCCAGGTTGACGATCACCCGCTCGTCCACCAGTTGCAACAGGTCTCGGTCGCCGGTGACTATTTTGACCCCAAAGCCCTCCTTGACCGCCTGGCGCGCGATGGAACCCAGGATGTCGTCGGCTTCGTAGCCGTCCATCTCCAGGCGCGGGATGCCGAAAGCGTCCACCAGGTCGCGGATGCGGCTCATCTGCACGCGCAGGTCATCCGGCATCTTGGCTCGCGTGGCTTTGTAGCCGGCGTATTCCTGATCGCGGAACGAATGCCCCCCGTCAAAGGTCACCGCCAGGTATTCGGGCTTTTCCTGCTCGTAGAGGCGCAGCAACACGCTGGCGAATCCGAAGACCCCGGCAGTCGGCTCCCCGGAAGAGGTGGTCAGGCGGGTGCTGCCGCCGGCGGTGAGCGCGAAGAAAGTCCGGTAAGCCAGCGCGTGCCCATCGATTAAGTAAAGCGTTGGAGGCATACGGTTTATCCGTTGAAAGGGAACTCAGCGGGAGGGGCGATTTTCCCCACCCGGGGAAAGCGTCGAGCGGTTGCCGGTCACCAGCGCGACCGACTCGCCGGTCGGGGTGACGCCCTGCCGGCGCCGGGTCTCGGCGATGTAATCGCGCAACAAACGGGGGGAAGGCGGCTGGGGACCGCCGACAATCAGGTAGCCGGTCGCCCAGAAGTCTCCGGAAGGATTGGCGATCGCCAGCGCTGGGAAGGCCTGGAAGATCGATTCGGAGGCGCGCTGGCGGATGATGCGCACCAGGTTGGACGGCGCAATCTGCGGTGTCACCTGGACCGTCCATTGCAGGTAATCGGGACGGATGGCGATTCCCTCCAGGCGCCAGCCGAACGCCAGGCACAACTGCTGCACCCACTGGCTGAGCTGGTCGCTCAACAGGCCGGTGAGATGGTGCTGTGGCAGGCGTGGAATGAGCACACAGGTGTAACTGAGCTGCGAGAAAGCCGGTGAAGCCGGCTCGATCTGTTGGATAGAGGTCAGGTTGGTCAGCACGTGAGGGCGCGTGTCTTCCTGGTCGTCGACGGGCGGCTCGTCCAGCCGCAAGAAGCGCTTCTGTAACACGCCATCCACGCTTTCCACCTGGTCAACCGTTGCCTGCGCGCGCGCCGGACCCTCCCCCGGGGGGGCAACCTGCACGGGGACGGTTTCATCTGCGGCGCTGGTCGCGGCCGGCCAGGAGCCAGCGGTATAGGTCACCGGGCGGGTAGCGTCTTCGTCGGCGGGTGGGAGCGCGCCTAACACATCTGCCCAGGCGCGGGCGGCGTCTTTCTGGTCCCGGGCCGGCGCCGGTTGGGCACGCCCGCCGCCGGCCTGCCCGGATTCTTCCTCCTCCGGCAGATCCCACGGGAAGAGCGCCTCCTCCTGGCTGGTGTCGGTGCCGGCTGACGGCGCATTGGCCACGTCCCACGACTCGAGCGACTCATCTGGGGTGCGCGGCAGCGACATCGACACCTCCGGCACCCATCCGGCCGGCTCCGACTTTCCGGGGTCGGGTGGGGGCACCGGTCCCAGCAGCGCTGCCAGGTCGATCTCTGCCACCTCGGGCTCTTCTTCTTCTTCGATGCCCATCAGGTCGGTCTCGCCCGCTTTGGCGTCACCGGCTTCGTCCGCGGGCACGCTGGCCGGCTGGGTGGCGATCTTTTTGGCGCTTTCGGGCGATGAAACGATCGGCCGGCTCGACCGGGACGGTCGAGCATCCTGCGCCTGGGCGCCCAACGCTGCCACGATCTGCGCCGCCTGCAGGCGCACCTTGCTTAAAGGGGTGCCGACCGTATAGGTGAGCGCCAGCGCCAGGTCATCAGCCACCAGCGTGATATAAAAGAGATGATCTTTGCTCTGGCCGGGCAGGCGCACAAAGCGCACCAGGTCGGTGCGCTCGCTGCCGGTCAGCGCGCGCTCAGCCGCAGCCTGCAGCTCCAGCGCGGTGGTCTCGGGCAGGTCACCGCTCGGCAGGCTGGCGCCGGTCTGGGTCACCAGCAAACCGCCGCGCGCGTTGGTCAGCGCCAGCTCGGCATCGAAAAGCCTGGCGTTGAGCCAGTCGGGCAGGCCCGCCGCCGACGATTTGTGATTGCCGTTGACCAGGTTCTCCATTAATGCCATCAGGTCTGGCTGGTAAAACGGGCGCAACAGGTAACCGTGGTAGGCCACGCCGGCCAGCGCCGGGTGCTTGGGATCGTTTTCGGGGGGGATCAGGATCAGCTTAAGCGAGGGCAGACCGCTCTTCAACTGGCTGACCAGCTCGGACAGAGACATATCGGGCAGGTCTCCATCCAGTATGGCGATCTGGTAGTCGGGGGCTGAGAGGGTGCCTGCCGCTTCATGAGCAGAATGGACCAACCGGGCGCGGAAACGCCCCTCTTCTTCCAGGCTCAGGCGCAGTAACTCCCCAAAGGCCTGATGCGGGGTTGCGACCAGAACGGACACGGTCATGTTAAAAGTGTATCATAAATCAACCGCCGTAAAAATTCAAAAATGCAAGGTCGTCCGGAGGGAGCAGACCGCAGACGAAGCTCAGTTGTCAGCGAGACAGCATGCCACCGTTGGTGAGACAAACCCACCACCAGGCAAGCAGGGGCACGACGTGCCGTGCCCGTGAAGATAAACTCCCCATTCGCCCACCGCCCGAATTCGTTAGCGCTCAGCGCCGGGTGAGATCACTCCCCCTTTCCAGTAGCAAGAATCCTGCCACCGCCACCAACCCGATCAACACCCCCGCAAACCACGGGGCTCGCGGACCGAGCGTGTCGCTCAACAACCCGCCCACCACCGGGCTGATCCCGGATGCCGCGCCCCAGGTCAGGCCGTACAGGCTCATGTAGCGCCCGCGCATCTCTGGCGGGGCATGGTTGGCCGCGTAGCTGCTGGAGGTGGGCACCAGCGCCAGCTCACCCACCGTCATCACCACGATGCTGGCCCAAAAACCCCAGAACCCGCTCGCATAAGCGATGATCAGCGCCGCCGAAGCGTAGAAAAATGAGCCCAAGGCCATCATCCGTTGCGGGGCGTAGCGTTTGGTCACCTGCGTCACGCCCAGTTGGAAGAGGATCACCATCAAGGCGTTGGTGGAGAGGATGAAACCGTAGCGATTTTCGGGGATGCCGAACTGTTCTTTGGTGTAGACCGACAGCAGAACCCAGATCAACGCCATGACCATCGAAACCAGGATGTAATTGAGGATGAAGCGCATGTAGCCCCGGTCGCGCAAGACCCGCTCGTAGCCCCCAAAACGCTCGCGTTCGAGCGCACCCGCCGCCCGGTTACCGGCGGGCAGCGTCTCGCGGGCAAAAAAGGCCACCAGCAGGCCGTAAAAGGCCAGCCCGGCGGTCGCCGCGTAAAACGCCAGCGCGTACGAGGTTGTGGCAACAAAACCGCCGATCGCCGGACCCAGCGCCACCCCAACGTTGTTGCCCATGCGCATCCAGGCGTAAGCATCCGCGCGCTTTTCCGGTCCGACCAGGTCGGCCAGCATCGCATCGGCGCCCACCCGGTAGATGGGATTGAAGGTGCCGGTGATCGCCATCGCCAGAGCAAAACCCGGCAGCGTGGTCGCCTGGCTGAAGACCAGGTACCCGAGCCCGTTCATCACCAGGCTGATCGCCATCGCCCACTTGCGCCCCAGCCGGTCGACGATCGCCCCGCTGGCGAAAGAAGAGATCAGGCCCATTCCAGAGCTGACCGTCATCAGGCTGGCGATCGCCGCCAAGGGCAGGTCGAGTTTCTGGCTGGCGTAGATCAGCAAGAACGGCCAGATCATGTGCGCGCCGATCGCGCTCACCAGCATTCCCCAGAACATCAGCCAGAACTGGCGCGGGAATGGGTTACGGTGCAAAGCGTCGGCCGCGCGTTGGAGCATAGAGATATTATAGTAGGGGCGCGACAGGTCGTGCCCCTAAAGAAAACCACCATCGGGACTCAGGGAGACGGCGCCCTACCGCCCGAATTGGATGGCACGCCGCGCCGGTTGAGGCTCACAGGATCGATTACAATTGCTCTATCCCCATTTCAAAGGATTTGCCCATGGCTCGACTCATCCCCATGGCCGAACGCATCAAGCGCGCGCGTGCGCTGATCCAGAAAGCGCGCGAGGTGCCCCTGCCCGCCGAGCTTGGCCGCCTCGACATCCACTACCTCGCCCAGGTCAAGGAGCTCATCCAGCAGGCGCGCGACCTGATCAAGTTCATCTCCTACACGCCCAGCGCCACCCCCGAGATCAAACAGGAAGTGCAATCCATCTTCAAAGAAGCCGACGAAACCGAGCGTGAGCTGCTGCGCGGCAAGCCGCCCGCCTGATCTCACTCCCACCCCACCGACAGCCTCCCCGCGCGCCACTCGGCGCGCCGGATGTACACGGCCCCGGTTTCACCGCCGGTCGCGCCGGACTCCAGGAGCGGATCGAGCTGCGCCCACTGCCCCACCGGGTTTTCCGCAGCGATCAGCCGCCGCCCGTTGCGCTGCGCCAGCTCCCCGCCCGGCAAGATGCGCAGCCGCGGGCTTTCTGCCGGCGGACGCTTCTCCACCAGCAGCCACCGCCCCTCGGTCACCCGCGCCGACAGCCGGTTGCCATCCGCATCCCCCATTTCCAGCAGGCGATGGACCTCTGCCAGGGCGCTCGCCTTCCCGGCGCGGAACAGGCGCGTTTTCACCCCGCTGGCAGCCAAAACCCGCACCCCGCTCAAGAACTGTCCCGCCGCATCCGGCGAGCAGATGTTGGCGATCTGCGCGGTGCTCTCCTCCCGCCCGAAAACTCCCACCAGCAGGTCGGCTGCCACCGCGTCCGTCTGCCAGGCCGCCCCGTCGTAAACCCTGAACACCCCCGGCGCAATCAGGCCGTCTGCCTCGCGCTTGACGCGGTGGAACTGTGTCGCCGAGACCGCCCCGCTGCGGCGTAGCTGCACCCAATAGGTCGTGGCAGGCCCAAGCACAGTCGTTCCCGGTAGCGCCACCCGCACCCAGGCCGGCTCGGCCGGAATCTGCCCGGCGTCGAGTGACAGGTTCGCCAGGGCGCTCCCCGGGCTGCCGGCATTGTCGGCGCACAGCTCCACCGCCAGGCTGTCGGTCGGGCTGCCCACTTTCCAAAGCCGCAGCCATATCTCGCCCGCTTCCCAGCCGCCGGCGGCTGCGGTGACGAAGGATTGCGCCACCCGCTGGTACGTGGGGCTGTGCCCAAAGTCTGTGTCAAAGCCCCCCAGGCGGACGTTTCCGGCGAAGCCGCGCGGCTCGCTCCACAGGCGCCAGCTCAGCGTGGCGTACCATCCGCGCAAATGAACCAGGGCAAAGGGGCGCTCCAGCCGTTCTCCTGGGATCGCGCTCGATGCAGGTCGCCGCCGGTTGGTCAGATGAGTCCGGCGCGCCGCCTCTGCCCCGGCTTGCGTGCCCTCGCCGATCGAAAGGACCATCTCTTTGACTCCGTACCGGCGCTGCGAAGGCAGGTCATCTTCCCAGGCAGTCTGGTATTGAAATGCCTGCGGACCCTCTTCCACGTAAGGGTCCTCATCTGCCCAGCGCACCGCCACCCGGTTCGCCAGCCCGTCCAGCGTGACCCGGTAGATCACCCCGTCCAGGTGCAGCTCGACCGCATGAACGTAACCCCACCAGCACGGCGCGCCGCTCTCATCGGCGATCGCCACCCCACAGCGCAGCCGGTTGGTCAGGTCGTGAAGCGCCGGCAGCCCGGCCTCGGCGCGCAGTTCACCCTCGGCCGGACCCCCTTCGGCTTCCCAGGTCAACCTTTCGACACGCCATGGGATATCTCCGGCGGGGATGGGCCGGCTGAAATCGCGCTCTTCGAAACGAACACTCCAGGCGCTGGTCGACGCGCTCATAGCACCCGCCTGCGCGGTCGATACTGCAAATTGACCACCGGCGCGTGGTCGATCACCCAGCCGGTGCCCTGGGAAAAGGCGAACACCAGGCGCTGCGCCCGTCCAGGTGCCAGCCAGATGCCCGGCCCCTCCGCAACGTGCGAGCCAAAAGCATATCCGGCGCTGGTCAACAGGCCGCTCTGGCTGTCATGCTCGACGGTGAAGGCCGGGAATGTGGTTAACACCGGCATCAGGTGCAGGAAGGAATCGCAGGGTAGCAGCAAAAGCTGGTCGATGTTCAGCGTGTGGGCGCCGGCGGTTTCGGCCTGGGCCAGCAAGCAGAGCTGCATGTTCTCTGAGCCGCCCGCAGGCGCCGGCCAGGGCGGCAAGGGCAGCGGCGGGAGCACGACCATCTGGCGCGCCGCGTGCACCCTCACCGCCTCGCCGCGATAGACCGGCTCGACTGTCCCCGCATCGTTGTACCCGGCCATCAGCGCCAGCCACAGCGCCTCGTCGGTGCCGACTGCCGATTGAAGGCGCAGCAACGGGCGAAAGATGCGCCCTGCCAGCCCTCCTGCCTCCTGGCGCGAGACCAGCCAGTGCCGCGCGTTGACCTCCGCGGCGCCCGACCAGGACAGGCCGGCGTAACTGCCGCCCGCGCAAGCTGCATCCGCCAGGATGGACGCGGTCACCCCCGCGCCTGAGCTGCCGCTCTCGCCCTCGTAGCGCACCTGGAATTGGCTGCGCTCCAGGTAGCAGCCCAACCCGCAAAAAGCCTCGATGTTGCTCATCCCCGCCCCGTCCATCAGCAGCCGCACCGGCGCGGGCAGGTCGCCGTTCACCCCATCGATATCGATGAAATTATCGTGCAGCGCGTCTTTGTGGTTGTACACCGTCACCCCTCCCGGCCCACTCGACGTGCCGTGCCGGTTGCCGATCGTCGCGTAGCGCGGCTCGACCGTTTCCCACCAGTCCGCGCGCTCCAGCTTGAGCCGCACCCCCTGCGCATTCAGCCGCCGCCCGGCAGCCCCACGCGCCAGCGTGAGCCAGCCGCCGTGGACCGGGCTGCGCCAGGTCGTGCCATCAGCCAGCGTGACCTGCAGGTAAACCCAGGTCTCTGCCGTTTGCCGGTTGGTGCGGATCGCTTCGAACAGGAGCAGGGCGATGCCCGTCACCGCATCTGAGATGTCTTCCGGCGCGCCCTGCAAGGCAACGTCCAACATGTGCATCTCCGCATCGGCAAAACGCGCCGCCGCGACCGCCCCGCTCACCCCGTTTCCGTTCAACGCCAGCGTCGCGGCGCCATGCACCAGGGCAATCTCCATCATCCACCCTCCTCTCGCTCGCCAAAGTCGTCCGCCCAGCCTGCCCACGGCGCCAGGCTGCGGCGCTGGTCGCGCATCCGGGCGTTCGCATCGGGGTAGGCCCGGTTGAGCAGCGCGCGGAACTCCAGGAGGCGCTGCTCTGCCCAACGGTTCAGGTTGGCGAACTCGCCCGCGTCCTGCAGCTCCCAATCGGCCCGCGAGCCAGCCCGCGCCAGGGCGGCAAAACCCGCCCCTCCCAGCGCCACCAGGTGCGCCAGGTGCTCCGCAAAGGTCGTCTCCAGCGCGCCGTCCAGCCCCTCCAGCGCAACGCCCTCACCTGCAGCCAGCGAGAGCTCAGCCAGGGCCAGGCGGACCGCGGCGGTGATCTCCTCCTCGCTGAAACGAACGTTTGCCGTATCGAGCAACAGCTCTTCCACCCGCTCGAGCGCAGCCGTCAAATCAAATGCCATCTCCGCTTCCTTTCAACCAAAGGGGCGTTCCCGGCAGCTCAGCCCCGCACTTGTATGCGGGGCTGAGTGCCAACAGTTTTAGCGCGCCGGCGGTGTGGGCGACCGGCTGCCCTCCAACGCCGTGCCCAGAATATAAGCCGCCAACAGCGCGACCAGCGAGGTGACCTGCTCCTCCGAGAGCGGGAAGTCCGCGTCGAAGCCGCGCACCACCACCATCACCAGTCCCACCAGCGCCGCCCAAAATTTGCGGCTCCGCAGTAACTCCTTCACCTTTTCAGGCATCCTTCCTCCTTTTTATAGCGATTAACGGTCAGCGATCAGCCAAACGCTCCACCCTCCATATCATCGACTTCTCACCACGTTGACTTTTAGATCCATTGAGCCCTTTTCTCACCGGCTGACCGTCTTACCTGCTTTTTTGCTCCTTGGTGGTAAATTTCTCGTTCATACCCGCCAATCGTAGTTCGCCAGCGCGCCAAACAGGCTGAAAGCCGTCGTGGCCGCCGCCGACACGGCCGCGCTCAGCCAGTACACCTCATCGTTGTCGACCCAGGCAGGCTCGTTGAGACTCGCCACCATGCGGTGGTCGCCGGCTGCGCGGCGCTGCCCGTCGGTGACGTGCCCGGCATCCAGCGTCACCGGCACCGCCACGCCGCTCACCACCCCGGCAGCATTGATGCTGACCTTCTCCAGCTCGACCGAGAACGCCGTCCCGGCTGCGGTGGCGATCTTGTAATGCAGCTCGATGCTCTTCAGGCGCGCGCCCTTGAGCGGGCCGGCGTTCGAAGGCACCAATACCGGCACGAACAGGGTAAAGCTGCCCACGCCCGTCGCCCGGTCGGAGCGCACCACGTTCGCCGCCAGCAGGTCCGTCCAGGCGCCCGCCGTGCGGATGATCTGGTTCGGCGCAATGAACTGCGCAAACTCCGTGTCGTGCGTATACCCCATCGCAATCTCCCTTTCTTCACTTGCGGGATTGTGTTTCGATTTTTCTGTAAAATGTGGGGCAAATCCCACATTTTACAAAAGATAAACAACACAATCTCTTGCGGCTCTGTCTCTCGTCAAGCCAGGGCATTTTCAACGCCGGTCTGGACACTGCTCCTGACCACCGGCTCCCCGCGCCTTAACCCGCCACATTCGACTTGTGCAGGGGGCGGAAGTCGTTCACCCACACAGCTAAAAAGTGGCGCACCTTCAGCCGGTGCTCGTCGTTGGTGAAGACCGCCGGACTCAGCTCGTCGCCGGCGATGAACACCTCCGGCAAAATGCCAAATCGTTCGCCCACGTAGATGGCCGGCGCAATCCGCGGATCGCACGCCGCCGCCCAATCGGTCGCGTCCGTCCAATCCGGCACGGTGACCACGTCGCCCGGCTCGCCGCGTTGCAGGTTGTCGCTGAATATGTTGGCCGCCCGCTCCAGGCTGGGGTACAGGATTTGCTTGGCAGCCAGTTGCAGCGTGCGCGGCACCAGCAAATACCGGGGCGAGATCGCCATCTTGGGACCCGTCCCGTACACCCCGGCCGAGTTCTTGATCAGCATCGGCTGGCTGTAGATCGCCTGCCCGACCGCGTCCCACTCGGCGGCGGACAGGGCGGTCGTGCGCAGGTTCTGGTGGCCGCCGGCGGTCGTCGCGGCAGTCGCGTTGAACAGCGTGCCGCCGTCCGCCAGGATGGGCCCCAGCCCTCCCGCCTGGGTGAAAATCGCCGCCACCAGCTTCGAGATTTTGCGCAAGCCGGCGCTGGCCAGCTCGCGAGCGTAAGCTTTCAACTTGCGCGTCTCATCCCGGTCGATCAATTCCAGCGTGAGCGGCACGTACCCGCCGTACTTGGTGAAACTGGCCGTTTCCGGCGAGTCACCCACCACCAGCTCGGTGTAAGCCGCGCCCTCTGCTACCACCGGCAGGTCTCCCACCGTGCCGACCAGGATGCCGGTGATCTGGTTGATCGTGTTGAAGTGCTCCACCAGGCAGACCTTCGTCCACCAGTCATACCCGGCGCGCCCGAGCATCTCCCAGGTGTTGGTCACAATCTTGTTCAAGGCGTTCTTGACCAGTCCGGTGAAATCGGTGGTCAGGGCGAGCTGAGCGCGGCTGTGGTCATAGCCGCCGTGGAAATCGTAGTCGCCGGTCAACATCAGGTACAGCTCGCGGATGCCCTGCAGGCGGTGCGCTTTGAGCCCCTTGAGCGATTCGTCCCGCGGCACTTCGAACAGATCATCCACCGCAGCTTGCAACTGGTCGCGTGAATCGAACATGCCCGTGATGCGCCCCGGTCCCACCACCGCGCCCGGCCCCATCAGGTCTGAGATCAGCTTGCGGGCTTCGCTGATGGCGCGGGTGAGCTGCGCCGGCTCAAAGTCGCGACCCTCGAACTGCCCGCGCACGTAGGCTTCCATCGCCGGCGGCAGCTTGGCCGTCTGCAGCCCGGCCTCCAGCAGGTAACGGCTCAACTGGGTGCGTTGCGCCTCCAGCCGGTCTCCGGCCTGCGGCTGGCTTTCGTCGATCGAACTAATCGTTTGCATGGTCTCCAATTCTTCAGACATATCCACTCCTGTAGCGTTGAGCGCGCGGACGAACGTCCCGCCGCGCGCCGGGTTGATCACCAGGTCGAGCGAGTGAACCCGCACGATCTGCTGCACGTTGCGGCCGTGCGCCGTGAACACGACATCGGCCGAGAAACCCACCCGCGGATGCGGAGCGCCGTTTGCCAGCCATGCGCGACCCAGGTCGGCGAGCAGCTCTGCCGAAGGGCCCACCGGCTTGATCCGCACCCTCACACCTTGCGCCTCCCCATCCCAGGCAGGTGTGGCGCATACCCCGGCCAGGTCGCGCACGCTGCGCCGGCTTCTGGCATGGTCGATAAAGACCTCCACGCCGTCCCACAGGCCCAACGACTGCTCCAGCACGGGCGCGCTGAAGCGCCAACCGTTGCCTGCGCCGGCGGTGATCGCCAGCACCTCAAACTCACCTTGCGGGGTGACCTCACCCAGGGCTTCGAAACGCGCCCTCTCTGCCCTTTCACCCACATTCTCTCCCTGCATAACACCTCCTTCTCGCATCCAGGTAAACCCACTTGAGCAACCGGCCCCTTTCGTTCTATTCCCGCAATCATCGACCGGCTACCCGTCCTTGATCTTCCCCGCCTCTCCAGCAAAGCGGTACACCAGGCGCAACAACTCGTCGGCGTCGAGTAGCTTGTTTTCCCACAACGGCAGCAGCGAGCCCGCCACAGCCGAGAGTGCCGCCGCCAACGAGGCGTTGTCGCGCGCCGAAAGGTCGGCGCCTTCCACACGCACGGGAGCTTGCGGGCGCATACCGCGCAGCGTTGACCAGCGGCGGAGCGCCGCGCCGGCCACGTCCGAAACCATCCAGCAAAAGAAACGCTGGCGCTGTTCCAGGCGCCGGTAAGCCGGACCTCCGGCCGCTTCGGCGGTGGTGCGCGTGGCGCTCTCCGGCTCCGCCAGGAAATGCAGCGGGATGCCGGCGCCCGCGGCGATCATCTTTTTCAGTGCCAGGCCGTCTTCCCTGGCCTCCTGGCTCTCCAGGTGCGGCGAGATCACCCCCCACTCCTCGCTCGAGTCGGTCACCAGGATGCTCCCCGGCGCAGGCGGATTGGCTGCCAGCGACTGCTGGCGCGCCAGCCGCTCGGCCTCGCTGGCGAAACTGGAGCGCACGGTGAACAGGAAGGTGTTGCGGTAGCGGTTGAGCCGCGCGCGGTCTTCCAGCCAGCCCGAATAGCGCGAGAGCCAGCGCAGCAGGGGGGCCAGGTCGCTCTCACCACGCAGCGCTCCCACCGGGCGATTGACCGCGTAGTGCAGCATCGCCGCCGGGTACTGCCCCGATTCGTCCGGGCGGTCGATTTGCGGATCGAGCGCCGGCCAGCGGTTTTGCTCGCCCGGTTCCCCGCCCGGTCCGGTGTAAGCCAGCTCTTGCTGCACGTCGTGTTCCGCGCACTCGACATCGCGGATTTGCGCCGCGGGCACGGCGCGCACGTAGCTCATCCCGCCTGCGTCGGTCGAAAGCAACAGGAAAAGCTCGCCCGCCCGGGTCAACTCGTCGCACCATTCCGGGGCGCGCATCGACAGGCGGTTCAACGGGTGATCCCACCAGGCCCGCAGAAATGCTTCTGCCTCCGCATCGGCGCAGGACAGGCGCAACCCGCCGCCCACCACGTATTGGGTGGTCAACTCCACGATCCGCCGCGCCAGCGGATTGGTCCGCCAGGCCTCCAGCGCCAGGTCCAACACCTGCTCGCGGTCGTAATCGTAGCGATCCCGCTCGTTGGCCCCATTGCGCCAGCCAACCGTGATGGTCTGGTCCGTCTCGGCCAGCGCCAGCCTGACCCGCCGCGCAACCTCCGGCTCAATCCAGCGATCCAACAGACGCTTGATCAAAGTCACCTCCCACAAAGGATGAGTGATGAGTGACGCATAACGAATGCATCTTCATTGCTCAATTTTCACTCAACTATCTTTAATCGAATCTCTTCATTCTTCATTCTTCATTCTTCATTCTTCATTCCTCATTCCTCATTCTTCATTCCTCATTCCACATCCGTCCCTCAAAATTTCTCTTTTCCTTCCAGCGGATCTCTCCCCTGGATAATCCCGCTCCCGCCCCCCACCAGCGGCCATTCCACCTTGTCGAGCTGGGCGCACAGCGCCGCAGCCAGCAGCAAGTCGTCATGGAGCAGCGCGTTGGTCGCCGGGTGGCGGGCGTTCTCCGCCACGCCCCAGCGCATCGATTGCGACGACCGCGCCCCCACCTGGTACTGGCAGGCGCGGAGCTGCGCCCTGAGCAGCTCCACCAGCTCCTCGGCGCGCGAGTCTGCGGCGCGCGGCAGGCGGAAGCGACCGCTCTCCACCACCTCGATGAAGTTCAACCCCAGCCGGCTCTTGGTCTGCGCGTTGAACACGTAGCGCAGCACGCGCCCCGGTAAAGCCTTTTCAAGGAAAGCGGTCAGGCCTTCGCCCACCCCGGTCGCATCGATCACCACCCGCCGCGCGTTCCAGGTGCGCGCCAGCGCGCACAACTGGTTGTTCAGCCTGGGGTGCTTCTCGCCGCGCCACTGGCGCAGGTGCACCACCCGGTAGACCGGCGCGCGCACCGCCGGGTCTGCCAGCGCGCTGCGATCGACCGAGACGATCACCAACGCGGTCGCATCGTGCTCCCGCCGGTCACCTTGCCCGCCGGGGCGCTCCTCGCCGCCCACGTCGACCAGGAAAGCATATGTCTCTCCGGGTTGCGGCACATCCTGCCAGGCATGCTCTCCCTCCATGAGCGCCAGGCGCTCCGCCGGGAACAACCCGGCTTCGGCTGCGATTTCTTCCGAGAAGTATTGCGTGCGGACAGCGGGATGGTTGCGCCCCAGGCGCGCCACCATCTGATCCACGTGGCGCCGGTAAGACGGTATCTCGCGCCCCACCACGTCCGCGCTGATCCGGAAAACGCGCCGCTGCCCATCGGCTTGCTCCTCTGCCTGGCTGGCGCGCAGCTCACGCCCGAGCAGCGTCTCGGGAGTCCAGGCGGTGCCCCAGAACACCCGCGTCGCGTCGGTCGAGGCGGCCATAGGGGCGATCTCGCGGTCGTATTTTTCGAGGGAAACGCTCTGAGCCTCGTCGACCTCCAACAGCAAAGAGGCGGTCGCGCCAACAATGTTGGCCTCCGGCGCAGCCGAGAAGAAGAAAATGCGCGCCTCACCCACCCGGTAAATGTAGCCGCTCTCCCGCCGCCACTGGTCGCGGGTCAGCAGGTTGGCTTTCAAAACGCGCTCCAACCGGCGCATCGCGTTCAGGCTTTGCGGTCGCCAGGTCGGCGAGATTTTGACAATCTCCGCCGGCAGGTGACAATACATCGCAAGCAGGTACGCCTCGAGCTGCGCCTGGAGCTCGTTTTTCCCGCTCTGGCGCGGGAACATCACCACCAGCGAGCGACCCTTCTGATTGAAGATCGAGTCGAGCACTTTGAACACCGCTTCTTCCTGGTAGCCGCGCAGGCGCAGGTTGCCAAACAGGCTGAACCCGGTCATGAATTCGAAAGCGTGTCTGTATGCAGGTTGCCCGGTCAAATGCCTCCATCGGATGAAAATGAGCGCGCAGGCCGGTTGGAGCTGTCGGAGATGGTGAGCCCTTTCAGGGGTTGGATTGGCGACTCGCGGGGACTGCCCGCCGCAGGGTGCCCCGGCGCCTTCGCACCTCGCGAGGGCATCGCGCCGTTGGGCTGGAATTGCTCCACCGTGCAGCCGGGTCAGCATTGGCTCATCCGCTCCGCGCGCTTCGCCTGCCTGCCAGGCGCTCACCATCCCCGGCCTGCGCGATCATTTCTCGCCGGTTTGCAAGCCTGGCTCGATCCAACCGCGGCTCTCCAGCTCCTGGCGCACCTGGTCTGCCACCCGCTGGATCTCCTGCACCAACGCGCTACCCCCGCCAAGCTGGTTCTGCACTTTCAGCACCTGAGCCAGCCGGGCGCTGGACTGGCAGATGATCGCCATGATGCGCAACCGGTGCGAAAGCTCGCTCTGCGCGTTGAAGGCTTCCTCCATCTGCCGGATCAGCTCGCGCAAGCGGACGATTTCTTCCGTCAGGTCCACCGCTTCCGCCGCGTTGCTCGCCGGCTGCTTGCCTCTTCTGCGGCCGTTCGCCATCCTGCCTCCATTAGAATATTTGTTCTAGCAAGAGAAGCGTAGCACGCCCCGAAGCGGGTTTCAACCTGTCATTAAGCGCAGCCTGGCCAGCCAGGCCGGCTTGAGATGGCAGGGTAAGTTGCACAATGCTGCAATGTGGTTTATGATTTAAACGGTTGCGGCGGCCTGGCGCGCCGCACCGGTGAAATAGCGATGAGCAACGACCCCTCTGGAACCAACCCGGCCCTGCCCCTTTTCGTCCCCGGCAGCCGCCGCCGAACGCTGCTGATCACCTGCAGCGCCGCATTGATCGTGTTTGCCTGCCTGGGCGGTTTCTTCCTGCTCGGGGGGGTCGGGCTGTCGTCCATCTTCGGCGAGCCGGACGTGGCGGTGGAGGTGTCTGCCCCGCCGGCCATCTCCAGGGGCGATTCCTTCGCCGTCACCGTGTCGGTGACCAACACCGGTCAGGGTGCCCTCACCGTCACCGAAGTGCAGTTGCCGAAGAATTTGCTCGAGGGGGCCGACGTGACCGGCGTCTCGCCCGCCAGCAACGGCACGACCGATTACGCCGGGCAGGTCGGCTACCGCCTCACCCTCGAGATTCCATCCGGCCAATCCAGGGTCATCACGTTCCAGCTTTCGGCCCTCTGGCCGGGCCAGTATGGCGGTACGCTCGGCGTGCTCAGCGGGCGGCGCACCAAAAATTCATCCGTACAGGTTACGATTGAGCCTTAGGTTCGAGACGATTCTTATTCGCCATTTTTAGCGCCTGTGCGCAAGGGGAAGGAAAACGATGAGCGACTCTTCATTCTATATCGGTCGAACGGTCGACCTGGCAAGCGACAAGCAATCACCCGCCACCATGGAAACGGTGCGGTACGATCCCGACGATCTCACCACGCATGGCATCATCGTCGGCATGACCGGCTCCGGCAAAACCGGGCTGCTGATCGGCATGCTCGAAGAGGCGGCCATGCGCGGCCTGCCGTCCATCGTCATCGACCCGAAAGGCGACCTGACCAACCTGTTGCTGCACTTCCCCGACCTGCTGCCCGGCGATTTCGAGCCGTGGATCGACCCCGAAACCGCGCGACGCGAGAATGTGACCGTCGCCCAACTCGCCGAGACCACCGCCGGTCGCTGGCGGGACGGGCTCAAGAACTGGGATCTCGATCGCGACGAACTGGTCGCCCTGCAGCAGGCGGTGGATTACGTCATCTACACCCCCGGCTCCACCGCCGGCACGCCGGTCAACCTGCTCTCTTCGTTCGCCCCACCGCACGGCTTGAACTGGGACGAGCACCGCGAGATCCTGCGCGAGCGCATATCGGCCACGGTCACCGCCCTGCTCGGTCTGGTCGGCATGAAAGACATCGACCCGCTGCGCTCGCGAGAGCACATCCTGCTCAGCAATATCCTCGAAAACGCCTGGAGCAAAGACCACGCGCTCGACCTGACCGAGTTGATCTTGCAAACCCAGAAACCACCCATCGAGCGCCTGGGCGCTTTCCCGGTCGACTCGTTCTTTCCCGAAAAAGACCGCTTCGACCTGGCATTGCTGCTCAACAACTTCCTCGCCTCGCCTTCTTTCCAGAGCTGGGTCGAAGGCCAGCCCATCGAAGTGCAGGATTTCCTCTACACCGCGCAAGGTAAGCCGCGGATGAGCATTTTCTACCTAGCTCACCTCAACGACAACGAGCGCATGTTCTTTGTCACCCTTTTGCTCGCCTCCGTCGAGTCGTGGATGCGCGCTCAGCGCGGCAGCTCCGGGTTGCGCGCCCTGCTCGCCTTCGATGAAATCGTCGGCTACCTTCCCCCCATCGCCAACCCGCCCTCACGACCGGTGCTGCTGCGCCTGCTCAAACAGGCGCGCGCCTTCGGTCTGGGCTTGCTCCTCGCCACCCAGAACCCGGTCGACCTGGATTACAAAGGCCTGTCGAACGCCGGCACCTGGTTTATCGGCCGCCTGCAGACCGACCGCGACAAGATGCGCCTGCTCGACGGACTGGAGTCGATCGAAGGCGGTGTGGACCGCGCCACCTATGACAAAATGATCTCCGGCCTGCGTCCGCGCGTCTTCCTGCTGCACAACGTGCACAACCGCAGCGGCGCGTTCACCTTTCAGCCGCGCTGGTGCATGAACTACCTGGCCGGGCCGCTCAGCCGCGCCCAACTGGGCGGCCTCAAACCGCTCGGCGCCGCGCCAGAAGGGGTCTCCCAGCCGGCGCCCGCCGCAGCCATGCCCGCCGCCGCGCCGGTGACGGCTCCCGTCCAGGGCGCTTACCCGGCGCCGGGCACCGCCGCCACGATGAAAACCGCCGACACGCCCCCGGTCGCAGGTGTAACGGGCGGCGTGACGCGCACCCCACCCCCGCCGCCGGCGGGGACAAGCGCCTACTTCCTCGCGCCCGACCTCAGCCTCAGCCAGGCGCTGGCGAAACTCGGCGGCAATTACCCCGGGCAGGTCCGCCCGGAAGGCATGGTGTACCGTCCCGCGCTCTTCTGCCAGGCGGAGGTCGGTTACATCAATCGCACCTACGGCTTGAACGATACGCGCCGCTTCGCCGCCCTGGTGGAGAGCCTGTCGGGCCCGCGCCCCGATTGGGACGCCGCCGCGCACGAGCCGGTCGATCCAAAACGGCTCGACACCCAGCCTCTGCCGGATACGCGCTTCTTCCCTCTCCCCGACTGGCTGTCCGCCGGGAGCAAGTTGGCCACGTTCCAAAAAGATTTCATCGACTGGGTCTACCGCAAGGGCGAGCTGCGCCTCTTCAGCAACCAGGCGCTCAAGTTGTTTGGCTCGCCCGACGACAGCCAGGTAACCTTCCGCCAGAAATGCGACGCCGCCGCCCGCAGCGCCCTGGAAGCGGAGGTTGGCAAAGTCGAAAAGACCTACCGCACCAAGCTGGACGCTCTCGAGCGTAAAATCGAGCGCCAGAAGGATATCGTCGACAAAAATGAAACCGAGGTCAGCCAGCGCAACGTGGAAACGCTCACCTCTGGCGCGGAGCTGTTGCTCGGCGGGCTGTTCGGCAAGCGCCGGCGCAGCGTTTCGGGCACGTTAAGCAAAAACCGCATGGCGCGCGAAGCCAAAGCCGACCTGCAATCGGCCAAACGCCTGCTGGAAGAGCTGAGCCAACAACACAAAGACCTCGAAAAAGAAAAAGCCGCCGAGATCGCCGCAGTCCAGGAGCGCTGGGCGCGCACCGCCGGACAGATCAGCGAGGTCACCGTTGCCCCGCTCAAGAAAGATATCTACCTGGAGGCCGGCGGGCTGGTCTGGCTGCCTTATTACGTGGTGACCTCCGAAGGCAAAACTTTCGAAGCCCCGGCTTTCTAATCGTGGGAATCAAACATGACTCCCCCCGAATTTAATCTTTCATAAGCGCGTTGAGTCGAATAATCCCCACCCCCTGTAATCCCCCGCCCCAAGGCGGGGGAACCTTTGTGAAAAACTGGCAATGGGACGCGAACGCGTCCCATTGCCTGTTTTCCACCATCTGTTCCCCTTCACCGTTCGGGGAAGGGGACGGGGGATGGGGTTCTTCGACATGAATCACCCCGAACAATAAATTCGGGATGATTCATGTTTGATTCTAGCGGCAAATCAGCGGCAGCCATACCCCGTGCGTCTGGTACTCGAAGGCGCCGATATCGCTGCGCACAACCCCGTCCAGGTCGCCGTCGCGCCTTGGCAGCCCGCGCTGGTCAAAGCTTAACGGCATCCCACCGTCAGTTCCCGCATCCACCGCCGGGCTGTCGCCGGGGATGCCAAAGGTCAGCGTCGAACCGCCGTAATCCGCCAGCGCCAGCAGCTTTGGGTCGGTGTTGGGCAGGTCGCCGGGCTGGTTGAGGGCGCAGCTCCCGTCGTCGCTCAGGTTGTAACCGAGCGAGACCAGGTCGCCGGCGCCGCCCAGGCAATTCGCCGGGGTTGTCCCCACCAGCAGCGTGTTGACCAGGTAGGCTTTTCCGCCTGGCGCCACGCGCAGCTCGCCGCCCGGCGTTCCACCCGCGAAATTGTTACCCAGCGAGACGTGGTCGAGGCTCGCGCTGCCGCCGGCGGTCACCTCCAGGCCGGGCCCGGCGTTGAAGCCGACCGTCACGTTCGCCAGGCTGGCGGCACCGGCAACAGAGATCGCTGGCCTGGCCCAGTCGGGGTCGTTCAACACAACGGCGCTGTCGCGCAGGTAGAAGGTGCTGCAGCCGCCGCTCACCTGCACGGCGGCACCGTTCGGCGAGTCGTTGGTGCGGAGCGTGCTCTCGTACACGCTGACGTTGCCTGCCAGGCAGGCGATTCCGCCCCCGCCGCCGGCAGCCACATTGTTTTCGAGCACCACCTCGCTCAGGGTGAGCGAGTACACCTGCGCCAGGATGCCCCCACCCTGCGGCGCGAACCCCTTGCGCAGGGTCAACTGTTCGACCGTCACCGAGGTGTTTTGCCCGGCTGCGTTGGTCACCTCCAGCACCCACCCGCTGCCCGAGCCGTCCACAACCGTGTTGCCCGCCCCGCCGCCGCGCAACACGATCGACTTGTTCACCGCCAGGTGCTCGGGGTAAGTGTGCGGCGCGATCTGGATCACGTCGCCCTCGCCGGCTATGCCGATCGCCTGCTGGATCGTCTTGCAAGGGATGACGGTGCAGTCATTCGCTGGATCGCTGGAGCCGGTCGGCGCCACGTAACGGGTTAAAGCGACCGCCCGCACCGGCGCAACCTGCCAGCCGGGCAGCAGCAGTCCAAGCGCCAGCGTTGCAAATAGAGCCGCCCTTCCCCACCCTTTTCGAGCTATCCCACCTGCCATGGACAACCTCCCCCATCCGGCAGAGTAATCGCCCCGCTGAAATTTCCCCGCTCACAACTCCTGCCTGCCCGCCAGGGCGCGCAGCAGCGTGTTCTGGTCGGCGTATTCCAGGTCGCCCCCCACCGGCAAACCGCGCGCCAGGCGCGTCACGCGCACCCCCAGCGGCGCGAGCTGCTGCCGCAGGTAGAGCGCCGTCGCGTCGCCTTCCATGCTCGGGTTGGTCGCCAGGATCACCTCGCGCACTTTGCCCTCGCGCACCCGCTCGATCAGCGGGCGAATCTTGAGCTGCTCCGGCCCGACTCCCTCGATGGGCGAAAGCACCCCGTGCAGCACATGGTAGCGCCCGATAAAACCGCCGGTGCGCTCCAACACCAGCACGTCCAGCGGCTCTTCCACCACGCACAGCGCGCTCTCGTCCCGTTTTGGGTCGTCGCACACTTCGCAGCGCTCGCGCCCAGCCAGGGTGATGTTGAAGCACACCGGGCAAAGCGCGGTCGCCGCCTTGACCGCCAGCAGCGCTTCCGCCAGCGTGCGCGAGAGCTCCTCCGGCTGGCGCAGCAGGTAAAACGCCAGGCGCGAAGCCGTCTTCGGCCCCACGCCCGGCAGGCGTTCCAGCGCCGTGATCAAAGCCTGCAGCGGCTCAGGCAGGGAGGCCATTAGAATCCCAACCCGCCCAATCCACCCGCCAGCGGACCCAGCCGCTCGGACTGCAACTGGCGCGAGTTTTCCAGGGCCTGGTTGACCGCCGCCAGCAGCATGTCCTGCAGCATCTCGGCGTCCACGTCCTTGAGCAGCTCGGCGTCGATCTCAACCGCCTTGCAGTGCTGGTCCCCGGTCATCGTCACCTTGACCGCGCCGCCCCCCGACGTGCCCGTGACCGTCTCTTCCGCCAGGCGCGCCTGGGCCTGTTCCATCTGCTCTTGCAGTTTGCGTAACTGCCCCATCATTCCGCCCGCCCCCCCGCCGCCGGCCGGGCGATTGAATCCTTTTGCCATGTGAAGTTACCTCCAATCTAAATAAGTGATGAGTGATGAATGGAGAGTGACGAGTGATGAATGACGAGTGATGAGTGATGATTGATGAATGGAGAGTGTTGAGTGACAAGGTAAAAGACCAGGAATAGCGACAAACTCCCATTCTTCATTCCTCATTCTTCATTCTTCAATCTTCAATCTTCATTCCTCATTCCTCATTCATCCTCGCTCTTATACACAATCTCCCCGCCCAGGTCCAGGGCGGTGCGCACCATGCCGTCCCCTTCCACCTGGAGGTCTTCCGCCTCGATGGTCGGGCGGTTGCCCACCACCACGCAGCGCACCGGCAAGACTGCGCCGACCACCGCCTGCAGCGCCTGGCGCAGGCGGTTGAGGTTTTCCTCGGTCTCCATTTTGGATTTGAGCAGCTCGTTCTGGTAGCCCAGGATCAACACGCCGTCTTTGATGGTGAAGGTCTTGCACGAATTGAGCGCCGCCGCCGCCAGCCCGCTGTGCTGCTTGACCACCTGGCGCACTTTCGACCAACTGGCGCGGATCTCCGCCAGACTCGGCGCCGCCTCACCCGCCTGCGTCCCTTGCGCCGGAGACGGTCCTGCGGCCGATTTCGCCGGAGGAGGTCCGGCCTCTTCCTCCCGCCGCGCCGTCCGGGGGCGCTCGCGCTCTACCTTTGCCGCGGGCGGCTCCGCCGCCGGCCGGTCGGTGTCCCGAACGGCTTGCTGCAGCGCACGGCCGCCTTCGCCGGCAGGAGGTGGCTTGGCTGCCGGCGTTTCCAACTCCGCCGGGTGTTGCGCCGGCTCTTCCACCGATTCGGCCAGCGCCAGCTCCAAACCCAGCCCCGGCTGCCAGGCGCTGCGCGTATCGGTCGCCGCGTCGTTGAAGCGCTGGATCACCGCCAGCAGGTGCCCGGTCTCGAAGCGCGCCGCCTGGTCGGCCATCTGGGCGCGGATCTCAGCCGTCACATCGACCAGACCGGCGTTGTTCATCCGCACCAGCAACAGCCCGCGCAGGTACTCCACCACCTGCCGCGCAAACTGGCGCGCGTCGGTGCCCGCATCCAGGGTGTCCTGGACGCACGCCAGCCCCGCGCCCGCGTCGCGCTTCAGGATCGCCTCGACCAGCCGCAGCACGCTTTCGCTGGTCGCTGTGCCCAGCACCACCTGCGCCTCGGCCAACGTCACCCGCTCGCCGGTGGAGGAGAGCTGGTCGAGCAAGGTGACCGCGTCGCGCACCGCGCCGGTGGCCTGTCGCGCGATCAACTGCAGCGCGTCTTCGTCCACCGCCAGCCCCTCTTCAGCGGCTTTTAGCTTGAGGTGAGCGATGATCTGCGCCACCGGCACCCGCCGGAACTCGTGGCGCTGGCAACGCGAAAGCACCGTCGCCGGTATTTTGTGAACCTCGGTGGTAGCCAGGATGAAGATCGCGTGCGGCGGGGGCTCTTCCAGCGTCTTCAACAGCGCGTTGAAGGCCGCCGTCGAGAGCATGTGCACCTCGTCGATGATGTAAACCTTGTACTGCCCCTGGCTGGGAGAAAAATTGATCTTCTCGCGCAGGTCGCGCACGTCGTCCACGCTGGTGTTGGACGCCGCATCGATCTCGATCAGGTCCAGGAAACGCCCCTCGTTGACGGCGGTGCAGTGCAGGCAGGTGTCACACGGGCGCCTGGCCAGGTCTTCATCCAGGCAGTTGACCGCTTTGGCCAGCAGGCGCGCGGTGGTGGTTTTGCCGGTGCCGCGCGGCCCCGAGAACAGGTAGGCGTGCCCCACACGACCGCTGCGCACCGTGTTGCGCAGCGTCTGGATCACGTGCTCCTGCCCGATGACCTGTTCCCACAGGCGGGGGCGCCATTTTCGATATAACGCTTGAGCCATTCGCCGTCCTTTGACCGGCCTATTCCGCAGCCAGGTCGGGTGGAATACGGACACGCCGCTTCTGCAGGTTGGGCAGCGGGACGCGCAGGTTGTAATCCAAAATTTTTCGGTTCAGCCCTTCAATCGGTTCGCGCAGCGCGTGGAAACGCCTGCGCCGTTCCTCGCGGGTGCCTTCCAGCAGTGCTTCTTCCAGGCGCGCTCGCTCCGTTTCGATCTCCTGCCCCAGCTCGATCCACTCGGGGGCAAAGCCGTTGCTCTGCAGCATGTGGTAAGCCAGGCGCAGGTCCTCCGGCACCAGCCCATCATCATCCAGCTTGAGTGGTTTGCCTTTGCCAGGCAGGTTGTCAAAGTCTCCGCGCGCCATCGCCTCGCGGATCTGCTTTTCGACGGAGCTCTCCACATCGTCACTCATCAGGGCACCTGGGCTGTCGCCTGTACTGTTCCCTGGGTATCGACCAGGGTGACTTGCTCACCCGGCCGCCACACTGCCGCGCTCCGGTTCCAGAACAACTCGGCCGGCGTATCGTTGCCAATCCGCGTGTACACCTGCACCGCCCCATCCTTGTACAGGATCAGCTCCGGGTTGGAAGGGAAGGTGAAGACGTTGCCGTCTTCATCTTTGAGCTGCCAGCCCGCCAGCGAGAGATCACCCTCACCCAGGTGTTTGAGCTGCACATATTCCTGCTGCGGGTCGGTCGCGCCGATCACCGCCGTGATCTCGATCAACGTGCCTGCCGGGAGCGCCGGGGTGGCGGTCGGCTCTGGGACGAAGGCTTCGGTGGGGTCGGTTGTGGGAGAGGCGATCGGCGCGGGCAAGGAGGCCATCGGCGTCGGTGGAACATCGCTCTGACGCACCCGCTCCCAGATCAGCAGCACTGCCAGCACGGTCGCCGCCGAGACAATCACGTTGAGCAGCAGGTAAGGGAGCACGGAATTCTGGCCGCGGCGTCGCATCGTGGCTCTATCATAGCATAAAACTCGGGTACAATGGGACGGATGGTCTACCTGATCGACGGGCATAACCTGATCCCCCACCTCCCCGGCCTGAGCCTGCGCGACCCTGATGACGAGTTAAAGCTGGTCACCCTCTTGCAGGAATTTGCCCGTTTAAGCCGCGCTCAGGTGGAAATCTACTTCGACAACGCCCCCGCCGGCAGGGCCGGCAGGCGCACGATCGGGGGAGTTAAAGCCCATTTCGTTGCTGCCGGTCAGAGCGCCGATTCCGCCATCACCGCTGGCCTGCGCCGCCTCGGCGCGCGAGCTCGCCAGGTCACCGTGGTCAGCTCAGATCGCCAGGTGCTCGCAGAGGCGCGAAACGCCGGAGCCGGCGTGGTGACTTCCGCCGCGTTTGCCCAGCGCATGCTGCAAACCCAGCGCAACGCGCCCCCTGCGGAACGGTCCACGCCAGAGGTATCGCAGGCCGAGCTCGACGAGTGGCTGGATCTTTTCGACCGCCGCAAGTAAAATGGGGTGAAACTCTCATTTACCTTTAATGAAATTTACACTAATTTGGTGTATATTATCCGTAAGACGCCGCGTTTATTGGTAAATACGGTGTCTTCCACCGGACGGCAAAGCCGGCTCGTCCCCCCCGAGTTGGTGAAGCAAGTTGGTGGCATTCCCTCCCTGAAGATTGCCTGGCATGACCCCCCCATGCCAGGCAATCAAATTTAACCAGGCCGGCCGGGAATAAGCTACCTTCTTGTAACCCTGGCAGAACCAACCCCCACCTTTTTACGTTATATAGATAGGAAGGCAATTTCTCAGCCGTGGGATTGTGTTTAAATCTCACAATCAGCCGTTGCACCACTGGGTTGATCAAGAACAGGGCCTGGAGGCGAGCTATGCTGACCATCGAAGTGAATGGCGCGAAAACCTTATTAGCCTATCTGAGCAGCGCTGAAAAAAGCGGCGTTGAGTTGGAGCGCGTCCTGCAGGCGAACCCATTCTTCGTCGATTTTTACTGCCAGTGGTCGGGCGTCACCCGAGAAACTCTGGCCGACGCGATCGCCCACTGCGCGCAACCGGGTTGGACCAGCCCCTCCCAGGTATTAACCGTCTTGAGCATGGGCTTTCGCCGGGCGATCGAGGAGCACAAGCCAATCGCCGCCCGCCTGGAGGAGCTCGAACATTTCGATCTTTCCGACCTTTCGGGGCGCGTTCTTCCCTATTTGCCAGCGGGCACCCCCTTGAGCGCGACGATCCATGTGACCATCGACAGCTTCAATGGCGGGTTCCAATTTCGCGAAGGAATTGGCTTCAGCATCTTTGTCGACCAGGCGAACCCCGCGCTGGTCATGCCGATGCTCGCCCACGAATTGCACCACAGCGGTTTCCGCTACTGGTCCCAGCGCGATTCCTCACGCCAGGCGCTCCTGTCGAGCCAAACGGGCCGCGCCGTGGCGGTCGGGCATGTCGAAAACCTGCTGATGGAAGGCATGGCGAATTTCTTTTGCTCGCCTTTTCCGAAAACAAAAGCGGAGGTCACCGGCATGCCGCCCGAATACCTGGAGCGGTATTGGACCAGGCTCGAAGGCTTTCGCCGCAATGAGCGCGCCTTGTTTGCCCAGGCGGAGGCGGTGCTGGCGCAGTGCCTGGAGCCCGGCGCAGACCTGGAAGCCTGCCGGCGAGCTTACGACGCGATCGCGATCGACCTGGAGGGGATTGAACCTGCGGGGCATTATATTGGCTTTCGCATGGTCGAGATCATCAGCCGGAACCAACCGGCCGAACGGCTGGTGGATTGCGTTCACACCCTGGCAGGTTTTCTTCCGCTTTACAACCGCGCGGCGGCCCAGGCGGGTGGATATCTCTTCGATCCGGCGCTGGTGGACGGGTTTGAGCAACTGGTTTCTGGCCGCAAATATTGAGAAAAATTTTCCTCTTGAAATTTTAGAATATTTGTACTATAAATAGAGTGTGGGGTGCGCATGGTGCGCAGAGATTGAAATTAATTTGGAGGGAATGACATGGATTACCTGGAGCAGTATTCAAGCCTGGCCCAACGGGCGGCGGCGTCGTATCTGCGCTTGCTGGTCAATTACGATGCGCTTGCCCTCGAACAGGCGGGGGAAGTGCGTGAACAGCAGCGCGACCTGTGGGGTTTTTTCAAGGCCTTCTATGTGGCTTTGTACGAGCGCCCGGACCAGTTCGGGCTGCCCATACTACCCGACGACTCGTTCGTGCCCGGCGAGCCGAACGGCACGGAGCGCAAGGCCGAGCTGAATCGCAAGCTGAAACGGCCGCGCGAGTTGATCGGCAACGCGCTGGCGTTCTTGATGCTGGTGGGGCGCGATGGCCGGCTGGAGGGGTCAGATCTCGTAGGCGGCGAAGACGCCGCGCAGAGCTTGAAAAAAATCCGCGGCTTGCGCGCTTTTCTGCAGGCGTTGAGCGCGGCAGGGCTTGCCGTGCAAGAAAGCGCTGGATCGGTCCGCCTGGCTGACCCGCGCTTCCCGGCGATGATGCCCGCGCTTCAGGCGCTGGCAAAAGCCTGTGCCGGGATGGAAGATGCCAAACTGGGCGCGGTGCATTTTGCTCGCTGCGATTTCCGCGCCCTCCAGCCGGGGTATCAGCTCGATGCGCTCGACCTGTACCGCACCCTTCCGGCCAAGGATTTCACCCAACTGCGCGAGCTGCACGAGTATTTCATCGGAAAAAACTACAAGGTGATCGTGGTGATCAACAGCATGTTTACCTGGATGGTGCAGTACCAGGGCAAACGGCAAGTCAAGTCCACGCCGCTCTTCCAGGTGGAATACCAGGAGCGCCACCGCGACCCGACTTTGATGTTCATCAAACCCGCCAGCGTCCAGCGCATCGCCCCCCTGGTCCCGCAGCAATCTCGGCAGTTGCAAGACGATTTCTTCGCCCGGGCGAACTATTGCCCAGGAAAAGAAAAATGCGGCTGGTGCGAAACCCACCCCAACCTCGGCCCTACATCCATGAAGCGTGATGGCAAGCCGGTGGTGGTGTGCTGGTATATCAATCCAGACATCGATCGGGACGAGCACACCGTAGACCTGGTGAAAGAATACGCTGAAATGCACGCGGCGCTAGCGCCGTAACGAACCGATCACCACCGGTGACCGTGACCCTTTGGAGAGGGGTTAATTGCCGCCTGGCTCGCGGCAATTAACCCCTTTTTAGCAGACTTGCCTGCGGTCGATTTATAGTACAATAAACGCAGCGTAATAAGACAACGTTGTCATGTCAGGCGGATTTGCCCTGGAGGACTGCATGTCGCTTCCCACGTTTCTCGACCGGCTGAAAGCCGGCAAGCCGCTGATCCTGGATGGAGCCACCGGCACCAACCTGCAAGCGCGCGGGCTGCCCGTAGGCACGCCGTCCGACATCTGGGTGCTGGATAACCCGGCCGAGGTGTTGCGCCTGCACCGCGATTTCATTGCCGCCGGATCCGACCTGATCCTGACCAACACCTTTGGCTCCAGCCGGATCAATCTCGGTCACGCCGGTCTCGAAGCGCGTTTTGAAGAGACCAACCGCGCGGCGGTAGCGCTGGCAAAGCAGGCGGCCAATGGCAGCGCGCTGGTGGCAGGCTCGCTCGGTCCCCTGGGTGAGATGGTCGAGCCGGTGGGCACGCTGAGCGCGGAATCAGCCCGGGCAGCCTACGCGGCCCAGGCGCGCTTGCTGGCTGAAGCCGGGGTGGACCTGTTGGTGATCGAAACCCAGTTCGACCTCAACGAAGCGCTGGCGGCGGTGCACGGGGCGCAATCGGTGACCGGCCTGCCGCTGGTCTGCTCTTTCAGCTACGATCGCGGCACACGCACGATGATGGGTGTCAAACCGGTGCAGGCCGCCAACGCGCTGGGTGAGCTGGGGCTGGCGGCGATCGGCGTGAACTGCGGGCGCAGCCTGGAAGACAACCTGGTGGTGCTGCAGGAGCTGCGCGCCGCGACTGCCCTGCCCATCTGGTTTAAACCCAACGCCGGCCTGCCCCGCCATGACGATGCCGGGACCGTGGTGTACGATGTGACCCCCGAAACGATGGGCGCGCGGGCAGGCGAATGGCTGGCTGCCGGGGCAGCCCTGGTGGGTGGCTGCTGCGGAACCTCGCCGGCGCACTTAAAATCCATCGCCCAGGCGGTCCGAGCATCCTGATGGCGAAAATTACCGTTACCTTGCAGCCGGCTGGCCGGCGCATCGAGGTGGAGTGCGGCACCAACCTGCTCGAAGCGGCGCAGCGCGCTGGCATTGAGCTGGTGGCATCCTGCGGCGGTCTCGGCATCTGCTCAACCTGCAAAGTGCGCATCCCCCAGGGCAGAGTCAGCGAGCCGACCGAATCGGAGATCGAAGAGCTGGGCAGGGAACAACTGGAGGCGGGATTCCGCCTGGCCTGCCAGACCGAGCCGCTGGAAGACGTGCGCGTGGACATCCCGCGCGAATCGTTGGTGGCAGGGCAGCGGCTGCAGGTGGAGGGTCGCGAGGGGCAGGTCGCTTTCGAGCCGGCGGTGCAGGCCATCGACCTGGAGCTTGGCCCGCCCAGCCTGGACGACCTGCGCTCTGACCTGACCCGCGTCAACGACGCGCTGACCGAGGCCGGACTGCCGCCGCTGCGCTCTGGCCCCCGCCTGCTCAACGCGCTTTCGAACCACCTGCGCGCCAATCGGTGGCGCGTGCGGCTGGCACTGCGCATCGAGAACGAGGGCTCTACTCTGGTCTCCGTGCTGCCGCTGGGGGAAAAGCTGGTCGGGCTGGCAATGGACCTCGGCTCGACCAAGCTGGCGCTCTTCCTCGTCGATCTGCAGGATGGCGCGATCCTCGGTCAGGCCGGGGTGATGAACCCGCAGATCAGTTACGGCGAGGATGTGATCAGCCGGATCGCTTACGCTAACCGCGGCGAAGAACAACGCCAGCAATTGCAGGCGCGCCTGGTGGATGCGATCAACCAGACCTTGGGCGAATTCTGCCAGCACGAGGGGATTTGCGCCGACCACGTGGTGGACGTAGTGGCGGTGGGCAACACGGCGATGCACCACCTCTTCACCGGTTTGCCGGTCGAGCCGTTGGGGCATGCGCCTTACACGCCGGTGGTCAGCGAGGCCATGCAATTCAACGCGCGCGAGATTGGCCTCAAAGTGGCCGAGCAGGCGACGGTTTACCTGCCGCCTAACATCGCCGGGTATGTTGGCGCCGATCACGTCTCGGCGCTGGTGGCGACGCGCTCTTACACGTCGCCCGAGCGCACCGCGTTGGTGGTGGATATTGGCACGAACACCGAAATCAGCCTCATCCACGGCGGGCGGGTGCTCTCCTGTTCGTGCGCATCCGGCCCGGCGTTCGAGGGTGCGCACATTCACGATGGCATGCGCGCCGCGCCGGGGGCGATCGAGCGCGTGCATATCTCGGCAGAGCTGGTGAAGCCGGTCACGGTAGGCGGGCAGGCCCCGGTGGGCATTTGCGGGTCGGGCATCCTCAATGCGGTGGCGCAATTGCTCGACGCCGGCGTGGTGGATGCGCGCGGCGTGCTCCGGGCGGGTAACGCGCGGGTGCGCTCGGTGAACGGCAAGAGCGAGTTCTTGCTCGTGCCGGGCGCAGAGGCGGGTCACGGGCGGGATATCGTCGTCACTCGCAAAGATGTCAACGAGATTCAACTGGCGAAGGGCGCCATTCGCGCCGGGATTGAGATTCTGATAAAAGAGGCCGGCATCCGGGCGGAGGATGTGGACGATATCATCGTCGCCGGAGCCTTTGGCACGCATTTAGACCTGCCAAGCGCGCTGCGCGTGGGGATGTTTCCGATGCTGCCCATCGAGCGATTCCACCAGGTGGGCAACGCCGCCGGGGTTGGCGCGCGCCACATGCTGCTATCGCGCCGCCTGCGCGGCGAGACGGTGACTGCTGCGCGCGGGGTCGAGTACATCGAATTGACCACCTACATGGAATTTACCCCCACGTTTGTGGATAGTATGTATTTTGGGACGTGATAAAATCATTTTGTTACTTTGAGAGAGGAGCATGCAGATCAATGGACGAGAAGATCAAGGCGATTTTTCAGTGCGTGGTCGAAGGGGACAACACGGGCGTGCAGGAACACGTCACCGCTGCCCTGGAAGCCGGGTTGGATGCGGGGACCATTCTTAACGAGGGCCTGATCGCGGGAATGGCTGAGGTCGGTCGCTTGTTCGAGGAAGGTGAGTATTTTGTGCCAGAAATGCTCATCTCGGCCCGGGCGATGAAGAGCGCCATGGCGATCCTCAAGCCACACCTGACCTCCGAGCAGGTGGGTTTCGCCGGAAAAGTGGCCATCGGGACGGTCAAAGGCGACTTGCACGACATCGGCAAAAACCTGGTCGGGTTGATGCTCGAGGGCGCGGGGTTCCAGGTGGTTGACCTCGGCTCGGATGTTGCCCCAGAGAAGTTCGTCGACGCGGCCAAGAACAACGACGTCAACATCGTTGCCATGTCGGCTCTGCTCACGACGACCATGGTCAACATGAAGGGCACGATCACCGCGCTCGAAGAGGCGGGCGTGCGCGGCAAGGTGAAGGTGATGATCGGCGGCGCTCCGGTCACGGACGCTTTTGCGAAGCAGATCGGAGCAGACGGCTACGCCCCGGATGCCAGCCGGGCTGTAGCGATGGCTAAATCGCTTTTGGCCTAGGTAACCTATTTTAAAGACACAAGCGGCGGCCGCGGCCGCCGC
>JARKOV010000093.1 GCA_029975965.1 Anaerolinea sp. | reverse complement strand
TCGATCGTTATGCCCTTTGAGACGATATGCGTCTGCGAGCCCTCTTTCAAGCCTTTCGGGGGCATAACCAAAATTTTCCTCATTGTTACCGAAGAATCTCAAAGCGCGGAGCCATGAATATCGCTCGCCAGCGGACATTGGCTCATGGGCCCGGTGGTATGAATGTTTGTCGATGAAATTGGTCAGGTCGTTTCTCAAGGCGACCATTTTTTGAGCGGTCTCCTCGACCAAAAATTTAACGCCCGGGTTGGACGAGGAGTCGGTTATGCGGAATACCTGGCGGAAGTGATGCAGGCATAACCCATCCGATGCACGGTAAACCTTGCGGATTTGATCATCTTGTTCGCAAAGACCCCGCAAAAGGGAATACATGAAGAGCTGTTCCGCATCTTCTCCAATGCGGCAGATATAACAGCCGGACAAGGCCATTTGCCCAAAGGGGTCCAGATCGAACGCGACCCGCTTTTCCTTATGGAAGATGCGGTAAAGCCAACCGTTCACCCGCTTTTCACGTCTTTTTTCTCTGCGAACAAATTTTGCCATCGAATTCGTAACGCTTTTCACCAGGCTTTCATAAATCATGCTGTTCTTGACGCTATCCTGGTAAATCTCCAATTCCAACCATCCCATTTGCCAGGTATGCTGGGGACAATATCCCACCGAGGCAAGGATGTTCTCCTGTGTCTCGGCGTCATTCACGTGATCGAGGAGCAAATCCTCCAGGTAGCTTTTTTCGCGCTCAAACCGTATGTGGCAGATGGGACAGCCTGGTTGCTGCATGGCGGAGATCAATTGCAGGTAAGTTAAGAATGGACCAACCATCGCGTCTCCAATTAAAAAACTTCTACCCCGTTTCACGATCAGGTAGAAGCTTGTCTTTGGATTACCGCATCGCGATGGCTTTGTGGAACCGAAGCTGGCCATTAAGAAAGCTTCTACCATGCCAATATTCTGTAGAAGCTATCAGACACAAGCCCGTGCCGGTTATGCGAGCCTCATCGCTTAACCATTGTATGCCCATGCTTTCATTGGGTCAAGGCCATTGAATGGGATGACTCATTGTGCCAAGTCCCCGCGAGTCTTGCCGTTCAGGTTGGATCACCGTAATTGGCTTGATGAAATCAGCCAGGGCCTTTATAATGTTGCTGGTTAACCGATATGCGATGAGGCTCGCTAGGAACTTATCGAACCGCCGACCACGGCTGATAGCCTCTGTCTTTCTTCTAAAGACAGGGGCTTTTGTTTGTAAGAAACATAAGATCAACGGCAAATTGTAGCGGATGCGCTTGTGGATGCGTTGGCCTTGATTCATCCGATGCGAGAGCTTTTGGCATCGCCTTTGACTCAAGGGTGAAAGGCTCAGACGTAAACGGTGCAACTCTCACCGGAGAAGAAGATACGGGTGAAAATGCGCCCTCAGCTAAATCATCTGGGATTAAAATCGAGGTGTGCAAGAAAATCACAGAATGGATCTTCAACGAATTGGGCATGAGAAGCTCGGATATCGCCAGTATCTATTGAGGAAATTCAAATTCATATCAAATTTTTTACACCAAGGAGCATACCAATGGATTCGATGATCGATGATGTACACGCACGCGAGATACTTGATTCACGGGGTAACCCAACGGTTGAGGTTGAAGTGAGCCTCGAAAGCGGCGCGTTTGGACGGGCGGCTGTGCCATCCGGAGCGTCAACCGGCATCCACGAGGCCCTGGAGCTGCGCGATGAGGACAAGAAACGCTTCAGCGGGAAGGGCGTGCTGAAGGCGGTGGACCATGTCAACAATGAGCTGGCGGACGCCATTATTGGCCTGGATGCCCTCGACCAGGCGGCAGTGGATAAAGCCATGCTCGACCTGGATGGCACACCCAATAAGAGCAAATTTGGCGCCAATGCAATTTTAGGCATCAGCCTGGCGGTGGCACGCGCTGCTGCGGATGAGGTCGGGCTGCCGCTTTATCGTTACCTGGGCGGCGTGACCGCAAGGCTGCTTCCGGTGCCGATGTTCAACATTTTAAATGGCGGCGTGCACGCCAACTGGCAGGGCACCGACCTGCAGGAGTTTATGATCGCCCCGGTTGGCGCGCCCAACTTCCGCGAAGCGCTGCGCTGGGGCAGCGAAGTTTATCACGCTTTGAAAGGCGTGCTGAAGGCAGCCGGTTACACCACCGGGGTGGGCGATGAAGGCGGTTTCGCGCCTGCCTTGAAAACTAACGCCGAGGCTGTGGAGGTCATTCTCAAAGCCATCGAGAAAGCTGGCTATAAGCCCGGCGAGCAGATCGCTATCGCCCTGGATCCGGCATCGAGCGGCTTCTACGAAGACGGGTTCTATAACCTGCGCACTGAGGGCAAGAAGGTGACCTCGGCTGAGATGGTGGAACTGTATTCTGAATGGGTCAAGAAATACCCGATCGTGGTCCTCGAAGATGGCCTGGCGGAAGATGACTGGGATGGTTGGAAGTTGCTCAATCAAACCATCGGTGATCAGATTGAGCTGGTGGGCGATGATCTGTTCGTCACCAACGTCCAGCGCGTGGCGCGCGGCATCCAGGAGAATGTGGCCAACGCGGTCCTGATCAAGCTGAACCAAATCGGAACTCTGAGTGAAACGATCGCCACCATCGAGATGGCCCGCAAAGCAGGCTGGGGGGCGATGGTCTCGCACCGTTCCGGCGAGACGGTCGACAGTTTTATTGCCGACTTCACGGTTGCCATGAGCACCGGGCATCTCAAGACCGGTGCGCCGTGCCGCGGCGAGCGGGTAGAAAAATACAACCAACTGATGCGCATTGAAGAAGAATTGGGAGAAGCGGCGATCTACGCCGGTCGCAAGGCTTTCGTGCGCTAACCGCTCTGCACGCATGGATCAGGGGGCTGTCCTGAAAAGTCATTTGGACAGCCCCCTTTTCAAAATGCTATTTTCAGGTAATCCCTGGTGTTGAGGGAAAAGATATGACGACCACCATCCTTCTGGTTCGCCATGGACAGACGCAATGGAACCTGGAAGAGCGATTTCGAGGGCGAAGCGATCTTCCATTGAATCCCGCAGGGAAGAAACAAGCGAGACAGGTTGCCAGACGCATCTCTTTACAATGGAAGCCGGCAGCCCTCGTCACCAGCCCGATAAGACGTGCGGCGCAAACTGCGGACATCATCGGTAACACGATTCATCTCACCCCTTTGTGGGCGAGCGGCTTATCTGACATCGATTACGGAAAATGGCAGGGTTTGTCCCCGGCAGAAGCCCGCGAAAAGTGGCCCGACTCGGTCGCCCAATGGTTTGAGCATCCCGAAATGGCAAAGATTCCCGGAGGTGAGACCCTCCTGGAAGTCCAGAACCGGGCCATGGCTGCCGTAAAGGAGGCGTGTTGGCTACATCCTGACCAGGCCATCGTTTTGGTCAGCCACACAGTGGTCAACCGCCTGATCCTCCTGGCAATCTTAGGGAGTCCTATCGATCGCTTCTGGAAATTGCGCCAGGAACCTTGCGCGATCAATGTGATCGAAAAAAACGAAGATGGGTACGTGCTGGTTTCCATGAACGATGTGTGCCACATTCACTAGCGAACGCTCTGTGACCCGATTGAATATTTTTTCTTCTGTAAAATGTGGGCTTAGCCGCACATATTACGAAAAAATGGAAACACAACCTGTAATAAGGGATCGTTGAACCGGGATGTTGACCTACTACTGCCCTCATTGCTGGGCGATCGTGAGCGAGACGGATACCGTCTGTCCCGCTTGTGGGTATGAGCTGGAACAGTTTCAACAACTGCCGTTCGAAGAGAAGCTCCTCGGGGCATTGCACCATGCGGTATCAGAGCGCCAGATCATGGCAGCTCAAATCCTGGGGAATATCCACAGCCCGAGGGCATTGGTCGAGTTCGAGAAAATTATCGATGGCGGTGAGGAGAATTACTACCTTCTTCGCGCGATTTTGCTCGCTACGGCGAAAATCAACCATCCGGATCGAATGAAAATCCTCCTCAAGGCCACACACAACCCTTCAGAGCTCGTCTCGCGCCTGGCAAAAGAGCTTCTTGAGCGGCTTGAGCAAAATCATGAACCCGATCCATGGGATCACCATACCGGCTAGATTATCTGATCCCTTTACCAATTCACCATCTTAACAGGAACGCCCAAGAATAAGAGCTGAGCAGCAGAATCGCAATAAGGATCAATCTGATCCGTCTGATGATTTGGGTTTTCTGATGTAATCGATCAGAGGCATTGAACAAGAGGATCAGATCGGTTATATCATGGATGAGGATCCTGGCCAGCCTTTGGGCAATCTCAGAGCTGTTCTCGACAAAGGAGATACCGACGTCTGCGGCTTTTAGGGCGATACCATCGTTGGGGCCATCGCCAACCATCGCCACATGGCGTCCTTGTTGTTGAAATAAACGGATCAAGATGCCTTTCTGGGATGGAATTAACCGCGCAAATACGGAGCAATACCCCGATTGCCGGGAAACTTCCTGTAAGTCCATTTTTTCGATCATTTTTCCAGTCAGACAGGCCTTAGAACTGGATGTGATGCCGCAGGCTTCTGCCACCTTTTGTGCAGAGGCTGCTATATCTCCGGTTAACAGGATGCTCCTTTTCCCTTTCTCTTTAAGCCATCGAATTGTTTTTTGAGCATCGGGGCGCAGTGGGTTTTCTAACTGGACCAGGCAAAGAAAAGTGAATTTGGTTGGCGGTTCGCCCTTGGCGCCGTTTTGATATGCCAAAGCGATGGCTGTAGCGCCGTCTTGGTATATGGCAGCCATTTGTGCGAGAATTGTGCTCCAGAAATTTGAATCCATTTTTTTTCGGATACCTGACGAAGTAGTAAAACGGTTGCACATCCGTAAAATCACTTCCGGATCTCCCTTGGCGAAAAAAATTGCCTCCCCATCACTTGCTTCGAAACCGCACGCCATGTAGCGCTTCTCGGAATCGAAAGGCTGGTCGAAAATCCGTTGATGTTGCGACAATGCATTCGGAATGTTGACGCCATTGTATTCTGCAAAGCTAACCATAGCCTTATCGATTGGATTCGCCCGGTCCAATTTTTCGTAAAAGAGGATGTCATTACACAATGCACACCCGGTCTTTACGATTGACAACGGGTCGCTATCGCTCAGGAGCGTCCTTGCATCCAGGATTTTGTCTTGGAATACAAGTTTTTTGACAGCGATATCCCGCGTGGTCAATACGCCGGTTTTATCAAAACACAGGGTGTCGATCTCGTTCAAACGCATAAGGACTTTGGGGTCACGGACGACAATATTTTTCTTGCGAGCCTGGTTTAAATCGGCTTTGAGCAGAAAAGACTCAAACAATGAATCGTTTTGCAGCAAGACAAGCAGGATGGAGAAAAAAAGGAAAATGAAAATGGCGCCCCCTGGATTGATCGAGCGAGCAAGCAAGACTATCCATGCGGGCAGCAGCAATCCGACCAGGCCCAGGGCTTTCTGTTGAAAGACAGGAAACGCCAAGGGGCGGGTATGTTCCCTTTCCAGTTTTAATACGCTGCCAAATTCCGATTGATCGCCGATTGCGATAACGATCCCTTTGCCTTCACCCCTGACCACCCGGCTTCCCAAATACAGTAAACATTCGCCCTCGCCAACATTTTTTGTGACCGGTAATATTTCTCCCATGATGTCGAATTCATCTACATCGAGGCCTCTTGCCTCGATAAGTTTCAGATCTGCAGGCACGATATCTCCCGCCTGCAAGACGACCGTATCTCCCAGGCACAATCGGTCCACATCGATGTTGACCAATGCTCCGTCCTTGACAATCGTGACCGGGTTGCCTTTCATATCTCCATTCTTGAGGCCCTTCGGGGCAGGTCAAATTGCCATTCCAGAGATGGCGAGATTTCTGAGGTCGCTGCTGCGTTCAGGATTTACACTTTTTCATTTTGGCTGCGAAATACGGCTTTATAAACATCCTCGCCGAAACTGGTCTGCAACGGCTCGCCCTCCATGAGCTTGAAAGTTCGTTTTCCCCCTTCTTTCCTCTCCGCTCTCAAGAAAATGGCATCCATCCTTCGTTTAGCGTAGAAGATATGGGCAAATTCGTACATATGGGTGACGAAAAAGACTTTAACATTTCTATCTAGCAATGCGCTGGTGATATGCCTGGCAATTTCGGAGCCTTCTCGCTCATTGGTGGCGGCAAACGATTCATTGAACAGCATCAAAGCGTTCGGTGAAATGGAGTCCACGATCGTGCTCATCCGGCTCAATTCTTCATCCAGTTTGCCGCTTTTCATGGTTGTATCTTCGCGGCGTTTGTAATGGGTGAAGACACCCTTGCAGAGGTTGGCGGAAAATCGGGTCGCCGGCACATACATGCCGCTTTGCATCATCAGTTGGGCCACGCCGATGCTGCGCAAGAAGGTCGATTTGCCGCCTTGGTTGGCGCCGGTGATGATGACCAGGTTCTTGTGATCTGCGTTCACGTCGTTGCCGACAACCTTTTGCTTTTTGGTCAGGGCCAGGCAGATATCGTATAACCCTTCAAACGAATGGGCGCGCTGGTCCGATGCCACCGGCTGGGGGAAACACACCGGCTCCTCGATCTGGGTAAGCTGCTCGTGCAGGTTGATGCATCCGACATAAAAAGCCAGTTCAATCTGTAACATCTTGAAGAAACTGTCGATGTGTTCCGAGGATTGGGCCAGCGCATTGGCCACCAGGTTGATCCCTCGATCGGTCAAGTCTGCCAAGGCTTTAGCGCCGTGGTCATCGCGCGGGTGAACGGTATAGGAGTAGGTGGGTTGTCTTTGGGTAAAAACCTGTTTGATTAAATTGGGGTTTCTAGGGTGGGGTTTGCGCAGCACATAGTTGGTGCCTTCGTTACCGCTCCCCAATTCGGCGCTGATCAGAACCCCGTTTCGGAATTTCAGGTTTTTCAAGTGGTTTTCGATGACATCGAAATATTCATCGTCGAGCTCTTTTTGAACCATCGTGAAGAAGGTGCGAAAACCCTCCGATTCAAAATCGGCGATATGATCGTCGGCGATTCGCTTCAACCTTCGAAGCAGGATGACAAACATTTGCATCATGCTGATCGCGCTTCTTAACACACCGGCCGGATAGAATGTGATGATGCTATACCAGTGCTTTTTCTTGTTTTCGCTGGATTCAATGGGGAGCTGGTAGATGGCCCGGATGACGGATGGGTTTCTCAAGCAGTCTTTGAGAATGTCTTGGCGATAGCGGATGGTTTCGAGATCGCTTGAGCCAAATAAAAGGGCGCGCTTTGCGATGTCAAACAAGAATTTATCACCGCGGGCCATGGCGTTGAAGAGGGTGGTCAACTCCAGATCGTTCACCAAGTCTTGCTCTTGCGATGGGAACGACTGGTGGATATCAAAATCCCGATCTTTGTGCATCAGGAAGGCTTTCATGAGGGTATCCGCTCCAATAAGTTGTCGTAGGTCAGGTGATATTTCTCCGCAATGGATATCGCATAGGCTAATCCGTCGGCCGGCTTGCGGATGATTTTATACGTGCGCACTGCGGGGTTCTCAGGGACAACCGTGCTGACCATGCTGATCGTTTTTTCGCTTAAGGAAGCCAACTCATCGATGAAGGTCACACACACGCAGAGCAAATCGAGTTCAATAATTCTCTCCAGGATCTTTTCACTGAGAAAGACTGCATCTTGAAGTGTGGTTGAGGTGAAGATCTCATTCATGATGACGATGCTCTTCGGCGTGGCCTGGTCGAGGATGGAGTAGATCCTGATCAAATCGTCCTGGAGCTTACCCCTCAGATTCTTGATATCCTCTTCTTTTTCGAAGTGGGTGAAGAGCCGGTCGAATAAAAAGAGTTGAGATCTTCTTCCCGGCACAGGCAGGCCCAGGCAAGCCAGGTAATGGAGCTGCCCAAACGTGCGCGCAAAAGTTGTCTTCCCGCCCTGGTTAGGCCCGGAGACTACAATGATCCGTTCCTTGCCTTTGAGGAAAAAATCATTCCACACAATCGGCAGGTTCTCGTGAATCCGCTTATGCGCCAGGGCCACATCGTAGCCTTCATAGTTGTAGATTTCTTTGCCCTGGTGTGTGATTTTCGGATAACAGAATTTCAACCCGGCATTCTTAATTGCCTGGATATAGTCCTGGTAAGCAACATAAAACTGAATTTCCCGGTCAAAGACGCGGATCGTCTCATCCAAAAAGCTATCATTTTTCAAGCAATACCGGTCGAGATCAGAAAAGATCTCCGGATACAATTTCGCCACAAAATCCAATATCTGCGCCTCGATATGGTTCATTCCCGACGCGATGGTCAGTTTCACCCTGTAATCTTTCACCGCGCCTTGCTTGAATTTCTCAAATGTTTGCTCCACCTCAAGGCTGTAGTCCGGTTCATGGTTGTATTTTCGAACCTTGACCGTGCTGTTATTGATGATGACACAATATTTAACCGTGGATAAATCGGTTTTCAGTTTTTGCGTTTCCGATAGCAGGGTTTGAAATCCGTCCGACGCTGTGTAGGCGGATAAATAGTCCCGGAAGGCGACAAATCCACGCGATTGAAGGTTTGCCTGCGACAAGTCTTTCATCAGGCAACTGACCGCGTCGCAATAGACAAGAATGGCCTCCAAATACCATCCTTCTTGGTGATATTTGTAATAGAGCTTTTCGATCAAGTTGAGGTACCGGCGCATGACGATCATTTTTTGTGAAAATGATTTGATGCTCTCCAACAAGGTGCCGTTTTCCAGGTCTTTCGATACTTCCTGGCGATATTTTATGGAATCGTGCTCTTTCAAGGGGGTGTAAAAAAATGGCTTGAGGTTATAGTCTTGCCGGTGAGCCGTGATGGCATCGACAACCTGGTCCAGGTTGAGATCGATAAAATAGTCGGGCGCATCTGGCGTTTCGCCGTCTATGCGCTCATCCGCTTTATGAAACAGTATGCTCTGAAATGACATTCTTGCTATCCTCTCGATCAGGCCGGTTTACCATCCGGCCGGTTCACGCATTTCCTGGCGGCGGACTTAATAAAATAATAGCCTCTACGGGTGTGTTATGCCAATAGAAGCTATCAGTCAAGAGACAGTTTTGGCGAGCTTCATCGCCTAGTCGTTGAATTCATTATACCTTGATTTCTTGTAACTGTAGTACCCGTGTGAAAGCTGGTCGCCAGACGGTTGCCATCCCTTGGCTTATTCGCCCGTCTTTCCACCGCTCGCCTGGCGCTTGTGCCAGTCGTCGGCGTAAAGGTTGAAGTACACCTGCCGGGCGGGGTGCGCCTGCAGCACGTCCTCGTTGAGGGTCACACCCAGCCCGGGACCCTGCGGGAGCGCAAAATAGCCGTCCACCACTTCTGGGTTGCCCGGGGCAGATTCCTTGACGTAGGGCTCGCAGAAATCGTTGAAGTGCTCCTGGATCTTGAAATTCGTCGTGCAGGCGGCGAGATGCAGGGCAGCTGCCGTGGAGACCGGACCGCCCACGTTGTGCGGGGCGACCAGGACGTAGTACGCGTCGGCCCAGGCGGCCAGCTTTTTCGTGTTGAGCAATCCGCCATAATGGGTATGATCCACCTGGAGCACGTCGGCGGCCTGAAGCTCGAGCAGCTCGCGGAATTCGTAAGGGGTGTGAATGCGCTCGCCGGTGGCGGTTGGGATGCCCAGGGGGGCGATCGCCTGGCTAACCTTTTTCAACGCCGGCAGGTTCTCGGGGGGGACAGGCTCTTCGAACCAGCCCGGCTTGAAGCGCGCCAGCTCGTTTGCCATCTCGACGGCGGTGACGGGGTTGAAGCGCCCGTGCATCTCGACCAGGATCTCCACATCCGGCCCGACGGCGTCGCGCACGGCTTCGACCAGCGCGACAGAGCGCAGCTTCTCGGCTCGCTCCAGCTCGTAGAATCCGGAGCCAAACGGGTCCAGCTTGAGGGCGTGGTAACCTTTCGCGACGGCTTTTTGGGCCGCTTTGTGAAATTCCTCGGGGGTACGCTCGACGGTGTACCAGCCGTTGGCATAGGCTTTGATCCGCTCGCGCACGGCGCCTCCCAGCAGGCGGTAAACCGGCTGGTTGAGCGCCTTGCCGACGATGTCCCAGCAGGCCATTTCGACCAGGGCGATGCCGGTCATGACGATCTCGCCGGCGCGGCCAAAATCGCCGCGGTACATGCGATTGACCAACGCTTCGATCTCGAAGGGATCGCTGCCGATCACGTGGTTGCGCCCGGCTTCCTGCAGGTAGCCCAAGACGGCCTCGGTGTGGTTGAGCGAGCGGGTTTCACCGACGCCGCTCAATCCCTCATCCGTTTCCACCTTGAGAAAGGTCAGGTTGCGCCAGGCGGTGCCCAGGACCAGCGGGGTGATACGGCTGATTTTCATATTACCTCCGTTGCTTCATCTCTCCATCCGTAACGATCGAAAGAATCGTCTTTTTTGGTGAATTTGGACGGCTTCGCCGCACAAATTAACAAATGTAACACCTCAAATTCGGGTCTCTTGCACCTCTGGCTGAGTAGTCACATAAAAATGAGTTCATGATAGGTCTTATGATTTCAGATATTTCTCAGTCCAGGCCTTTGCCTGCCGGATGACGTTCTCCACCTCGCCGGGAGCATTCTCGAGGGTGCCATCCACCACGATCAAGGAAGGGATCAGGTAAGGGGAGTCTTGCACCCGTTTGTACTTCAAGTACCCGGCCTCGTTGACGCCCGTGCTGTTGCGGCTGGGATCGCCCCAGCCGTTGAAGGCGTATCCGCGGCTGTAGCGACCGAAGAACTCCCACCAGCGTCCCAGGTAAAGACCGTCGTCGTGGGTCATCGGCGAGATGGCGGCCATCAAATCCCACCAGTTTTCGCCGGTAAAGAACGCCTCGGGGTACCTGCGCTTCAATTCGTCGCGCAGGCGGATCAGTCCGGGGTAGACGGGGTGGGCCGGGTCGTTGGTCCACATGCCGTAGGTGTCGAGGAAAACGGCGTCGATGGCGTAATCTTCGATCAGGCGCGAGGCGGTCTCGAGCAGGTACTGCTGCCAGCCGGGGGCGCCCGGGTTGAGCCAGGCCTGCCAGAAGGTGTCTTGCGTGCGCGAGAGGTCCCAATCGGGCATGTTGCCCCAGATCTCCAGCCCGCCTTCGGTGTGCAGCATGGAAGGACGGCCCCAGCGGTGAAAATCTGGCGAGGCGGTGTGCGCGCAGTTGCCGCCGATCATCAACTGGAGGCGCACGCCCAACTTGTGGGCTTCTTCACACAGGCGCCGGAAGCCCTTCTCACCGCCCATGCGCTCGTCGGGTTTGGCCTGCCCGTAGACCCAGTAATAGCGCCCCTCCCAGCCGGCCAGGTGAGCCAGGATCCGTTTTCCTTCGAAACGCCCGGCGAGGTTGCGCAGGACGCGCAAGATCTCCTCGTAATCGTTGAAGATGTAGCCCGACCAATGCTGCCCGTGGATGTAAGCCACCAGCCCAATCTCGCGCAGCCAGGGCGGGACAAAAGGATTTTCTTCCCACGGCACCAGCCCGAAGTCCTGCTCGAGGCGGCGCATGTGCGCGCGGACGACCGCATCGGGATCCCGCGTTTTACCGATGCGCCAGGCGGGGGTCTGGGTGCGGTTGGTCATCTGCGGACCCAGGTCGTTGTGCAGCAGCTCAACACACACGCCTTTGCCCCATGGATCGTGGTAGACGGCGAAACTCTTGCGGCGCACCTGGTCATCAAGCGAGTTGAAATAGTAGTAATCGCCGGCCTCGGTTTTCAAAAACAGCAGCGGCGTGTGGATCGGTTCCATGTTGAAATGCAGCGGCCAGGTGTAAACGTGACCCTCGCCTATGGATTGCTCGTTCCAGCGGTTGCCAATGATCACCCCGTCGGGAAGGCCGGTGATCAGAATCTTGGACGTGCGGATGGTGTGGGTGTGACCGGCTGAAGCGACAAGCTCAAGCCCATCTTCGGTCTCGAGCGCCTGAAGCCTGGCCCAACCCTCGGCTTTTTCCTGGTTGCCGGCCCACATCAGGCGGTCGGCATGCATTACGTGGGTTTTTCCGTTCTGCGAGAGCTTCACCCTTTCGGGGTCCAGCCCGTAGGTGTTTTCAAAGGTGATGACCTGGTAGCTCAACCGCCAATCGCCGGCGACCAGCAGCGGGTCGCCAAAATCGAAGCCGTAGTGTTGGACCATAAGCGTTCCTTTGCAGGCCAGTCATGGATCAGGGTCGGTCACCGGATGGTGAGCCTTTACGACATTATAGAGGGGAAAACAGGCAAGTCAAGCAGGAAGGTGAAGGATCGGGACGCCCGGATGGGGGGAACCCGAACGGCGATTTTGCGCTGAAACTACTTGACAAATCCGATTTCCGCCCTACAATAAATGTAAGGGCTTACATTTTGAGCGCCAATAAGGACAATCCCACCATTTATACGGTCGCCAAGCAGGCCGGGGTGTCCATCGCCACCGTTTCGCGGGTGCTGACCAACAGCAACAAGGTGCGACCTGCGACCCGCGAGAAAGTGCTGCGCACGATGGAGGAGATGGGCTACCATCCCAACGTGGCTGCCCGGCGGCTGGCTCTGCAGACCAGTGGGACCATCGCCATGCTCTTCCCCGACCTGTCTGGACCGTATTACTCCATGGTCATCAGCGGGGTAGACCAGGAGGCCAGCCGGCACGATTACACCCTCTTGATCTACGGCACCCACGAGAAAACCGCCTCGGCAGGGCGCTTCATGCAACTGCTGGCCAGCAAGGTGGACGGGTTCATCATCATGACGCGCACGCTGGAGGAGCATCACCTGGCGCACCTGTCCAGGCAGCGCATCCCCTTCGTTATGCTGGGACTGCAGCATCCTACCCTTCACTGTGATTCGGTGATGGTCGATAACCGCGGCGGAGCCTACAATGCGGTGCTCCACCTGGCCGGGCATGGACACCGCCGGATCGCGTTTATCGGCGGCCCGGAGGATTCGTCGGCGCATCACGAGCGCTTGCAGGGCTACCAGGATGCGATGCAGACCGCAGGGTTGCCGGTCGAGCCGGGGCTGCACGTTTCGGGCCGTTTTCTCTACGAAGGTGGGCGGTTGGCTGCTGAAAAGTTGTTGTCCCTGGCAGATAAGCCGACGGCGATCTTTTCCGCCAACGATGAAATGGCGATGGGAGTGCTCGATATCGCCAACTCGCATGGGATCAAGGTGCCCGATCAGTTGGCCGTGGTCGGCTTTGACGACATCCAGGCTGCGGCGTATACCCGTCCTCCGCTCACCACCATGCGCCAGCCGATGAAAAGGCTCGGCGAAGTTGCCGCCCAGCTTTTGCTTTACCGGTTGAGCGATCGAAACGCTCCATTGCGGCACGAGGTTTTTTCCTCACAGCTCATCATCCGCCAATCCTGTGGCTGCCAATCCTGACTGCCAATCGCTGTGTGGCATGAACGATTCCACCATCGTGTAAGGGCTTACAAGTTTCCAAAGGAGGTCAACGGAGAGAAATTGCCTGAGTTGCATCTGTGGGGAACGTCCCCTGAGGTTCACCATTTTCGAATGAGGAGAAAATCATGTTCAAGGTGAAAGCGAGTTTTCTACCATTGGCGATCCTCTTGATCGCCAGCCTGATTGTGAGCTCCTGCGCTCCAGGAGCCGCGACCGCGCCAGCCAGTACGCCTGAACCCGTCATTATCGAAAACACCGTGGTGGTCACCAAAGAAGTGGAAAAGCAGGTCGTGGTCACTCCAACGCCTGAGCCCACCGCTGAACCGCAGCCCCTTGCGGGAGAGATCACCTTCGCCTCGATTTCGGGGGCGATGGTGCCCTTCATGGAGGGCATGGCGCAAAAATTCATGGATGCCAATCCTGGCGTGAAGGTCAACGTGGTGCCGGAGCCGGAAGGCGGCGCGTTTGAAGCCTTGATCGCCGCCGGAAACCAGCCCGATATCATCGTCGGCTCGTTCGGCTACATGGTCACCAAGTACGCTTCGATGGATGCGCTGTTGCCGTTGGAAGACCTGCCGGGGGCCGATGAGCTCTTCGCCGAATTGGATCCCACGGTGGTCAAGGAATACTTCGGGCATAAGTATTACGTGCCGGCGGGCATCGACATCACCCTGATGATCTACAACAAAGACCTCTTCGCCGAGGCCGGTCTCGACCCAGAGAAGCCGCCGGCCACGATGGCCGAGTTCCTCGAGTACGCTGAAAAAATCTCGGCGCTGCCGGTGCGGCAAGACGGCTCCAAAGTGTACGGCACGGTGTTCTGGAACGACGCGCTGGCCTGGGGTGGGTGGTACTGGAATATGCTCCAGCCGATCTACCTGACGATCAACCAGAACCAGTGCAACCTGCTCAACCGGATCGGCACGGACATCGTCTTCGACCGGCCGGAGTGCAAGATGGCGGAGTTCTTCGAGTTCGCCAAGCAGGCACAGCAGTTTGCCCCCTTGACGATGGAGCAGAGCTTCTTCAGCCGCTCGATCGGCATGTGGCCGCAGTACGGCTATTCCTGGCTGCCCAACCTCAAGGACGCCAAGGATAAACCCATGGTGATCGGCGAGGACGTGATGGTGGCCCCGATCCCGGCGCCCGAAGCAGGCATGAAACCCTACACCACGCTCGGCGGGCGGCCCTTCATGATCCTCAAGACCACCCCCGAGCGCGAGCTGCTGGCCTGGGAGTTCATCAAATTCCTGATGACCGATGAAAACAACCTGCAGTTCGACAAGGACCTGGGGTATCTGCCGGTCAAGACCAGCCTCAAGGGTGATCCCTACTTCCAGGCGGCGGATCGCAAGCCCTTTGTCGATTTGATCGAGACCGCGGTGTTCCCGCCGGCCTTCCCCAAGTTCGACGCGGTTGCCAACGAAATGTTGAAGGTGTACAACCAGGTGGTTGTCCTGGGCACCTTGACCCCCGAGCAAGGGGTTGAAGAAGCCGCCAAGGCGGCTCGTGCGGTCCTCGCGCAGTAATTGAACATTTCCGGAGTACAGGCCGGAGGGAGACCGGCCTGTACTCCACCCTTCTTTCCGATCGGGATCCGCGATGATCCTTTATTGGGAAACCCGGAGGTGTAACCGATGGCTGGCCTGCTGACTCGGATCAAAAAGGGGCGTTGGGGCTACATTTTTATCTCTCCCTGGGTTTTGCTTTACGCGCTGTTTGGCATCTACCCGCTCGTTCTCTCTTTTTACCTGACCTTTTTTAACTACAATTTTGTCCAGCCGCGCGAGCAGGAGTTCGTGGGTCTGTTCAACTGGCTGGCGGGGATCCGCGACCCCAATTTCTGGCGCAGCCTGTTCAACGTGGTTTACAACCAGGTCATTTTCATCACCTTGACCATCGGGCTTGGCTTGTTGGTGGCCGTGTTGGTGAAGGAAGTGCGTTGGGGCACGAAGGTATTTCGCACGATCTTTTTTACACCCACCATCGTTTCCATCGTGGTGGTGATGATCATCGGCAATTACCTGGTGGGGCCGATTGGCCCGATCCAGGCTTTCCTCGTCCGTGCTGGCATCCTGGAGGAGGCCGTTTTCTGGACTTCCTCGCGTTGGCTGGCGATGCCGGTGCTGGCGCTGATCAACAGTTGGAAATGGTTTGGCATCACCATGGTAATTTTGCTGGCCGGTCTCTTCACCATCGACCCGCAATATTACGAGGCGGCGCAAATTGACGGCGCTTCACGCTGGACGCAGTTCTGGAAAATCACCCTCCCGCTGCTCAATCCCCAGTTGTTCTTCCTGCTGGTCATGGATGTCATTAACGGTCTGCAAATGTTCACCGAAGTGTATATGAACTTCGATGTCACCGGCGGCCTGTACGGCCAGGGACTGACCCCGGTGCTGTACCTGTATGGAACTGCCTTCAACCGCTCGAACGTGGGCTATGCCTCGACGCTGGGGCTGTTGCTTGCGCTGGTGATCGCGGTCTTTACCCTGCTCCAGTTCCGTTACCTGCAACGGGACGTGGATTGAGCGGCCGTCCATGGCGTGAAAGAGAGACGAACATGGCAATTCTGGGTATCAAAAAACGCATTGGCCGGCCGTTGGGGTTGGACCTGGCGATCTTTGCTCTGCTGCTGCTCGGCGGCTTGCTGTTCGCCTACCCATTCTTCTACATCTTAATGAACTCATTCAAACCGGGCCGTGAGATCCTTTTCAGCCCAATGAGCCTGCCTTCTAATTGGACGTTGAGCGGGTACATCAAAATGTGGGCTGCGCTCAACGTGCCGCTGCTCTTCCGCAACTCAATGATCCTGGCGGTCAGCACGACCGTGCTCAACCTGTTCTTCGACTCGCTGGTGGCTTACGCCCTGGCGAAAATCCCATTCCCAGGCCGCGAGCGAATCTTCTCGTTCATGGTGGTCACGATGATGATCCCGGGGGTGTTGTTCTTGATCCCCACTTACGTGATCATCTACCGGCTGGGCTGGGTGAACCAGTTCCAGTCCCTGATCATCCCAGGGGCGCTCAGCGTGTATAACATTTTCCTGCTCCGGCAGTTTGCGCAGCAGATCCCCACGGAGATCGTCGAGGCCGCCCGGGTTGACGGCGCCTCGGAGTTTGGCATTTACCTGCGGGTGATCCTGCCGATGATGCGCCCGGGTCTGGCAACCGTGGCAATCCTCACCTTCATGGGCAGTTGGAATGATTTCTTCGGCCCCTTGCTCTACCTGAGCCGGACGGAGATGTGGACCCTGCAACTGGGGCTGTATAAATTCCAGACCGCTATCCCAGGCGAGAACGCCGAGCAGATCTGGGCGGCTACGTCGGTGATCACCTTCCCGCTGGTCATCGTGTTTTTCCTGCTGCAAGACCAGTTCATGGCCGCGTTCGCCAACGCCCGTTTTAAATAGTAGGAGGCAGCGTGAGCATTCCATCCAGTGTGCCTCTCCCTGTCGAACCGGTTTCCGTCGGGCGACCCGTTTCGTGGACGCGGCGGATCCTGGTCATCGTGCTGGTCGTGATCGGCTTGTTCGCTTTCACCTACGCGCTGGCCTGGTACAACTCGTTCCGCCTCGGCAGTGAATTCTTCAACGACGCCGAGGCTGCCTATGGCGAGGGGCGTTATCTCGATGCGCTGATCGGGTCTGAAGAGGTGGACGTCGAAGCCAATACGCGCGTCCAGCGGGGCGGCTATTACCAGGCATACAAACTGTGGGGGAGCCGCTACGCCAACCCTAAACCGGAGTTTATCCTCACGGCCCGGCAGAGGATCGCTGAGATTGTGCAATCCCGGCTGGATATCAGCCAGGCGGAGACATTCATCCAGATGTACACCGGTCGAAACCACCCTTTGTATCCGGATGTGTATTACCGGCTGGGTCAGCTCTACGAAGCAGAGGGCGACCGACCTTCAGCGATCGACATCTACCGCGATTGCGCCGAGTTATTTCCCAACCGGCCCGATATCACCCAGGCAGCAAAAGATAAGCTGGCTGAATTGGGGGTGGATTCCTGAGTAGGGATCAGACCTTGAAAAGGAAATGGTAGGCAACCGGAACAAAACCCCCTGCTCGGTCTTCTGAGCAGGGGGTTATCTTTACCAGAAACAGGCAGTGCCTGGTTGAAAATGACCGCAAGCCAGCGTTTACGGCCCGATGTAATTCAAGCGCCGCGAGTCGAAACTGTCGAAGTAGTAAGTGCCGCGCGTTCCGGAGTCGATCCCGGCTACCGCGCCCAGCCAGACCGTGTCGATCCGCCGGGTGTCATTGTCGATGCCGGTCACGTTGCCCACCTGCACGCCATCGACCCACAGGGTGAGGCCGCCGTTGTTGGCCCCGGCGGCGCTGGAAGCGCGCCAGTCGATCTCGATCGAATGCGGGGCGTCGCTGATGGTGACGTAGCTGGTCGAAGTGTAGGTGCTGCCATCGTTGCGGATTTGGGCGGCCACCTGGTATGCCCCGTTGTTGCGGCGGAATTCGATCCGTGTGACCAGGGTCGACGTCCCGGAATACCCGTAGAAGATGTAATGGGTATTGCCGTTCGTCATGGTGATGCTGTTCGGGTCGAAGTAGAAGCGGGCGCGGTAGCGCGTCTCGGCAGCCGGGGAGTTGTCCACCACGTAAATCGAGGTGTTATCGTTGATCAGGGCGCGCATCCCGAATGTGCCGCCCAGGGCAGCGGCCGTATTCACCGAAAGATCACCCCCGCCCGTTGTGCTGGAAGACCAGCCGGTCAGGTTGCCCGATTCAAATCCGTTGCTGAAAATCAAGTCGGTGATGGGCGTGGCGGACGGCGTGGCGGTGCGGGTCGGTGTGTTGGTACTGGTGGGCAGCGGTGTGTTGGTGCTGGTCGGCAACGGTGTGTTGGTGCTGGTGGGCAGCGCGGTGTTGGTGCTGGTGGGCAGCGGGGTGTTGGTGCTGGTCGGCAACGGGGTGTTGGTCGGCCCGGCCTGGCCCGACCCGTATGCCAGGCTGACCTGGCGAACCTCTGGAGAGAGGAAGGCATTTGTCGAGCTGAGGTCCAGACGATATTGCAGGAAGCGCCCGGCCGGGCTGGTGACCGCGTTTCCGAGGACGGCTGCCCAGTTGGACCAGTTGACCCCGTCACTCGAGGTGCGAGTCTGGACGGAGACGCCCGTTCCACTGGGGATGTCGGAGACCTGGCTGACCGTTTGCCAGGTGACGTTGGCACCGGCATCCAGCGCACAGGAAGTGTAACTGCCGCTGGACGGATAGGCGCCGGCGCGCACCCAATCTACCTGCATCGGGCTTCCACCCGAGGTGAGCGGGGTCTGGTTGTAGAGGAAGGCCCAGGTGTTAAGGTTGGAGACACCGGGGATAGTCGCCTGCAGGACGCCGTCAACGTAGAAACGGGTCTCGACCGGGGTCCATTCGATGCGGAAGAGGTGATAGCTGCGCAGGTCGATGGTTGGGATGTCGATATCGATCAAGGGGGCGCTCAGGTCGCCGTCGCGGGCGCGCACGTAGGTCGTGTTGGTGTCGCGGGTGACGAACAGGCGCAGCGCGGAATCGCTGCTGATCGAGTTTGGATCGAGCGGCGGGAGCGCGCGGAAGAAGCCCAGGTCGGGCCACCCCGCGTTGTTCGTGGTCGCTCGTTGCAGCGCGCGCGCCTCGAAGAAGCGGCTCGGAACCGATTGCAGGTTCATCTGCGAGCGCAGGAAGGCGCTATCCAGGGTCAACACGCCGTTGTTGACTGAGGGCGGGACCGTGTACCAGGAGTACACGGTGCCGGGCAGCCAGCGGCCTGTGTCGATGGTCGTGCCGTTGAAGTAATCTTCCACCGAGGCGGCCAGTCGAATTTCACCGCCGGCAGCGTCACTGACCACGGCATTGTTGAGCACCGAACACACCGGGCTGAAGTCCGCGGCCGAGTTGTGGACGATGTTGGCCGGCTGCGTGGGAATGGAGGTGGCAGTGCTGGTCGGCACGAGCGTCGCGGTTGGCGTGAGCGTTGCAGTGGGTGGGAACTGGCTGGTGGCGGTCGGCGGCAGCGTGGCGGTGGGGGTTGGGCTGGGCAGGGTCATGTCGACCAGGGAGAAGTCATCCAGCACATGCTGGTTGGCCGCCGAGGCGCTATAAGACCAGATGCCGACCGCGCCGCTGGTGAAAGCGGTATTGGTGGCGTTGATGCGGGTGACGCCGTTCACATCCACGCGGATGGTGCTGCCCGAAGCGTACAGGGCCAGGGTGACGGGCTGGTTCGACTGGTAGCCAGGGATCTGGTAACTCCCCAACTGAGCCCAGTTGTCCACCCGCCAGAGCACGATCAGGCCGGCCGGATTCAACTCGGCGGCGTAGCCCGACCCGGGCACCCCGCCGGAGAACGCGCCCAGGCGTGTGCCAAGCGAGACGGTGCCCACTCCGCTGGCGTACTGCACGCTGGCGGAAATTTGCGCGTTCGTGTAGGTTCCACCGTAGGTGACGACAGCGTCACCGCCGGCGCTGGCGTTGCGCAGGGTGTTCGAGAATATCTGCCAGTCACCGGAGCGTTCCGTCCAGTTGGCGCCCAGGTTGGTCGAATTGGCGCGGTTGAAGTCGTCGGTCACCGGGGGCGCGCTTGGCGTGGGGGTGTTCGTCGGCAGCGGGGTGAAGGTAGCCGTGTTGGTCGGTAGCGGCGTGTTGGTCGCGGTGGGGCCCGGGGTCGAGGTGCTGGTCGGTTCCGGGGTGTTGGTGGGTGTGGGCGCCAGAGTCTCGGTCGGCGTCGGCGGAGCGGTTGAGGTAAGTGTTGGCGTCGGAGTGTCCGTCGCATTGACCGGGGGCGCAATGTAATTGAAGGTCAACTCGCGCAGCTCAGGGGAAAGCAGCGGGTTGGAAGTCGTCAAGGTGGCCTGGTACTGCAAGAAGCGCCCGGCCGGGCTGGCGACCGCGCCGTTATCGACGGCTGCCCAGTCGCTCCAGCTCAAACCGTCCAACGAGGTGCGGGTCTGCAGGGCGATCCCAGTTCCGGCGGGGGTGTCGGCTGTCAGGTTGTAGTTCAACCAGGTGGCGTTCTCCCCCGCATCCAGCGCGCAAGACGTGTAGGTGCCGCCGGAGGGGTATGCGCCAGCCCGCACCCAGTCGATCTGCATCGGGCTGCTGCCGCTGGTGGTGGGGGTCTGGTGGTAAAGGAAGGCGTAGGTGTTCAGGGTCGAGACGCCGGGAACGGTGGCTTGCAGCGCGCCGTCCACGTAGAAACGCGTCTCAACGGCATCCCATTCGATGCGGAAGAGGTGATATTGCTGCAAGTCTTGAGTGGCGATATCGACATCGTAGAGCGGGGCGCTGTTGTCGCCATCTCGCCCGCGCACGTAGGTGGTGTTGTTGTCGCGACTGATGAACAGGCGCATGGCGGTGTCGGGCGTGACGGCGTTGCCGTCCAGGGGTGGGAGGGCGCGGTAATAGCCCAGGTCTACCCAACCGGCGAATCCCGAGCCAGCCCGCTGCAGCGCGCGGGCTTCGAAGAAGCGCACCGGTTGCGACTGCAGGTTGGCTTGCGAGCGCAGGTAACTGCTGTCAAGGGTAAGCACGCCGCTGCCCACAACCGGCGGGACAGTGTACCAGGAATAGACGTTCCCCGTCAGCCAGCGCCCCGTGTCGACGCTCGTGCCGTTGAAATAATCCTCGACGGTGGCAGACAGGCGCAGCTCGCCGCCGTTGGCGTCGCTGACAATCACGTTGGCGGGCACAGCACAGACGGCGGCAAAGTCCCCGGCGGTCGTCTGCGTGACGCTTCCGGTCGGGGCCTGGGCCACCGCGGACGGAGCGAAGATTCCAGAGAGGGAAAAGATCAATCCAAAAATAAGAATAAGGATGGATAATTTCGCAGGGCGGATCGCTTTGGGCGTGCCTCGCCTGGGAGGAGCCGGTAAGTACAAATTGGTGGTGTGGCGTAAAAACGCGTTCATTGTCCCCCTCTTTCGGGTAAAACGACAAATTTCACCCTATTATATAAGATTTTGGGGTGTATATACAACCGATTCAGCGTTGCTTAAGCGATTCAATTTGGATTAGAAAATCCTCAGATTCCCCGCAGCGTTCCAGCCTGGTGCCGGTTGACCCAATCTCCCTGGTTCAATCAAAATTATACCCTAAAAATTCCTTTCTTCATCTACTTATGCGATAATGATCGGTGACAAAGGCAGAAAAGCCATGGATGCAATCGATGAAATGGTCGAGGCCGGGGACGTGGGGTCGCTGGGCGTGGTGTTGCGCAGGGCCGCGCGGTCGGGCGACCGCCTGCGGGCGGCGCGCGCCCTGGGCGAGCTGATGGATCGGGCCGCCGCGCCGGATTTGATCGACTGCGCGATCGGTGACGACGAGCCGGAGGTGCGCCGGGCCGCCGAGGTGGCGCTGCGCGCGCTGCTTGGGGCCGAAGCGCAGACCGCGCTGACGTACGCCCGCGCGACTGGCGAGGTCGAAACCCCCGAAGATTTAAGCGAGTTCGAATACGAAGTCCTCGCGCGGCTCGAAGGGGAGCCGCCGGAGTCCTTCCTGGACGAGAGCGATGTGCCGGGGCTGGTGATGGTCATTCAGAGTGAGACCGACCGCGCCATGCGCTTGCGCGCGATCCGTGCGTTGGGAGCGATGCACAACCTGGAAGTGTATCGCGTGCTGGGCGAGCTGGCATTGTGGGACGAAGACCCGGCGATCCGCGAGGTGGCGCAGTCCACCCTGGTCAGCTTACTCGGCGAGAACGCCCCCGATTGGCTGGCTGCGCTGCGCGAGGAATGGGAGGGAGATGAGGAGGATGATTCCTCTGGGGAGCCGTTTGAGGAAGATGAAGAGACTGCCCTGGACAAACCCCGGCAGGCTCTCAACACCCCCTCCGGCTTGCCCTCGGGCTGGGACCTGCCGAAAGGCACCCCGGTGATGCGTGAGGAAGGCACGCCGGCCTGGCTGTGGCTTGTTCTGCTCGGGCTGGCGCTGGCCGCCGGGGTGTGGTGGTTTCTCCTCCGCTAAAGCGATGGCTTTCATGAACACAAACATCACTCGCCCCGAATTTAATTTTTCATAAACGCGTTGAGTCGAATAATCCCCACCCCCTGTAATCCCCCGCCCCAAGGCGGGGGAAACTTTGTTGTTTTTCACCATCTTCTCCCCTTCACCGATCGGGGAATGGGACGGGGGATGGGGTTCTTCGACATGAATCACCCCGAACATTAAATTCGGGATGATTCATATCTGCACTGAGCCGGCATCAGCGGGTCAGTTGCCCCATTGAATCTCGATCGTCGGGCGGCCGTTGATATTCCAGCTTTCCGCCTCCGACGAGGTGAAGTATTTGCCGCTGTGGTAAGCGTTGTCGGCTTCGTAGAGTGCCAGGCGCAAGGGCTGGCCCGAAGCGTACGCTTCGGCGGCGGCGTAGGTGACATCCCACTCACGGCGGGCGCCCGGCCACTGCGTTGGATTTTCGATGAAATACACACTTACCCAGGTGCGGGCGACATTCTCGCGCGGGGGCGGGGCGTTGTTCCAGGTGATGCTGTTCTCGGCCCAATCTCCGTTGATGGTGTGCACCTGGATCAACGAGGGTTGGGAGTCCGTCGGGCTGCCGGCGCCGCCCCATTGGTGCAAGACCAGCTTGGCGGAGAGGATTGTTTTCCCAGCGGGAACGCTGTTGAGCGGGAAGGACACGTAGTATTTCGAAAAGCAGGGCCAGTCGGTGAGCTTCGACTGGTTCATGATGTTGAAGCCGTTCTTCGAGCCGTAATTCAGGTTGCCCCACTCGTTGAAGATGTGATTCTCATCTCCCGGGCACAGGTTGTCGAGGGTGCCGCCCATGCCGGCGTCGGGCACGACGATGCCGCGCGCCGGGTCTTCCCGGATGATTGCCGACCCGGCTACCGCGCCGGGTTGTGCGCCGTAGTTGGGCAGGCCGAAGTGGAGCTGCGCCCAGGTGGATGGGTTTTCGCGCTGCATCGACGCGGGCCAGTTGGTTGTCCTGGGCGTACCGCCGCTGGAATCGCGGTCGTGCATCTGCATGCTCACGCCCCAGCGGGTGCCTTGGGGCGGCGCACCCGAGAGGCCCAGGCTGGAGAAGGGGATCTCGAAGGTCATCGCCCAGCCACGCGTTCCGTTGTCCTGGTTGAAGGCGCCGTCGTAACCCGCCACGGTGGTGAAATTGAGCGCCGCCGTCGACCAATCGCTGCCGTTGCCGCGGTATGCCGCCTGGAATCCGCTGCGACCTTCAAACCAGCTCATCGAGCTGACGAAGCGGTAGGTGTTGGCGTCTGGGCTGCTGCCGGTGTTGCCGTTGGTGCTGATCAGCAGGGTCGCGCCGTCGTAATCGGCGAGGGTGTTGGTCGAGGGCGTCGAGTCATAAAATAAATCCCAGTCGAAGGCGGCGAGGTATACCCAAAGCTTGTTGTTGGTGTACGAAAAACGAATATCGGCGTAGTTGTCGGTGGCGGTCACCTTCCCAAACCAGGTGATCGCCGCTTCGGTGAAATGTGGGCAGACCTGTCCTTCGTCATTGCAGCCGGTGAACTGGCTGAAATAAGGCATGTTGACCCGCACCGAATACGGCGGTGGGGTGTAGACATAGTGTGAGACGGCCGGCAGGAACGTCTTATAAGGACCGGGGGTTTGCGCCAGCACAACTTGCGAAGTGATTGCAAGCAGTACGAAAAGGTTGAGCAAGATTTTTCTCAGTTGGCGTTGCATGTCATCCTTTCCAGATGGAACAGCGGGCGTGAAGGCGTAGCGGGCGCGGGGTCCGCGTAAGCCGGGCTTTTCGGTTTTTGCAATTGCAGGTGAAAACCGTTAAATTCAAATACGCGCGCACACTGTGCTGCTAAACTGATAGTCGCATCTGGATGGAATAAGTTTCGGGGAAGCGTGTATTTTCGGCATTAATCTGCCAGATCTTCCAGGCTGGTCAGCGCGTGATGAAGGGAGTCGAAAATTTTGACCTGGGGAGCCACGCTGGGGTCGATCAAGCGTTCTTGCTCGGCGCCCCGCCCGGTGCGTACCAGAATGGTGGTGGGAATCCCGGCGGCATGCCCGGCCTGCACATCACTGAGCGCGTCGCCGATCAGGATGGATTGGCCCAGGTCGAGGTCGAGCTCTCCGGCGGCCTGCAGGATCAGGCCGGGTTGAGGCTTGCGGCAGGCGCAGCCGTCTCCCGGCGCGTGCGGGCACATGTACACCCCATCCACCCGTCCACCGGCGCGGCGGATGATCTCGACCAGACGGCGGTTGATCTCGTGAGCCGTTTCGAGCGGGATGAGCCCTTTCCCTATGCCCGCCTGGTTGGTCACGATGACGACCCGGTATCGCGTGAGCGCCGGGAGGGCGAGCGCCGCGAGGGCCTGTGGGAAAATCTCGACGTCATCCCAGGTGCGCACGTAAAGGGCGCGGTTTTCGATGATCACCCCGTCTCGATCGATGAAAATGGCCGGTTGCATGAGCTCCATTATACCTTGCAGACGGCTTTGCGGGCTTGGCGGTCGAATTGTTAAGGATTTGTAACATAATCCTAACCGGTTAATAACTGTAACCAAATATAAACAATCTATTAACATTCGGCGGGGTCGCATGTCTTGACTCTGCCATGCGATTTTGATAGTATAAAAAGTGAAATTGGGTTGATTACATCTTAAAAATACATAGTCCTTGACAGGACAACGGAGCAATGAAGCGGATACTCAAACTGGTCGCTTAGCGCTTTGGCGCAAAGGTATCCGGGGAGCCAATAGCGAAACCGACTTTGATTGGTCAGTTTCGTTTTTCTTTTGATAGGTGGATTATCCAATTTCGAGTGGGGAGTTGAAAGCCTTCAGCGTTGCAGGGGGCGGTTACGATAAGTAAACAAGGTGCTTGAAACATTGGGTTGGGTATGCTGGAAGGCAGGTTCATTCCAGCGGATTAATGAGAAGGGATAAATACGACAATATTTGTAATATTTATGCAAGATTATTGTCGTGGCAGGTTGGTAGTTGTATGTTGAGGGACTTATTTAACATTGGGATGGACCGGAATCTTAACGAGCGCCGGACCAGGATGACGAACCGGACAGGTACGCGGCAAACAAAAGCCTGTCCAACCATTTGACGACAATCGAATAGTTTAAGGCGGGTGCTTTGCATTCCCGCCTGTCTGCTTCTCAAACGGCCCTGGACGGGTATTGCCGCTACCGTCCATCAGCCGGCACATAATCGCCAGGTTCCTTTTTCGACATCCCCTATGTCGAAATGGCGGAGCGCGGTTTTTACCCGGCACCCAAAATGACCCACACACCGAAACAAAATCTGCTTCACAGTCTGAACCTGTATGTCAAGCGACAGGCCGCCTCACCGGGGCGTTATTTGCTCGAACAATTGGTGATGGCCCTGGTCGGCTGGGTACCCACGCTGGTCGGCATCGCCCTGCGCGGGGTGCTGTATCGCATCATCTTGAAAATGGACGGGTTGGCCGCGATCGAGAATCGCGTCCGGCTTCGTTTTGCTGGCAATATTCGCTTGGGACACGGCGCGTACCTGGATCAGGGCGTTTACCTGCACGCCTGCCCGCGAGGCATTGATATTGGACCCCGCACAATCGTCATGCACGGCGCAGTATTGCACGTGTACAACTTCCGGGATATGCCGCATTCCGGAATCACGGTTGGCGCGGACAGTCTGATTGGCGAATATTGCGTCATTCGCGGGCAGGGAGGCGTGCAGATCGGAGATCGGGTGTATACCTCACCCTTTACTCAGATCATTGCCGTAAACCATATTTTCAACGATCCCAACCGGCCTTTCATCGAACAAGGCATCACCGCCCAGGGGATCGTTATCGAAGACGACGTCTGGCTCGGCGCCGGGGCGATCGTCACCGACAATGTCCGGATTGGCAAAGGCGCGGTGGTCGCGGCAGGAGCGGTGGTCACGAAGGATGTCCCCGCTCACACCGTCGTGGCAGGCATCCCTGCCAAACCAATCCGGACCATTGATGGGAGCCATCCGGTGGATGCTCATGTGAAGGTCTATTTTGATGAAGTGGAGGTGAGGGGATGACCACGTTATCGGTCGTGATTCCAGCATACAACGAAGAAGGTGGTATCGCGGAGATCGTGCATCGCGTGCTGGCGGTGGAGCCTGAGCTGGCCAAAGTCGGGGTTGACAGGCTCGAATTGCTGGTCGTCGACGACGGCTCGAAGGACAAAACCGCGGAAATCGTGCGCCAGATCCACGGCGTGCGCTTGATCCAGCATCAGAAGAACCGGGGGTACGGTGGAGCGCTTAAAAACGGGTTCGCCCAATCCACCGGCGAGCTGATCGGATTCCTGGATGCGGACGGCACCTACCCGCCCGAGTACTTTCCGGTCCTGTGCCAGGAGGCCTTGAAAGGCAGCGAGCTGGTGATCGGGTCGCGCATGGCGGGCGCTGAGAGCCAGATGCCGGTCACTCGGCGGGTGGGCAACTTTTTCTTTGCCAACCTGCTCTCGCTGGTGGGGCGCCAGAAGGTGACCGACAGCGCCAGCGGGATGCGCGTTTTTAACCGCGCAATTCTTGAGCGCATGTACCCGCTGCCGGACGGCCTCAACCTGACCCCCGTGATGAGCACCCGCGCCATTCACGAGGGCATCAAGGTGGTGGAAGTGCCCATTCCGTACAGCGAGCGGGTGGGCCGCTCGAAATTGAGCGTCGTGCGCGACGGCACGGTTTTCTTGCAGTCGATTTTATGGACGGCATTATCGTATAATCCGGTGCGTATTCTTGGGCTGATCGGCCTGGGCGGGGTGGGTTTCGCGTTGCTGGCCGGCCTGGTGCTGTTGATCGCCCGCCTCTCGGGCGTCACCACCCTCGGCCCATGGGCGATCGCCGGCCTGTTCTGGGCGCTGGTGTCCGGCGTGACGGGCATCACCATCTTCTCACTCGGCACCACCTTCAACTACCTGGTGTCGCTCTTCTATAAACGTCCCATCCAACAGGGACTGTTTGGCAAGCCGATTTTCCAGCCCTCCCTCGACCGACAGTTTGGCTGGATGGGCCTGGCAAGCTTTCTGGTGGGGCTGGTCATCGGGGTGGTGAGCGTGATCCTGGGTGTCTCGGGTTGGGAGTTCTCGCGCCTGTGGCTGTACCTGTTGGGCAGCGCCTTGTTCATCTTAGTGGGTATCCAGTTGATGATCTCCTGGATTCTGATGCGCGTGCTGGAAGACCTCAGCCAGCGCGAGATCCAGGCTCAACAAGACATGAATTCTGCATCTCGTAATTAACGGTATCGGTTTGATTGCCGAAGGAGGCTGAAATGGACGATCAACAAAAAGATTTGCGCAAGATTAACCTGGGCACCTCTCGTATTCCCGAGCTACGCATGGCGAGGTTCCCGGTAGCAGACGACGCCGTGCGCCAGGGTTTGCTGACCAAACCGCGCTCGGCTGAGGCTGTGGATATTTTGCTGGTAAACCCACCCACCCCGGATGGCGGATTGTGGATCCGCACCCAGCACCGGGTGGGCCGCCGCACGCGCGAGAACATGGTCTGGCCGCAGGTTTCGCTGGCGCAGATGGCGGCGATCTTGCACCCGACGTTCACTTTCAAGATCATCGACGCCAACGCGGAAAAGATTCGCTGGCCCGAATTCATTAAGCTGCTGGAGAAATATCAGCCGAAGTATTACATGTCGCAGTTGACCGCACCGACCCTTGAAAACGACATGTACGGCGTTTTCCTGGCCAAAGCGCGCGGCGCAAAGACGATCGTGTTTGGCACGCACATCACCCCCATCCCGCGCGAGACGATGCGCGCATTTCCCGCGTTGGATTTCGGCCTGGTGGGCGAACCCGACCTGACCATCCGCGACCTGCTCGATAACCTGGAAGGCAAGGTCAACGATCGACCGCCGCTGGTGCAGAAGATGATCGCCGAGCACGATCCGAATTACAAGCCCGCGTTAGGAGAAGACGGCAGCGTCGACCTGGCTGAGATTGCTGGACTGGCCTGGCGACGCGGCGATGAGATCATGGTAAACCGGCCGCGCCCGTTCATCAAGGATTTGAATGACCTGCCGATCCCGCTCCACGACCAGTTGCCCCTGATGAAGTACCGCATGCCCTGGATCAAGGGGCCGTTTACCTTCATCGTATCCAGCCGCGGTTGCCCGGCCGGCTGCACCTACTGCATCAAGCACGTCTCTTACCAGTATTCTGTGCGGGTGCGCTCGCCGGAGAAGATCATGGAAGAGCTGTGGGTGCTCAAGAAATTGGGAATCAACAACATCCACATGTATGCCGACCTGTTCACAGTCAGCCGCGACCAGGTGGTCGAGCTGTGCAAGCTAATCATCGAGCAGGGATTGAAGATCAAGTGGACCTGCAACAGCCGCGTCGACTACGTGGACGAGGAGATGCTGATGCTGATGGGCAAGGCCGGCTGCTGGTTCATCTCCTGGGGCATCGAGTCTGGCAGCGAGCAAGTGCTGCGCCACGCGCACAAGGGCGCTTATCCCGACAAAGCCGAGCGCGCGCTGCGCTGGGCGCACAAGGCGGGGATCAACAACTGGGGGTACTTCATCATCGGGCTGCCCACCGAGACGGAAGAGACGATCCGGCAGACGATCGATTTCGCCAAGAAGCTGCCGCTGGATATCGCCCTCTTCCACGTCGCTGCGCCATACCCCGGCACGCCGTTCTTCTTCGAGGTGGTCAAGGAGGGTTGGTTCCGGCCCGGCACGCGCTGGGAGCAGGTTGACATGGACAAAGGCACCGTGCTGGATTACCCCGGCCTGCCGGCTGAGCGCCTGCTCTACTGGCAGAAGCGCGCCTTCCGCGAGTGGGCGCTGCGTCCTGGCCCGATGTTCACTTACCTGAAGATGTTGCTATCCGACCCGGCGACGTTCACGAACGCGCTGAGCGTGGGTTTCCAGACCCTGCTCTGGCAATCGTCCGACGAAGGGGTGGGTTAGCCTACCATTCAATCAAGACAGTATCATAGCAGGGAGGGAAGGATATGAGCGTTGGAGATGAACCGGTTAAAAACCCGGCGCGGATTCACCCGACGGCCGAGGTTTCACCCAAAGCGACCATTGGTGACGGGAGTCGCATCTGGCATTACGTGCAGATCCGTGAGGGGGCGGTGGTCGGGGAGAATTGCATCGTCGGCAAGGACGTGTATATCGATTTTGACGTCAAGGTGGGGAGCAACGTCAAAATCCAGAACGGATCGTACCTGTATCACGGCCTGACGGTTGAGGATGGCGTGTTCATCGGGCCACGGGCAGTGTTCACCAACGATGTGTACCCGCGCGCGATCAACCCGGACGGCACCCTGAAAGGCAACGACGATTGGGAGATCGGACCGATCACCATCCGCTACGGCGCGTCGATTGGCACAGGCGCGGTGATCATCCCCAACGTGACGGTTGGACGCTTTGCCCTGGTAGCGGCGGGAGCGGTGGTCACCAAGTCGGTGCCAGATCACGGCCTGGTGGTGGGGGTGCCGGCGCGCCTCGTCGGGTACGCCTGTAAATGCGGGCGTAAGATGACTCGCACAGGCGATGCCTATCATTGTGAAAAATGCCAGTGGACGTATCATCCTGAGGAGTGACAACATGATCCACATTTCCAAGCCTCAGATCGGCGAAGAGGAAAAACAGGCGGTGATGCAGGTGCTCGAATCGGGGCAACTGGCTCAGGGACCGCGGGTGAAGGAATTTGAAGATCGGTTTGCCGCGTGGTGCGGGACGCGCTTCGCGGTGGCGGTATCCTCTGGGACGACCGCCCTGCATGTGGCGCTGCTGGCGCACGGCATCGGGCCGGGCGACGAGGTGATCACCACCCCGTTCAGTTTCATCGCTTCGGCCAACTGCATCCTTTATGCCGGCGCCACCTCCGTGTTTGCCGACATCGAGCCTGACTACTTCATGCTGGACCCGCAAGACGTCGAGAAGAAGATCACCCCGCGCACCAAGGCGATTATCCCGGTGCACCTCTTTGGACAGGCGGCCGATATGGCTGGTCTTTCGGCGCTGGCGGATAAATACAACCTGGCGATCATCGAGGACGCCTGCCAGTCGCACGGCGCGAAGTTCCACGGACAGACGGTGGGCGCATGGGGAACGGCCTGTTACTCGTTTTACCCGACCAAGAACATGACCACCATCGAGGGCGGGATGATCACCACCGACGACGAGGGCGTAGCCGAGCGCGCGCGCCTGTTGCGCAACCACGGCAGCCCCAAGCGCTATCTGCACGAGTCGTTGGGGTTCAACTTCCGCATGACCGACTTGCAGGCCGCCATCGGGTTGACCCAGCTCAAGAAAGTGGACCAGTGGAATCGCCTGCGCCAGAAGAACGCTGCCTATCTCAGCAGCAAACTGGCCGGCTTACCGGGGATCCGGGTACCGAAAGTTCGCGAGGGTTGCGAGCACGTCTTCCACCAATACACCATCCGGGCAGAAAACCGCGACGCGCTGCTGGAGAAGCTGGCAGCGAAAGGGATCGGGGTGGGGGTCTATTATCCCATCCCCATTCACCAGCAGCCGCTCTACCGCCAGGCCGGCTACAACGACAGCCTGCCGGTTTCTGAAGCCGCCAGCCTGTCGGTGTTGAGCCTGCCCGTTCACCCGGCGCTCACCCAGCCTGAGCTGGACGAGATCGTGGCGGCGGTCGCCGCTGCGGTGCAGTAGTCCCGTAGCGGGGTTGGAAGAGGAAAGATGAAAGTTTCGATCGTCATCCCTTGCTTCAACGAAGAAGACAACGTCGAAAAAATGCGGGATGAGCTGCTCCCCGTGTTGCAAGATCTGTCCAGCCGTTATGAGCTGGAGATGATCTTTGTCGACGATGGCAGCACAGACCGGACGCTCCAGGCTTTGCAGGAGACGTTTGCCCCATTGAGCTTTCCGAAGATCGAATTTCATTTCCTGCAACACGAGGTCAACCGAGGGTTGGGCGCGGCGCTGCGCACCGGCTTCGCCGGGGTGCATGGCGACCTGGTGGTCACCACCGACAGCGATGGGACCTACAAATTCACCACCATCCCTGCCATGCTGGACAGCCTGACCCCCGGCGTGGATATCGTCACCGCCTCGCCTTACCATCCGCAAGGGGGCGTGGTGGGTGTGCCGCGCTACCGCCTGGTGCTGAGCCAGGGCGCATCCTTCCTCTACCGTGTGCTGGTTAACTGGAAAGTGCACACCTACACCTGCCTGTTCCGCGCATACCGGCGGAAGGTGATCGACACGATCACCTTCCAGTCGAACGGCTTCTTGGCCGGCACCGAGCTGATGGTCAAGGGCATGTTGAAAGGGTACGGCGTGGCCGAATTTCCGGCGGTGTTGCATTCACGCGTGTTCGGCACTTCTAAAGCCAAGCTGGCGCGCACCGTGCTGGCGCACCTGCGCTTTCAATGGCAGGTGTTCCTGCACCGGCTGCGCATCGCTCCGATCGTTTAATGGGTGCATCGTGAAGATCCTCTCGATTGTTGGAGCCCGTCCTGAGTTTATCCAATCTTCGCCGGTCAGCCGCGTTTTACGGCGCAAGCACACCGAGATTCTCGTTCACACCGGCCAGCATTACGATTACCGCATGTCGCAGACGTTTTTCGACGAGCTCGGCATTCCGACCCCGGATTACAACCTGGAGGTCGGTTCCGGCAGCCATGCGCGGCAAACGGCGGAGATCTTGATCAGGCTGGAAGAGGTGCTGCTCAAGGAAAAACCCGACCTGGTGATCGTGCGCGGAGACACCAACTCAACCCTGGCTGGCGCGTTGGCGGCGAGCAAATTGCAGATCCCAACCGCGCATATCGAAGCCGGCGAGCGCAGTTACAAGAAGCACATGCCGGAGGAGATCAATCGTCTGGCAGCCGACCGGCTGTCGGATATGTTCTTTTGTGTGAGCAAGAAGGCTGTGCGTCAACTGCTCGACGAGGGAATCCGTTCGCGGGTGTATTGGGTGGGCGACGTGATGCTGGATGCCATGCTGGCGAACCGCCCCCTGGCGCGCAGCAAATCGACTATTCTCCAGGCGCTTGGCCTGACCACCAAGTCGTATGTGCTGGCGACGGTACACCGCGCGGCCAACACCGATTCTCCTGAGCGGCTGGCCAGCCTGGTGCAGGCTTTGAACGCCATTGACGAGACGATCGTTTTCCCGGTGCATCCACGAACGCGGAAAGCATTGGACGGCATCGGCGCGCATCTGAATGCCCACATCCGCGTGATCGAACCGGTGGGCTACTACGATATGATGATGCTCGAGGAGAACGCTCGCCTGATCGCCACGGATTCGGGCGGCGTGCAGCGCGAGGCCTATTTCCTCAGCGTGCCCTGCATCACCTTGCGCGATGAGACCGAGTGGGGCGACACGGTTGAGGCCGGCTGGAACCGCCTGGTGGGGGTCGACCCGCAGAAGATCCTGACCGCCTGGAAACATTTCTCCCCTCCCGCCGAACAGCCACCCATTTTTGGCGACGGCCAGGCCAGCGAGGAGATCGGGCGGGTGATCGATTCGGAGCCGGTTCTTTTCAATACTTGAATAACCACCCAAAGATGATTTCCCAGATAGAAACTTACTGTTAATCCATTGGAGAATACACAGCATGCCTGAGCTCGAAACCAAACAACCTCACGGCACCGTCGCCATCATCGGCGGTGGCATCATGGGCATCAGCCTGGGGTACTTCCTTTCCAAAGAAGGCGTCGATGTCGAGATTTTTGAGGCTTCACCCGTTCTCGGCGGTCTCGCCGGGCCGATGATCCTCGAAGACGGCACGGCAGTCGACCGCTTTTACCACGCGATCTTATCCAGCGACAGCCACCTGCGCAAGCTGTGCGAAGAGTTGGGAATTGCCGACCAGCTCCGCTTTAAAGAGACGCGCATGGGCTTTTACCATAAAGGCGAAATCCACCCGATGAACAACATGGTGGACTTTCTGCGCTTCCCCCCGTTGGGCTGGATCGATCGCTTCCGGCTGGGGATCACCGTGGTGGCGGCGCAGTTCATCAGCGATTGGAAGAAACTGGAAAGCATCGGCGTGGAAGACTGGCTGGTGCGCTTGAGCGGGCGGAACACCTACCAGAACATCTGGCGTCCGATGCTCAAGGCCAAGTTCGACGGCGGATTCGAGAACACCCCGGCGACTTACATATGGTCGCGACTGGTGAGGGTAAAATCGACCCGCAGCGGCGCCAGCCAGAAGGAAGAATCCGGGCACCTGGTGGGCGGTTATCCGACCTTGATGAAGGCGATGGCGGAGAAAATCACCGCGGCAGGGGGGCGCATTCACCTGTCCACCCCGGTACAGGAAGTGGTCGTGCGCGACGGACGGGTGGAAGGCGTGCGCCTGGGGGAGCAAGTGATCCCGTTCGAGCGGGTGGTGGTGACGCTGCAAACCCCCATTTTCCAGCGGCTGATCCCGAACGCCAGCGCCGAATACCACGAATTCCTCAAGAAGACCGATTACATCGGCATCGTTTGCCCGCTGATGGTGCTCGACCGTCCTTTGACGGGGTATTGGACGCTCAACATCACCGATGACCGGGTGCCCTTTACCGGGGTGATCGAAACCACCTCGTACATCGATCCCAAGTACGTTGGCGGGCATCACCTGGTTTACCTGCCCAAGTACACTGCGCCGGGCAGTCCGCTGCAGAAAATGACCGACGATGAGATTCGCAAAATCTGGCTGGACAATTTGAAGGTGATGTTCCCGGATTTCGACGAACGGCACATCCGGTATTTTCTTGTCCACCGCGAGCGCTACGTGGAGCCACTGCATTACCTGAACCTGACCCACCTCATCCCGGAGGTGAAAACGCCGGTCGAGAACCTGTATCTCTCGACCACCGCGCAGATCTATCCCGCATTGACCAACGGGGAATCGGTCAGCCGGCATGCCGCGGAATCGGCGCGCATTCTTTTGAGCGATCTACGAGAACCTGCTAGCGAAAGAGCACAACCCGTACCTGCCCTGAGCCAATAACGAGGGGCGCAACGCCATTCGCCGGGGGGCGATTTTGAGATTGTGTGTCAATTTTTCTATAAAATGTGGGGCAAAGCCCATATTCTGCGGAAAATATATTACACGATCGATCTGATATGGGGGGTGGGATTGGATAAAAAACGGAGCGCAATGATTAGCCTGGGAATGGTCCTGGTGCTGCTGTTAGGGCAGCGGCTGCCCGCATCGCAGGCTCAGGCGCCGGGTTCTCCGGTGTTGCTGGTGACCAACGGTGGGTACGGGGCTTACCTGGGCGAGATCTTGCGCGCAGAAGGTTTGAACAGTTACGATCAGATCACCATGGCTGCAGCGACACTCGCCGTTCTGCAGCAATACGATCTGGTGATCCTGGGGGCGGGCGGACTTTCTGCCGGCCAGGCTGCCGATCTGCGGAGTTTTGTGAACAACGGGGGAAGCCTGTTAGCAGTGCGCCCGGATGCGCAAATCATTGACCTGTTTGGCTTGGGAGCAAGCGCCGGCACGCTTGGCAATGGTTACTTAAAGATCCTGAATGGGGCGAGTTTCGACGGCAGCCAGCCGGGGACCGGCTTAACCGCCGAAACCTTGCAGATCCATGGCGAGTGCAATCGAGTCGCCCTCGCCGGGGGGGTGATGCTGGCGCAACTGTACTCCACGGCGTCCACATCGACGGCTTATCCTGCGGTGGCAGCCGGAACGTATGGCGCGGGACGGGCGGCAGCTTTTTTATATGATTTACCCGCAAACATCGTGCTTACCCGCCAGGGTAACCCGGCCAATGCCAATGTGGATATCGATTCGGACGGCGTGTTGCGCACGATCGACCTGTTCCCGCTGGCGGGGGGAGGGACGTGGGTGAACCTCGACCGGACACTGATCCCCCAGGCTGATGAGCAGATGCGCCTGTTTGCGCGGCTGGTGCGCCAGCTTGCCAGGCGACCGCTGCCCCAGTTGTGGTACTTTCCTGACAATGAAGATCGCACGATGCTGATCCTGACCGCCGATGCCCACGGCAACACCGTCCCGATGTTCCAGGCTGAGGTCAACAGCCTTAATGCCTACGGGGCAAAGGCAACCTTTTATATGTCTGCGGCCGGTCAGCCAGGCGATGCAGATATTCAACCCTGGCGAGCCCAGGGTCACGAGTTCGGTGTCCATCCATATAAAGATGCGCTGACCAATCCGGGCCGCCTGACGACCCAATCCTTAACCGATGCCAGCAATTGGTTTGATTGGACATTCAGCAGCCCTATGTCGCGCACGGTGCGCAACCACGAGCTGGCCTGGGCGGGCTACACCGATGCGGTCGAGATCGAAATGGCTTTCGGCATGGCCTTTGATACCAACTACTACCATTCCGGGATGTGGTTGAAAAAAGCGGACAATTCCTGGGCGCATGGATACATCACCGGTAGCGGACTGCCGATGAAATTCGGCAAAACGGACGGCACGATCTTGCCGGTGTACAATCTCGAAACCCATCTGGTCGATGAGCAGATGATCGCCAGCATTCGACCCGACCGCGAGAACCTTTCGGGCGCGCAGGGATTTGCCGTCTCGAAGCAGTTGATCGACGCCAGCCAGGCCGGTTTCTACTCCGCGCTGATGACCCAATTCCACGTCGACTATTATGGCTCGAGCGACCCGCGCCAATGGGCAGAATTGACCATGGGATACGCCCAGAGCCAGGGAATCAAGATGTGGAATGTGGACCGCTTCTTGAATTTCACCCAGACCCGTCACGACGCCAGCTTTCAGAACCTGGACTGGAACGAGATGACCGGCTTGCTGACCTTCAACCTGTCTGCGAATCCGGCCGCTGGCGAAACGCTCACCACGCTGATCCCGCTGACATACCGGGCACTCCCGCTCGTGTCGATCCAGGTGGACGGTGGGTCGCCGTTAACAGTTCCGTTCGAGCAGATCGATGTGCGTGGCGTTCCCCTGGCGGTCGTTTCGCTGCCATCTGGAAATCACTCGTTTGTGGTGGATTACGAGACCGTTTATGCCGACCTTCAGGCATCTTTGGCCGGCCCTGCCAGCGTTTACGCGGGCGACCAGGTCACGTACACGCTGACCGTGACGGATGCCGGGGAAGACCCGGCGACGGGCGTCGAGGCGGTGTTCACGCTGCCCGGCATCGGCGAGACGTACAACACCTTCAATGGAGTCGGTTGGAGCTGCGTGGCGGGGGGCGGGACGGTGACCTGTGATTACAGCCAGCCGGTCGCGCCGATGGCGACGGCGGCCGTCAGCATCGTGCTGGATGTCCCTGCGGCAACACGTGGGGCGCTGGTGGTGGATGTGGATGTTGCCGAAAATGAAGCGGATCCGATTTTGCTCAACAACCACGCGGAACAGGTGACGGCGGTGCATGGGTTGTCGGACGTATCCATCGCTTTGACGGGCTCGACCGACGCGGTGGTCGGTGGGCATCCGTTCGCGTACACGCTTCACGTCCATAACGCCGGGCAGAGCACCGCCGAGAATCTCACGGCAACTTTAACGTTGCCCGCGGGCAGCTTCTTTAACTCGGTGTCGGCCGCTGGCTGGTCCTGCGCTCACATTCCGGCTCAGGCGAAGGTCGCCTGCACCCTCGACGCGCCTCTAGGAATTGGCGACGCCTTGCCCGTAACGCTCAACATCCTGGCTCCCGCCAGCGGCGCGAATTTCCAGGCCATGGCGGAGGTCACCTCCGCGAGCGTCGACCCGAACCCGGGAAATAACACCGCCAGCCTGACAACCGGTTTGATTATGCAGTACAAATTGTTTGTTCCCGCCATCTCGAAAGCGCCGTAAAATTGATCAGGAAATAACGATTCGATGAGACCCTACAATCCAATGCGGAAGGAACGCCTGATAGACGAGATCGGCTTGTGGTCGATGCTGATCTTGAAACTTGACGCGCACCGCTCCTTGCTGCGGAAAATTGGGCTGATCCTGAGTCTGGCGGTTCTGGCAGTCGGAGTGGCGTTCCTGACTACGAAAGAAGGCGTCCTTTACGGGGTGGTTCTGTCCGCGATGCCTTTTGGCGTGGCTTTTGTCCTTGCGATGCAGAGGCGGCTCCACCTGGCGCCCCTTTTGATCCTCTTCTCAGCCGCCTTCATTCCATTCAGCTTACCGACCGGCACCGGTAGCCGCCTGGTGGCGAGCCTGGCGCTGGCAGCGCTGTTCATCTTCCTGTGGCTGCTGCGGATGCTGATCGTGGAAAAACGCTTTAAAATCGAGCGATCTCCCATCAATGCACCGGTTATCGCCTTCATCGTGGTCGTGATCATCTCCATGATATGGGGGGCAGTGTTTCGCGACCCGGTGGTCTACGTGTGGCAGACCTATTATTTCGTGCAGGTTGCCTCCGCGCTGGTGATGATCGTCTCGCCTGCGCTGTTGATTTTCATCCCCAATGTATTGCAAGAGATGAAGTTCATCCGCTGGTTGGTGTACATCATGATTGCGTTAGGCGCTGTCGGAATCTTTGCGCGCCTGTTTTCGCTGCCTTTGCCTGCCAACACCGAGGGCCTGGCCAGCATGTGGATCATCGGCCTGGCAGTGTCCATGAGCCTGTACAATAACAAATGGAGCCTGCCGGTGCGAGGGCTGCTCATTCTGTTGGCGCTGTTATGGGTATATTACGGTTTTGTGCGCAATATCTCCTGGGTCGCCGGTTGGTTGCCGGGGATGGTCGCCGGGGCCGTCATTCTCTTTTTCCGCTCGAAGCGTCTCCTCCTCATAGCCGCCACCGTTCTCGTGCTTTATGTAACCATCAATTCGAGCCTCATCGACACCTGGCTCGGGGACGAGCGCGAAATCAGCGGTGAAACCCGCCTGATGGCCTGGCGGATCAATTGGAAGTTCACCAGTCAACACCTCCTATTTGGGATGGGTCCGGCTGGTTATGCCGCTTATTACATGACCTATTACCCAAGCGGCGGCATGGCGACCCACAGCAATTACATCGATATACTGGCTCAAGTAGGCGTTGTGGGCACGGCTTTTTACCTGGCGATTTTCTTTATCCTGGGCTGGCGCGGGTACGTGGTTTACCAGCGCGTCAAAGGCAGGCGCGATTTCCTCGAGGCGCTCATCGTGGCGTTATTGGGCGGCGTGGCGGGCTGTGTGGTGATCATGGGCTTTGGCGACTGGCTGTTGCCGTTCGCCTACACCCAGACGATCATGGGCTTCAGTTACACCGTGTACAGCTGGTTGTTCATGGGCTTGATCCTCTCGCTGGATATCATGACCGCCCGCTGGATCAAACAGGCCGGCTCGCTTGCCAAGGTGGACATCGATGCCATCGACACGCCAAAGAAGGAAGCTGCTTTTTAGTCTCTCGGCTAAATTTGACCCCGTGCTGATTGGCGGGCGATCCTATTTTTGGACATGAATTATCTTATTCGTTCGGTTATAATGCAGGAGGAGCACACATGGAATCGGTCAAGGTGGGAGTGATAGGATTGGGCCGAATGGGGCAGCAGCACTGCCGGGTTTACTCGACCCTCAGGCGCGCCCAGTTGGTTGGGGTTTCGGATGTCAACCCGGAAGTGGGGAAGGCGGTAGCCCAACGGCTGGACGTTCCTTTTTACCCAAATGCGGAAGAGCTCCTGGAGAAGGTTGACGCGGTCAGCCTGGTGACGCCAACCCCCAGCCATTACGAGCTGTCGAAGCTGTGCCTTTCGCACGGGGTTCACCTGCTGGTTGAAAAACCGATCACGGAAACGTTGACCCAGGCCGAAGACCTGGTCCACGAAGCCGACAAGAGTGGGTTGGTGGTGCAGGTGGGCCATATCGAGCGTTTCAATCCGGCCTACGTCGAGATGAAGAACGTGCTCGAAGACCTGACCCTGCTGGCGGTCAACTTCCGGCGCTTAAGCGCATACGCCGGCAGCAATACCGACGTCAACGTGGTGCTGGATCTGATGATCCACGATACCGACCTGGTTCTCGAGATGATGGGCGACGAACCGACCGACGTGGTCGCGTACGGGGTCACCGCGCTGGGCAACGCGGTGGACCACGTGAACGTGCAACTGACCTTCAAATCGGGCCCGATGGTTTCGATGACGGCGTCTCGCGTCACCGAGGCCAAGGTCCGCGCCATCGAGGTGACCGCCTGGGAAGCCTACGTCGACACGGACCTGCTGCACAAAACTGTGGAAGTTCACCGGCGAACCATCGGGCAGTATCTGAATTCGAATAAGCGCGGGGTCAAATACCGCCAGGAGAGCATCCTCGAACGGATCGTCGTCCCGGTTGTCGAGCCACTCTTTTCCGAATTGCAGCACTTCACCGACTGCGTCCAGGAGCGAAAAACGCCGATGGTGACCGCACGGGATGGATTGCGGGCCTTGCGCCTGGCGACGCAAATCTGTGATGCCACCCAGAAGCACATGCTCTACGCGAAAGCGGGCGATCTCGCGCAGTCGCAGGTGCCGGCGATTTAACCTGCACGGCGGGTGTCGCCGTTGAGAAGGGGGCAGCCAGCGAATGGTTTCATTCCTTGAAAAAACAGGCCATTGGACTAAATCGATGATCCGGCGCATTGGCGGAAAAGACGTTTCACTGGGGCGGGCATTGCTGGTAGCAGCCGCCTGCCTGGTGTTGCTCTTTTTATCCCTGTATCGCCTGGGTGATTACCCGCTGACCTGGTTTGATGAAGGCTCGCATCTGCATGTGCCGAAGGCGCTGGTGATGTACGGCGCTTATGCCGATTACAGCAGCGAAGGGTTCCGCTATTACGGTCCGACCAATGGGGTTGGCGCGACGGTGATGCTCCCCATCGCGGGCATGTTCAAACTCTTCGGAATCGGTCTGCTCCAGGCGCGCCTGTTCATGGTGGTCTACCTGCTGGCGGCTCTTTACCTCTTCTACCGCCTGGCAGTTCAACTGGGTGGGGAGCAGATGGCATGGGCGGCGGTGTTCTTCCTGGTCGCTTCCCGCGGGGTGCTGATCATCGAATATGGCCGGCAGGTGTTGGGCGAAGTCCCCGCGCTGGCGTTTCTCTTGGGCGGCTTGCTGGCCTGGTGGAATGGCTGGCAGAAACCTGCCTGGCGGAGTTATCTCCTGGCGGGCTTGCTGTTCGGCTTGAGCACGGTGACCAAGAGCCAGTTCCTGCTGGTTGTGGGTCCGGTGCTGGTGCTGGCCTGGATCGCCAACATGATCTATTACCGCCTGCTGCCTCACCGCGCGTTCATCGTCCCCGGCCTGGTCACCGGATTTCTGTTCGGAGCCTGGCAGCTCTACCTGCTCTTTGGCATCGACCCGCAGGCGCAATTTGGCAATTTTGCGCTCCTGGCAGAGACTTCGGGCAGCGCCGCGTTTGTCTTCTCGATGGATTTGATCCGGCGCGCCGTCAACGAGCTGCTCAGCATTCGCGGATACTTTGGGCTGGTCGGGCTGATCCTGGTGTACGGCGTCAGCCGCATCTTGCCCAGGCGAATCGAGAGCTTGAAATGGGGCGTGATCTGGGCGCTGGCAGTGGTCAACCTGGTCTGGTATGTGTTCGCATCGGTTAGCTGGCTGCGCTACGCTTTTATCGGCCTGTCTTTATCCAGCTTGTTTCTGGCGCGCCTGTTTGTCGACCTGGCGGAGAATCTGCGCACCCGCCTGGCGGACGCCTGGAAGGCAATTCGCCGGAGCGAGGCCATTTCGAGCATGGAAATGCTGCGCTTTACGGTGCTGGTGGTGATGGCGGCCCTTGGCGTGGTCTCGTTGGCTCTCAATGCGCGAGATGTGGTCGTACCGAAACAAAACGCGCCGTTCCAAATGGCGGCCTATCTGGATCAAAACGTTGCGCAAGACGTGGTGATCGAAACCTACGAACCGGAGATGGGTTTTCTGACTGACCACCGTTATCATTTTCCACCCCACCGCTACCTGAACCAGACCATCCAGAGCATTTGGATGGAAGGACCCAGGCCAGGTGAGGATTATCAGTTTATTAAGGAGGAAAAACCGGAGTATATCTTAATTGGCGCATTTTCTACCTGGGTGAACTTCTACTCCATCGAAGCCATTGAGAAGGATTACACCCTGGTGGTCACCATTGGTCCTTACCTGTTGTATAAATCCAACGATCTCGGTTGAGATTGAGGATGATTTCATTCGTAGATTCGGGTTCTATCAAACGAGGAGTAATCATGAGCTCTATACCTGATACCGGCATCCAACGCCAGAATGTGGTCGATTTGATCATCACCAGCGCGCAAGATGTTCAGATGATGAACAGCGGCGCAGAAACGGACGCGGCGCAACTGACCGAAGAAACACGCCTGATCGGCCAGGGCGCCATCCTGGATTCGCTCGGATTGGTCAGCTTGATCGTCGAGGTCGAGCAGCGCCTGGCGGACGAGTTGGACCTCACCTTGATCCTGGCGGACGAGCGCGCCATGTCGCAAAAGCGCAGCCCCTTCCGCTCGGTCGGGTCGCTGGCCGATTACATCTGCGAGCTGGTTGCTGAGCAGGGCATCTCAGTTGGACGCTGAAGTCGTTTTGATCACCGGCACGCGCACGGGCATCGGGCGCTCGCTGGCAGAGCATTTTGTGCAAGCCGGCGCCTGGGTCGAAGGTTGCAGCCGCAGCGAGCCCGATTGGTCGCTGGAGCGATACACGCATCACTGCCTGGATGTGTCGGACGAGGCGGCGGTGAAGGCGATGTTCCGTGATATCCAGAAACGCCACGGGCGGCTGGACATCCTGATCAACAACGCCGGGATCGCCTCGATGAACCACATCCTGCTGACCCCGCTCTCCACGCTGGAGCGCATCATCGACACCAATCTGTTCGGCACCTTCTTGATGTGCCGCGAAGCGGTCAAGCTGATGCAGCGCCGGCGCTACGGCCGGATCGTCAACCTGGGCACCATCGCGGTCAACATGCGCCTGGAAGGCGAGGCGGCATACGCGGCGTCGAAGAGCGCCGTGGTGACCTTCTCGCAAATCCTCGCCAAAGAGGTGGCCGCTTTTGGGATCACCTGCAACGTGATTTCCCCGACGCCCATCGAGACGGACCTGATTCGCAACGTGCCGAAGGAAAAGATCGACCGGATCGTCGAAGATCAGGCGATCAAACGGTTGGGCAATTTTGAAGACGTGGTCAACGTCGTTGATTTCTTCGTGAAGAAGGAAAGCTCCTTCATCACCGGACAAGTACTCACCCTGGGAGGTGTATTATGATCATTACCTGGCTTTTGGACCGCATGGCGGAATTTAAGAACGACCCGGCGATGTATTGGCGCGAGAAGCCGATCACTTATGCCGATCTTTTGGATGCAGTGCAGGAATGGGAGGGCAACCTCGACCGCTATGGCTTGAAAAACGGTCAGGTGGTCGCCCTGGACGGCGATTACAGCCCGAATGCGATCGCAGCATTGCTGGCGTTGATCAACCGTGGGACGATCGTGGTGCCCTTTACCCAGGCGGCAGCCGCACACCGCGAGGAATTCTTCGAGATCGCCCAGGTTGAGGAGGTCGTCGCGTTCGACGAAGCGGATCAGTATTCGATCACGCGCCGCCCGGTGACCGCCGACCACCCGTTGATCTTAAAGTTGCGCGAAAGCGGCGACCCGGGCCTGGTGCTGTTCTCGTCCGGCTCCACCGGCAAGAGCAAGGCGGCTCTGCACAACTTCGCCAAGCTGCTGGATAAGTTCAAGGTGCCGCGCAACAAGATGTGCACCCTGACCTTCCTGCTCCTCGACCACATCGGCGGGCTCAACACGCTGTTCTACACCCTCTCGAACGGCGGGGCGGTGGTGTCGGTGCGCAGCCGCGACCCGGATGTGGTCTGCCAGGCAATTGCCAACTACAAGGTGGAATTGCTGCCCACCTCGCCGACCTTCCTCAACCTGCTGCTCATCTCGGAAGCTTACAAGCGGCACGATATGTCATCTCTGAAGCTGGTCACCTACGGGACGGAAGTGATGCCCGAGAGCACCCTGCTGCGCATCAACGACGTGTTCCCCAACGTGCGCTTGCAGCAGACCTACGGGTTGTCGGAGCTGGGAATTTTGCGCTCTAAGTCCAAAGATAACCGCTCGCTGTGGGTGAAAATCGGCGGAGACGAGTTCCAGACCAAGGTGGTGGACGGAATCCTGTGGATCAAGGCCGATTCAGCCATGCTGGGTTACCTCAACGCACCCAGCCCGTTCAACGAGGAAGGCTGGATGATCACCGGCGACATGGTCGAAGTGGACGGCGAGTACATGCGCATCTTGGGCCGCCAGTCTGAGATCATCAACGTGGGCGGGCAGAAGGTCTATCCCGCCGAGGTGGAGAGCGTGTTGCTCCAGATGGAGAACGTGGACGACGCCGTGGTGTTCGGCGAAAAGAACCCGATCACCGGTTTCATGGTCACCGCTCGGGTCAACTTGAAGACCCCCGAAGACCCGCGCGCTTTCAAGCAGCGAATGTTCGCCTTCTGCCGTGACAAGCTGGCCTCCTTCAAGATCCCGGTCAAGGTGGAGATCATCTCGCAAGAGACCTACAACGCGCGCTATAAGCGCATGCGCCGCGCGGACGCTATCGGATCGAAAGAATGAAAAGACGAGCCGGGCCGGGCCTCACGCGTTTTGGAGGTCCGGCGCTCCTCCTCATCGCAGTGATTGCAGTTGCATTGAGCCTGCTTGCCGGCCAACCACGACCGGTGTATTCCCAGGGCGGGAACTTCTCGTTGAGGCTTTACGGTAATGGCGTCAACGGCATTGACCGCGTGGAAATCCGCGTCGATCCACCGGTTCCCGCAGATATTGGCGTAACGAGTTTCACCATCGAGTGGTGGATGAAGGCTTCGCTGGCTGAGAACGATTCGCCGGGTGCATCGTGCAACACCGATGCCGGCTGGATCACCGGCAACATCCTGCTCGACCGGGACATTTTTGGACCCGGAGATTATGGCGATTTTGGCGTGTCCATTTCCGGCGGGCGAGTCGCCTTTGGCGTCAGCCAGGGCGGCTCGGGCAACACCATTTGCGGCAGCGCGAACGTGGCCGACGGGAACTGGCATCACGTGGCCGTCACGCGCAATTCGACCTCCGGCCAATTGAGGATTTATGTCGATGGCACGCTGGATGCCGACGGATCAGGCCCGACGGGAGATGTGAGCTATCGGGATGGGCGCTCGACCTCCTATCCAAACGATCCATACCTGGTCATCGGTGCGGAGAAGCACGACTATAACGTCAACGAATTTCCGTCCTATTCGGGCTTTTTCGACGAGTTGCGCCTCTCGAACTCGATCCGCTACACCACTAATTTCACCCGCCCGAGCGCGGCTTTTACCACCGACGCCAACACGATGGCGCTGTATCATTTTGACGAGGGGCCGGCGGGCGCCTGCACCGGGAATGTGACCGACTCGTCGGGCGCTGCAGGCGGACCCAGCACAGGGACCTGCCGCTACGGTGGAAGCCCGGCCGGGCCGCTCTACTCGGCGGATCAGCCGTTTGGCGCGCCGCAGATCACCTCCACCGCCACCCGGACGGCTACAGCCACCGCGACCAACACGGTTACAGCCACCGCGACCAGCACGGCCACCGCTACCGCGACCCAACCGGCTGCAGCTACGCTCACTCGAACACCAACCCGCACGGCGACCGTCACGCCCACGCGCACACCGACGCGCACGCCCGTCCCTGGATGGTGGAGCGAGACATACCTGCCGGTGGTGATCAATTCCACCAGCGCCATCGTGATCACCCTATTTGCGATAGTTCTCTTTGGCCTGGGGGTGTTTTATTTCATCCGCAGGTCGGCTAATCAACGAGCCCCGCATAAGTAATCCGTGACAGCTACAAAGCTCTCAAGACGGCGATTCTTGCAACTGGCCGGCGCCCTCGGAGGCGGCCTGGTGGTCGCCTCGGCGGCCGGTTACGGCGTGTGGAACACGGTCGATGCGCTTCCTGCGCCGACGTCTCCTTATGTGAGCAACGGCGAGAGCGAAGATTCCAGCGCGTTGATCCTGATCCTGCGCGATCCGGGCGCGGAAAATCCCTTCGGCGAATACCTGGGTGAAATCCTGCGCGCGGAGGGCATCCCGGGCTTTGTCACGCTGAGCTGGGACGAAATCGGCGCGCAACCGCTCGACTCTTTCCGGGTGATCCTGCTGGCTGAGGGTGGCTTGAACGCGGCGCAAGCAGAACGTCTCGCGGCGTTCGTCTCCCAGGGTGGCGGGTTGGTCGCCTTCCGTCCGGATGCGCACCTGGCTGAAACGCTTGGCCTGGAGCGACTGCCGGGCGAGCTGGATGGTGGATACATGCAGATGGATGCTGCCCACCCGCTGGCGCAGGGGCTGGAAACCAGGGCGCTGCAATTTCACGGCGTGGCAGATTATTACCGCCCGGCCGGGGTTGAAGTGGTCGCCTGGGTTTCTGGAATGGATGACCGCCCGACTCAATTCCCTGCCGTAACCATCCACGCCTTTGGCGAAGGCCGCGCGGCTTGCTGGTGTTACGATCTCGCCCGCAGCGTGGTGCTCAGCCGCCAGGGGAACCCGGCCTGGGCCGACCAGGAGCGCGACGGTCGCCTGGGCATCCGCGGGGTGGATATGTTCGTGGGCTGGATGGACCTCGACCGGCTGGACATCCCCCAGGCTGACGAGCAAATGCGCCTGTTGAGCCGGATCATCACCGACATGCTGGAGGAGCACCTGCCCCTGCCGCGCCTGGGCTACTTTCCGGCGGGAAAGCGGGGGGTGTTGATCGCCACCGGCGACTCGCACCAGAACGCGCCTGGGACGATCGAGAAAGCCTTGGGACTGGTCGAGCGGTACGACGGGCAGATGAGCATTTACCATACGCCTGAGGTGATGAGCAAGCTGCGCCGCCTCGTCCAGCGCGGGCGGGCCGAGTTGGCCGGCGTCCCGTTGGTGGGGTCGATCGTGGCGAATAACCTCAGCTACCCCACGCCCGATGATGTGGCCGGCTGGCGGGCTCGTGGACATGAATTTGGGCTGCACCCCTACGTCGAAGAGGGCCTGGAAGCGGGTTGGGAAGCCTATCAGAAGAGCTTCCTCGGTTTTGGCTACGGCCCGATCTCACCCACCACGCGCACGCACCGTATCCTTTGGTCGGGCTGGGTCGAGACAGCGCGAGTCCAGGCATCCCACGGCATCCGCATGAACATGGATTACTACCACTACGGCACGGCGTTTCAGAAGGCATCGGGCGAGTGGGTCAACGGGTTTTTCAACGCCAGCGGGTTGCCGATGAAATTCATCGACGAGCAAGGGCGGTTGCTGACCATCTACCAGCAGGTGACCCAACTGGTCGACGAGCACCTGATGAAGGTGCCCTGGGGCGGTGGCTGGGTCGACCTGACCGCCGACGAGGCCGTGCAGGTGGCCGAGCAGGTGCTCCAGCGGGCGGCTGCAGTCGGGGTGGCGGTCGCGGCGCAGTACCACGTCGACCTGTTTGCCTTCGAAGAGCAGTACGTGCGCAATGCGACGCGTTTTATGGAGGGGTCGCTCTCGGCGGCTGTCGAATTGGGATTCCCAATCTGGACTGCTGAGAGCTGGTACCGTTTCACCGAGGCGCGCCAGCAAGCCCAGATGCGCCGCTGGTCGGCGGACGCTGCGGCCGGACGCCTGGAATTTGAGGTGGAGACGGACGGGGTCCCGCAACTGTCGCTGGCGGTGATGCTGCCCGTGGCATGGAACGCCATGCGCCTGGACCAGGTGCGCGTGGATGGGGCGCCGGTTGCCATTACCGTGGAGAAAGTTGGCGGTCTCGAATACGGCTGGTTTCCTGTTTCGCCCGGCAGGTTGGGCATCATGGCCCAATACCGGTGAGTGGTCCCCCGGTTGCGAGCGCTCCGCGCGCCACAAACCATGCGCTACAAGCGAGCCATCCTGCTGCTTCTGTTGTGGTTGTTTCCCCTGACGGGCGCGGGCTGCGCCGGCAAACCACCGGATACCCAGCCCAGCCCGACCGCGAGAGCCGAACCGACCGCCGGGCAAGGGACAGGGCAATCGCCCTTCGTCTTGATCCCTTTCGAATCGATGGTCCGGCAGGTGAGCTTTCAGAGCGAGGATGGCACACGCTTAGCCGGGCAGTTGGACCTGCCGCCGGGGGTGGACGACCCGCCGCTTGTCTTCATCCTCCATCACTCCGGGCCGGTGGACCGCGATTCATACCAGTACCTGGCGGCGTTCTTGGTGCCAAACGGCTACGCGGTATTCCGGTTTGACAAGCGCGGTAACGGGCAAAGCGAAGGTGTTTACGGGTGCTGTGAGGCGCAAGACGCCCTGGCGGCTTACCGGGCAGCGACCGCCCTGACCGGATTTGACCGGGAGAGGATTTATGTGGTTGCGCAAAGCGTTGGCACGCAGATCCTGGCAGACCGCTACGATCAATTTACCGATATTGCTCCCGTGCATGGCGTGGTATTGCTCTCCAGCCTGTTGAAAGGAAAGGAGGTCTTACCGGTCGAGAGCCCTATTCATATCCTCGTGTCCGACAGCGAGCCCGAGCTTCGCGCAATCACCGAAGAAGCGGTCGAGGCTCATCGGAAGGAATTCGGTGGGGATGCGAGCTTTCGCATTGTGCCCTACACCGAGCACACCCTTTTTGATATCTCTCAAGGTCCCATTAACTGGGACGACGCCAATTGGCCACTGCGGTTTTCAAAGATAGCGGCTGACGACTTATTAACCTGGCTATTGGCCCATGATTAACGATAATGAGCGTACAATGGCAAATATCATATTTCATACAAGATTATCATCGTCGCAGCGAACTTCGCAGAACACATCTTCCGTTTGGTTCCAGGGAGGGATATATGGAAACAAAAATTGAAATGTATGGTCAGAGGAGCCGTTTGCGCGGGCGCAAAGCATGGATGCTGGTCTATTCCATGCTGATCGTGCTGGCGCTCCTGCTCCAAATCGGGCAACCGTTTGTGGAGGTCGTGCAGGCGGCGGGTCCAGGCGGGCCGACCGGGTTTGTCACCTACAACACCGCGGCGCAATTCACCGGGTGCACCACGACGATGACCGGCACCACGGTGACCAACACCAACCCCGACGGCGAAGTGCGCCTGCTGGCGACGCTGGAAGATTACTTCAGCGTCGACGGAGCGGTGAACCCGGCGGTGTGGAACTCGGGCAGAATTTACGACTGGTACCTACTGGATCCTGTCGTGGCGGGGGGATTGTTGACCCTGGATGGAAACTACGTCCAATCTGTTACCCAATTCAATCAATCCGGGCGGTTCATGGAGGCGCGGGCGCTGGTGCGCTCGAATGCCAACAATGCATCGAACACCGACATTGGTTTCTACCGCAACATGCCGCCTGCTCCACCATCTGAGCCCGGCGCGCCGATCACTGCCGACACGGCGGTGCGGATTTTCCTCACGCAGGATTCGGGTTCGAATAACTTGTTGACCCGCCTCGCAGATGGGACGGAAACGTATTATGACGATGATGAGTTTACCGATCCAGACCTGACCCAGTGGCATGTGTACCGCATCGTGTGGGGAGCGACCGACACCGAATATTACATCGATGGCGTGCTCCAGTCCACCATGACAGAACAACTGGCGGGGGGCGATAGCCTCATCGCGCGGGTTCTTTTCTACCACATGGACGAATCGTACACGTATGGGAATGCCCCGATGCAGGTCGACTGGGTGCGCGCCGGGCAGTACCCGACCACCGGCACCTTCATCTCCTGCGCCTACGATGCGGGCGGGGTGGTCAACTTCTCCAACCTCTCCTGGGCGGCGAGCGTCCCCAGCGGCTCGACCCTGACCATACAGGCGAGCACCTCGCTGGATGGCACGACCTGGTCGAGCTGGTCCTCGCCGATCAACGCGGCCAGCGGCACCTCGAGCGGGTTGAACATCGCCAGCGGGCGCTACTTCCGCTACCAGCTCAACTTCGGGTCGACCAGCCGCACCTCGACCGCCGAGCTGCAGTCGATCACGGCGAACTATTACGGGCCGACCACCCTGGATGTCACCCCGGCTTCGGTGACGATGAATGCCGGGACGACCCAGCAGTTCACCGCTACCGCGCGGGATGCCAACAACACGGTGGTCAGCGGGGTGACGATCAACTGGACGAGCACGGTGGGCAGCATCGACGCCAACGGTTTGTTCACCGCTCCGGCTACCGCCGGAACGTATAACAACGCTGTGACCGGCACGCTCAACCGGACGACGGGTGGCTCGCTGAGCGACTCTTCGAATGTGACCGTGGTGGTGCCGAACCTTCCACCCCTGGCGGATGCTGGCGGACCCTATAATGGTTTTGAAGGCTCGCCAATTGCATTGATCGGGACGGGCAGCGACCCCGAAGGTGGCCCGGTGACCTTCGCCTGGAACTTGGACGCCAACCCCGATTTTGAAACGCCCGGTCAGAACGTCAACGGCACATGGACGGACAACGGCAGCTTCACCATCCAGTTGAGGGTGACCGACAACGTGCCCCAAAGTACCATCGACTCGGCGACGGTGACGGTTGCCAACGTCCCGCCGACCGCCACTTTCAACGCGCCGTCCGCGGCGGTCAATGAGGGCACCCCCTTCCAGATATCCTTGACCTCGCCGGTTGACCCCTCGACTGCCGACGTGGCGGCGGGGTTCAACTACCGGTTTGACTGTGGAAGCGGTACGTTTGGGAGCTATTCGTCTTCTAGCACCGCCAACTGCACCCCGAACGACAACGGCACCTTGACGGTGCGCGGGCAAATCCGCGACAAGGACATGGGCGAATCGCCGATCTACACGGCAACGGTCACGGTGAACAACGTCGCGCCAAGCGCCACCTTCAACGCGCCGACCTCGGTCAACGAGGGCAGCAACATCGCCCTGTCGTTCACCGCGCCGGTCGACCCATCGAGCGTGGACCTGGCTTCGCTGCAATATGCCTTTGACTGCGGCTCGGGTTCCCTGGGCAGTTTCGGCGCGTCCAGCACGGCGAATTGCCCGACGACCGACAACGGCCTGGTGACGGTGCGCGGGCAGGTGCGCGATAAGGACGGCGGCCTCTCGCCAATTTACTCGGCGATCGTCACGGTGAACAACGTCGCGCCGACGGCTACCTTCAACGCGCCCAACTCGGTCAACGAGGGCGAGAATATCGCCATCTCGCTGACCTCGCCGGTTGATCCTTCGAGCGCCGACGTGGCCGCCGGGTTTGAGTACGCCTTTGACTGCGGTTCGGGGGCTTTGGGGAGCTTCAGCACGACCAGCACGGCGGCCTGCCCGACGACCGACGACGGCTCGGTGACGGTGCGCGGTCAAATCCGTGATAAAGACGGTGGTCTCTCGCCGATCTACTCCAAGCTTGTGACGGTCAACAACGTCGCGCCGCAGATCACCTCGGTGACCAACAGCGGGCCGGTTGGCGTCAACGCCAACGTGAACATCACCGTGCTCGTTACGGCATACGCTGGCGACACGCTGGCCTACGAGTTCGACTGCGACGACAACGGTGTCTACGAGGTTGGACCGCAGGCCAGCAACGTGGGAGTCTGCTCCTTCGCATCGGAAGGCACTTTCACCGTGCGGGCTCGCGTCAGCGACGAGGACGGGTCATCCGATTCGGATACGACGCAGGTCATTGTGCGGACGCTCTATCTCTACCTGCCCATGATCCTCAAGGCGCCTTAAGCGGTAAATTCTGTTGACAGACGGAGCCATGGAGTCGATCCCTCAACTACGCATCAGCCTGGATCCAGATTTGGAGCGACTCCATGCTCCGGCGATTCATTGGGTGTGGCGACTGATTTTCGCCACGTGCGGTTGGGCCTGGCAGGAGGTGTCTCCTGGAGAGCCTTGCGATGTCGCCTGGGTGGCGCGTCTTGAAGATGCACCCACGGCAAAGCTGCTCGTCCTGGCGGATCCTTCTGCCTGGCCGCAGCCCTCCCGCTTTCGATTGGAAAGCCTCCACTGCCCGAATGGCTCTTCGCTGGTGTTCCCGCTCTACCAGGGGCAAGCGGCGCCCCAGGATGTGGTGTCGATCGAAGATGGTAAGGTGGTTTGCCGCCGAGATGTGATTTTCGACGCTTTTTGGCTGGCGACCGGTCAGGAAGAGCGTTACTTCCCGAGAGAAAAGCACGGTTTTTACCAGCTCGAGGCGACAGTTTTCCACCGCGAGCGAGTCGCGCACCGGGCGCTGGTCAGCCAGATCATCCACTGGTTTGAAGAAACGCTTATCCAATTGGGGTATCCCGCGCCAATCGCGCGCTGGCCCGCCGGAAAGAGGGCGGCGCTGGCGGCAGGGCACGATGTGGATTACCCGGAAGTGTACCGGCTTCTGGAGCCGGTGCGGAAAATGGCGGCGATGGGCAGCCGGGGCATCCGGCCGGCTTTCGACCTGCTGACCGGGCGGCGCACCCACTGGCAGTTCCACAATTGGGTTGACCTGGAAAAAAGCCTCGGCCTGCGCTCCGCCTTCTATTTTGTCGCGCGCAAAGGGTCGCTGCTCGAGTACGCTACCGGGCTTCCCGACACCTTCTACGATGTTACCAGCCCTAAATTCCGCCGGCTTTTTCAATACCTCCATGACGAGGGGTTCGAGGTGGGACTGCATGCCAGTTACCTGGCCTACCAGGACTTCGCGAAATTTAAGCGCGAGAAAGAAATCCTCGAAGAATCCAGCCAGGGAACGGTGAACGGAAACCGTCATCATTACTGGCACATGAACCCCGACGATCCGGAGGAGACGCTGGGGATGCACGAAAAGCTGGGCCTGGAATACGATGCCTCGGTGATCCATGACCACTACCTGGGCTGGCGGCGTAGTATTTCGCATCCTTACTTTCCGTTCCACCAGCAGGAGCAACGTGAACTGAAAACGCTGCAACTGCCCACCGGCTGGATGGACGATCAGCTCTTCCGTTACCTCAAATACAACCAGGATGGAACCGGACGGGTGGAGACCTTGATTCACCTGACCGACCGCGTGCTCGAACAGGGCGGGTGTTTCACCCTGGATATCCACGATTATGTCTACGACGATTGCCTGTTCCCGGAGTGGCGAAAAACATATCAACAATTGCTTGTCCATCTTCACCAGCAGGGGGATTTCTGGTTTAACACGCCGCTCGAGATTGCCCGGCACTGGACAGGCCGTTGTCGAAAGATCCAACAGGCCAGCCGCGGATTGGACCGCGGGTTAAGCCGATAGAGCTGAACGATATCCTTTCATTGGGTGAACTTATGGACCCTTCTATTAATGCTGAATTGGAACGCCCATTGAGCGCGATCGCGGTGGACCAGCCGAAAGTGGCTGCTGCGGCTGTCGCCAGCCAGCGCATCCTCCCCATCGACGCGTTGCGCGGGGTGGCGATGATCGCCATGGCGCTGGACCACATCGCCTCTTTCCTGCTGGTCAGCCTGCAGGCCGAGACCTACGGCGGGATGCGGGCAGTGCTCGAGAGCTGGCCGCATTGGGTCGCGGGTCTCTTTACCAACATCGCCGCTCCCACCTTCTGGCTGCTCAGCGGGGTGAGCGTGGTCTTGCTGGAAGCCAGCCGCAGGAAACGCGGCGACACCGACTGGCAGATCAGCCGCTTCTTGTTGACGCGGGCCGCATTGATCTTGATTCTGGATATGACGGTTTGCCAGGTTTCCTGGGCGGGCAAAGGTCCCTACACCCATGTCTTGCTCAGTATCGGCCTCAGCCTGATGGGTTTGGCCTTGCTGCGGATGCTGCCGGTGTGGGTGATGACGGTGGTGTCGGTGGCTATGTTGGCTGGCTACCAAATTTTCTTGCCGGTTATCGCAGCCAATTTCAGCCAGACCGAGTCATTCTGGCAGGCGCTTATTTTGTCGTACAGCACGAAGACATTTCCGGCGGTGGAATTTTCGATCCTTGGTTGGGCAGGGCTGATGGGACTGGGCTACTCGCTCGCCAGGGGCATCTTTAACCCCGCCGCCGGCAAGCAGAAAAATTTCCTCTGGGTCATTCCGGCATTGTTTGCGGTCTGGTTCGTTTTTCGCCTGTTGGGCGGATTTGGCGACCTGACGCCTTACTCGGGCGAAGATCCCTGGTATTATTTCCTGGTGATGAGCAAGACCCCGCCCAGCCTGACCTACCTGACGTTCAACCTGGGATTGGCGGCGATTCTTTTTACCCTCTTTTCGGCTCGCCCAGAGTGGCTCAAGCGCCCGCCGTTCACCTGGTTGGTGCTGTTTGGGCAGGTCTCGCTGTTTTTCTTCGTTATCCACATCGTGGTGTATGGCCTGCTTGGCAGGTTGATCCGCGGGTTGGAGCTGCCGCTGCCGGGAATGGCGGTCCTTTTTGCGGTGTGGATCCTGGGGCTGGTCATTATGTACCCGATCACCTATTATTACCGCTCCCTGCGCAAACGCTACAGCATCCTGCGCTACCTGTGACGGTGGACACGATGTACATCGCCTGAGAAATCCTTCATGTTTCGCATCCTGGGTCTGGGTCTCATTTTCCTTGCGCCGCCGTTCGCCAAAATCTGGCTGATGCGCTGGTTTTTCGGCGCGAAGATCGGTCGCAAGGCGCACATCGGCTGGTTTTCGGCGGTGGATGGCAAGCGGATCACCCTGGGCGATCACTGCGTGATTCGCCCGCTGACCTTGATTCGCGTGCTGGGCGATGTCACCATCGGCAGCTACTCGGAGATCAGCAGCTTTATCCTGGTGTATGGCTCCGCCTCTCTTCAGGTAGGCGATTGGTGCTACATCGGCCCGCAATCGTTGATCAATATCGACGAGGATGTGGTCATTGGCAACGAATCGGCGCTCGGCCCGCGCAGCATGATTTTCACCCATGCTTCCTTCTTTCCTTACACCGAGGGCTATTGGGTGAGGCGGGCCGGGGTGCGCCTGGGCAACCGGGTCTGGTGCGCGGCGGGAGCTTTCCTTCACCCTGGGGTGGAGATTGGCGATAACTCGTTTATCAACTCGCGCTCGGTGGTGACCGCCTCCATTCCGCCCGGTTCGGTGGCGGAAGGCAACCCCGCCCGGGTCACTTACCCCATGGACCGCACCGTTCGCAAGCCGACTCCACGATTCGTCGACCTGGCTGCACGCAAGGTGCTGCACGATTTCATCGACGTCGGGCTGCAACGCGAGATGGGCATACCGGCGCGGGCAATCACCGAAAGCGAGGACCAGCTTGCCTTTCGCTGGCACGGCAAGCCGTACCGGGTCATCCTGGTCACCTCGGAAGGCGATTTGCCACCTTCGGAGGGCTGGAGCAGTGCGGAGCGCCGCATTTACGTGGTCAATCGCCCGGGTTGGAACCCACCGCAAGGCTCGCTGAGCCTGGATCTGATGACCTGCCGCACCCGGTACGCCCCGGATCTGGTTCACACCGGGCTCCGGCTCTTCATGCTGCGCTATTATGGGATCCGCTTTGCCGATCAGGATTGACACCTTCCGGCTGGATCCGAAGGTGAGGTGGCGACATGTTTAAGCTCAGGTTGAGCCACCTGGCCGTCTTTTTGCTCGCGATTGCGCCGGTGAGCTGTGGGAGGCAGACGGCGACGCAAGAAACCACGACCCCACCGGCGGTGATCGCCCAGTCCACCCCGACGGCGGTCCGTGAGGCGACCGGAAGCCCGGCCCCCGCAACCCCGACCTCCAGGCCAGAAAGCGCGACCGCCAGCCCCACCGCGCCGCTTCCCATCGACGACGAGGACCGCCCGGTCGAGAGCGGGGGGACGGATTGGACCCAATTGGGCTACTCTGCTCAACGAACGTCCTTCTACCCCCAGGAGGTCAGCCTGCCGTGGAGGGTCAAGTGGATCTGGAACGGCCCGGTGGACGGCGTCCCTGCACCCGACCACCTTGGTCTGCCCAAAGGGGTGCAACCGGTCACCGGCGGCGGCAACCTTTATGTGGGGCATCGCGACGGCAGGGTGCGGGCAATCTCGGAGGAAAGCGGGCAATTGACCTGGACCTCTGCCGACCTGGGCGGAGCGGTGATCAACACCGGCGCTTATGATGCCAGCACCCAGAGCGTGTACTTTGGGGCGCAGAACGGCAAATTTACCATGCTGGATGCGCGCACCGGAGAGTCGAAGCGGGTGGTGGATTTGCGCGGGGCGATCGAGATGGCGCCCCTGCTTGCCGGGCAGGTCGTGTACGTCGGCTCGCGGGACGGGATCCTCTACGCGCTGGACAAGGCCACGCTGGAGCAAATCTGGTCCTACGATGCCGGTGCGGCGCTGGTCGGCTCGGCGGCATATTCGCAAATCTCCGGCGGGACGATCATCCTCCTGGCGGAGGACCGCTCGGTGCACGCGGTCAGGGCGCAGAACGGCAGCCCGCGCTGGCGGGTGACGGTCAACGCCGACCCAGACACGCGGCGCGGCGACACGTTCTTTGCCGACACCTATCCGGTGGTTTCGGACGAGAATGACGTGGTGATCGTGCGGTCTTACCTGGATTGGGAGAAGATGTGGCAGCCGGATGGCGGCGCGCCGGCTTCGCTGGATGAAATCCGCGAATTCCTGACCCAGAACCCGGCTTACCAGTCGCTGTTTGTGCTGGACCTGGCAGATGGCGCGTTGCGCTACCCGGCGCCTGTGATGGTCGGCGCGATCGGCAACGGCGGTGATTTTGAATCGACGCCTCCCCAGGTGGTGGTAAAAAAGGTGGCGGATGGCGAAGAGGTGGCTTACCTGCTCTGGCGCAACCGGCAGGCCTGCCCCTCAGGTTTTTGCGACGGGCGATCCGATACCACTTTCGGCGAGATGGACCTGACAACCGGCGATATCCGCTTCGTGAGAGATTACAAGGATCAGGGCAGTTTCCGTCTGCCGACCGATGAGCAAAGCCCGCTCTCCATGGCAGGCGATATGCTCTTTCATTCACACTGGCAGCTTTTGGGCGGGTTAAAGATCCTCGACCGCTCGCCCGCTCTGGGAGATGCCTACGCCAACCCGATCCAGTCGCAAGAATTGACCCCGGTGTTGAACACCCTGGGCGCGGGGCAATGTGGCAACCGCTCCGGCAATTACTGCCCCCAAACGATGACCTCCCCCGGGGAAAGCTTTCCCGTGGACCCCGGTTTTTACATCTATTACGCCGGCGACCGGATTTATGACCAGTATTGGTCGACCCCGGTGCGCAGCGCGGTGATCGCGAACGGAACGATCTATTGGAAGAGCGTCGACGGCGCGATTATCGCCTTGACATCCGCGAACCCTTGAGGATGAGGAAATTGTTGGCCGGATCCTTTATAATCCCCCGGCGGTTGGTCGGGAGAGCCTTGACAAAGCCAGATTACGAGTAGCACAGACCACTTCATGAGACGATTATCCGAAACGATTTTTCGCAACTCAGCGATTGGGATGGTGGCGCAGGTCGTCATCAAGATTCTCTCCTTCGCTTTTTCTATACTCATCGTGCGCAACCTGGGCGCGGATGCCTTTGGGCAGTATTCGGCGGTTCTCGCTTTTGGGGTCACTTTTTCCTTTATCTCCGACCTCGGGCTCAGCCCGTATGCGGTGCGCGAGATCGCGCGGATGCGCGATCAGCCCGACGGTCACGCTCGCGCCCAGGCCTTGTACGGCAACATCCTGCGCCTGCGCCTGTTGCTCTCATTCCTGACCATCCTGTTGATGGTCGGCGGGGCCTGGTTGACCGGGCGACCGTGGTTGATGGTCGGTGCGATCGCGCTCAATTCTCTGGGATTGTTGATCTACAGCGTTCAGGGCGCCAGCGACGCGGTGCTGGCGGGTTTCGAGCGGCTGGATATCTCATCCGGAAGCAAAGTGCTCAGCCAGCTCGCCTTTGTTGTGTTGGGAGGGTTAGCCCTCTATTTCGGCCTGGGATACTACGGCCTGATCATCGCGACGTTGATCGGCGTCGGGGTGATGGCGGTGGTCTGCTGGCGAGGGGTGCGGGCGCTGGGGGTGGTGCCCGGCAAGCCGACGCCGGAAATCTGGTCGAAGCTGCTGCGGGCGAGCCTGCCGTTTGGCATCATCGGTTTCGCGCTTGGTCTTTCGTACAAGTTCGACACGCTGCTGCTCAACATTTATCGCGGCGACGCCGAAACGGGTTTTTACAACGCCGCCTACAACCTGGTTTTTTCTGCGGTGCTGGTCTCGAACGTGCTGAACACCGCCCTCTATCCCTCGCTGTCGCGCCAGTCGGTCAACGAGCCGCACAAACTGGCCACGAGCTACGAGCGGGCGATGCGTTACCTGATGGTGGCCTCTCTTCCGATTGCGGTGGGCGTGTGGGCGCTGGCGGCGCAAATCGTGCCTTTTATTTTCACTGCCGATTTCACCCCGGCCACCCCCGCGTTGAAGATTGTCATCTGGGTGGTTCCTCTGATGTTTGCCTCGGAGTTCTTTGGGTACATGGTCTTGATTTCAGGGCATGAAAAGCAGGCGGCGCGCGCCGTTTTGGTCAGCACAGGCTTTAATATCGTGATTAACCTGATACTGGTGCCTCGTTATGGCTTGATGGCGGCGGCGATCATGACGGTCGCCACCGAGGCGGTGTTATTAACCCAATACGTCTGGATATTGCGTCCAGTTCTGAAGGTGATGAACTGGGTCAGTTGCCTCATCCTGCCGCTGATCGCGTCGTTGATCATCGGGGGAACGGCAATTGCACTTGAGCCGAGAGTCCATCTTCTGTTGAATATCGCCATCTGTGTAGGGCTCTATTTCGTGCTTTTAATCCTGTTCAGGGTGATCGGTCGAGACGAATGGCGGTTCATGCGCAGCCTGCGGATGAACTCGCAAAAGGCGGCATCATCGTGAAAATCACCATCGCATTTGCCCATTTTCCGCCCAGGTATATTGGCGGTACGGAGAAAATGACCAAGCGTTTCGCCGAAGCCTATCTCAGGAAAGGGCACACGGTCGAGATCGTGGTGGTCGAGTCGGTTGACGCGCCCGAGGGTGCGCCATTCTGCCAGACGGAAGTGGACGGAAACCTGAGCATTCACCGGCTTTACATCGATCGAAAAGACACGACCTATCCCTTGAGCCTGGATTATTGTAATGAGAAGATCAGCCGGTGGTATATGGAACATATCAAGGACAACCGCCCGGATGTGATCCACCTGCTCTCGGGATATTTGATCACCGGCTGCATACTGGAAGCGGCTTTTGCTTATGATGTGCCCAGCGTGGTCACGCTGGTGGATTTCTGGTTCTTGTGCCCTTTGATAACCCTGATGCGCACGGACGGGTCCTTGTGCGAGCGACCGGTCGAGCCGGCCCGCTGCGTGTGGTGCCTCAACTCGAATAAGCGGCGTTATCTCAAGCTGGATGAGATGTTCCGCGGGGCGCCGGGCAATATCTTCACCTATTTGGGCACGAAGGGGCTGCTCAAACCGTTTAAGCAAAAACAAGCGGAAATTCACTACATCGAGAAGCGGCGCGACTATAACCGCTACTTGCTGGAAAGCGCCGATGTGGTGGTCACGCATACCCGCTTCCTGGAAAACAAGCTGTACGAGTACGGAATTCACCCGCGCGAAGTGTTCTTCTTCCCAAATGGGATCGAGATCGACCCGAGCGCGCCGCTTCCCCAGAAAGCGCGCCGCGAGGATGGCAAGCTGGTGATCGGTTACATGGGACAGGTGGCGGTGCATAAGGGCGTCGACGTGCTGGTCAAGGCTTACCGTCTGCTGGACCCGGAGCCAGGGAAATGCGAATTGCGCATCTATGGGGATTTGAAATCCTGGCCGGATTACACTAGAGAGTTGCGCGCGCTGGCGGGAGGCAGGCCAGACATCCTCTTTGCCGGCCCCTATCCGGCGCAGGAAGCCGGTCGGGTGATGGATGAGTGCGACGTGATCGTGGTGCCTTCGGTGTGGTTTGAGAATCGCCCCACCGTGATTCTCGAAGCCTTTTCACGCGGAAAGCCGGTCATCACATCCGACCTGGGTGGGATGACCGAGCAGGTTCGCCATGGAGTCGATGGCTTTTTGTTCAAGCCTCGCGATCCGCAAAGCCTGGCGGATCAACTGCGCAAGCTGGTCGACGACCCGAATTTGCTGCAAAAACTCTCCGAAGGGATCGGCACAGTGATGGATGTTTCCGCTGAGACCGACGAGTTGGAAAAGCTCTACCAGCGCTTGATCGAGACCAAGAAGAAAACGAAAGAGATGCCGGTCTGAACACTCCTCTGGTCTACATCATTTTGGTCAACTGGAACGGCAAGGTAGACACCCTCGCCTGCCTGGACTCGCTCGCGCAGGTGGAGTACGCCAATATGCGCGCGCTGGTGGTGGACAACGGCTCGCAGGATGGATCGGTGGAGGCCATACGAAGCCGTTATCCAAACGTGGAGCTGCTCGAGGCGGGTGCCAACCTGGGCTTTGTCGGCGCGAACAACGCCGCGATGACCCGCGCGCTTGAGCTCAAAGCCGGTTACGTGTTCCTCCTCAACAACGACACGGTCGTTGCGCCCGATTTTCTCGCCCGGCTGGTCGAGCTGGCCGAGGCAGACGAGACCCTCGGCGCGGTCGGCCCGCTGATCTATTACCACAGCCAGCCGGAGGTGATCTGGTCGGCGGGGGGGTCGATCGACTGGCAGCGCGGGTCGACGGAGATGATCGGCCTGGGTGAGACGGACCGCGGGCAGTTTGGGTCCACACCTTACAGGGTCGATTTCATCACCGGTTGCGCCATGCTGGTCAAAGCGGAGGCGGTGAGAAAAGCCGGGCTGCTGGACGAGAGCTTTTTTGCCTATTACGAGGAAGTGGAATGGTGCGTGCGGATAAAACGCGCCGGGTATGAGATTGCCCTGCATCCGGGGGCCAAAATCTGGCACAAAATCACCCCTGAAGCCCGCGAGGCGTCGCCCTCCGTGCTGTATTACATGACGCGCAACCGCCTCTTGTTTCTGAAAAAAACCGGCGCCACGTGGGGGGCCTGGTGGAATACGCTCGTCTTCAACAACCTGCGCACCCTGGTGAGCTGGAGCCTGCGACCAAAATGGCGCGGCAAGCGAGAACAACGCAAGGTGATGTGGGCCGCCATCCGCGATTTTTTCAGGGGCAAGCAAGGGGCCTGGGAGCGGTAAGCGGATGAAAATCCTCTTCCTGTCGCGCTGGTTTCCTTACCCCCCGGATAACGGGGCGCGTATCCGCATCTTCAACCTGCTCAAAGGGCTGGCAGAAAGCCACCAGGTTGACTTGATCTCCTTTTATGAGGAACCAGTCGCTTCGGCGCAGGTAGCTGAATTGAAGCGGTTCCTGGGTGAGGTTGACCTGGTGGCTTACAAGGCTTACCGACCAGGAGGAATCCGGGCTATGATGGGGTTTTTCTCGCCAATCCCGCGTTCATACCTGGATACTCACCACCCTGAGATGGTCGCAAAGGTCCGTGAGGCCGGGGCGCGACAGCGCTACGACCTGGTCATCGCCTCCGAAATCGATATGGCGCTGTATGCCCGGGAGATCCGGGGTGCGAAGAAGATTCTCGAAGAGTTGGAGATCACCAAGATCAGCAGCCAGTGCCAGTCGACCACCGACCCCCTCCAGCGAGCCCGCTTCCGCCTGACCTGGAACAAGCTCTCGCGATACGTCGATCGATTGTCGCAGGAATTTGACGGGTACACGGTCGTCTCGGAACTCGAAAGGGAAGCGGTCGCTTCCTGCGCTGCAGGGATCAAGCGGCTTGAAGTGATTCCAAACGGGGTAGACACACAACGGTTTAGCCCGCCGGATGCGGCACAGGTCGACCCCAATGCGCTGGTCTACACCGGTGCGGTTTCATACGGGGTCAATTTTGAGGCGGTGGAATACTTTGTGAGGCAAATCTTTCCGCTGGTGCTCGCGCGGCATCCCGAGGCCACCCTGTACGTTACCGGAAATACCGGCGGCGCCCCCGTGGATCGCCTGAAACTCGGCGACCGGGTTATCTTCACCGGTTATGTTGAGGATATTCGCACGGTGCTTGCCAGGGTCTGCGTGAATGTTGTCCCCATCCGCACCGGTGGGGGGACGCGCCTGAAGATCCTGGAGGGGCTGGCGGCCGGCACGCCGGTGGTGTCGACCGCACGCGGGGCGGAGGGCCTGGATTTGACCCCTGGGCGGGATTTTCTGCTGGCCGATGATCCGCAGGAATTTGCGGATGCGGTGGTGAGCCTGCTCGAGCGACCGGATTTGCGCGCCGAATTGCAGAGGAACGGGCGCGCTCTGGTCGAAGCACGCTACGATTGGCGTGCCATAGTCAGCCAACTGGAGGCATTCATTTGCTCTGTGATGGGCAATGCCATGCCGAACAGTGAAATTCCGGTCTCCCACGGGCGGGCGGATGCCTGAAGTCTCGATCATCATCGTCAACTGGAATGCGCGAGAATACTTGCTGCGCTGCTTGAGGGCTATCGCAGCCCACGCCGGCGACGTCGATTACGACGTGTGGATCGTGGACAACGCCTCGACTGACGACAGCGTGGCGGCTGTGCGGCGCGAATTTCCACAGGCGAACCTGATCGTTAACCCGGAAAACGTGGGCTTTTCACGCGCCAATAACCAGGCCATCCGCCAATCGACGGGCGAGTATCTTTTGCTGCTCAACAGCGATGCGTTCCTGCATCCTGGCACGCTGCCGCGATTGCTGCAAGAGGCACGCGGGAACCCGGATACGGCGATTACTGGCTGTAAGCTGATTTACGAAGACGGGACGTTCCAACCTTCGTGCTATGGTTTCCCGACACTGGCGACAGAGCTCTGGCAGACCCTCTGGCTGGACCGACTCTTTCCGCACAGTCGCATCTTTGGCAAATATCGCATGACCTACTGGCAAATGGACGACGCGCGAGAGGTGGACTGGTTGATGGGCGCCTGTATGATGGCACCGCGCACGGCGCTCGAACAGGTTGGGTTGTTCGACGAACAGATTTTTATGTATTCCGAGGAGACCGACCTGTGCTTTCGGCTCAAAAAAGCCGGTTGGAAGGTGCGTTTCGTGCCGGATGTGCAGGTCACGCACATCTGGGGCGGGTCGTCGAGCCAGGTTCGTGAGGAGACGTTGTTGCGCCTGTACCAGAGCAGGGTGCAGTTCTTCCGCAAGCATTACGGCGCACTCACAGCCCTGCTGTACAAAGGATTGCTGCGCATCAACAGCCTGGTCCGATCGATGGCCGGCATGGCGGCGTTTTTCTTTTCGCGCAGCGATGCGCGGCGCACCAAAGCGCTCAGCTACTGGCGCCTTTTCCGTTCGGTCAGGGCGTTTTAATCCTCTTGCAGGTGTAATTTTCCCACCGGGGCAGCAGGCTGCCCGTCCTTTCGAATCCCGATCGAGGTGTTCTCGGCTTGAAAATCTTGCTTCTCACCCAGGTGCTACCCTATCCGCCGGACAGCGGACCGAAGGTTAAAACATGGAACCTGATCAAGTTCCTGTCGCAGCAGCACGAGGTCATCCTGGTGTCCTTCGTGCGCGGCGACCAGAGTCGCGATGTGGCGCACCTCAAGAAGTACTGCCTGGACGTGTTGACCGTGCCGATGCAGCGCAGCATCCCTCGCGATGCGGTTGCGCTGGCGCAGAGCCTGCTCAGCGGATTGCCGTGGACGATCGTCCGCGACCGGCGCAGTGCAATGTTTGCGCTGGTTGAGGAGGTCTCCACCCGTTACACCCTGGATGTTGTGCATGCCGACCAACTGAACATGGCCCAATACGCCGAGAAGGCGCAGGCTGGTAGTAAAACCGTCGATACCCATAACGCGCTCTGGTTGTTGTACCAGCGCATGGCGGCGACGATGGGCAACGGACCGAAGAAATGGTTGTTCGAGCGCGATTGGCGCCTGTTGCGCGGCTATGAAGGGCGTGTCTGCCGCGAATTTGACACCGTCCTGGCGGTGAGCGAGGAAGACCGGCAGGCGTTGCTGGACGTTGCGGGAGCTGAAACCGGGATTGAAGTCATCCCTATTACCGTTGACACCGATGAGCTGCTGCCCATCTGCCGCGCGCCGAACGCCGATCGCATCCTCCACATCGGAACGATGTTCTGGCCGCCGAACGTGGACGGCATCCTGTGGTTTGCCCGCCAGGTGCTGCCGCTGGTGCGAAAAGCGCGCCCTGAGGTTGAGTTTGACGTGGTCGGTGCGCGCCCGCCGGACGAGGTGGTCGCGTTGGGGGCGCAGGATGCCCAGGTTCATGTCACCGGGTACGTCGAGGAGACGAAACCCTACCTGGAGCAGGCCGGGGTGATGGTGGTGCCGCTGCGCGCAGGCGGCGGGATGCGCGTCAAGATCTTAAACGCACTTGCCCAGGGCATGCCGGTGGTCACCACCTCGATTGGGTGTGAAGGAATCGCTGTGGAGCATGGCAAACACCTCTTGGTCGCAGATACGCCGGAAGACTTCGCCAACGCGGTCGTTCGCCTGCTCGAAAACCGCAACCTGGCCGATCAACTCGGCGCAGACGGCCGGCGCTTGATCGAGCGCACCTACGATTACCGGGCCGCCTTCCGGCCGTTAGAAGCCATCTACCATTCCAATGGAACCGCATGAGATGAAGAAGACCACGCGGATCGACCGGATCGCGCTGGGTTTGCTACTCCTGGTCTGCTATGTTTACGTTTTCCCACGCTGGGCTGACCCGAACCAGAACTCGCGCCTGGACATGGTGGTGGCGGTGGTGGAGGACGGCACGTTCCAGATCGACCGCTACGTGGAAAACACCGTGGATTATGCCAGGGTGGGCGACCACTACTACAGCGATAAACCGCCGGGTGCGGCGTTCCTGGGCATCCCGGTCTATGCCGGCCTGAAGGCGGTGCTGGATTTGCCCATATTCGGCCAGGTGGTCGAACAATTGGGCAACAACCAGGCATTTCAAGCCACCCTACGAGAAGGTGGCACGGGCATCAACGCTCAAAAAGTGCGCTTTGCCATCGCCCAGGTCGTGCTGACCGTGGTGATTTCGGTGTCTTCGTCGGTGGCTCTTGGACTACTGTTGTATTCTCTGCTGCTAGAGATGGGGGTAAGGCGCGGGGCTGGGATTGCAGCGGTGATCGGCTACGGGCTGCTGACCCCTGCGCTGGCGTATGCGGGAGCCTTTTACAGCCACCAGTTGAGCGCAGCGATGCTGGTTGGCGCGTTTGCGCTGGCGCGGGGCGACCGCTTCGACCGGATTGGGCGATTGGTTGGCATAGGATTTCTCTTGGGGTACGCGGTGATCAGCGAATATCCCGTTGTGCTGGTCGCCGGGGTCCTTTTCCTGTTTATCGCCGGGCGACTTCTCCATGCGAAAGCCTTGGGAAAAGTGGTCTGGGTGGTTCTCCCGGCCGCGGCGCTCGGGGTCGGGTTGATGGCTTACAACAACACGGTGTTCGGCGGTCCGTTCAACCTCGGTTATGGCTTTTCGGAGCAATGGGAGACGCAACATCAGACGGGTTTCATGAGCCTGACCCTGCCGCATTGGGACGCCATCTGGGGGATCACCTTCGGCGCGTTCCGAGGCTTATTCTTCTTCTCTCCGCTGCTGTTGCTCGGCATCCCCGGGTTGTTCACCTGGTGGAAAAGCGGGAAATATCGCGCTGAATGGTGGGTCTCACTGGCCAGCGTGCTGGTCATGTTCCTGTTCAATTCCTCTTCGGTGATGTGGTGGGGCGGGTTTGCGGTCGGACCGCGCTATTTTCTGCCGGCGCTGCCTTTCCTGGCGCTTGCGCTCGGTTTTGCGTTCGAACGGTGGGGCGGGCTGGGCTGGTTCAAAATTCTGGCGGCACTCCTGGCAGCCTGGTCGCTGGTCGCCACCTGGGGCCTGACGCTGGCGGGGCAAGCCTTTCCATCGGATGTGATCGCCAACCCCTTGCTGGAGTATGCCCTGCCCAACTGGCAGGCGGGCAACATTGCCAGGAACTTCGGCACCATTTTCGACCTGGAGGGCGCCGCCAGCCTGGTTCCCCTGGTGGCCATCCTCGCCGCCATTCTTCTCGCCTGGAGATACGCCCTCGTGCGGGTGGCCCGGCAAGGATTAACCGCACAACCCAACCTAAAGACACTGGATGAATTGCATGGGCATTAAAGAAAACGTCGAAGCATCTGCGCAAGTCACTGCGAACGCCTCCGGCGAAGCGACCGTAACGCCGAAACATTGGATCGCCAGCCTGGCCTGGCCGCGTTCCGACGCGCTGTTCGTTGGCATCGTTATCGGCGTGGTGTTGCTCGTCACCAGCCTGCCGTTCATTTATGCGTATGCGACCGAGCCAGCCGGCAAGCAATTTATGGGCATCATGCTGGATGTGCCGGACCATGCCCAGTATTTTTCCTGGATGCGCGAGTTGACCACCGAGCACCTGGCGGCCAACAAGATGACCCCGGAGGCCAACCGGCCGTTGTTCTTCAACCTGTTGTGGTGGGGGATGGGTCGCATCGGCAAGCTGCTCGGCTGGGGATACGCCGGCATGTTCCAGGTTTTGCGCGTCCTGGCGACGATCTCTTTTCTGGCGCTGCTCTTCCGGGTGTGCCAGTGGTTCTTGAAGGACCAACACAAGACCAGGGTTGCTTTCTTGCTGGCGACCTTCACCTCTGGCTTCGGGTGGGTGCTGGTGGTGATCAAGTACCTGAGCGGGAACGAGCTGCTCTTCCCTTTGGATGTCTATATCGCCGAGGGAAACACATTCCTGGGCATCCTGGGCTACCCCCATTTCATCGCCGCCGCCCTGTATATCTTTGTATTCGACCTGCTGCTACGCGGGCAAGCCAAAGGACAGTTGCGCTACTCCGTCTGGGCCGGGCTTTTTGCCCTGTTTCTCGGTTGGCAACACGCCTACGACCTGGTGTCTATTTACGGGGTATGGTTGGCCTATGCCGTGCTGCTCACCCTGCGCGACCGGCGGCTGCCCGTCTACGCCATCCAAAGCGGCGTGATCCTGGGATTGATCTCGTGCTGGCCGGCGATTTATTCGGTGGCATTGACCTCGTTGGATCCGATCTGGGAGGAGGTGCTCAAGCAGTTCGCCAACGCCGGAGTGTACACGCCCAACCTGCTGCACCTGCCCATCCTGCTCGGTGCTGGCTTCTTGCTGGCGATCTACACGGTCATTCGGGATCACCCCTTGCGCCTTCGGCAGGTCAGCGATGCGGACCTGTTCCTGCGCGGGTGGTTCTTAATCACCTTTGTGCTGGTCTACCTCCCGGTGGATTACCAGATTCACCTGCTGAACGGCTGGCAGGTGCCCTTCGCCATCCTGGCGACCATGGGCTTGTACCGCTACATCCTTCCCTGGATACACCAGCGCATCAGCCGTTCCAGGCCGGGGGTATCCTTGCAAGCCGTCACCCGCTGGGCGGCCGCCGGGTTGATCCTGGTCGTGCTACCGACCAATGTGTACCTGTGGGCGTGGCGCTTTATCGATCTTGGCCGCCACACCTACCCATATTACCTGCACGATGAAGAGCTGGCTGCCATGCAGTGGCTGGAGCAAAACGCCGCGCCGGAGGACGTCGTTTTTTCGTCCTTGACGATCGGGCAATACATCCCGGCATGGACTGGCACGCACGCCTACCTGGCGCATTGGGCGCAAACCGTCGATTTTTACACCAAGTCGTCCAACGTGGAGCGGTTCTTCGCTGGCGACCTCACACCCGTTGAAAGGCAAGAGGTGCTGAATGGCGGCAGTGTGGATTACGTTTTCTTCGGGCCGGCAGAGAGCGAATTTGGCGCTTCGCCACCGCAGATGGAGCTATTGAACCCCGTATATCAGAATTCACTGGTCACAGTCTATCGGGTGACGGAGTGAGCACCGAAAAGCGTTGATGAGTACAAGCAGCTTGCCTCCATCGGAATCTACGACCCTGGCCAGGGGTGCGCGCCGCTCCACTTTCAGCCGACGCGACTGGCTGGGAATGGCCGGGCTGGCCTTGCTGGTGCTGGTCTCGCGCATTCCCTTACGCAGCCAGATCCTGTACCACTGGGACTCGGTCAATTTCGCCTACGCCATGCAACGCTTCGACCTGGCCAACGAGCAGCCGCAACCCCCCGGCTATCTGGTGTATGTCTGGTTGTGCCGCCTGGTGGATTTGATTTTCCATGACGCGCAGGTGACGATGGTGAGCATCAGCATCGCTGCCAGCCTGGTGGCGGTGATCGGGATGGTCTTCTTGGGTCGCGCGATGTACAACGCGCGCGTGGGCTGGATGTCGGCGGCTTTCCTGGCGGTTTCTCCACTGTTTTGGTTTTATGGTGAGATCGCTTTGCCGCACACGCTGGACGCCATGTTGGTGATCTGGAGCCTGGTTTGCCTGTACCAGACGATGATGGGCGACCGGCGATACCTCATCCCGGCGGTGTTGCTGCTGGCCATCGCCGGTGGGGTCAGGCAACAGACTCTGGTGTTCCTGGCGCCGGTAGCGCTTTACGCAGTCCGTAAAGTGGGCCTGGCGAGGATCGCCGGTTCTGCCGCGATGGGAGCGGCTGTTTGTCTGGCATGGGCGGTTCCCCTGGTCACTTTGAGCGGCGGTTTGACTGCCTACCTGGATGTGATGGGGGCTTTCTCCGATCGTTTCCAAAGCACCACCTCCGTGTTCATGGGGGCCGGTTGGTGGGGGATACGGAGAAATGCAATAAAGTTGATATTCTATTCTGCCTTCGGATGGAATATAGTATTGGTACCAGTCTTAGTCGTGTTCGTCCAACGGTTGAGATCGAAAACGTGGCTTAAGCCTGGGGAAAGGTCGGGTTTTCTGGCGCTGTGGCTCGCGCCGGCGATCCTGTTTTACATTTTTATCCACATGGGCCAGCAAGGGCTGGTGTTCATCTTCCTCCCGGCCCTGCTTATCCTCAGTGCCGCGGCGTTGGACGAATGGCTGACTCCGCAATTTAGCATTTTACTGGTGAGTGCAATTATGTTAGTATTAATAAGCGGTTCGATATTTCTATTTTTGCCTGAGTATCCACTCGGTCCAGGAACTCAGCGGCTGCTGACGAGGCAGACATTAAGCAACCATGATCGGTATTTCCTGGGCCGCCTGGGGGTCATTCGAGAGAATTTTTCGGCAGACCAAACCATCATTCTGGCGGCAAGCTGGCACCACGTGCAGTATTACCTGCCGGAATACAAGACGCTCGGTTTCGACCTGGGCGCCAAGTGGGAAGTCGATGAGGGCCTTCCGTCCAACCAGGGGAATGAGGATATCGAAGTCGCCCTGTCCACATTTGGACTAGACTCAGCGCAGTCCAGTGTTATCATTTTCGATCCGGAGCTTCTGAATTTCAACGAGAGCCCGGACCAGGTTCGTTCAGTGCCTCTGGCAGAGGGGGAAATGCTTCACTACCTGACCTTGCAAGGACAAGACCGGTTCTATGTATCGCAGGGCTCCTTCGGCTTGGTGAGGAGGTAATTTTCTGATGCGCAACTTCAGGGTTCTCTTCAACGTTGTCTTTTGCCTGTCCCTGGTGGGATTGCTCGCTTTATCTTTCGGAATCACCAGCACCTCAGGGCAGATCGTCAGTTGGGCGACGCCCGTGGCATTATCTTCCGCCGGCTCATTTTCCTGGTTCCCGGATGTCATCGCCGACCGATCGGGGCAGGTGCATGTTGCCTGGTCTTCCGGAGTGCCCGGTTACGATGCCGTTCTGTATACCAACTCGATCAACGGTGAAAGCTGGGGGCCGATCAACGATGTTGCTGCGCTGCCGCAATACAATTTTGGCAGCGCGGCCACCCGGCCGTCGATGGCCATTGACCAGCAAGGCTACCTCCACATGACTTTTGTGGACACGACCAAGCTGTATTATTCGAAAGTTCCCGTCTACAACGCCGCCCTTGCTTCGGCGTGGACCCCGAAGCGTGTGCTTAGCGGGGATCAGACGGCGTACTTCTCCAAGCTGGCAGTGGATCAGGATGGGACGATTCACCTGCTCTACACGGAAAATTTTCCGACCGTGGCCTGCCTGGTTTGTTATCACCTGTATTATCGCCAGTCCACGGATAGCGGCAACAGTTGGACGAAGCCGGTGGAAGTCTCGCCGGAACAGGAAGGCGTGGTCAAGCCGCAATTGCTGATCGATGCGGATGGTAACCTGCATGCGGTTTGGGAGGCAGGCTTAGGCGGCGGTCTTGGGCAGTTGACTGACCCGACCACGGTAAAATATTCCGCCTCTTACGACGACGGGGTGACGTGGTCGGCGCCGGCGGTGTTCTCGGTGATCGACAACCCAAATCTGAAAAATATCACCATTGGGGTGGATAAAAACAAGCAACTGGTCATCGTCTTCTGGGCGCTACCCTACGATTGGATCATGTACACCACCTCGAAAGATGCCGGTCGCACCTGGACGGAGCCTGAGCAAATCACCAATGTGTGGGGTGCCGCCTCGGTTTACAAATCTAACCTGGATACCTATTCAATCGCTGCGGACAGCGCAGGTAACCTGCACCTCGTTCTGGTCGGAACCCGCGAGGTGGCGGCGAAGACGGTGGACGTGCTCGACCTCGTCTGGGACGGTGAAGAATGGGCAGAGCCGGTCTTGATCGCCGAATACGAGAAGGATGTCCCGGAGTGGCCGCGGGTGGCAGTCAGCCGCGGAAATCAAGTCAATGTGGTCTGGTTTGTGCGCGATGAAGCCCATATCTGGGATTCGGCAGCCGGACGCTACCGCGTCTGGTACGCCAAGGGCATCTCGTCTGCTTCGCCGGTTGCAGGGGAGCCGATCCCTACCTTCACGCCAGTCGTTCCGCCGACCGAAGAAGTCCCCGTCTCTACCCTGCCGGCGGTGACCCCCACGCCGACAGAGCCCAGCTATGAGTTAAACCCGACGTTGCGCTCGGCAGAGAGCAAACCTCCGGAGGGTTTGTTGTATTCGGAGCAAGATTACCTCGCTTTGATTGGCAAGGCCATTTTACCCGCGCTGCTCTTCCTGGGTGGGGCCATTGCCATTGCCATCATTCGCAAACGGTAACCACAGGCTAACATGAACATTCTGTTCATCGTCCCTTACGTTCCTAACCTGATCAGGGTTCGCCCGTATAACCTGATCCGCTATCTCGCGGAACGTGGGCACGCCGTTACGTTGCTGACGCTCTACTCAACGCCGGATGAACAGAATGATCTGGAAAAACTGCGCGGGATCTGCCGGGATATCCATGCGTTCCCGTTGCCGCGCTGGCGCTCGATGGTGAACAGCCTGTTCGCCTTGCCGAGCGGAGTCCCGCTCCAATCGGTGTATTGCTGGCAACCGGAATTGAGCCAGCTGGCGCGCGCCTTGTGGTCTGCTGACGGACGTTACGATGTGGTTCACATCGAGCATTTGCGCGGCGCCAGGTACGGCTTGGATCTGCAGGCATTTGGGCGGGCGTTGGCAGCTCGCGATGGTTCACAGCGCCGCCCCCCTGTGGTTTGGGACAGCGTGGACTGCATCAGCCTGCTCTTCAAGCAAGCGGCGGAGCGCAGCAAGAGATTGATCTCGCGCTGGATGACTCAATTTGAGCTGGGCCGCACCCGGCGCTACGAAGGATGGTTGGCCGGGCAGTTCCCGCGGGTGCTGGTCACATCCAGGCACGACCGGGACGGCCTGCTGGAGGTGATGCCGCAGGGCGCTTCTGGGGATCATATCCGCGTGCTGCCGAACGGGGTGGACCTGGCTTATTACACGCCGTCCTGGGCGCAGCAAGAGAAAGAGCGCGCCACCCTGGTGATCAGCGGGAAGATGAGCTACCACGCCAACGTGACCATGGCGTTGAATTTCGCCGAGAACATCCTGCCGCTCATCTGGTCGAAGCGCCCGGATGTGAAGCTGATGCTGGTGGGAAAGGACCCCACCCCGGCGCTGCGCGCGCTGGCCAAGAATCCTTCCATCCAGGTCACCGGGACGGTGGATGATATCCGTCCTTATCTGCACCGCGCCACCCTGGCGGTGACACCGATCATGTATGGCGCCGGCATCCAGAATAAGGTGCTGGAGGCGATGGCCTGCGGTTTGCCGGTCGTATCGACTGCCAAAGCAGTCTCAGCGCTCAATGTCGCGCCCGGCAGCGACCTGATGGTCGCCGATAGCCCGGAAGAAATGTCGAACGCTGTGCTGCGTTTACTGGATGAGCCGGAGCTGCGCGCCCAGATGGGCCAGGCTGGACGGAAGTATGTCGAGCAGCATCACCAGTGGTCGTGTATCGCTGCACGTTTAGAGGAGGTTTACCATGAGGTTATCACCGACAAATATCCTGCCGCTTGATCACGAAGCCGTTCAAGGG
>JARKOV010000088.1 GCA_029975965.1 Anaerolinea sp. | reverse complement strand
TCCTCGACCGATATTTTTCCTATAATGATTAAAAGCATTGAGGATAGGATCGAACCATTCCATCAAGCGATTCAAATCAACGATCGCTGTTAGGAGGTTGGAGATGAGCGCAAGGCGTGTGGTGATCCCCCTGTTTTGCCTGGTGATCCTGCTGCAGGCTGCCTGCGGGCTGCCATTCAACCAGGGCGGGAAAAGCATCAGCCAGGCGCAGGCGGTCGAGGCTGCCTGGGCAGACCTGGAACCGCTTTCGAGTTCGCACAACCGGGCGAACTGGCAGGTGATCGAAGCCCGCCAGGTGAAAGGCAGTGCTGTGGCAGATACGTTCAAGTCTGGCTCGCCAGGCTGTCCGGTCAAGGCGCCAGTCAATCAGCCTATCGAGGCGGGTACAGCCTACTGGTACCTGCGCTGGAAGCCAGCCGCAGCGACGGCAGCGCCCACGCCCAAAGGCTGGTCGCCGACTGCCCCACCGCGCCGCCCAGAACCATTCATTTACGAAGCACACATCCTGGTGAATGCCGCCAGCGGCAAAGTGATTGCCCGCTCGCTCAAATGTGTGGTGTATTAATTGCGGGATTGGGCAAAAAACCTTATAATCAAGCACGGTAGGGCTGGACCACTGGCGCTATTCGCCCACAGTTGCGCCAGGAACTTTATTTTTAGCAGGATTTCTGGCAGAAATCCTGAAGGAAATCCTGAAGGATAACCAATGGACGAAACCCTGGCGCAGCACCTGACAACCACCGAACGCGACCTGTTTCAATCGCTGGATACGCCTGCCAAAATCCAGGCGTTCCTGGATGACACCCCCTATTCGCCAGAGAACGCCAATCGCTGCCCGGTGATGGTGCTGCGCGAGCGCAAAGCGCACTGCCTGGATGGGGCTCTATTCGCCGCCGCCGCCCTGCGCCAGTTGGGATACCCGCCCCGGATTGTGGATATGCTCCCCGAGCCGGGCACCGATGACGACCACGTCATCGCGGTCTTCTGGCGGCACGGGCGGGTGGGAGCGGTTGCCAAGTCCAACTTCGTCGGGTTGCGCTACCGCGAGCCGGTTTTTCGCAGCGTGCGCGAACTGGTCATGTCGTACTTTGAAGTCTTTTTCAACCTCGACGGGGTGAAGACCATGCGCGCCTACACCGCGCCCTTCGTCTTGTCCAAGATGGACGCCAGCGGCTGGATGTGGAGCAATGCCGGGGCAGATGCCGTTGAGAAGCGCCTGTACACCCTGCGCGCCTACCCGGTGATCACCCCCCA
>JARKOV010000058.1 GCA_029975965.1 Anaerolinea sp. | reverse complement strand
ATCCAGGTTGCCGGCCTGAAAATGCGTCTGGCCTTCCAGCGAAAAGGAGTTGGACGTGCGCGTGGGCGTGGGGGTGGGCAGGAAGAGCGGCTTGATCTGCTCCTGTTGGTAGCCGCGCATCAGAAACAGGGCACCCATCAGCAGCACCAGCAGGATCAACACGCGGTAAGGGTTGGATTGGCTGCGCTCTTTACGAAACAGGTATTTTTGCGACATGGCTCGTAATCTACGGGTAAGTTAAGGGGTCGGTGTGACCTCGGGGGTGGCGGTGGCGACGAGGGACGCACCATCGGCTTGCGCCTGGCAGATGTTGACGATCTCGTTGGCGTTGATCAGGTTGGTCTCGTCGGTGGGGAACGCCTGCACCAGGGTCTGCGAGATTTGCAACCCCTCACCGCACTGCCCGACGTAAGCCAGCGAGATGCCGTAGCGGGCGTACATGTACATGCTGGTGCTGTCCAGCGGTAAACCCTGCACCTGCACGCCCTCTTCGGTCAACCCGCCGCGGGTAGCCAGGCGCAGCGGATTCACCGCGTTGAGATAATCTCCCTGGCGGTAGTAAATGGTGCCCAGGTAACCGTACAGGAGGGGGTTGTCGGGCTCTTGTTGAACCGCCTGCTGGGCATACTGGGCGGCCTTGGCATACTCACCGATGCGTAGGTAAGTCAGCGCGGTTTCGATATACGGGTCGGGGTCGTCGGGTTTGAGGGCGATGGCGCGGTTGAACTGGTCGACGGCCTTGTCGTAGATGTCTTGCGCCTTGTAATTGCGCCCCAGCGCCAGGTGCAGGTCGGCCAGGTTGTCGTTCATTGCCACGGCGCGCTCGAAGGCGCTGACCGCTTCGGCGTAGTTGCCGGTCATCTCCAGCACCAGCCCGCGCGCGCGGTAGGCTTCCATCAAGTCGGGGCCCAATTCCAGCGCCCTGCGGGATGCCTCGGTGGCTTTATCGACCGTGGTCAGGTCGCCCTTGCCCTCGATTTGCTGCAAGGCGAGCACCTCCGCCAGGTAAGCGTAAGCCAGCGCGTTGCTTCCGTCGATCTCGATGGCCTTGCCCAGCTCGGCCATCGCCGGCAGGTAATCGCCCTGGCGCCCCAGCGCCCAGCCCTTCACGGCGTGCGCCAGGCTGTGGTTGGGGTTGAGCAGCAAGGCGTTGGCGGCGTTTTCCAGCGCGGCGTCGAACTCGCCGTACAACACCTGCAGGCGCGCGGTCTCGATGTAGGTGTTGATGTTCTTCGGGTCCGATTGGATCGCCTGGTTATACGCCACGACCGCCTGGGCAAATTTACCCTCCTGGGTGAGGGTGCGGGCGTCGTTGAGGAACGAGTCGGGCGAGCGGGTGGGGGTGGGGGTGGGGATGAACAGCGGCGGCGTCGCCGGAACCACGACCTGGTTGACGTACAGCGCCGCGCCGACCAGGCCGATGAGGATGATCAGGCGGAGCGGGTTGCCACGCTTGCGCTTGCGGTTCATGCTCCACTTGCTGCCGCTTAAATACATAATTTCATATTAATGGAGAACGGGGGAAGCGTCAAGATAAGCGCATGTTATCTGAAAGGATGCTTAACCGGGCATGAACGAGCGGGTTGGGCTGCTTTGGTCAAAGAACGGAAACCCGAACTCGATAACTATTGTACAATCATCGCATGCGCTTCGATGTGTTCACCCTCTTTCCCGGCCTGATCCAGCCTTACCTCGACGAGAGCATCTTGCAGCGCGCCCGCGAGCGCGGCCTACTCGAGGTGGCCGTGCACGACATCCGCGCCTACGCCAGCGATAAGCACCACGTCACCGACGAGCCGCCCTACGGCGGGGGCGGCGGTATGGTGATGAAGTGCGAGCCGATCTTCGCCGCCGTGGAAGGCGTGCTGGGGGCGCCGCCGGCCTGCCCGGTGATTTTGCTCACCCCGCAGGGGCGCGTCTTTGACCAGCAGGTCGCGCTCGAGCTGTCGCGCCACCCGCGCCTGGGATTGCTCTGCGGGCGCTACGAGGGCGTCGACGAGCGCGTGCGCGAGCACCTGGTCAGCGACCAGATCTCGATCGGCGATTTCGTGCTCACCGGCGGAGAACTGCCCGCGCTGGTGCTGATCGACGCAATCACCCGCCTGCTGCCCGGCGTGCTCGGCGACCCGGATGGCGCGGCGGACGACTCGCACGCTTCCGGGCTGCTCGAATATCCCCATTACACCCGCCCGGCGGAGTTCCGCGGCTGGAAGGTGCCCGAGGTGCTCCTTTCGGGCAACCACGCCCAGATCGCCCGCTGGCGGCGCGAGCAAGCCCTGCTGCGCACCCTGCTCAAGCGCCCCGACCTGCTCGACAAGGCCGATTTGAGCGAGGAAGAGCGAAAGAGATTGAAGATTGATGATTGAAGATTGACCAGAAGATGGTCAACTCAATCACCAATCTACAATCCCAAATCATCCATTCATCGAGGTTCCCATGAGATTCAGCTTCCCGAAAACATTCTTGCTCGGTTTTGGCTTTTTTGGCGTGAGCGTGATCTGGATGGTGTACAACTCCTTCGTCCCGCTCTTCCTGGCCAACCGCTTCAACCTCGAACCCTGGCTTATCGGCCTGTTCATGACCTTCGACAACATCGCCGCGCTGCTGATCCAGCCGCCGGTGGGGGCGTGGTCCGACCGGCTGCGCACCCCGATCGGCAGGCGTATGCCATTCATCTTGATCGGCGCGCCGGTCGGGGCGGTCGCCTTCGGGTTGATCCCCATGGCGGCGGTGCTGCCGCTCTTCGTGGCCTGCACCAGCACCCTGCTGTTGAGCATGGCGTTCTGGCGCACGCCGGTGGTGGCGCTGATGCCCGATATCACCCCCTCGGCTTACCGCTCGCAGGCCAACGGGATCATCAACTTCATGGGCGGGGTGGGCGCGATTGTCGCCACGCTGGGCGGCAGCGCGCTGTACAAGATGAACCAGGCTTACCCCTTTTGGATGGGCTCGGCCCTGGTCATCCTCTCCAGCCTGCTGGTTTTCATCTTCATCCGCGAGCCGAAAGAATTCGAGTCGACCAGCGCGGAGCGGCCTAACCTGTGGCTCGCGCTGAAAGAGGTGGTGCGCGACGCGGACAAGAGCGCCCTGCGCATCCTGCTGGCGATTTTCTTCTGGTTCGTGGCCTACAACGCTATCGAGGCGTTCTTCACCCTCTACGCGCAAAACCACCTGGGTCTGCCCGGCGAAGACGGCGCGCGCCTGCTGGGGCAGCTCTCGCTGATCTTCGTGCTGTTTGCCCTGCCAGCGGGATACATAGGCGGAAGCTGGGGGCGCCGCCGCACCATCGTCACCGGCATCCTGGTGCTTGGCGCGTGCATGCTGCTGATGTTTCTCCTGCCGGCCGGAACGCTGCTAGTGCAGGTCACCCGGCTGCCCGTGCTGGGGGTGGTGCCGATCATCGGCGTGATCTTGATGGTCGCCGGGGCGGGCTGGGCGCTGATCAACGTCAACTCGCTGCCGATGGTGGTGGATATGACCGACAACCTGCGGGTCGGCACCTACACCGGGCTGTACTACCTCTTCTCGACGCTGGCGGCGATCGCCGGGCCGAACATCAACGGCTGGATCATCCAGTTGACCGGCAAGAACTACAGCCTGGTGATGATTGTCGGGCCGATCTTTATGTTGATTGCCCTGGCGATGATGCTGGGCGTGCGCAAAGGGGAGGCAAAAGCGGCCGGGTGAGCCCGGCAGGCGATTCGCGCTTTCATTTCAAGGACGTGCGCGCAGAGAGATTGCTTCGCCGCCTTCGGCGTCTCGCAATGTCGGGCGAGGTCACCTGGCGAGTGAAATGCGACCCCTACCTGAAGAAAAAGAGAGGCTGCCGCGTCGCCGCAAGCGGCTCCTCGCAGCGACATGGCATCGCACGTCCTGGCGAGATCGCGTAGCGAGCGAAGCAATCTCTCTTGGCAAGCGTGGAGTACAGAGAGGCTGCCGCGTCGCCACGAGCGGCTCCTCGCAGCGACATGGCATCGCGCGTCATTGCGAGATCGCGTAGCGAGCGAAGCAATCTCTCTTGGCAAGCGTGGAGTACAGAGAGGCTGCCGCGTCGCCGCAAGCGGCTCCTCGCAGCGACATGGCATCGCACGTCATTGCGAGATCGCGTAGCGAGCGAAGCAATCTCTCTTTTCACAGGCACAGATGTGGTTCCAGGAAATGGAAATGCCTCGTTCTTATTGCATTTATATTCTCACCAACCAGGGTAATACCACTCTCTACACCGGCGTCACCAATGATTTGCGTCGCCGGATCTTCGAGCATCGAACAGGTGCCGTCGAGGGATTTACGAAAAAATATCGCCTGGTGAAGCTGGTATATTACGAGATCGCGGACTCGATCCAGGCAGCTATACTTCGCGAGAAACAAATTAAGGCTGGTTCAAGGAAAAAGAAAGTGGACCTGATCGATAGGTTCAACCCCGAATGGAAGGATTTATGGGAAGAGATTTAATTCTGAACAGGTTGATTCCTGGGATAAAGAAAAGAGGCTGCCGCGTCGCCGCAAGCGGCTCCTCGCAGCGACATGGCATCGCACGTCCTGGCGAGATCGCGTAGCGAGCGAAGCAATCTCTCTCACGGGCTGTCCACCACAGGGCAAACGGCCTGATACCCCCGGTGCGCCCCCTACCCAGGAAGCGTTCCCATCAATTGTCTGACATATCCCTGGGATATGTCAAAAAAACTAACTTTCCTCACTTGTAAAGGCGCTATTTCCTGATTATACTTAGACTAATCGGGTGTTTAGTGGTAGCCAGGGTTAGCATGGTTAACCCTGGTTTTCCTGCTGAACACATCCAAATCCTTTCTATTTTCTCTTGGAGGAGAAAACATGAAAAAGTTTTCCCTGATTCTGGCTGTCGTGTTGATCCTGTCGCTCGTCTTGAGCGCCTGCCAGCCGGCCGCCCAAACCCAAGCCCCCGTGGCGAAGAAGAAAATCTGCCAGGTGACCGACACCGGCGGCATCGACGATAAATCCTTCAACGCCACCGCCTGGAAGGGCGCGGAAATGGTCCAATCGCAGCTCGGTTGGGAAGCCAAATACCTCGAATCGAAAGCCGTCGAGGACTATGAGAAAAACATCAACGCCTTCATTGAAGAGAAATGCGACCTGATCGTGACGATCGGCTTCCTGCTGGGAGACGCTACCAAAGCCGCCGCCGAGGCCAACACCGACGTCAAATTCTCCATCGTTGACTACGCCTACGATCCCGGAATCCCCAACGTGGTTGGACAGGTCTTCGCCACCGACGAGGCCGCTTTCCTGGCCGGTTACCTGGCCGCTGGCATGACCAAGACTGGCAAGGTCGGCACCTTCGGCGGTCTGCCCATCCCGACCGTGACCATCTTCATGGACGGCTTCACCCGCGGCGTCAAGCACTACAATGCCGTCAAGGGCACCTCGGTTGAGGTTCTCGGCTATGACCTGGTCGACCCCAACAAGGGCCTCTTCACCAACAGCTTCGACGATCAGACCAAGGGCAAGGAATTCGGCATCACCCTGATGGACGAGGGCGCCGACATCATCATGCCGGTCGCCGGCCCGGTTGGACTGGGCACCGCCGCGGCAGTGAAAGAGCGCGGCAACGCCATGATCATCGGCGTCGACTCCGACTGGTTCCTCACCTCGGGCTTCCCAGAAATCACCCTGACCTCCGTGCTCAAGAACATGGACACCACGGTGCTCGCAGTGGCCAAGACCGTGGATGACGGCAGCTACAAGGGCGGCGTCAATGTGGTCGGCACGCTGGCCAGCGGCGGCGTTGGCCTGGCCCCCTTCCACGATTTCGACTCGCAGGTCCCCGCCGAGTTGAAGGCCGAGCTCGATCAGCTCAAAGCGGACATCATTTCCGGCACGCTCAAACTGGCTGATATCAAGTAAGCCAGCCAGCCTTTCTTTGACCCCCTTCCCCTGAAGGGGGTTTTCTATTTAAAGGACCGGGTGTCGCTGGAAGACACCTTTGGATCTTCTTCACAAAATCGCCTGGCAAACGGCAAAAATACCATCCTCCCAAAGATTGAATAAGCCCTGGATCGCCTTGCGATGACCTTGACAGCCGCCGCCCGGATTTATATAATATTTTAGATGAAATTTATAAATATTAAGAGGATGAGCCGATGACCGATTCTTACGCACACCCCGAATTTCTTGTCGAAACGGACTGGGTTGCTGCCCATCTGAACGACCCCGCCGTGCGGCTGGTCGAATCGAACGAAGACGTGCTGCTTTATGAAACCGGGCACATCCCCGGCGCGGTGAAGGTCGACTGGTTTACCACCCTCCAGGCCCCGATCCGGCGCGATTTCCTCAGCCAGGTCGATTTCGAATCGCTGTGCACCGCGCTCGGAATTGCCAACGACACGACCGTGGTGTTCTACGGCGACAAGAACAACTGGTTCGCCTGTTACGCGTTCTGGCTGTTCGAATACTATGGGCACGAAAAACTGCGCATCATGAACGGCGGGCGGCAGAAGTGGGTGCAGGAAGACCGGCCGCTGGTGAAAGATGTGCCGCTCTATCCTCCCACCAGCTACCGCGCCAAAGCGCCGCGCCCCGGCGTGCGCGCATTCCGCGACGACGTGTTCAAGCATGTGGAGGAGCGCAAACCCCTGGTGGACGTGCGCTCCCCGCAGGAGTTCAGCGGCGAGTTGCTCCACATGCCCAACTACCCCCAGGAGGGCGCGCAACGCGGCGGGCATATCGCCGGGGCGGTCAGCATCCCCTGGTCGCAGGCGGTCAACCCCGAGACCGGTGTGTTCAAGCCGGCCGGCGAGCTGCGCAAGCTTTACCAGGACAAGGGCATCCTGCCGGAAAAAGACATCATTGCCTATTGCCGCATCGGCGAGCGCTCCTCTTTGACCTGGTTCGTGCTCAAATACCTGCTCGGTTATCCCAACGTGAGGAATTACGACGGCTCCTGGACCGAATGGGGCAACCTGGTCGGCGCCCCGATCGAGAAAGGCGCGGGTTGATGAGCCAGGCGTCCCCGCTGCCTCAGCGGCTGGCCGAGATCGTGGATGATTTCAGCTACTGCGAAGGGCGCGAAAAGCTGGAGCTGCTGCTGCAATTCGCCGAAAGCCTGCCGCCCTTGCCGGGCTGGTGCAGTGACGGCGATTTCGAGATGGAGGCGGTGCCCGAGTGCATGACCCCGGTTGCCGTGGCTGCCGAGCTGGTGGATGGCGGCATGCGCTTCCATTTCAAGGTGCCGGCCGAATCGCCCACGGTGCGCGGCTTTGCCGCCATCGTCGCCGAGGGCTTGGCCGGGGCATCGCCGGAAGAGGTGCTCAACCTGCCCAACGACTTTTACCTGCGCATGGGGCTGCAGGATGTGCTCACCACCCAGCGCATGAACGGCATGTCGGCCATCGTGGCGCATGTCAAACGGCTGGCCGTCGAGCATATCCGCTGAACCTGATCCTCGACCCGATCCGCTCCGCTGATGCGAACATCGCATCAGCGGAGCGCTTTATCCAGCCCGATATTCAGCCCGGCAGGGAGAATAACAAACGTTCCCGCATATGTTACAATGATGACAACCTTCCCCCCCAATCAAAGGAGTATGAATGGCTCCTGTTCTGGAACTCAAAGGCATTACCAAGCGTTTCCCCGGCGTCCTGGCGAATGACCATATCGACCTGACTCTCAACCAGGGAGAGATCCTCGCCTTGCTGGGGGAAAATGGCGCCGGTAAGTCGACGCTGATGAACATCCTCTATGGCCTCTACCAGCCCGACGAGGGTGAAATCTTCGTGCGCGGCAACAAAACCATCATCCAATCTCCCATCGACGCGATCAAAATCGGGATCGGCATGGTGCACCAGCACTTTATGTTGATCCCGGTTTTTACGGTTACCGAGAACGTCATGCTCGGAGCCGAGGAGCTGCGCAGGGCAGACTTCCTCGACCGCGCCAGGGCGGCAGCCAAGATCAAGGATATTTCCGAGCGCTACAAGCTGGAGGTGGATCCCAACGCGTACGTGCGCGATCTGCCGGTGGGCGTTCAGCAGCGCGTGGAGATCATCAAACTGCTCTACCGCCAGGCCGACATCCTGATTTTCGACGAGCCGACCGCGGTGCTCACACCGCAAGAAGCCGACGAATTGTTCGTCATCATGCGCGAGCTGCTCCAGCAGGATAAATCGATCATCTTCATCACCCACAAGCTGCGCGAGGTGCTGGCCATTTCCGACCGCATCATGGTCATCCGGCGGGGAGCGGTGGTGGGCGAGACAACCCCGGCAGAAGCCGACCGCAACACCCTCGCGGCGATGATGGTCGGTCGCGAAGTGAACCTGGAAGTCGAAAAACGCATCGCCAAGGCCGGCGACGTGGTGCTCGAGGTGAAAGACCTGGTGGTGGCCGACGCGCAGAAGCAAATCACCGTGGACGAGGTCAGCTTCGACGTTCGCGCGGGTGAAATCCTGGGCGTGGCCGGCGTGCAGGGCAACGGCCAGACCGAGCTGGTCGAAGCGGTCACCGGCTTGCGCCGGCCAGTCAGCGGCACCATTCGATTGTTGGGCGAAGATATCACCTACGCCACGCCGCGTGAAGTCACCGAGTTGGGCAGCGCGCATGTCCCCGAAGACCGCCAACGAGACGGCCTGGTGCTCTCTTTCCCGGTAGCCGATAATATTGCCCTGTGCACCTATTACAAACCCCCGTTTGCCAAAGGCGTGCGCATGCAGCACCAGGTGATTTTTGACGTTGCCAACCAGTTGATCAAAGATTTCGACATACGCACCCCGAGCGCCGCCACCAACGTGGGCTCGCTTTCGGGCGGCAACCAACAAAAGGTGATCATCGCGCGCGAATTTTCTCGCCCGATCAAGCTGCTGGTCGCATCACAGCCCACACGCGGCCTGGATGTCGGCTCCATTGAATACATCCATAGCCGGATCGTGCAAAAGCGCGACGAAGGCTGCGCGGTGCTGCTCGTCTCGCCGGAGCTGGATGAAATTATGGAATTGTCGGATCGAATTGCTGTGATGTATCGCGGCAAGATCGTGGCGATCGTGCCTGCGGAACAGGCGACCAAGTCCTACATCGGCCTGTTGATGGCGGGGGTCAGCCCCGAACAGGCCGGAGCGCCGCAAGAGGGCGAGCGCGTGGTCGAATCGACCTTCTAAACGGAGTGCAACGTGAGCGACAAACCGAAAAAACAAGACGTTGGGAAGGTATTGCTGGAGGAACTCACCCATCCGCCCGCCGCAGCGCATCACGCGGGCAGGCGTCGAATCGGTCGCGTGCTGCTGGTGCCGGCGCTGGCGGTGTTCACGGGCCTGATCCTGGGCGCGGTGCTGATCGTGTTGACCAGCGAAGAAGTCTACACGGCCTTCGGCCAATCCTTTGGCGCGGGCCTGGGCACGGCCTGGAGCACGATCGTCAGGGCATACACCGCCCTCTTCACCGGCGCCTTGGGCGACCCGGTGCGCATTGCACAGGCTTTCCAATCGGGAAACCCGCTGGAGATTCGCCGCGCGCTCAACCCCATCCCTGAGAGCCTGGTCAACGCCACGCCTTACATCTTCGCCGGGCTGGCGGTTGCGCTGGGCTTCCGCTCGGGTTTGTTCAACATCGGCGTGGAAGGCCAGCTCTATATGGGGGCCGCTGCCGCCACCTACGTCGGTTATGCGGTGAAAGGGCTGCCGGCCTTCATCCACATGCCGCTGGCTTTCCTGGCCGGCGCGCTGGGAGGCGCGGTGTGGGGGTTTATCCCGGGCTGGCTCAAGGCGAAGACCGGCGGGCACGAGGTGATCAACACGATCATGCTGAACTGGGTGGCTTTCCGCATCACCGAATGGCTGTTGGGCGGGCCGATGACCCGCCCGGGATCGGGAGGAATGCCCATCAGCCCGATGATCGAGAAAACCGCCGAGATTCCGCAGTTCTTCCCTTCGCCCATCCGTTTCCACCTGGGCTTTTTCATCGCCCTGGGCATCGCCTGGCTGGTGCACTGGCTTTTGTTCAAGACCACCTGGGGGTTCAACCTGCGCACGGCGGGCGCCAACCCAAACGCCGCCCGCTATGCGGGAATTAACATCACCGGCAACATCATGCTGGCGATGGCTCTCTCGGGCGCGCTGGCCGGCATGGCGGGTGGCACCCAGATCCTGGCGGTCAACCGCAGCATGGCGATCGGCCTCTCGCCGGGTTACGGTTTCGACAGCATCGCCCTGGCCCTGCTGGGCAACAGCACGCCCCTGGGGGTGATCTTCTCCTCGCTGCTCTTCGGCGCGCTGCGCAACGGGGCGACCCGCATGGAGCTGCTCAGGATCCCGAACGATATCGTCTCGATCATCCAGGCGCTCATCCTGGCCTTCGTCGCGGCGCCCGCCATCATCCGCACCATCTACCGCATCCGCGTTCCCAAGGAAGCCGAGGAAGCCGTCTTTGTGGGCAGTTGGGGAGGAGGGAACAAGTAATGGCTACCCTGGTCATTCGCCACCGGCTGGAAACGGTCTCCCCGGTCCGACAGCGCGTGATAGGCGCGGTGGAACTGGGTTTCGGGTTGATCTCGTTGTGGCTTTTCGCGCTCAAAGTGGAAGCGGGGGAAATCGCTCGTTTTGTGATGACCCCCGGTGGGATCACCCAGGGCGTGGTTGGCGACTGGCTTGTGCCGGCCCAACCCACGACCATCGCGCTGACGGTCGTCATTCTTTTGATCGGCCTCGCTCAGGTCGTGCGGGGCTTTGGTCGCCGGACCAACGCGCTGCTGGGCGTGTCGGCGGCCTGCTTCGTCTTCAGTTTCCTGGTCTGGGCCACCGCCGGCACTTCGCTCAATCTTTCGGGCATGCTGAGCGCGGCGGTGCTGCTCTCGGTGCCAATCGTCCTGGGCGCGTTCTCCGGGGTGCTCTGCGAGCGCGCCGGCGTGGTCAACATCGCCATTGAGGGCATGATGTTGATGGCAGCCATGGTGGGGGCGCTGGTGGGCAGCGTGTCGAAAAATATGTGGGTCGGGCTGCTGGCGGCGATCGCATCTTCCGTGTTGCTCGCCTGGATCCACGCGGTGCTTTCAATCCGCTATAAAATCAACCAGATCATCTCCGGCACGGTGATCAACATTTTTTCCACGGGCATGTCGTCGTACATATCCTCGAAATTCCTCCAAACCTACCAGTACCTGAACAACCCGCCCGTCTTCCCGCGCGTCCCGATCCCCTTGCTGGCCGATATTCCGATCATCGGGCCGCTGTTTTTCAACACCAACCTGTTCGTTTACCTCATGTTCATCTTATTGATCGTCATCCAGGTGGCGTTGTTCGCCACTCGATGGGGGTTGCGCCTGCGCTCGGTGGGCGAGCATCCCAAAGCGGCCGACACCCTGGGGATCAACGTGTTCCGCACGCGCTACATGGCCGTGCTGCTGGGCGGCGTGGTTGCGGGGATCGGCGGGGCGTTCTTCACCCTCGGCTCGGTGGGTCGCTTCGACGAGGCGATGACTGCCGGCAAAGGGTTCATCGGCCTGGCGGCGATGATCTTCGGCAACTGGACGCCCGTTGGCGCCTTCCTGGCCGGCTTGCTGTTCGGCTTTGCCGACGCGATCGCCACCCGCCTGACCATCCTGGGCACGGGCATCCCCCTCCAGTTCATGGCGATCACGCCATACATCGTCACCATGGTGGTGCTGGCCGGGTTGGTCGGGCGCGGACAAATGCCCGCGGCAGACGGCGAGCCGTACCAAAAAGAATGATGATGAAAAGGGGGAGCGTGCCACGTGTGTGACACGCTCCCCTTTTCGTTTTAAGACCGTGGGAAAGGCGCGAACGGCTTATTTCCCGCGCAATTTTTCCGTCTCCAGGGCGCGGTGGGTGGCGTCGCACAGCGGTTTGCCTTTCGAATGGCCGCAATTGCACAACGTGACCCGGTTGCGCGTCTCGAAGGGCTTGCCATCGGCGCGCACGATGGGAATGTTCCCCGTAACCCACAGCGGGCCGGGGATCGGACCGTCGGAGGTGATCTCGGTGGTCACGGCGATCTGCACCGGCAGGTCGGGCTCGATGTCAGGCCCATCTTCCGTGAGCGAATAAGTGTAAGAGCCCGAAGGGCAACGCTCGATCATCGCCATCACCTGCGCGCGCACCTGGGTGTCGTCGGTGTGGGGAGTCATCTCGTCGACGTTGGTGAAGCGGAAGCCACAATAACCGGACTCGATGCACAGCGCCACATCGCGCCGCACCACGAGTTGTTGGCCGCCTTCGACCACCATGCGGCGCCTGGCGGAGGGCAGCGTGACGGCGTTTTCTTTGCCGTCAAACGGTTTCTGCTCGTGGGTCAGGTCGCAAAATGGCCTGTTGCTCGATTGACCGCAGCGGCACAGCTCGTAATAATCGCCCGGAATTTCGATCTCCCCTTCTTTTTCCCAGGTGAGTGGCTCGCCGTATTCCGACACCACCTGCCGCTTGCGCACCAGCGGGATGCCGCCATACACCTGGTAGGGGCCATTTTCCTGGACCACGATCTTCTTCTCGCCATTCGTGGCTGTCATGGGATACCTCCATCGGGTTGTTTGAATTAACCTAAGTTTACCCGAAATGCGATGGTTTTTCTACGCTAGAAACCCCGCTGCTCAGGGCTTTCGCAACGGGTTGCCTGACACCCCCACCCCTGTGATGGCGCGTGACCCTTAAATACCACCCCGCCGCGTTTGGGCGGCGGGGAGAATGAAAACGATGGATATCGCCGGGGAATTCCCCCGGCGCTTAACCCTGGTTGAGCGGCAGGACGATGGTGAAGGTGGTGCCCTGCCCGGTGTTGGAATCGACCCACACCCGCCCACGATGGTTCTCGACGATCGACTTGACGATCGCCAGGCCCAGGCCGGTGCCGGTCATCTCGGGAGCGGCGTTGCTGGCGCGGTAAAACTTGTCGAAGATGTAGGGCAGGTCGAGGGCAGGGATGCCGATGCCGTTATCGCTGACCTGTAAGATGATCTGGTTCTGCTCCAGGTGCCCGGCCACGGTGATCGTGCCGCCCTGCGGGGTGTACTTGATCGCGTTTTCGAGCAGGTTGTCGATCATCTGGCGCATTTGAACCGGGTTAGCCAGGATCGGCGGGGCGTCGGCGGGCAGGTTGGTCTGCAGGTGGTGGCCCTTCTCGGCGAGCTGCTTGCGCAAGCCGTCGGCGGCGTAATGGATGATCTGGTCGAGCTGTACCGGCTCCATGCGGGTGTCGAAACCGGCCTCGATGCGCCCCAGGTCGAGCAGGTCGTCCACCAGGCTGGTGATGTTGTGCACGCTGACCTGCACGCGGCGGATAAAATCGCGCTGCATGTCGTTGATCGCGCCCGCCCGCTCGATCAATTCCACGTAACCCAGGATGGCGGTCAGCGGCGAGCGCAAGTCGTGCGAGACGGTGTGGACGAAGTCGCTCTTGATCTGGTCGAGCTTTTTCAGGCTGGTGATGTCGGCCAGGGTGAAGACGTGCCCCACCTCAGGAATGGGCGAGATTTGCACGCTGAAAATCCGCCCGTCTTCCAGGCTCAGCTCGGTGCGGCTGGCAGTGGCTTTGCTCGCCGAGTCGAGCAGTTCGAGCAGCGGCGGCTGGTTGAACAGGTCGCGGAAAGGTCGCCCCACCAGGCGGTCTTCGCCCAGGCCGAGCGCCTGGCGCACGACCTGGTTGACCAGCAAAAGGCGCTGGTCCTGGTCGATCAAAATCACCCCATCGCGCACATCGGTCAACACGGTTTCCATCTTGCGCCGCTCGGAGATCGTGTCGGCGAACAGGCGGGCGTTCTCGATGGCGATGACGGCGAACTCGGCCAGTGCGCCGAGCAACTTGGTGTGGTGCTCGGTGAACGGCAGGCGATTCTGGCGGTTATCCACCCCGAGCACGCCAAACACGTGCCCGCTGATCGCCAGCGGAACGTAGATCAGGCTCTGCACCAGGTAGGCGGTCTTGATCTTCTGGGGTGTGTTGTCGTCCAGCAAGACGGACTGGCCGTTGCGGATCACCGACCCAGCCAGCGTGTCGGTGACCGGGATGCGGAAGGTGCGCACGAACTCTTCCTGGAAATTGCGCGCGGCGCGCATGTACAGCTCGCCGGTGTCCTCGTCCAACAGCAGCAGGCTGCCTTCTTCCGCGCCGGTCAACTCGACCGCCGCATCGACAATCGCGGTGAGCACGTGATCCAGGTCGAGTGAGCCGGTGACCGTGCGCCCGAGGCGAGCGAGGGTCTCCAGCTCGTCCAGGCGCTGTTGCAACCCGGCGGTGACGCGCCGCGACTCGAGCAAAACGGCCTCTTTGCGCAAGCGAGCGGCATCGAGGCTGTTTTTGATCGCCCGGTTAATGTCCTCGGCGCGCAGCGGCAGGCACAGGTATTCGGTGATGCCCAGGCGCATGGCCGATTTGAGCACTTCTGGCGATTCGCGGGCGACAAAGAGGATGATCGGCGTGGCGGGGAAGCGCCGGTTGATCTCGTTGGCCAGGCTCAACCCCTCGCTATCGGGCAGCTTCTCGCCCAAAAAGACCAGCACCGGGTTGATCTGGGCGAGCGCCTGCATTGCGCCGGCCCGGTCGGCATAGCTCTGCACGCTGTACCCTAACGACTTGAGCATGCGCTCCAGAAGGAAGGTGACCTGGCCTTCCGAGATAACGATAAGGATCAATCCATGATTCTGCGTTGTCATAGCTTTTTCAATGCGTCAGCGGGCGAGCGGCAGGCTGAAGTGGAATGTGGTCCCTTTCCCTGGCTGGCTGTCCAACCAGATTTTTCCACCCTGGCGGGTGAGGATTTCCTTGATCAGGCTCAGGCGGATGCTTAATCCACCAAAACGCCGCGCCGCAGAAGCGCTGGGCGTGGCGGAGTCCTCAAAGAGGTGCTCGGCGTCTTTGCTGTTGATCAACACGCCCACGTTGCGGAAGGTGACGTGAGCCTGGTGTTCACCGGTTTTTTCGAGGCGGATGACCACCTGCCCGCCGTTGATACTGTAGCGGATGGCGTTGCTCATCAATCCATCCAGCACCTGACCGGCGAGACTCGATTCCATGGGCACCAGCACGCTCTCGGGAGGCAGCTCGGTGGACACCGCCAGGCCGCATTGCTGGGTGAAAGGTTGGGCGTGTCGCACCGTCTGGCGGATGAGGTCGTTGAGGTTGGTTTGCGCCGCTTTCGAACCGGCCTGGACGAGTTGGAGCGGCTCGATGGCCGAGACGACCTGGCGCAGCGCGTCGAGCTGGTCTTGAATGGAAGCCATGAGCTGGCGCTGGTCGGGCCGCCAGCGGGCAGTGGGGTCCTTGCCGAGTTTGTTCAAGGCGGCGGCGGCGGCTTCGATGGGCGCGTGCAGCTCGTTCTTGACCCCCAGCAGGATGTCGTTGTTGATCCGCCCGCCGATCTGCGCGTTTTCGGCCAGCGCCTGCAAGGAGCGGGCGCGTTCGTCGGTGGAGCGCAGCAGGTGAGCGTTGATCAACGAGATCGAGGCGTAATCGGCCAGCGCCTCCAGCAGATGCTGCTCGGAGGCTCCAAACGCGGTGGATTGGCGGCGCACCATGGTCAACAGTCCGATGACCGTGCGCCGAGCTTTCTGCTGGGCCTTGATCGGCGCGATCAGCGCCGATTGTCCCAGGCTCTGGATTTTGAAGCGCTTGAGCGGCTCGCCATAGATGGTGAGTGTCTCCCCCGACATGGCGACCAGCTTGCTGATACCGTCATCCCAGGGTTGACCAATGCGCACACCCAGCGAGGGCGGCAGGTTGTTGGCGGCGACCAGCACAAAGGGCCTGTCGTCGCTGTCGCGCATCAAGAACCAACCCAGGTCGGCCTGGGTCACGCGCACCGCGCCTTCCAGGATCTGGTCCATGAGCAGCGAGAGGTCGGTGATCGAGGTGACGGCTTTGCCGATCGAGAAGATGGTGGTCAGCTCGCGTACCCGCGCCTGCAACTCCTGGTTGGTCGATTGGAGTTGTTGGGCCAGGCGCTCGCGCTCGCGCCGCTCATGCACCTGCTTGAGCACGCGCTCGACGGCCGAGATCACCTCTGCCTCGCGCACCGGCAGGAGCATGTAGTCGGCGGCGCCCAGGCGGAACGCCTGCACAATGTCCGATTCCTGCCCGCGCTGGGCCAGCAGCACCACCGGCGTTTGGACAGGCTGCGATTTCAACGCCACGAGCAGGTCTTTGCCGCTCAAGCCGGGCAGGTTAATGTCGGTGAGGATCAGGTCAGGCACCCATTGAATGGCGCGCGAAATGGCCGAGTTCGCGTCGCCTACCGTGGCAACCTGGTAGCCGACCGACTGTAAAGCCTGCCTGCCGATGAGATCCGCGACAACCGGGTCGTTTTCGACGAGCAAAATGCGTTCGCGCACGTTCGCCATGAGATTAATCATAGCATGGTTGGTTATAAATTTGTTAGGAGATGTCTTTTCCTTAGGAATCTGTAAAGCGAAAGAAAGGATTGCCCCTTCTGACCCGGCGTTGCCTGCCCGTCTTCCAGCCTTTTCCTGGCGACTTCGTGCCCGGGTGGTTGATTTCCCCTCCGGGCATCGTCGCCGTGCCCTTCAAAAAGGTGCGCAGCGCGGGCTTTACAGGTACGTCAACCGGCCGCGGTAGCGCTCGAGCCAGCGGCGGTTGTGCTCGTCGCCGCCATCCAGGTTGGCGCTCATGAACACCGGGCAATCGCCGCTCTGTTCGAAGATTAACCCGGCCGCGCGCGCCACCACCGCGTTGAGCATCGCCGCGCCCGTCACGGTCGAGACCGGCCCGACGCGCTGCGGCAGCCCGGGCAACTCGACCAGCGCATCGCCCAGCGGGGCGCAGTCGTCCAGCACCAGGTCGGCCACCTCGTACAGGCGCGGCATGCCCGGCTGGCGCGGCTGCACCGCCCGCGAATAAGCCAGCGAGGTGAGCGCGATGACAAAAGCTCCGCGCTCGCGCGCGCCCTGCGCCACTTCCACCACCGCCGCGTTGCGCCCCGAGACCGAGTGCACGATGACCACATCCCCGGCTTCGACCGGCGATTCGGCGATCACCTGCGCCCCGAAACCCGGCAGGCGCTCCAGCCGGCTGGTCAGCGTGACCGGACGCACATCCGTGGTCAGTCCCGGCGGGAGAATCGGGTTGACCGGCACCAGCCCGCCGGCGCGGTAGAACAACTCCTGCGCCAGCATCCCGGCGTGAGAGGGACCAAAGACATACACCAGCCTGCCAGACTGGATGGCGCGGGCCACCGCCTGCGCCGCCTGTTCGATTGCGTCGCGCTGCGTCTCCCGCACGCGCTGGAGCAGCTCAATGACCTGGTCGAGGTAATCCATCAGTAGCCCTTTCGCAGCGCTTCGGCTTCCACCTGCCGCACCAACGTCCAGCCGTCGGGGCGGTTGACGCTGGGCAGCACGCTCGGCGTCAGGCCGCGCGCCAGCATTTCCTCGACGATCCCCGCGCACACCGCCCACAGCACCGTCGCAGCCCCAATCCCGGAGGCCGGGCAGATGGGGTACTCCAACCCTTCCACCGACAGCATCGCGTCGCCGTACGGGGCGTGGTTGTCCAGCACCAGGTCGCCGACCTCGTAGAGGTGCTTGCCCGACGGGTGCTCGGATCGCAGCCGAGAGCTGTAGGCCAGCGCGGTGAGGACGATCACGGTCAGGCCGTGCGCGCGCGCCTGGATTGCCAGCTCGACCACGTTGGCGGTCTTGCCGGACACGCTGCCCACAAAGAGCACGTCCCCGGCGCGCAGTTGTCCGGTCTCAAAAACGTGCTCGATGTAGGCGTAAGACAGGGTCGGGGCGGGCGGCTGAGCTTCGCGCGTGCGCACCGTATGGTTGACGTTGAGGCCAAAGGTCAGCGCGCTCAACGCCGCCAGGCCTCCGGCGCGGAAGATCAACTCGCTGGAGACCATGTGACCGCTGTCGAAGATGTGAATCGCGCCCCCCTTTGCCAGCGCGTCGGCGCACAGGCGGGCCGCCTGGCGGATGGGCTCGGGGTCGGCGGCAATTTCGGCCAGCCTGGCCTGCAACGATTCAAAATAGCGTTCGATTAGCATGACTCCTCCTGATGGGATAAATCTGCAAGCGCCAGTCGCCCGATGGCCAACGCGGGCGCTTCGCTGCCGATTTGAAAAAACGCCAGCGGGAATTCCGCCGCCAGTCGGCGGCGCAGCTCGCCCAGCAGCAGGTCGCCAGCGCGGGTGATGCCCCCCGCGACCACCATGTCAAAGCGCTCCGCCGGGCTGAACAGGCGCCGGGCGGCGTGCAGCGCCAGGTTGGCGAGGTCGTCGGCCACCTTGCGCGTCAGGCGCAGGGCTAACTCGTCACCCGCCGCCGCCAGCGCAGAGACCGTGGCGGCTACCCCGGCCACGTCGGCGCGGCTGAGCGGTTTCTGGTAGGCCAGGTAGATCATCTCGCGGTGGAAATTGCCCTCCGCGATGCCAAAATGGTTACAGATGGCGCTCACCAGGCCGGTGGGGGCGCTCTCGCGGCCCTCGAAAGCGCGCGCGGCGGCGCGCAAACCGGCCAGCCCCAGCGCATACGCGCTGCCCTCATCGCCCAGCAGCGAGCCCCAGCCGCCAAACATGACTTCGCGCCCGTCGTCGCGGCGCACGCCGAAGGCGGTCGCACCGGTGGCGGCCACCACCGCCACGCCGTGCGGGCGGTAGATGCCCGCCTGGGCGAAGATCACATCCCGTTCGCGGTAGTAGTGGTACACAGCGTTTGGGCAGAGCTCGCCGAAGGTCTCCGCGCCGAAACGCGGGCCGACCAGCGCGCAGACAAAATGGCTCACCTGGCGACCGGTCACTCCGGCCGCCTCCAGCACGCCCTCAACGGCGCTCAAAACGGCGCGTTGGGCGATCTCGTAGGGCACAAAGTTGGTGTTGACGTCGCTGGACTGGCTTGTTTGCAGCAGCCGCCCTGAGAAGTCGAGCAGCGCCGCCTGGCTGCGCGTGCCGCCGCCCTCCAGCGACAGCAGGTATCCTGGTTTGTCCAAATTCGCTCCTCACTCGTTGAAGCTGCGGAAATCGATGCGCGCCGGCGGCGGGTAGCGCAGCCTCACCGCCTCGCGCAGGGCGTCGTCCACCGCCCCGCCGCTGCGCTGTGCCTCGCGCCGCGCGTGCAGCTCGAACCACAGGTCGGTCAGCACGGTCTCGCCTTCGCGCACGGTGGCGTACTCGCGCTGCAGCGCCTGCTCGACCGCGTCCAGGTCGCCCAGTTGCAGGGCAAACCTTCCGCGCAGCATCTGGATGCGCTCCACCTGCTGCACCTCGCCTGGCAAGGCTGCATAGACCTGCAGCCCGCGCTCAAATTGCCCGGCCTGGAACAAGATGTCCAGGTATTCGATCGCCAGCGCAGCGGCAGGGTCGCCAGACTGCGAGGCCAGTTGCCAGGCCAGGGCATAGTCGTCCAGCGCCGCGCCCGCTTCCCCCCTGCGCAGGTGATAGACGGCCAGGTTGCGGTGAGCCCATGCCGAAGGGTTCAGGCGGATCGATTCGCGCCAGGCCTGCGCAGCGCCCTCCGGGTCGAGCCGTTCCATGCGCATCACCCCGGCGTGGAGCAGCGCGTACCAGTGCCGCCCGCCTGCCACCTGCAAGGACGCCTCCAGCAGTTGTTGCCATTCCTCCTGCACCATCCACTCACCGGGCAGACAGGCGGGATCCCGTTCGGGCAGCCTGCCGGTTTCCAGCAGCGTCAGCCACGGGCTCTGCCCGGCGGACAGGCTGCTTTCCGGGAAGATGAATGCGCGCAGGGCGGGGTCGGGGGTTCGCCGGCGCAGCTCCAGCGCTCCCCAGCCCGAGCCATGTTGCAAGATCTGCTGCGCCGGCAGGTCGGCGCGCGCGCGACAGCTTGCTTCGATGCGCGCGAGCTCCTGCGGCGAGAGGCGCGCCCGGAGCGCCGCGCCCACGCTGGTCCAGGCGGTGCGCCAATCCGCGTGGTGAGCCGCCGCCGGGTCCGCTTCGAGATAGCCCAGCGCCTGCGTCCAATCCCAGGTGGAATCGGCCGGCATGGGCAACCCGTGCAACTGGGTGGGGGCCAGCCCGGCCTGGATCTCCAGGTACGCTTCGCCGGGTTGGGCGAGAAACTCCTGCCAGTGCCGCCCGCCTGCGTGCGTGCCCCAGCAGAACAGCTTGCGGTATCTCAGGCGTCCGGTAGATGCTTCGACAAACCCGTGCCCTTCCTGGTCCAACGCGGCCTCCCAGGGCATTTCAGCCGCTTCACACTGGAAGAAGAACTCGTTGGCGAAGGTCGAGTTGAGTGAATACGTGCCGTCCGCGCCCTGCAGCGAGGGCAGGTTCGGCAGGCTGCCGAGACCAAACGAAGCGCCGCCCGGCTCGAAGGAAGCGTAGATGGCCTGGTCGGCGGGGGCAAGCACGCGCGTGCCCGGTCGCTCGTCGACGGCGACATTGGTCCACCAGTACATCGAGACCGGCCGCGGGTTGGGGTTGACCACGCGCGTGTAGGCGATCAAGAAAGGGAAACCGGGCGGCAGGTAAAAATCGATCTGCCAGAAGAGACCCTTGCAGCGCTCGTACTCATACAGGCGCAACCCCGGCTCGCCTTGCGCTCCCTCGATTTGCGCGGCAAAGAGCGGGGCGCAGGTGGTGAAAGTGTGCCCGAACTGGCCGATGTTCCACTCCACGCCGCCCGAGAACCAGGCGTTGCGGATGGCCAGGTTGGCCGGCTGGAAGACCGGGTTGCGATGGAGCAGCTCACGTTCCTGCGGCCGGTGCACCAGAGAGACCAGCCGCCCGCCCAGCTCGGGCAGGAAGGTGGCGCGCAGGACCTCGTTTTCCAGCACGACGGCGCGAAAATTGAGCGGCTCGCGCCTGCGAGAGTAACCGTCCTGCATGCGGTAGGGCAAGACGCGGAAAGCCGCCTCCCAGCCCAGCCACTCCCTCTTTTCCGCGGGGAGCGAGGGGTGCGTGCGCACCTGCAGGTCCCGCGCCGGATCGCGAAAGATCGGCAGCGGGTTTTCTTCTCCCAGGCGCGCGCCAGGGATGGCCCAGTTTTCAATGCGCAATTCGGTCATGGTGCTCCAGCCCTCGTTTTTCTATTATAGCCTGACCCATCAAGTTGACTGCCAATACAATGAAGTGCTTGTGGGATATGCCGGAGCTGGCATGACGACCAATCGGCCCCGATAATGAAGACCGGGTAAGCTTCCCCCGTGCCAAATCGGCTTTACAATTAAGCAAATCGCCCAGCCGTCATGCGAGTAAGGCGGGCGACTTCAACCCGGGTCGTCCAAGGAGCAGACATGCCGCCCCAATCGAGAGCCCTGCGTTTCAGCCTGTTTGGCCTGCTGTATTTCAGCCAGGGTGCCATCCTGGGTTATTTCGCCGCGCTCAACGCGCTCTACTTGCTCGCCAGCGGACTGGACATGGCCGACGTGGGCGTGTTCTCCTCGATCGCGCTGATCCCCTTTGTGATCAAAATTTTCTTCGGCATGCTCAGCGACCGGTTCAACTTCTTTGGCTGGGGACACCGCAAGCCGTACATCCTGATCGGCCTGGCGGTCCAGTTCTCCTGCCTGGTGCTGGTCGCCTCGATCCACCCGGGCAGGCAGTATTGGACCTTTGTCGGGCTGGCCTTCCTGCTGCAGATGGGCATGGCCTTTTACGACACCTGCACCGACGGGCTCGCGCTGGACATCACCCCCGCCAACGAGAAGGGCATCTTGCAGGGCTTCATGGTCGGGGGGCGCTCGGTGGGCGTGATCGCTGCGGCTTCGCTGGCCGGGATGATCGCCGAGCGAAGCTGGCCGGGCGTTTTCTACTTTCTCGCCGCGTTGACCCTGCTGCCCGTGCCGCTGCTCTTCTTCGCGCGCGAGCCGGCCCGCCAACCCGGCGAGCGCTTCCAGTGGGCCGCCTTTGGCGCGTTCAAGCAGCCCGCCGTGCTCGGCGTGGCCGGGGTGGGGCTGGTGGTATTCCTGGTGATCGTCGGCGCCAACCAGCTGGTGAACCCGTCACTCGACGCCCGTTTTGGCATCAGCCTGAGCACGGCGGGCCTGGTCACCACCATCTGGGGCATCGGCTGCGTGGCGGGGGCGCTGGCTGGCGGCGCGCTGATGGACCGCATCGGCAACCGCGCCGCGCTGTGGATGTCGATGGCGGCGGTGGTCATGGCGCTGGCCCTGCTGGCCTGGGTTTCGTCCCTATCGCTGGCGTTTGTGGTGGCGGTTTTCTTTGGCATCGCCTACGGGGCGGCGCAGGCGATCTATTTTGCGCTGGCGATGAAGTACACCCAGCCGTCGATCGCCGCCTCGATGTATGCCATCCTCATGGCGATGACCAACATCGGGCAGGGCATCGGCCTGGGGTTGGGCGGAGCGCTGGCGAACAACCTGGGCTACCCGCCGGCCTTCTTGATCTTCGGCGGTGCGGCGTTTCTCATTTTGCCCTTCTTCCCCTTGATTTTCCGGCGCGCCGCCGTCAACCCGCGCGGAGCTTCGCCGCCCTCGGCCATTGGGAGAGGGTAGGGTGAGGGTCTACCGGTAAAGGCGTCTGACCCGCGCTGCCTGCGCGGGGGTTAAATCGTCCAGGCGTTTCTCCAGCACCGCTACGAAAGCCCGCCGGTTCTGCGCATTAACCGCCGGCAGCGTCTTCTCGGCATGCTGCGGCACATCCTTGGGGCGGCAGGTCTCAGGTGGCGCAGCAGCACCGGGAAGAGGTCGGCGCTGTATTGCGGGTTGGCCGCCGCCACCTGCGCCAGCGCCTGGTTGGGCGCTTCGTCTTGCCGGCCCAGGCTGGAGGGCAGCCTCGACAGGACGGATGTGCTCATCTACCGGCCTCCCTTACACCAGCGGCGGCACCGGCACCTCCGGGATGCGCGTCACCGAATAGCATACCGGCTGGAAATAGCGCGGCCAGAAGCTGGACGCGTCCGGGTTGATCGACTCGAAATCCACCGAGCAGCGCGTGAAGCCGCGCCCGGCGTAGTCGGCCATGGCCGCGTCGAGCAGCGCCACCGCGGCGCGCTTGCCGCGGTAGGCCGGGCGCACGTATGCCCCCGTGATGGCAACGGTCGTGTCGGACTGCACAATGGCCGCCGCGCCAAAGGTGCTGCGCTCGAAGCGGATGTAACCCGCCAGCTTGCCCTCCTGCTCGGCCAGCCACACGCTGTTGACCGGCTGCTCGATCAGCTTGCGGAAAGCGTCCGCGCCGTCCGGCTCTTTGGGCGCCATCAGCGTGGGCGGGCGGCTGTAGTGCAGCCAGTGTTCCGCCTCGATCTCGGCCAGATGCTCCGCGTCGGCGGGGGTCGCCTTGCGCGCCTGGAGCTGGAACGGGTAGGTCATCTCGGTCGGGCGCATCGGGCGGATGGCGTCGACCACGGTCATGCCGAATCCGCTCCAGAACCACAGGTGATGGGCGGCCTGGTCGTGCGCCAACAGGGTCAGGGCGTGCACCTCGCAGCCCGCCTGCGCCCAGCGGGCAGCCGCGGCGGTGTACAGCGCCTGGTACGCCGCCGGGAAGGACGAGTCGGCCACCGCGTGACCCCACTCGGGGCAGTACGCCCCGCGCCGGCTGGTGTTGCGGAAGCCGTTCACAATGTACCAGCCCATGTAACCGGCCAGCCGCCCGTTTTGCAGCGCGGCGATGGCGTTGGGCGCCAGCCCGGCGATCATCCCGTCGATGCGCTCGACATCGAGGAAGTTCTCTGGCAAGATTGGCACAGCCTGGCGCTGCTTGGCATACTGGTGGACGAAAATCTCGGCGGCTGCCCGGCTGTGCTCGGGCTGCAAGGGGACGATCTCGTATCTCATTTTTCACCTGTGGCGGGCTGCGGATGTTCTGCGTAAAAAGCCCTATAATGGAGATTATACTCTGGGTAGATTTCACCCTCATCCATTATCGATGCAAGCCTCAATCCCTTTATCTGCCAGAAAGAGGCCCCCATGAAAGTGACCGCGATCACCGGCCCGCGCAGCGCCACATTAATCGACCGCCCCCACCCGCGCATCCAGGACGATTACGTCTGCATAAAAGTCACCGTCGCGCCGATGTGCACCGAATATAAGATTTACGAGGAAGGCACCCCGACCGACACCCTCGGTCACGAGGCCGCTGGCGTGGTAGCAGAGCTGGCGCGACCCGGCCGGGTGAAGCTGGGCGACCGGGTGGTGGTGATGCCGCAGTACCCGTGCGGCAAGTGCGCGCTGTGCATCGCCGGCGATTACATCTACTGCGAGCACAACCTCGACCCATTGGAAGCCTGCGACAGCCCCAGCGGGGCCAGCACCTATGCCCAATACCTGATCAAGCCCGACTGGCTGCTCATCCCCATCCCCGAAGACATCCCCACCGCGCACGCCGCCATGGCCTGCTGCGGCCTGGGGCCCACTTTTGGCGCGATGCAACGCATCGGGGTGGACGCCTTCGACACGGTGCTGATCACCGGCCTCGGTCCGGTGGGCTTGGGCGGGGTGATCAACGCCACCTACCGCGGCGCGCGCGTCATTGGCGTGGAGAGCAACCCCTACCGCGCGCGCATGGCGATCGAGCTGGGCGCCGAGCTGATCATCGACCCCAACGACCCCGACGCGCTGATGCAGTTGAAATCGCTCACCGGCGGGCGCGGGGTCGACTGCGTGATCGAGTGCGCGGGCAACCCCGACGCCCAGAAACTGGCCCTGCGGGCGGCGCGCCGGCGCGGGAAAGTCGCCTTTGTCGGGTGGGGCGGTCACATCGAGATCGACAACATGGTGCCAGACGGGCTGACCCTGCAGGGCTCGTGGCACTGGAACCTGCGCGACACGCCGCGAATGCTGCAGGTGATCCGTGAAAACCGCAAAAAGATCGAGCGCCTGATCACCCACCGCCTGCCGATGAGCCGCGTGCAGGAAGCCTTCGAGCTGCAGCTCAGCGGGCAGTGCGGCAAAGTCATCCTCGATCCGTGGAAATGACGCATGGCTGAGATGACCTCCCGCGAGCGCGTGCTGACCGCCGCGCGCCGCCATGTCCCCGACCGTGTGCCGCGCTCGATCCCCCTCGAGAGTTACGTGGACGCGCTGCTGCGCCGCTATTTCCAAACCGACGACCTGCTCGCCGCCCTGCGCGGCGACATCGCCTGGGCCGGCCCGCTGCCCACCCGCCTGGAGACCGACTTCAGCCGCTACTTCGACCGCCCCGAGATGACCTGGGACGAATGGGGTCGCGGGCGCATCTGGGACGCCGAAGGGCAGTACGCCGCCTACTACTACCCCCTGGAGCGCGCCGAAAGCGCCGCGGAGATCGCCGCCTATCCCTGGCCCGACCTCGACCAGCCTTACCGCTACGCCGGGCTGGCGGAGCGCGTGGCGGCACTGCACGCCCAGGGCTACGCAGTCTGCAGCGGTCCTTCCGAAACGACCTTCGAGATCGCCTGGCAGTTGCGCTCGATGGACCGCCTCTTCGCCGACATGCACACCGGCGACGAGATGGCTCACCTGCTGCTCGACCGGGTCACCGACCTGCACGCGGTGCAGGCGCGCGCCTGCGCCGAGGCCGGGGTCGACCTGATCCAGTTGGGCGACGACGTGGCGATGCAGAACAGCCTGATGATGAGCCGCAAGATGTGGCGCGAATGGTTCCGCCCGCGCCTGGTGCGCGTCGTCCAGGCGGCGCGCGAGGTGCGCGAGGACATCCTGATCGAGTATCACAGCGACGGCAAGATCAACGACCTGGTGCCCGACCTGATCGAGGCCGGGGTGGACATCCTCAACCCGGTGCAGCCGGAGTGCGTCGAGCAGCGCTGGATCAAGGCCGAGTTCGGCGAGCGGCTGTCTTTTTCGGGCGGGCTGGGGGTGCAGTCGGTGCTGCCGTTCGGCACACCCGAGGAGGTGCGCGCCCACGTGAAAGAGGTCATCCAAACCCTCGGCGCCGGCGGCGGGTTGATCGTCGGGCCTTCGCATGTGGTCGAGCGCGACGTGCCGCTCGAGAACATCCTGGCCATGCTGGCGGCGATCGATGATTTTGGCAGATACGGTTAAAATACGACACGGGTGACCCATGGTGATCGTCTCTGGTAGCTTCGACAACCTTCACGCCCATGCGGTGCGCTTCCTCGAGGAGGCCTCGCGGCTGGGCAGTCTGCACGCGCTGCTCTGGACGGACGCGCTGGTCGAGCGTTTCACCGGGCGGCCGCCGCAATTCCCGCAGGCAGAGCGGCGCTACCTGCTCGAGGCGCTGCGCTACGTGGCGCGCGTGACCCTGCTGGACGAGTCCGCCTCGCCCCACGCGCCATCCTTACCGGCGGATGAAAAACCCACCGCCTGGGTGGTGACCGAAGGCGACGATCACCCCGACAAGCGCGACTGGTGCGCGGCGCGGGGGCTGGCCTACCACGTGCTGCCCGAAGCGCAACTGGAGGGCTTCCCGCCCGAGCCGCCCATGGACACCCTCGGCACGCCGGGGCGCAAGAAGGTGCTCGTCACCGGCTGCTACGACTGGCTGCACTCGGGCCACGTGCGCTTCTTCGAGGAGGCCTCGGCTTACGGCGACCTGTACGTCGTCGTGGGCAACGACGCCAACGTGCGCAACCTCAAGGGGGAGGGGCACCCGCTCTTCCCGCAGGAGCTGCGCCGCTACATGGTCGGCGCGGTCCGCCACGTGCACCAGGCGCTGATCACTTCCGGTTGGGGCTGGATGGACGCCGAGCCGGAGATCGAGCGCCTGCGACCGGAAATTTACCTGGTCAACGAGGACGGCGACAAGCCCGAAAAGCGCGCCTTCTGCGCCCGCCACGGCCTGGAGTACGTGGTGCTCCAACGGCTGCCCGCTCCCGGCTTGCAGCGCCGCTCCAGCAGCGACCTGCGCGGATTTTAAGCCCCCAATATTAAGGAGACGACATGCTCAAAAGCGGCATTCTTAACCCCCACATCTTATCCCTGCTGGCGCGCGTGCGCCACACCAACCGCCTGGTGATCGCCGACCGGGGCTTTCCGTTCTGGCCCGAGGTCGAAACGGTCGATATCTCACTGGTCGACGACGTGCCGACCGTGCTCCAGGTGCTCGAGGCGCTGCGCCCGAATTTCTCGCTCGCCCAGGCCTACATGGCCGAAGAGTTCCGCGCCGGCAACACCCCCGAAGTGCAGCAGCGCTTTCTCGCCGCGCTGGATGGCGTGCCGCTGGTCTTCGAGCCGCACGTGGAGTTCAAGAAGCGCGTGCCGGGCGCCATCGGGCTGATCCGCACCGGCGAGACGATTCAGTACGCCAACATCCTCCTGGTTTCGGGGTAAGGAGACCGCTCTGCTCGTTCCCTGGCATCCAAAGGCAGGGGCGCGCGCCCCTGCCCTTGGATGCCCTCTTTCTGCGGCTTATTGATCCGACGTTCCCAAAATCGTGAACGAATCAAAGTAGCGCTGCCAGCCCAGGTCGGCCAGGCCCTGCATAATGCGCATGTTGGCCTCGATGCTCGGATACACGCTGACCCCAAAGTTGGGGTATGCCTCGTTGCACCAGTACGAGTTGCATTGCAGCAGGATCAGGCTGTTATGCTCATGGTACAGCTCGTAGTGCTTACTCCATCCCAACGTCATCACCCCCCCAGGCAGGCTTCCCGACGCCATGGACGCGGCCGGGTTGGTGCGAAGGATCCACAGCTTGTAGATGGGGTTCGGGATGGTGACCGCCGGGGGCTCCGCTTCCGCGGTGCCCAGCAAGGTGAACGCGTCGACATAATCCAGCCAGCCGATTTCCTTGAGATCTCGCGCATGCTCGATCCGCGCTTCCAGGCTGGGGAAACGAATCACGCCCCACCAGGGGTGCTCCTCGTCTGCCCAGGCGCTGTTACAAAACACAACAATGCTCCCGCCGACCGATTGGACGGAGGCCTTGTTTTTTTCCATCATGTCTTTCTGCGCCTCGTCGGACAACCCTCTGATCGCCAGGTTCGAGGCAATGTTGTTCTTTCCGATGAAAACTTGAAAAATGGGAGTGCTCATGGTTTCCTCCTTGATGGAAAAGAGCGCATCACAACTTCCAGGCCTTCCAGTCGCCTGGTGAATCCGATGACGCTGATCAACCACCACCATTAAAGAGGAGTAGGGGTGCCCAGCCCGCGATGATCCGCATGGGATGATCGTATGAAGAGGATTGTGTTTCCATTTTTCTGTAAAATGTGGGTCAAAGCCCCACATTTTACAGAAAACAAATTACACGATCTTGAAGATTATTCACATTCTTGCCAAAAGGCGCTATAGTATGAAGTAGATCGACCGCCATGCCGGGATGGTGCGCCTTGATCGGCGGCGATCCGAAAGCGCTGAGGGGATGGAGAAAAAAAACGGCTCGGGTTGTGTGGTCGTTTTCCTTCTGGGGGGGATGGCAGGCCTCATCTACCTGGGGATCAAAACCGCCCTCTTTTTTCAACGCCCAGACGCGCTCAGCCGTCTCCTCGATACGATTAAAACGGCAGGGATGTGTGCGGGACTGGCCGTGCTGGCGCTGATCTTTTTTTACCTGTTCGCGCTGCTGGCTTCCCGGACGCCCCGCTTCAAGCTCAAGCCCATTAGCCGCGATTACCCGCTGCGCTGCGAGCCGATCGAATTGCAGGACGCACCGAACAGCGAGCTCCCGCCCGACCTGCCCGAATTGCCCGGACAAGAAACGAGTGACCCGTTCTACGTCCTCGCCGCCATCACCAATCACGGCTTGCGTTTATCTCCCCTCCCCGCCAGGTTCAACTGGCAGGGGGTAACGGCAGAGAATGCCGCCCGCTTCCGGCAACTGAGCGGCGACCGCCCTGGCCCGATCATCCTCCCCACGGGTCACTACTCCCTGTACTACCTTCTCTACCGGCGCGAAGGCGACCTGATTTATGAAACCGCCCCGGCCAACAAAGCGGGCTTCAGCGGGAAATTGCCGGCCCATCGCGGGGAGGAGCGGGTGAAAATCGTGGTCACTTACCAGGGTTTTTCGGAAACGGGCGATGTGAACCAGATGGTCTTCCGCGAGCGACCGTTGAAATTGCTGCTGGTCGCCCTGGATCAACACGGCCAGGAGCACCCCTCCGCCACGCTCAAGCTCTACAACGGTTTGTACAGGCAGGTGCAGTCCATCGCTGTAGAGGATGACGACAGTTGGATGTACCGCTCCCGCCCGATTTACTGGTAAACCTCCCTTCCGCCTGCCGGCGATCTCATCCCGCGAGCGCCGCATCACTTGGACGCCGGGGCTGCATAACGGCCATTTTTACCCTATAATATCTTTACGTGAACGTTCTCGGAGCGTGCACCCGCTCCGCCATCCAACCGGATTACCCCCATAAAGGACCGAACATGCAGAAACAATCTTTCAACAAAGACTGGCGCTTCCGCCTCCACGACAACCGCCCGATGACCTGGTGGCGCAACCCGGATTACTCCTCCTGGCGCCTGCTCGACCTGCCGCACGACTGGAGCATCGAGCTGCCCCGCGACCCCGCCAGCCTGGCTTATAACTCGGGCGGCTACTTCCAAAACGGGCGCGCCTGGTACCGCAAGACCTTCACCCCGCCGGAAGAATGGCGCGGCAAGCAGGTTTACATCGAGTTCGAGGGCGTCTACATGAACGCCGAAGTCTGGCTCAACGAGCACTACATCGGCCGCCACCCCTACGGCTACACCAGCTTCGCCTTCGACCTGACCCACGCGGTGGAGTTTGGCAAGGAGAACGCGCTGCGCGTGCAGGTGGACAACGCCGCCGTGCCCAACAGCCGCTGGTATTCGGGGGCGGGCATCTACCGTCCGGTCTGGCTGATGGTCGCCGACCCGCTGCACATCGAGCATTGGGGCGTGTACGTGACCACCCCGCAGGTCTCGGCGCAGTCCGCCACGGTGCGCGCCCGCACCACCCTGGTCAACCGCCGCGCGCAGTTCGCCGAGGTGACGCTGCGCTCGCGCGTGCTTTCGCCGACCGGCGCGGATGTGGGCAGCGCCGAGACGTCGGTTGCCGTCTCACCCGGCGAAGAGCGCGCGCTGACCCACGAGGTGAGCGTCGCCAACCCCGGCCTGTGGTCGCTCGAGACGCCGCAGCTCTACACCCTGGAGAGCGAGTTGCTGGTCGGCGGGCAGGTGGTCGACACCGCCACGACGACCTTCGGCATCCGCAGCATCGAGTTCGACGCCGAAAAGGGTTTTCGCCTCAACGGACGGCCGGTGCTGCTCAAGGGCGGCTGCGTCCACCACGACAACGGCGTGCTCGGCTCGACCGTCTACGCTCGCGCCGAGGAGCGCAAGGTTGAAATCCACAAGGCCAGCGGCTTCAACGCCATCCGCTGCGCCCACAACCCGCCCTCGCCGGCCTTCCTCGACGCCTGCGACCGCCTGGGCATGCTGGTGATCGACGAGACCTTCGACTGCTGGCGCGAAGGCAAGAACCCCTACGATTACCACCTGTCCTTCGACGATTGGTGGCAGCGCGACGTCGACGCGATGGTGCTGCGCGACTGCAACCACCCCAGCGTGATCCTGTGGTCCATCGGCAACGAGGTGATGGAGCGCGACGGGCGCAGCAAGGGCGCCGAGGTGGCCGCCATGCTGGCCGCGCGCGTCCACCAACTCGACCCAACCCGCCCGGTGACCGCCGCGATGTGCGACGTGTGGGGCGATAAAACGAAATACAACTGGGAGAGCACCGACGTGGTCTTCGCCAGCCTGGACGTCGGCGGGTACAACTACCAGTGGCAGCAGTACCGCCCCGACCACGAGCGCCATCCCAAGCGGATGATGGTTGGCACCGAATCCTTCCCGCTGGAGGCGCTGGATAACTGGAACCTGGTCGAAGCGGAAAGCTACGTGCTGGGCGATTTCGTCTGGACCTCGCTGGACTACCTGGGCGAGGCGGGCATCGGGCGGGTGGACTACGGCGACCAGCCGACCGCCTTCCTCGGCGGCTACCCCTGGCACCAGGCCAACTGCGGCGACCTCGACCTGTGCGGCTTCAAGCGCCCGCAGTCGTACTACCGCGATATTGTCTGGAAGACGGGCACGCAACTCTACATCGCCGTGCACAAGCCCAACCCGGAAAACAAGGAGGTGCACGTCTCGCGCTGGGGCTGGCCGGAAGTCTGGCCGAACTGGACCTGGGCCGGTCACGAAGGGCAGCCGTTCAAAGTGGACGTGTACTCGGCCTGCGAGCAGGTGGAGCTGTTCCTCAACGGGCGCTCGCTGGGCGTGCAGCCCTCCGGCAAGGCAGAGCGCTACACCGCCAGTTTCGAGGTGCCCTACGAAGCGGGCCAGCTCAAGGCGGTCGGGTGGATCGGAGGCAAGGCAGCCGCCGAAGCCGTCGTCGAGACCTGTGGTCCTGCCGCCGGCCTGCGCCTGACCCCCGACCGGGCCAACCTGCGCGCCGATGACGACGACCTGAGCTATGTGACGGTGGAGATTCTCGACGCCGCCGGGCGGGTGCACCCCTGCGCCGACCGGCCGGTGTACTTCACCGTGCAGGGCGAGGGCGTGATCGCCGCCGTGGGCAGCGCCAACCCGGTCAGCGAGGAGAATTACCGCGGCAACTTCCGCACGCCGCACTTCGGGCGCGCGTTGGTGGTGGTTAAAACCACCGGCAAAGCAGGCGAGATCCACCTGCGCGCGCAGGCCGACGGCCTCTCCGCCACAGAGGTGGTTTTGCGGGCTGCGTGACTTCCCAGGCAGCGGTTGTTCGTCGGGGCGGTTCGCACTCCTTAGAGCACCCTCACAAACGCACTGATGCGTGTGTCCCAAAGGCGTGAACCACCCCATTTTGGTTGAGAAATTACATTTCTGTACCATGTGGGGCAAAGCCCACATGGTACAGAAATGTTGAAAAAAAAACCAATCTGACCGAGGAGGAACAGCATGCGCATCGGCGTGATCTATCCACAATTCGAGTTTGGCAGCGATCCTGGGGCGATCCGTGAATACGCCCAGGCCGCCGAAGCGCTCGGCTACAGCCACATCGGCGCCGACGATCACGTCATCGGGCCCAACCCCGATCGCCCCGGCGGGTGGGACGGCTGGGTCACTTACCGCACCCCCTTCCACGAGCCGTTCGTGCTGTTCAGCTTCATGGCCGCCGTCACCCAGCGCATCGAGTTCGAAACCTGCGTGCTGCTGCTGCCCCAACGCCAGTCCGTGCTGGTCGCCAAACAGGCCGCCGGGCTGGACCTTTTGAGCGGCGGGCGGCTGCGCCTGGGGGTCGGCGTGGGCTGGAATGTGATCGAGTACATCTCGCTGGGCGCGCGCTTCCACACCCGCGGGCGGCGCGTGGACGAGCAAATCCGCCTGCTGCGCGAGCTGTGGACGCGCCCGCTGGTCAATCACAAGAGCGATGAGCACATCATCCCCGACGCCGGGATCAACCCGCTCCCGCTGCAGCAGCCCATCCCAATCTGGATCGGCGGGCAGTCCGAGCCGGCCATCCGCCGGGCGGCGCTGCTGGGCGACGGCTGGATGCCGCTCTACGCCAGCGCAGCGCAAGCCGGCCCCGGCCTGGCGCTGCTCGACCGCCAGCTCGCTGAATACGGCCGCTCGCGCGCCGGCTTTGGCTTCGAGGCGCGCGTGCCCTACGGCAAAGGCGACCCCGCCGTTTGGCGCGAGCTGCTGGATGGCTGGCGGTCGGTGGGGGCAACCCACATCTCGCTGCTCACCACCGGCTGCGGGTTCGCCACCCCTGCCGAGCACCTGGCTGCCCTGCGCCGCTTTGCGGGGGAGGCGATCGGGAAGTAGAAGCGTTTCGCGCCGTGCCGGAGAAGAAGAAATCAACCCCAAAGTCTCCAAGGCACCAAGAATGCTTTTCAGACAAGCCCTCAAATTCGGGTCTCTTGCACCTCTGGCTGAGTAGTCACGATTGTGTAATGTATTTCCTGTCAAATGTGGGGCACAACCCACATTTGACAGGAATATTGAAACACAGGCGCAGAAGGCGCCTGGGGTGCGGAAATGAAATCGCCCGCGGGATTTATGCTCATAAATAATCATTCAATGTTCACAAACAAACAGATTGTAGTATAATGGGGTCAACCCATGCCCCTTTTTCAATCCAAACCGGCAGTCAACCTGCCGTGGAGCTAAACCATCACAAGGAGATCCAACCATGAAGAAGACGATTGTCATCCTGGGAGTTGGCAGCACCTATTTCACCCGCGGGATCGTCGAGAGCCTGATCACCAAGGGGGGTGAATGGGAGGTTCGCCTGGTGGATATCGACCCCAAGGCGCTCGAAATCGCCGAGCTGCTCACCAAGCGGCTAGTGGATACCTACCACGCGCCGGTAACGGTGCGCGGCTCGCTCGATCGCTGCGAGGTGCTGCCCGGCGCCGACGCGGTCGTCTCGGTGATCGGGGTCGGTGGGCGGCGCGCCTGGGAAAAAGACGTGGCCGTCTTCCGCCAGTTCAACATCTACCAGTCCACCGGTGACACCTACGGCGCGGGCGGGGTCTCGCGCGCGCTGCGCATGATCCCCGTGCTGGTGGAGGTCGCCCGCGACGTCGAACGGCTATGCCCCAACGCGCTCTTCATCAACTTCTCCAACCCGCTGACGGTCAACGTGTGGGCGGTTTCCAAGACGACCGGCCTGAAGGTGGCCGGGCTGTGCTATGGGGTCACGTATTACCAGCATTACCTGGCCAACCTGATCGGCATGCCCTGGGACCAACTGACCTGCCGCGCGATCGGCGCCAACCACTTCACCTGGATCACCGACCTGTCGTACAAGGGCGAGAGCGTCTGGCCGCAGGTGCGCAAGGTGATGGAAGAGAAAGGCGCTGCTCTGGGCAACCCCTACACCTGGGAGCTCTTCCGCATGTTCGACGCCTTCCCCTGCGTGGGCGACGGGCACATCTGCGAGTTCGTGCCCGGCTGGCAGGGCAAGGGCGCCTATTACGGGAAGACCTTCGGCATGGACTTCCACAACTTCGAGCAGTACGCCGCGACCTTCGACCGGGTCTACGATGAGATGGCCGACCAGGCTTACGGGCGCGCGCCGATCATCAAGCGCGCGGAGAACCCCTCTGAAAAAGAGATGTTCAAGGACGAGGACCTCTTCATCGATGTGCTCAACGCCGCGCTGGGCGAGGACCAGATCCTGCGCACGGTCAACCTGCCCAACCACGGCACCGCCACCAACCTGCCGGAAGGCGCGGTGCTCGAAGCGACCACCTTGATCAACGGCGACGGCTTCCAACCGCTGACCTTTGGCGCGTTGCCGCCAGGTATCACCGCCATTTTGCTGCGCATCCTCGGCACGCAAGAGCTGACCGTCGAGGCGGCGCTCAAGGCCGACCGCAAGCTGGCGATCCAGGCGCTGGTGGCCGGCGAGACGGTGCGCACCGAGGCGGAGGCCGAGAAGATGATGGACGTGATCCTCGACACGCACCGCGATTACCTGCCGATGTGGTTTAAGTAGAAGATATCTGAAAATCTAGATTCAGGGGTGTTTTGCAGCGGGTGTGCCACTGCAAAACACCCCTGATCGTCTATTTTTGAGACGAGTGATCGTCGCCGCCAGATAGCCAGGATTGTGGAAATCAAACGGGGCGCTTTTCGCATACAATAAACCTATGTCTCCTACCCGCCCCAATATCCTGTTCATCCTCACCGACGACCAGGGGGCGTGGGCGTTGGGCTGCGCGGGCAACCGCGAGATCCACACCCCGCACCTCGACCGGCTCGCGTCGACCGGCATGCGCTTCGACCATTTCTTCTGCGCATCGCCGGTTTGCTCGCCGGCGCGCGCTTCACTGCTGACCGGGCGCATCCCGTCCCAGCACGGCGTGCACGACTGGATCAAGCGCGGCAACCTGCCCGAAGCGATGTGCCGGGCGCTGGGCGACGACAATTTCGGCGGTGATGAGGTCGCCATCCGCTACCTGGAGGGGTTGAGCGGCTACACCGATTTCCTCGCCGCGGCCGGGTACACCTGCGGCTTGAGCGGCAAGTGGCACCTGGGCGACAGCCTGACCCCCCAGATGGGCTTTTCGTATTGGCGGGTGGTGCCCTTTGGCGGGAGCGGGTACTTCAACGCGCCGATGATCATCGATGGCGAGCTGCGCCGCGAGCCGGGCTACCTGACCGACGCCATCACCACCCACGCGCTCGAGTTTCTCGATCAACAGGCCGGCAACCCCCAACCCTTTTACCTCTCGGTGCATTACACTGCGCCGCACAGCCCCTGGGACGCCGCCCAGCACCCCGCCGAGCTGCGCGAGCTGTACCGCGACTGCCCGTTCGAGTCCATCCCGGACCTGCCCGCCCACCCTCACCAGATCAACAGCGCGCCGCGCGGAACCGGCGAACGGCGGCGCGAGCTGCTCACCGGTTACTATGCCTCGCTCAGCGGGGTCGACCGTGGGGTGGGGCAACTGCTCGAACGGTTGCAGGCTCACGGGCGCCTGGCGGATACGCTGGTGATCTTTGCCAGCGACAACGGCATGAATATGGGGCACCACGGCCTGTGGGGCAAGGGCAACGCGACTTTTCCGCAGAATATGTACGACACCTCGGTCAAGGTGCCGCTGATCGTCTCGCAGCCTGGGCGGGTGCCGCAAGGCGTGACCAACGCCGACCTGCTCAGCCAGTACGATCTGCTGCCCACCCTGCTCGACCACCTCGGGCTGGAAAACCCGCTCGCGGCACGCCTGCCCGGGCGCAGTTTTGCCTCGCTGCTGCGCGGCGAGGCGTTGCACGGACGCGAGCACGTGGTCGTCTTTGACGAATACGGGCCGGTGCGCATGATCCGCGGGAGGCGCTGGAAGTACGTGCATCGCTACCCGTACGGACCGCACGAGCTGTATGACCTGGACGAGGACCCCGGCGAGGAGCGCAACCGCTATGGGCAGGCTGGCTTCGAGTCGGTCACCGCGCAGCTCAAGGGTGAGCTGGACGAATGGTTCACGCGCTACGCCGATCCGCGCGTGGACGGCGCGCGCGAAGGCGTCACGGGCAAGGGGCAGCTCGGCCTGGCAGGGGTGTTGGGGGCGGGTGCGCCCACCTACGCCGGCGACTGGTGGTACATCGACGAGAACGGCGGGCGCCGGGCGGAAGTATAATTGGCGCAGGCCTTCATTCGGTCATCCCCAGCAGGTGTTGACCATGCGTCGTCTCCAATCCTTCACCGTTTGCCTGTTTGCCCTGGCGCTGCTCTGCGGCTGCGCCGGAGCGGTCGCTCCGGCACAGCCGGTTTCATCCGGCGAGGCAATCGCGTTCGAGTGGCCCATCTCGACCCCCGAGGAACAGGGCATCGACCCGGAGGCCATCGCCGCCGCCGTGCGAGCGGCGGAGGAGCTCCGCCTCAACCTGCACAGCTTGCTGGTGATCCGCCACGGCGCGCTGGTTAGCGAAACGTACTTTGCGGGGTACACCGCGGAGACTCGCCACGAGCTGTACTCGGTGACCAAGAGCTTCACCGCCACGCTGGTGGGGATCGCCATCGACCAGGGCCTGCTGGAAGGAGTCGACCGGCGGGTGGTAGATGAGCTTGCCGGGCGGCAGTTCGCGAACGCCGATGCCGCAAAAACCGCGATGACGGTCGAGCATCTGCTCAGCATGACCTCCGGCCTGGACTGGCAGGAGGGTGACCCGACCTACCGCGCGATGTACCTCAGCGACGATTGGGTCGGCTTCGTGATGGATCTGCCCATGGCGGGCGCGCCGGGGACGGAGTTCAACTACTGCTCCGGCTGCTCGCACGTGCTTTCGGCCATCCTTCAGCAGGTTGCCGGTGGAAATGCGCGCAGGTTTGCCGAGCAAAACCTCTTTGCCCCCCTGGGCATTCAAAACTACGCCTGGGACGTCGACGCCGAAGGCATCCCGATCGGCGGGTGGGGGTTGCACCTCGTCCCGCGCGATATGGCCAAATTGGGCTATCTCTACCTGCAAGGCGGCCGCTGGCAGGGACGGCAAATCGTCTCGCCGGCCTGGGTGCAAGCCGCGACAACCCGGCACACCGCGACCGGCGGCGATTGGGAGTACGGCTACCAGTGGTGGCTCGACCCGGAGGAGGGGGCCTACGCCGCGCGCGGGCGCTTCGGGCAGCTCATTTACGTCGTCCCGGCGCTGGACCTGGTCGTGGTCACCACCGCCGACAGCGACGACAGCCGCATCGTGCAGATGATCGAGACGATCCTCCTGCCCGGCTGCCAGGATTGACGCGAAGGCAGATCGCGCAGCTTATGATCTGTAAACTGTGGGGCAAAGCCCACAGTTTACAGATCATTTAAACACAATACAAAGACACACACGAACCGGAGCGGCGGGCTTGGATACCCGCCCTTTTCTCTGTATAATTCGGCTTTACCGATACCCTTCTGGAGGCTTGCATGCCCGACTACCCTCAAACTCCCCGCAACCGCGTGCGGCGCATCCCGGATCGCGGACGATACGACCCGGAAACCCTTTACGCCATCCTCGACGAGGCGCTGATCTGCCACGTGGGCATCGCGGAGGGCGGGCAGCCGTTTGTCATCCCCACCTTGCACGGGCGCCTGGGAAACACGCTTTACCTGCACGGAGCCAAAGCCAGCCGCCTGCTCAAGCACATCCAGGCCGGCGGCGAAGTGTGCGTGACTGCCACACTGGTCGACGGACTGGTGCTGGCGCGTGCAGTGTTCCACCACTCGATCAATTACCGCTCAGCGATGATCTTTGGGCAGGGCCGGCTGGTGGAAGGCGATGAGGAAAAGCTGCGCGCGCTGGAAGTGATCACCGAGCACGTTTGCCCGGGTCGCTGGGCCGAGGCGCGGCTGCCCAATCGCAAGGAGCTGGACGCAACCAGCGTGGTGGCGATCGAGATCGAAAGCGCCTCGGCCAAGGTGCGCAGCGGGCCGCCCAAGGACGACGAGCAAGATTACGATTTGCCGGTTTGGGCAGGGTTGCTGCCGCTGGCGCTGCGACCCGGCGCGCCGCAGCCCGACGCTGGCGTGGTCATGCCCGCGCCGGGTTACATTACCGGCTACCACAGGGATTAGCCCGCTCCACGCAGGAGATTCAGAAAAAAAGCCGGAGACGACCAATGGTCCTCTCCGGCTTTTACCTGGCGCAAGCGCACGGCAGGCGCCGTGGGCGCGCAAATTCCTTAGTGGTCAATCAGACTGGTTTTGATGGGTGAAACCGGGCTTTCGCTTCGGATACTGGCCGCGCAGGTCGGCGTAGGCGATGCGCGCCAGGTCGCGGATCCCGCGCGCCATATCGCGGATGATTTTCACCCGGCGAGTCTCCTGGTAATTCCAGCTCACCGGCACCTCGCGGATGGTAAAGCCCAGGCGATGCGCCACGAAGAGAAATTCCACGTCGAAACCGCTGGTGACGCTCGGTCCCTGGAGGGCGGACAGGCGCTGGGGATGGTACAGGCGCAAGTTTTCGAGCACAGCCAGGGCGGCGTCACGGCGAAAGGCTTTAAAACCACACTGTGTATCGGTCAGGCGGACGCCCAACAGGAGGGTGCGCAGCGCCATCTGCCCCCAACTGAGCAGGTAACGGGCCGGCGGCGCGCCAGGGCGGGAGAGGCCGCGGCTGCCAATGGCGACCTCAGCGCCGTTGCCCAGCCTGGCGAGCAGCGCGGGGGCCTCGCCGATCGGCGTGGCCTGGTCCATGTCGGTGAAGAGAACGTACTCCCCTCTGGCATGTTGAATACCGGCGACGATAGCCGCGGCTTTCCCGGCATGCTCGATGCGCAGGGTGTCTGCCAGCGATCCGGCCAGGGCGGCGGTGTCATCCTGGCTGCCGTCGTCCACCACGATCAGCTCGGAGGGGTATGCCTGCTGCGCCAGCCAGTCGCGCACGCGGGTTAGCTTGCCCGCCTGGATGGCCTTGGCTTCGTTGTAAGCCGGGATGATGACGGAGAGGTGGGTCATGCGGGGTTAATTATAGTACAGGTGCCAGCGCTCGACGGCTACGGCGAGGTTGCTGCAAGCTGATTGTAGGGAGGAGTATCCCTACCGCCTGGCCCAAACCAGCCCTTTGCGCGGAGCAAAGAAGAATGCCAGCAGGAAAAAAGCCGTGGCGACGAGCACAATCGCCGCCCCGGAAGCCACGTTGAGGTAATAACTGGCATACATGCCGATCACGCTGGAGAGGGCGCCGAACAGCGCGGCGAGGGCCATCATGGCGGGCAGGCGGCGCGCCAGCAGGTAGGCCGTGGCGGCCGGAGTGACCAGCATGGCCGCCACCAGCCCCACCCCGACCGTCTGCAGCGAGACGACGATGGTCAGAGCGAGCAGAACGAGCAGCAGGTTGCGCAGCAGCTCGCGCGGCAGGCGCAGCGTGGCGGCCAGCACCGGGTCGAACGAGATGACCATGAACGGCTTGTAGAGCGCGATCACCACCGCCAGGATCAAGGCGCCCAGCCCGGCGGTGATCCACAGGTCGTTCTGGCTGACGCCGAGCACGTTGCCGAACAGGATGTGGCTCAGGTCGACGGCATAGGAGCGGATCGAGGAGATGAGCGCCACCCCCAGCGACAGCGCCGCCGCAAAGAGGATGCCGATGGCGGTGTCTTCTTTGATCGTGCCCTGGCGAGACAGCGCCCCGATGCCGAGGGCGACCAGCACCGCCGCGACCAGAGCGCCCAGGGTGAGGCTGCCGCCGAGCAGGTAGGCCACCGCCACCCCCGGCAGGATGGCGTGGGCGAGCGCGTCGCCGAGGTAGGCCATCGAGCGCAGCACGACGAAGCAGCCGATCACAGCGCACACCACGCCGACCAGCAGGGCGGCCAGCAGCCCACGCTGGATAAACGCATAACCGAGAGGGTCGAGCAGCCAGGCGATCAAGGCGCACCTTCGCCGTGTTCGTGAGCGTGGGCGTGGGCGTGCTCCTCGTCGCCGGGGCAGCACTGGTCGACGACGATCACCCCATCGATGGTCAGCGCCTGACCGCCAAACGCGGCGCGGATGTTCTCGGCGCGAAATACCTGCTCGGGTTTGCCGTAGGCGATCAGGCGGCGGTTGAGCAGGAGAATCGCGTCGAAGCGCTGTGCAGCCATGTTCAGGTCGTGGGTCGAGAACAGCACCGTGACCGATTCGCTGCGCACCTGGACGAGCAGGTCGAGGGGGGCTTCCTGGGTGGTGATATCACCGCCGGTGAAGGGCTCGTCCATCAGCAGGATCTGCGGCTGCTGGGCGAGAGCGCGGGCCAGGAAGGCGCGTTGTTGCTGCCCCCCCGACAGGTCGCCGATCGGCTGGCGGGCGAGGTGGGCGATGCCCATCTGCTCCAGGCTGCGCCGGACGATGGCGCGGTCCTGGCTGGAAGGGCGGCGCAGCCAGCCGGTTCGCCCAAAGCGACCCATCATCACCACGTCCTCGACCGTGACCGGGAAACGCCAATCGACCTCGCCCCGCTGCGGGACGTACGCGACACAGTCCTGGTGGTGGCCGAGGGGTCGCCCGTGGATGTGAATGCTGCCCGCGCGCACCGGTAACAGGCCGACCAGCGCCTTGAACAGGGTGGATTTACCCGCCCCGTTGGGTCCCACCACGGCGATCCGCTGCCCGTGCGGCACCTGGAAGGTCAGGTTTTGCAGCACCATCTGGCCGTTATAACCGGTGCTGACGCCTTCCAGGTCGAGGCGGGCGGGGTCTTGGGCAGGAAAAATGTGTGCGTTCATAGGGGTAGAAGGTGCGAGCGGCGGCGGGCGTTCACTTCAATGCCTCCACGATGGCTGTCACATTATAGCGCATCATCGCCAGGTAAGACGGCGCCGGTCCGCCGGGCTCGGTGATCGAGTGGGTGAACAGGCCGGTGACCACCTTCGCGCCGGTCTCGCGAGCCACCTGCTCGGCGAGCTGCGAGTTGGTGCCAGTCTCCAGGAAAATGGCCGGGGCCCCGCTCTGGCGGATCTGGTCGACCAGCCCGGCCAGTTGCTGTGCGGAAGGCGAGGCGCTGCTGCTGGCGCTGGGGATGACCGCTCCAACCAGGGTGAAGCCGTAACGGGTTGCGAAATAGCCAAAGCTCTCGTGGTTGGTGACCAGCAGGCGTCGCTCGGGTGGGATTTGCGCCACCTGCGCCTGGATCCAGGCGTCCAGCCCGGCGAGCTGGTCGAGGTAGGCGGCGGCGTTCTGGGCGTAGACCGCCTCTCCCTGCGGGTCGGCGCGAATCAGGCCGTCGCGGATGTTCTCGACGTACAGCGCGGCGTTTTGCGGGTCCAGCCAGAGATGCGGGTCCACCTCGCCGGCGTGCGCGCCCGCCTCATCGGCGCTGGTCACGCGCACAGGCACCCCCGCGGAGGCTTCGATCACCAACCGCTCTCCGCCGGCGTTCTGCAGCACCTCGTCGAGCCACTCCTCCAGGCCGGCGCCGTTGACCACCAGCACCTGGCTGGAGGCGATGCGCGCCACGTCTTGCGGGGCCGGCTCGAAAGCGTGTGGGTCAAGCCCGGCGGGGATGAGCGTGTCGACGGTCAGGCGCTCGCCGGCAACCTGGCGGGTGAGGTCCGCCAGGAACGATTCGACCGCCAGCACCTTCAGGGTTCCATCTTCAGGCGCCGGCTGAGCGGGCTGGCAGGCGGCGAGTGGCAAGGTCACCAGCAAAATGAGGACGAGCAAGTGTGTCTTTTTCACCTGGACTCCGGTATACAGTGCGGCTACCCCGTGACGCCATCGATGGGGGCGACGTCTCCACCTGAGCGGCAGGCGGGGCACAACCCGAAGAGCTGCAACCAGTGGTCGCGGATTGCGAAGCCGGTCTGGTTGCCGATGCGCTCAAACAGGTCGGCGAGGTCGTCGCCGCCGAATGGCTGGACCACGCCGCAGGCGGAGCAAACCAAAAAATGCTGGTGACCTTGCGTGGCGGGCAGCACGCGCCGGCAGCTCTCGTCGTGGTGCAGGCGCTGGATCAGGCCGAGCTCCTCCAGTTTCTGGAGGGTGCGATAGACGGTGACCAGCCCCAGGCCGGGGATTTCGGCGCGCGCGGCGTCGAAAATCTCGACAGGGTCGAGGGCGCGCTGGCTGGATAGCAACACGCGCACGATCACCTCGCAGCGCTCGCTGCGGCGGTAACCGCTGGCTTGCAATTGTTCCAGCCATTGGCTGGCGATGTTCTCGCGGGTGGCAGGTGGCATGGCATCCACTCTCTTAATGAAAATGATTTTCATTATCATATTAAAAAGCTCACCTGTCAAGGAACCAGTTCCCCATCCGGCATGATACACTTTGCCTATGGAGCCTCAAGGCGGCGAATTTCCCGGCAAAGTGAGGGTGACCTTCCTCGGCGTGACCAGCCTGTTGATCGAGGACGGTCAGACATGCCTGTTGACCGACGGTTTTTTCAGCCGGCCCTCGCTGGCGCACGTGGCGCTCGGCAGGCTGGCCCCGCAGCCGGAGCGCATTGCGCGTGGGCTGGCGCGCGCGGGCATCCAGCGGCTGGACGCGCTGCTGGTGGGACACTCGCATTACGACCACGCCCTCGACGCGCCCGAGGTGGCGCGCCGCACCGGCGCGCTGCTGGTGGGCTCCGCATCGACGGCCAACCTGGCGCGCGGCTGGAGCCTGCCAGACTCCCGGTGGCTGGTGGCACAGCCGGGCGAGGTGTTGCGCTTTGGCGCGTTCCGCGTGCGCCTGTTGCCCTCCGCTCACGTGCAGCCCAATGCGGCGGCAGGCGAGATCGCCAGGCCGCTTGCCCTGCCGGCGCGCAGCTGGGAGCTCAAAGACGGGGGGTGCTTCACCATCCACGTGGAGCACCCGGGCGGCAGCCTGTTGGTGCAGACGAGTGCCGGGTTTATTCCCGGCGCGCTCGACGAGGTACGGGCGGACGCGGCGTTTCTCGCGCTGGGGATGCTCGGCAGCCATCCAGAGAGCTACCGCCGGGCGTATTTCGATGCGCTCGCGGGGGTCACCGGGGCTCGCGTGGTTTACCCTCTCCATCACGACGATTTCTTCCGCCCGCTGGAAGAGCCGCTGCGCCGGATGCCGCCCTGGCTGGACAACGTCGACCGGGCGCTGCGCTCGCTGCAAAACTGGGCTACGGAGCATGGCGTGACGTACCGGGAGCTTTCGCCCTGGCGGGCGACACCGTTGTGGTAAAGGGATTGGGAATACGCCAGCGATCCACCAACCACCCGGACACCCGGGCGCAAAGAAAGACGCCGTGGGGCAGACCCGTGTGTCCGCCTGGCGTGTTTCGGCGGCGAAACCCCGCGAACTTTGGGTCTGAGCCCGGTGTTTACCTCCGCCCGAATCGTGTCCCTCCCCTTCAAGGGAGGTCGGTTGGGGTCCTTCACCTCCCCTTCAGGAGAAGTCGGTTGGGGTCTTTCTCCTCCCCTTCAGGGGAGGTTGGGAGGGGTCTTTCTCCTCCCCTTCAGGGGAGGTTGGGAGGGGTCTTTCTCCTCCCGAATCTTGCGACTCCTCCCGACGCATCTTCGCCAACCCGCGGCATCCACCGAACGGTGGATGCCGCTTTCCACCACCCAGAGGGTCGAAAACTACCCGGTCGTTCGTTTCGCCCGCACCCGCCGCTCGCTATACTCGGTGCAAGAAAGGGCAAGGTGTGTGATGGACATTATTACCGTCGAGAATCTGCAAAAACGTTATGGCAAGCTGGTCGCCGTCGACGACCTGTCGTTCAGCGTGCGGCGCGGCGAGATTTTTGGCATTGTCGGGCCGAACGGCGCGGGCAAGACCACCACGGTGGAGAGCCTGGCGGGTCTGCGCCGCGCGGACGGCGGCACGCTGCGCGTGTTGGGGTTGGACCCGCAGCGCGAAGAGCGCAAGCTGCGCCGCCTGATCGGCGTGCAACTGCAGCAAGCGGCTCTACCAGACGACCTGCTGGTTTGGGAGGCGTTGGACCTGTTCGCCGCGCTGTACCCCAACCCGGCGAACTGGCACAGCCTGTTGGAAGCCTGGGGACTGGCTGAAAAAGCCGGGGCGCGCTTCCATACCCTCTCCGGTGGGCAGAAGCAGCGCCTGTTCGTCGCGCTGGCGCTGGTCAACAACCCCGAGCTGGTCATCCTCGATGAGCTGACCACCGGCCTCGACCCGCAGGCGCGGCGCGCCACCTGGGACCTGGTCGAACGGCTTCGCGAAGAGGGCAAGACGGTGCTGCTGGTGACCCACTTCATGGACGAGGCCGAGCGCCTGTGCGACCGGGTGGCGATCATCGACCACGGACGGCTGGTGGCTCTCGACAGCCCAGATACGCTGATCCGCGGCCTGAACGCCGAGACGCGCCTGCGCTTCGCCGACGCCGGTCACCGCGATTGGTCGGGCCTTGCGCGGCTGGAAGGCGTGCAGTCGGTGGAGCGCCAGAACGGCGACGTGGTGATCAGTGGCAGGGGTGCCCTGCTGCTCAACGTGGCGGCCGCGCTGCACGAGATGGGCTACAATCCGCCCGACCTGCACAGCGAGCCGGTCACGCTGGAAGACGTGTTCCTGAAAATGACCGGGCGCGCCATTCGCGCCAACGACTGAGCGTCCTTTTAATGGAGGTTACCGATGAACGCCTGGATGAAACTGACCTGGATCGATTTTAAGCTGTTTGTGCGCAGCCTGATCGTGATTTTCTTCACCTTTGCCTTTCCCGTCATGAACGTGTTGGTCTTCGGTGGCATGTTCGGCAACGAGCCCACCCCGTTCTACGGCGGGCGCGGCTCGGCGGATGTGATGGTGCCGGGATACATCGCCGCGCTGGTGATCGGCTCGGCCGTGTTCATGAACCTGCCGCTGGAGATGGCCGCGCGGCGCCAGATGGGCGTGCTGCGCCGGCTGCGCGCCAGCCCGCTGCACCCGCTGGCCGTGATCGGCTCGCAGGTGACGGTCGGCTTGCTGACCACCGCTTTGAGCGCCGTCTTGCTGGTGGTGACCGGTGCGCTGGCCTTTGGCGCGATGCTGCCGGTCAATGGCCTGGCGGTGACCGGCGCATTCCTGCTGTGCTGCCTGAGCCTGTATGCGCTGACTATGCTGGCGGCCAACTTCTTCCGCAACGTGAACACGGCTCGCGCGGTTTTCATGGCGGTGTTCTTCCCGATGATGTTCATCTCGGGCGGGACGATGCCGCTGGCGCTCCTGCCGGACGCCATGCAAAAACTCTCGCGGTTTCTCCCGCTGACCTACGCGGTGGACCTGGTCAAAAGCGCTTACCTCGACGGGCGCTTCGACCTGACCGCCACGGCCGTGCTGGGAACGATCCTGGTGGTGTGCACGGTGCTGAGCGTGCGCTTTTTCCGCTGGGAGTGAGCCGGGAAGGGCGATTCCTTGTAGAATAGAGGTGAATTGTGCAATCTATTTTCTGTAAAATGTGGGCAATGCCCACATTTTACAGAAAATTTGAAACACACTCTCCTGAATGAGGAATTTGCGATGAATCCGCCCCGAGCACAAAGCCTGGATTTCGTCATGACCCCGCTGATGCGGCGCTGGATTCTCTTCTGGAACACGCTCTCCTTCGCGACGCTGCTCGTGGTGACCGTGCTGGTCATGGTGGATATCCCATCCGATTGGCCCAGGCGAGTTCTTCCATCGCCACTCGCCTGGCCGTTGCGGCTGGCCTGCCTGGCCGGTTCGCTGCTGTGGGGAGGGTGGTACTGGTTCACCGTGGTGCGCTACGACCTGTGGCTCAAGCGGTCGGGTTGGAAGGCGCTCTCCTTCGTGGGGGCGATTTTGCTGAGCTTTGGCCTTAGCTGGCTGCACCCCACCTACATCGTGCTGCTGTTCAGCATGTTCGGCGTGATCTTTGGCGTGTTGCCCACGCGCTTTTCGATCCCGCTGGTGATTTTTCTTCCGGTGGTGATGCTGCTGCGCATGGTGCTGCCGATCGGGTTGACCTGGGCTAACCTGGGCCGATATTCCTGGATCGCCATCTACAGCCTCGGCGCGATTCTCCTGGGATTGTGGATCAGCGCGATCATCCAGCAAACCCGCGAGCGCGAGCGGATGATCGGCCAGTTGCAGTTCACCCGCAGCGAGCTGGCCAAAAGCGAGCGGCAGGCCGGCATGCTGGAAGAGCGCCAGCGCCTGGCAGCCGCCATTCACGACACGCTGGCCCAGGACCTGACCAGCATCGTCATGCACCTGGAGGCGGCGGAACAGTCGCTGGCAGGCGACGCAAACGCGGCGGGGGCGCACATCGATTCGGCCCGCCGCGCGGCGCGAGAAGGGCTGGCTGAAGCGCGGCGCTTCGTCTGGGCGTTGCAGCCCGAGGTCGGCGAGCGCGAGCCGTTGCCGCGCGCGCTGGGGCGCATCACCCGCCGCTGGGCGGAGGAAAGCGGCACCCAGGCTGAATTTGAAGCGACCGGTGAGGAGCGTTCGCTGCCCCCTGCGGTGGAAGTGACCTTGCTGCGCGCGGCGCAAGAAGGGCTGGCCAACGTTCGCAAACACGCCTCGGCGCGAAAGGTCAACCTGACCCTCACCTACATGGAGGATGAGGTCGCCCTGGATGTGCAGGACGATGGGGCCGGGTTCGATCCTTCGCGGCTGAGCGGAGCCGACGCGCAAAGCGGCGGCTATGGGCTGTACTCGCTGCGCGAACGGGCCCGTGAGTTGGGCGGCAGCTTCCAGGTGGAAAGCGAGCCGGGCGGTGGGACCACGCTTGCAATCCATCTGCCGTTGGAAATCGGCGGCGTCGAGCCCGCCAGGGAGAAGGCAAAATGAGCCAGTCAGGGCACCCGTCGGTGCGAATCTTGATCGTGGACGACCATCCGGTGGTGCGCGATGGGCTGCGCGGGATGCTCTCCGGGCAGGCGGACTTCAGCGTGGTGGGTGAAGCGGGTGACGGCGAGCAGGGGGTGCGCCTGGCCGAGCAGCTCGCCCCGGACGTGGTGTTGATGGACCTGCGCATGCCGGTGCTGGACGGCACGGCGGCCATCGAGCGCATCCACGCCGGAAGGGCGCAGGTGCGCGTGCTGGTGCTGACCACCTATGACACCGACGCGGAGATCCTCAAGGCCATCGAGGCAGGGGCGACCGGCTACATCCTTAAGGATGCACCGCGCGAAGAGCTTTTCCGCGCCATCCGCGCCACGGCGCAGGGTCAGTCGTACCTTTCCCCGGCGGTGGCGACGCGCCTGATGAGCCAGTTGCGCGCCCCGGCGCAAGACCAGCTCAGCCCGCGCGAGCTGGACGTGCTCCATTGGGTGGCAAAAGGGGCAAGCAACAAGGAGATTGGGCGCAATCTACACATCAGCGAAGCCACGGTCAAGTCGCACCTGCTGCACATCTATGAAAAGCTGGGCGCCGAAGACCGCGCCCACGCCGTCTCGCTGGCGGTGCAAAAGGGGTTGTTGGATTTTCCGTAGCGTGGGTGCGTTTCCAATTATCTACCAAACATGACTCGCCCCGAATTTAATCTTTCATTCGTGCGTTTTGTCGAATTATCTCCTCCCCTTCAGGGGAGTTTGGGAGGGGTCTTTCTCCTCCCCTTTGTATAGACCGGAGACATGGGGAAGGGGACGAGGGATGAGGTTCTTCAACATGGATCAACCCGACCATTAATTTCGGGATGATTCATACTTTGCAGATAATAACAACCACAATCTCGCTTTTCTATATGGCGAGGTCGGCGTGTGCCAGCTCCGCCAGGACAGGCTGCAAAAAGCGTCCGGTGTAGCTGCCTTCTATGCCGGCCACCTGCTCGGGGGTGCCCTCGGCGATGATGTGCCCGCCGCGCTGGCCGCCCTCCGGCCCCATATCGATGATCCAATCCGAAGTCTTGATCACGTCCATATTGTGCTCGATGACGATCACCGTGTTGCCGGCGTCTGCCAGGCGATGCAGCACGTCGAGCAGGCGCTGAACGTCGGCGAAGTGCAGCCCGGTGGTTGGCTCGTCGAGGATATAAATCGTATCGCCGGTGGCCACCCGGCCCAGCTCCTTGGCCAGCTTGACGCGCTGCGCCTCGCCGCCCGAGAGGGTGGTGGCGCTCTGCCCCAGCTTGACGTAATCCAGCCCGACATCGTGCAGGGTCTGCATCACGCGGGTGATGTTGGGGAAGGCGGAGAAGAACTCGAGCGCTTCCTGCACGTCCATTGCCAGCACCTCGGCGATGTTCTTGCCTTTGTAGGTGATCTCCAGGGTGTGGCGGTTGTAGCGCGCCCCTTTGCACTCCTGGCAGGTCACCCACACGTCCGGCAGGAAGTGCATCTCGATTTTCTTTAAGCCGTGACCCTGGCAGGCTTCGCAGCGCCCACCCTTGACGTTGAAGCTGAAGCGCCCTGAACTGTAACCGCGCAGGCGCGCTTCGGGAGTGCTGGCGAAGACCTGGCGGATCTCGTCGAAAATGCCGACGTAGGTCGCCGGGTTCGAGCGCGGCGTGCGCCCGATGGGGTCCTGGGTGATGTCGATGACCTTGTTGAGCTGGTCCAGACCGTCCAGGCGGTCGTAGGGGCCGGGGGTGGACTGCGCGCCCATCAAGGAACGCGCCAGGGCCGGGAAGAGCGTTTCGCTGACCAGGCTGCTCTTGCCGCTGCCGCTCACCCCGGTGATGCAGGTGATGGTGCCGAGAGGGAAGCGCGCGGTGACGTTCTTGAGGTTGAACAGGCGCGCGCCGGAGAGGGTCAGCCAGCCGCGTGGACGCCGGCGCTGCCGCCCGTTGGGGGCGCTGACGCGCAGCGCTCCCGAGAGATAGCGCCCGGTGAGCGAGCGCGGGTCGGCTGCCACCTGCTCAGGCGTCCCGGCCGCGACGACCTCGCCACCCATCACCCCCGCGCCCGGCCCCAGGTCGATCAACCAGTCGGCGGTGCGCATGGTCTCCTCATCGTGCTCGACGATCAGCACGGTGTTGCCCTGGTCGCGCAACTGGGTGAGCGTCTCGAGCAGGCTGCGCTGGTCGCGCGCGTGCAGGCCGATGGAGGGCTCGTCGAGGATGTAGAGCACCCCCACCAGGCCGCAGCCCAACTGGCTGGCCAGGCGAATGCGCTGGCCCTCGCCGCCGGAGAGGGTGGGCGCGGGGCGGCTGAGGCTGAGGTAGTGCAGGCCGACGTTGAGCATGAACTGCAGGCGGTTGCGCAGCTCTTTGAGCACTTCGCCGACCACCTCGATCTGTTCCGGGCTGAGATGGGTGCTCACGTCGCCGCCATTGTAGAGGCCGCGCACCCACTCGTAAGCCTGCTCAATGGTCATCTCGAGCACTTCCGCGAAGCCCTTGCCACCCACGGTGACGTAGCGCGCCTCGGCGCACAGGCGCGTCCCGCCGCAGGCGGGGCAGGGCTGCTGGCTCATAAAGCTCATGTACCAGCGGCGGGTGTATTCGGACTGGGTCTGGCGAAACAGGCGGTTGATGTGGTGCACCGCGCCGTGTTCCTCGCGCGTGTTTTCGCCTTTCCACGACCCGTCTTCGCTCTCCCACTTAAAATGGATCTTTTCGCCGCCCGAGCCCCACAAGAGCACGTCGCGGAACTTTTGCGGCAGGTCCTTGTACGGCACTTCCAGGTCCACGCCGTAATGTTCGGCGAGGGTGGAGATGTGGCGCAAGTGCCAGTTGCCCTTCTTGCGGATGTTGCCGAACCAGCGCGAGGCGCCATCCAGAATAGAGAGATGGGGATGCTCGACGATCAGGCCGGCGTCCACCTCCATCTTGCTGCCCAGCCCGTTGCAAGAGGGACACATGCCGGTGGGGGCGTTGAAGCTGAACAGGCCGGGGGTCAGCTCGGGCAGGGTGATCTCGCAATGCGGGCAGGTGTTCTTCTCGCTGAGCAAGAGCGGGTCGCCACCCTCCAGGTCGATCTGGAGCAGCCCCTTGCCGGCGTGCAGCGCCGTCTCGACCGAGTCGATCAGCCGGGCGTTGAAATCGCGGCGCTCGTCCGCGGGGAGGTCATTGGGCGGGATGACCAGGCGGTCAACGATCAGCTCGACCGAGTGCGGCTGGGTTTTCGGCCAGCGAGGCAGCTTCGCGCCTTCCAGCAGTTCCAGCGCCTGCCCGTCGACGCGCGCGCGGGTGAAGCCGGCCTTGCGCGCCCCGTCCAGCAAGACCGCCGGGTCGCCTTTGCGGTTGCGCAGCAGCGGGGCGACCAGTTGGAAGCGGGTGCCCGCCGGGAGCTGCGCCAGCCCATCCGCGGCCTGCTGCGGGCTGGTGGGCTGGATCGCCCGCCCGCATTGCGGGCAGTGCTGCGTGCCGGCGCGCGAGTAAAGCACGCGCAGGTAGTCCATCACCTCGGTCACCGTGCCCACCGTCGAGCGCGGGTTCTTGCTGACCGACTTCTGCTCGATGGCGATTGCCGGGCTCAGCCCGCCGATGTAATCGACTCTGGGCTTGTCCATTTGATCCAGGTAACGGCGCACGTAGGCCGACAGGCTCTCCACGTAGCGGCGCTGACCTTCGGCGTAGAGCGTGTCAAAGGCCAGGGACGATTTGCCGCTGCCCGAAACGCCGGTCAGCACGACCAGCTTGTTGCGCGGGATGGTCACATCCACGCGCTTGAGATTGTGCTGCTGCGCGCCGCGGATGACGATGGAATCGGGTTCGGCGTGAAAGCCATTCGTGCCATTGAACGGCAGCGAGGGCGTGCTGCGCGGTCCGGCGCCGTTGCCGCCCGGGGCGACCCTGCGCCCCAGCGCGGCGAGGATTTCACCGTCGGAGGGCTGCAAGTTGAGACCCGGGCGCAGGAGCGGCGCGGGCCCGCCGGAGGGTGGGGGGGCGCTCTCGCCAAGCTGGCCGAGCAGCTTGAGCCTGGAGGTAACCGGCGCGCTCAGCCGCAAGTCGCCTTCGTAAAGTGCCTGCAGCTCATCAAATGAGCCGTCCAGGTCGTTGGCCAGTTCGGCGATTTGGTCGAGCAGCTTGCGCTCGGAGGCGTCGAGGTGCTCGAAATCTCGGGTCGAGAGGTCCCACCACTGCTCGCCGGCTAACAACTCATACTTGTTGAGCGCCGCCAGGTCCAGCAGCAACTGGGTTTTCATGTAATTCCACCCGCGCAGCTTGCGCGTGAGACCAAAATCACCCGACTTTGCTTTGTGCGCCCGGCACAGCGCCCAGGCGCGCGCCGCGGTGAAGAACCGCTCGGGCTGCAGGTCCAGCGTGTCGAAGGTGATCTTGTGCGCCTTGCGCTGCGCCTCGTCGATCTGCGGGTCGACCAGCAACCAGCGCGCGTCGGTCGCGTCCCAGACCTCGGTGACCCAGTGGTCGGCGGTGATTTTCTCGGACAGGTAGGCGGCAAACCCGGCGCGCACCCGCGCCGGGCGCCCTTGCTGGCGCAGGAAGGCGCAAAACAGCACGGCGTGATCGCGACAGTTGCCCACCAGGCGCTCGGCAGGGGGGCGGGGCTGGTTGAGGGGGTGGGCATCCATGCCGTGCAGGCGGTCGAGCATCTCGGAGACCGCGCGGATGAACAGCTCTTTCCGCTGGACCTTGCTCAATTCCACGCCATACAACACGGCTTCGGAGGGGTGAAGCAGCAGCCCCTGGACGACCTGCGCCAGGTCGGGTAAGGAGGTGGGCAGGCCTTCGAGCAGGTGGGCCTGCTCGCGCGGGTCGGTGATCACGCCGTGGGCGGCGTAAAAGTGCAGCGGATCATTGGAGGACATCAAACTACTCCAGGGAGTCCGCACGCGCGGGGCAGTGCGGTGGAATGGGGGAAGCGCTGGGGAACCGTTAAGCAAGCTGATTATAGAACAAATGTAAAACAATTACAAGATAATTTAAGGTAAGGGCATCGCGGCGCGCCCCTTGCGCACCTCACCTCTGTATAATACAGGTATGAGTCAGGACACCATCATCCACGACGCCGATTCCGCCGCCAATTACGACGCGCAGGCCCGGCAAACCAACTGGTACGGCTCGGAAGTCGTCTTCGGGCTGGCGTACGAGTACGTCCGGCCGGGCGACTCCCTGCTGGACCTGGGCATCGGCAGCGGCTTGAGCTCGCTGCCCTTCCACAAGGCCGGCCTGCGCATTTACGGGCTGGACGGCTCGGTTGAGATCCTGCAGGTGTGCGCGGCCAAAAACTTTGCCGTCGAGCTGAAACTGCACGACCTGCGCAGCCTGCCGCTGCCCTACGCGCCCGCTTCCTTTCAGCATGTCATCAGCGTGGCGGTGCTCAATTCTTTTCGCGACCTGCGCCCGCTCATCACAGAGGTGGCGCGCATCACCCGCCCAGGGGGCGTGTTCGCCTTCACGGTTGAGGAGCACAAACCGGGCCAGGCCGAATCCTACCCGATCAATCCGGTGGAGGTGGCCGAGCAGCCGGACGCCGAAAAGGCGGTGCGGTTATACCGGCACGACCGGGAGCGCTTGCTTGCCGACCTGGCAGGCTGCGGCTTCGTGTTGCGCAAAGCACTGGAGTTCGTCGCTTTTGCATACCCGGCCGAGGGGCGCGACGTGTATTTCAAGGCCTTTGTGGCTCAGAAAGCGGGTTGAGCTGCGCAACCAGCCGGCCTAGCGCACGACCGAAGCCACCAAGGCCATCGGCCAGGCGAAGGCCGCCAGCCCCACCAGCGCGGCTTTCCACCAGGCAAAGCGCTCGATCGACCCGGCGGCCAGGGCAATGTTCAGTGCGGCAACGCCGTAGAGCAGGACATAGACTACCGGCGGATACACCGCGAGCAACCCTTCAAGCAACGGTCCGTATTCACCACGCAGCCCGCTCAGCACCACATCGTGCAGGACACCCGAGTAGAGAAAATCCAGCAGCGCCGAGATCACCCAAACAGTGAAGAAGGTGAAGCCGGTTACGCGCAGGTAGGTTTCGTAACTGGCTTTGCCTCCCAGCAGCCGCGAGAGCAGCCGCGCCGAGCCGCCCATCAGCATCCAGATCGCCAGGGAGAAGGGCAGCATGATCGCCGCCTGGAAGCCACGATAACTTTCAGCGGGCAGGTTGAAAAAGGGCAGCATCACCCCTTCCCCCCAGTGATCAACCCAGACCGCCAGCTCATCCGGCGGGGGCGGGTAGTCCTGATCCAGGAAGGATTTCAAGAACATCAAGCCGTAGAGAATGCCAAAGGCAATCACGAGGGTTGCCACGGGGCGTAGACTGGTTTCCAGGTCCAGCGCTCGCCCAGTTCGCCGCGGGTGCAACAGCATCCCGCCCATGCCCCGGAAAATCGCTCGTGCAATGCTCATGCGACCTCTCACTTGTTTTTGTTAAAGGAAAATGGTTCACCCTTTGTAACTACTCAGCCCTGGCCGGGGAGTTCCCGAATTTGTTTGGGAACTTCTTCCTCAACCGCCTGAGCAGTTACCCCCTTTTATTGTAACACCATCGGCCGTGGAGCGACCTTCAGCGATTGTATGATTGACGATGGTTTTCTCAAAGTGTTGTCTGACAGCCCCTCCCCCTGCCCCCTAAACGGAGTTTTGAGGGTGTTTTGTTCGCTTGTCAAGCGACTTTGAGAAGACCATGGATAATTGACTTTCTGTAAAGCGCAAAGCCCACGTATTACAGGAAATTTGGGATACTCCCCTTATACCATCACGTAAACCAGCACCGCCGATACGTCGATCAGGGCGTGGATCACGGCGAAATAGGGCAACAGCGTTGGGCGCAGCTTGAGCACCAGCCCGGCAAAAAGGGCGAAGGGCAGGTACATGCCCAATCGCCAGAGGATGAAGCGCCCGTCGAAAATGAGGGGCAAGAAACAATGCTGCGCGGCGAGGAAGAAGGCGGCGATCAGCCAGGCCACCCAGCCGTTCTTGAGCTGCGCCGCCAGGCGTGGCATGGCGTAGCCGAAATAGGTGGGCAGCTCGGCGAAAGCGATCGTCAGCGGGAAGAGAAAACTGAGCGCGAACGCCCAGGTGGGCAGGGGGCGGAACATCATCTGGATGGGAATCATCGGGTCGCCGAAAATAGCCGCCGCCAGGCTGTTCATCGGCGCGGCAGCCACCGGCAGGCCGACCACCGACGTGCCCAGCAGCCAGAGCAGGTCGGTCTTAAGCGTCGCGCGCGAGATGCGGAACAGGTCGAGGTAACGCCTGCCCTCGGCGTTGAACAAGCCGACCAGCAAAAGCACCGAGATAATATTGGCCGCAATGACGAAGAAAGGCCACCAGCGGGCCGATTCATCCCAACCGAGCGGGTTGCCCGCCAGGATAAACGCCACCGCGAACTGCCCTTGAACCAGGAAAAACAACATCGGGCGAGAGATGAGCATCAGCCAGGGCGCAACGGGCTTTGTGTTGGTCACCATGATCGACTCCTTAGAGGGGAAGCGTGCATTTCAACCGGCATCCACGAGAGCTTCGCCATCGGCGGACGGACCGGCAGGGATGTTTTCGGCGGAGATCAGGGCAAAGCCCAGGTTGTACAGCTTTTGCAGCACGCCCTGCACGGCAGCCTGGTCGAGCAGCTCGCCGGCCAGCTCGGTGACCGGGTGACCGTCAGCATCGAGCGCCTCGCGAATGGTCATGCCGTCGAAATACGCCGCCCATTTTTCACCGAGCCTGCCCTGCACGCGGATGCGATACACACCCGGTTGGTCGAATTGGATCGTTGGACTCATCCTGCCTCCTTGTCTTTCCACCGTTATCATAGCGCCCGGCGAGGGGAAGATCATCGGGCAAAAGGGTTAATCGATAGGGTTAATCATCCAATTAAGAGCCATGATAGAATCGTGCGCATGCCTTCCACGCCCCTGCTGGCTGCCAAGCTGTTCCCCCCACCGTACCGTTCGAGCCTCGTCGCCCGCCCGCGCCTGACGCACAAACTCGACGAGGGGCTGCGCGCCGGTCAAAAAGTCACCCTGGTTTGCGCGCCGGCGGGTTTTGGCAAGACCACCCTGGTGGTCGAATGGCTGGAGCAGTTCGCCGCGACCTCTCGCAGCGGCGGGCGCTCATTCGGCTGGCTCTCGCTGGAGCCGTCCGACAACGACCTGGTAATGTTCCTGCGCTACCTGCTGGCTGCGTTGCAGGCCATCCATCCGCAGGTGGGCCAGTCCACCCAGGAATTGGTCGGGGCGAGCCGGCTACCGGCGCATGATGCGCTGCTGATGCCCTTGCTGAATGACCTGCACGCCCTGACCGAGCCATTCGTGCTCGTCTTGGACGATTACCATTCGATCCAGGACCCCGCCATCCACGAAGCGCTGGCTTTTTTCCTCGAGCGCCAGCCGCCTTCCATGCACACGGTGATCACCACCCGGCAGGACCCGCTGTTGCCGCTGGCGCGCTGGCGCGCACGCGGGCAACTGACCGATGTGCGCCTGGGCGAGCTGCGCTTTACCGAGGCGGAGGCGGCTGAATTTCTCAACCGCAGCATGGGGCTGAGCCTGACCGCGGACGACATCGCCGCGCTCGAATCGCGCACCGAGGGTTGGATCGCCGGGCTGCAGATGGCGGCGATCAGCCTGCAGCAAACCGATCCGGAAGGCGGAAGCCAGGCTGCCGACGCATTCATTCAATCGTTCACCGGCGACGACCGCTTTGTGATGGATTACCTGGTGGACGAGGTGCTTGGCCGCCAGCCTCCGGAGGTGCAGTCTTTCCTGCTGAAAACGTCGGTGTTGGAGCGCTTCAACGCCGCCCTGTGCGCCGCCGTCCTGGACGGGTCGCAACCCACCGGCGAGCGCAGCGGGACGCAGGCCGCCGCCGAGATGCTGGCCTACCTGGAATCGGCCAACCTGTTCCTGATCCCGCTCGACAACCGCCGCCAGTGGTACCGCTATCATCACCTCTTCGCCGAATTGCTGCAATACCGCTTGAACGTCTCTCAGGGCAGCGGCAGCGCTGTCGAGATGAAGCGCATCGCCAGCCAGTGGTGCGACGACAACGGCTTTCCCGATCAGGCCGTGCGCTACGCCCAATCCGCCGGCGATTGGGCGCTGAGCGCGCAGCGCATCCTTGCCCACAGCCCCTCGCTCATCCGCCAGGGCGAGATGGTCACCTTGCTGCAGTGGATGCGCGGCATGCCCGACGCGGCGATTCGCCAGAACGTCGCATTGTGCGTCGAGTACGGCTACGTGCTGACCCAGATCGGCCAGCTCAACGCCGGGCAAGATTACCTCGACCTGGCGGAACAAAATCTGTCCGACGACCCCGCCGGGCTGGGGAAGATGTCGGTGTTCGCTTCGATCAACGCGCTCTTTCGGGGAGATTTCGCGCGCCAGATTTCGCTGGCCAGGCGTGGACTGGCGTTGCTCCCGCCGGACGACGCCTGGATGCGAGCACAGGCCGCGTTGAGCCTGGGAATGGGCTTGCTGCACAGCGGCTTGCCGCAGGAGGCCGAGTCCGCCTTCCAGGAGGCGCTGCACGGAGCGCAGCGCGCCGAGAGCGTGCGCACGATCATCTTCGCTTACGACCAGCTCGGCCGGGTGAGCGTCTTGCACGGCGACTTTGCTCAGGCGGAGGTTTATTTCCGCCATGCCGTCCAATACAAGTCCGGCGAGAAACCCTACCCCGGCTGTGACATGCCGTATTTTGACCTGGCCATGCTGAAATACGAGCAGAACGATCTCACCCTGGCCGCAGCTTGCGTGGCCGAGGGCCTGGAAGCCAACCGGCGCAGCGGCAGCGCCGAGATGCTGGCTTACGGCTACCGCCTGGAAGCGCGGCTGCGTCAACTGGCCGACGACGGCGCCGGGGCCGCCGAATACCTGCTCAAAGCCCTGCGACTGGCGGCGAACAACGACCTGTCGCCGCTCACCCTCAGCCTGAATGCGGCGCTCGAGGTCGAGATGGCCCTGACCGAAGGCGACCTGCACCGGGCCGGGCTGGCCGCTCCGCGGGTGACCAATTCACTGGGGGTCTACCCGTTTGCTTTCTTCCCGGAGACCGCCCGGGTGCACCTCCTGCTGGCGCAAAACCGCCCTGCAGAGGCAATGCAGCTTCTGGAGACCGCCCTCCCGCGCGCCGAGCAGCCCGGTTGGAATTACCCGCGCCTGCAGGTGCGCGTGCTCCAGGCCCTGGGCGCGCCCTCGCCCGCCGCAGCCCAGGCTTTCCTCAGCGAGGCGCTGGCGCTCGCCATGCCCGCTGGGGCAGTCCGCGTTTTCCTCGACCTGGGCGAGCCGATGCGCCGGCTGCTCCAGGAAGGCGCGAACAGGTGGCCCGACCCGGCGATGAAGGCTTACGCACTGCAATTGCTCTCGGCGTTCCCCGGCGCAGGCGCGCCAGCCGCGGCACAGGGGAAAGCCGCAGCCGGTCAGGGGCTGGTCGAGCCGCTTTCGGAGCGCGAGATCGAGGTGCTGAAGCTGCTGGCGGCCGGGCTTTCCAACGCCGAAATCGCGCAGAAGCTTTACCTTTCCCCGAACACCCTCAAGGCCCACACACAGAACATCTACGGCAAGCTGGATGTGCACTCGCGGGTGCAAGCGGTGAACCGCGCCCGGGAATTGAAGATCATCTAGCAGAGCCGGCGAGTGGTAGCCTAGACTCTCCATTTTCTACAACCTGATTAACCCCCCTTTTTAATCCGTTTGCCCGATGTGGTTAACCCTGCCCGGCGGATATATTGATTCCAGACCTGATCAATATTTCCAATGGATAGCGCCGCGCGGATTGCATCCGCAGGCAGGAGCACGAAATGCTAGCCCTCACTCGCCCGACCGTCTCAACCCGAACCCTACCGGCAACGCGGCCAGCCGCACCAAAGCATGATGTCGATGTGCAATCCTTTAACCAGCTTGTCCTGGAATATCAGGATGTCGTTTACCGGCAGGCCTACTGGATCTTGGGCGAGCCGGAGGCCGCGGAGGACGCGGTCCAGGAGGCCTTTATCCGCGCTTATCGCAAGATGAACCTGTATAACGGCGGGCCGTTCCTGCCCTGGATCCTGCGCATCACCACCAACTACTGCCTCGACCAGTTGAGGCGCCAGCAGGTGCGCAAGAGCCTGCCTCTCGAGGTTTTCAACGAGTACGATGAAGAGATCGAAAGCCCGTATTGGCTCGAGGACCCGGATGCTTCGGTCGAGGAAAAGATCATCCGCACCGAGGAGCGCGCCTGGATCCTGCGCTGCATCCGCAGCCTGCCGCCCGACTCGCGCGTAGCGATTGTCCTGGTCGACATCCAAAACCTGGATTACACCCAGGCCGCCGCCGCGATGGGGGTGTGCCTGGGTACTTTCAAGAGCCGCCTGGCCCGCGCGCGCATGCAACTGCAGTACAAGCTAAAATCCCGTTCCTGATGCGGTGTCAAACCCGAAGAGGATATTTCGCGAAGGTGTTTTTGTGGGCTAAAACACCTTCGCAAAAATTTTAAACAGGCGGACACATTGCGCCTGCGTGTCGGTCGACTGGTCATCGGTGCGGGGGTGCGCCCCTGCACGACCGCATTGTTTCCAAAATTCCCCCCTTGACATTAACGTAACGTTATCCTTTAGAATAGGCGCATGGTTACGGAAACGCGTTATACCGTCAGACAGCTCGCCGGTGTGGCGGGGGTCAGCGCGCGCACCCTGCACTACTACGACGAGATCGGCCTGTTGAAGCCGGAGCGCAACCCGCAGAACGGCTACCGCCTGTACGGGCGCGCCGCGCTGCTGCGCCTGCAACAGATCCTCTTTTTTCGCGAGCTGGGTCTCAGCCTGGAAGAAATCCAGGCGATGCTCGACCGCCCGGATTTCGACCTGCTTGTTGCCCTGGAGAATCACCGCCGCGCCTTGCTGGCCCGGCAGGAGCGCCTGGGGCAACTGCTTCAAACGGTCGAGCGCACCATCTTACACTTGAAAGGGATGATCGAAATGGACAACCAAGAGTTATTCGCCGCCTTCAGCGAGGAAAAGCAACAGGAATACGAGGCGGAAATCCGCGAACGCTACGGCGAGACGGAGGCTTACCGCGAATCGCAGCGCCGCTGGAAGAGCTACACTGACGAGCAGAAGAAGCAGATGGGCGAAGAAGGCAACGCAGCCTACCGCGCCCTGGTCGCAGCCATCCCTTACGGGCCGGCCAGCCCGCAGGCTCAGGAGGGCATCGCGCGCTGGCACCAGCACTTGCGCTGGTTCTACGAGCCAACCCGCGAAATGCTGTTGGGCCTGGCCGACATGTACAACGAACACCCCGACTTCAACGCCAATTTCCAGCGCATCCACCCCGACCTGGCGGATTTCATGCGCAAGGCGGTCAAGATCTACTGTGATAAGATGCAGCCCTCTGTCAAATAATTTTTCGATGGGTTATTTTGGGAGCTAAGCCCCCCGAATAATCCATCTATCTGGCTGACCAATAGCACGCCAAAAAAACAGGAGCGAAAACGCTTCTGTTTTTAATCTTCTCATCACCCCCGGGTGGAAGCGCGCAGGATGATCTGCGGCTCGATGACCACCACCGGCTGTTCGACCGGCGGGTGGTAAACCAGCGCGTCCAGCAAGGCGACCAGGCTGCGGGCGATTTCATAGGTGGGCTGAGTGATGGTGGTGAGCGGCGGATTGGTGAACTCAGTCTCCTTGAGCCCGCCATAACCGGCGATGGCCAGCTCGCTGCCGGCCCGCAGGTTGCGCTCGCGCGCTGCGCGCAGCACCCCCAGGGCAGCCAGGTCATTGCAGCACAGGATGGCGGTGGGAGCATCCGGCAGGTTCAACAGGCGCAGGGCAGCCCGGTACCCGCCGTCTTCGGTCAGGTCGCTCTCGATCTCCCAATGGGGAACAGGCGCGATCCCGGCCCGTTCCAGCCCAATGCGGTAACCGGCCAGGCGCTCTTCGTTGAGCTGCAGGTAAGCCGGCCCGCCGATATAAGCAATCCGCCGGTGACCCTGTGCGACAAGGTGCGCCACCAACCGGGTGAACGCGGCCCGGTCGCGCACCTCCACCAGCGGGAAATCCACCCCATCGATTCTCTTTCCCACGCTGACAAACGGCAGGCGGTGTTTGAGCAGGTGCTCCACGCGCCAGTCGCCCAGGCGCAGACGGTTGAGCACCAGCCCGTCGACGCGCCGGCTCTGCACCCAGTGGTGGTACTGGCGCTGCTCCTCCTCCGTGTTGGGCGCGGCGGAGGCGATCACCAGATCAACCTGGCGGGTGGCGGCTTCATCGCACAGCCCGGCGATGAAACTGGTGTAGTAGGGGTCGGTGAAGCGCGGCGTGCTGGACGGCAAGATAAAGCCCAAGGCCCCGGCCTGCTTGCGGCGCAACTGGCGCGCCGCGTAGCTGGGCTCATAGCCCAGCCGGCGGGCTGCCTCCACCACCCTGTGGCGCGTCTCGTCCGAGACGTCGTCGTAGCCGTCCAGGGCGCGCGAGACGGTGGTGATGGAGAGGTTCAAGTGTCGGGCCAGGTCGCGGATGGTGACGGGCATGGGTTGCACTCCCATGGAATGCCGATTCGTGATAGTGCTCCATTTTTCTGTAAAATGTGGGGCAAAGCCCACATTCTACAGAAAAAAAATTACACAATCCGTTTCGCAACTACTCAGCCCGAGGGTGAATAAGGACTTCTCCTCTACCCACTGAGCAGTTAGGCTGTTTCTATTATAGGGGATGCGCCGGTCGGCGGTCAATTCTGCCTGATTCGGGTATACTTCGCTGCATGTATGACTCCTTCAGCAGCGACTACGACCGTTTTGTCAACTGGCCGGCGCGTCTGGCCTTTGAGATGCCTTTCCTCACCGCGCAGTTGGGTTCGCTGGCGACCCAACCCGGCGAACCGCTGCGCGTGCTCGACGCCGCCTGCGGCACCGGGATGCACGCGCTCGAGCTGGCACAGCGGGGCTTCCGGGTATCCGGGGCCGACCTGAGCGAGAAGATGATCGAGCGGGCGAGCGCGAACGCCGCCCAAGCCGGCCTCGCCGCCGATTTTCGCGCAGTGGGCTTCGGCGGGCTGGCGCGCGCCTTCGCCGATGGACTCCCTTTCGACGCCCTGCTGTGCCTGGGCAATTCGCTGCCGCACCTGCTCGACCCCACCGAGCTGGCCGACGCGCTGGCCGACTTTGCCGCCTGCCTGCGCCCGGGTGGGCTGCTGCTGGTGCAGAACCGCAATTTCGACGCGGTGATGGCGCGGCGCGAGCGCTGGATGGAGCCGCAGGCGCACGCGGAAGGTGAGGAAGAATGGCTCTTCCTGCGTTTCTACGACTACCTGGAAGACGGGCTGATCGGCTTCAACATCCTCACCCTGCGCAGGGCGCGCGGAGAGGGCTGGCGGCAGGCGGTCAACACCACCCACCTGTACCCGCAGCGCCAGGCGGAGCTGGCCCAGGCGCTGGCGCTGGCCGGGTTCGACGGCCTGGCGGCTTTCGGCGGCATGGACGGCTCGCCGTTCGACGCCGCCGCCAGCGGCAACCTGGTGCTCACGGCGCGCAAGGCGCCCTCCGGCGCTTAGCCCTCGCGGCTGCGCAGCGCCATTTTCACAATTCAGACTATTGTGGTACACTTTTTGCCGATGTCCGGGCCTCTGCTCATCTCTCATCGCCTGGCCAACCAGCGCATCACCGGTGCGAAACTCGAGCGACCCGAGGAAACCGTGCGCTGGATGGGCGCGTTGCAAGCGCAGGACTATGCTCAGGCGGTCTGGGCGGTGGGCTTGCGCACGCGCGGCGGCGCCCTGGCAAACGTGGAGCGTGCCATCGCCGAGAGGAAGATCGTGCGCACCTGGCCGCTGCGCGGGACACTGCATTTTGTGGCGGCCGAGGACGCGGGGTGGATGTTGCGGCTCTCCGCGGCCCGGCGCATCGCCGCCGACCGCCGGCGGAGGGAACAGCTCGACCTGAGCGATGAGACCATCGTGCGCAGCGCGCAGCTTTTCGCCGGCGCCCTCGCCGATGGCCAAATTTTAACCCGCGCGGCGATGCTGGACCTGCTCGAGCGGGCGGGCATCCGCACCGAGGGACAGCGCGGCTATCACATCCTCTGGCACGCCGCGCAAAATGGGGTGATCTGCATGGGTCCCCTGGACGGCAAGCAGCAGACCTTCGTCTCTCTCACCGCGTGGGCGCCGGGCGGCAGGGCGCTCACGCGTGAGGAGGGGCTGGCCGAGCTGGCCGAGCGTTACTTCACCGGTCACGGACCGGCCACGCTGCAAGATTTCATCTGGTGGTCGGGGCTGTCTCCCGACGACGCCCGCGCCGGGCTGGCGGCTGCCGGGGCGCGGCTGGAATCGCTCCAGGTGGACGGCGCGGCGCACTGGCAGTCCGCCGGCGCGCAGCCGCTCGCATTCGACCCGGGCGAGGTGCGCCTGCTGCCCGGCTTCGACGAGTACCTGATCGGTTACACCGGGCGCAGCGTGGTGCTTGCCAAGGAGTTCGCCGGTCGAGTCGTGCCGGGTGGCAACGGCGTGTTCCGCCCGATGCTGGTGATCGGGGGACGGGTCTGCGGCACCTGGCAACGCAGCCTGAAAAAGCAGGGCGTCGAGATCGTGGTCAGCCCCTTCGAGCCGGTGAAGATCGACCGGGAATCGCTGGCGGTCGCGGCGCAGGCTTACGCCGATTTTCGCGGCATGCCGCTGAGCCGCCTGGTCGTCGAATCCATCGAGGCATGAGGGACGCCCGCCCTGGAGCCGGCACCAGCAGGGAATCTCCGGTTCTCCGCCTCTTGGAGGGGGCGGGGACTACTATGAGAAAGCCATAAATTTCTTCGTTTATGGGGTTGACTTTCACGCGCTGAATCGGTATAGTGATAGAACATATGTACCAATCTGGTGCATGAAGTCCGATATGGTTGTTCCGGTCGGCGGGACAGCCTGATCGAGGTGAATTGTGAGCGAATTTAACGGTGCATCAACCCTGGACAACCTGTCAATGCAAGGGTGGCAGAAAAAAGCCGCCCTTTTCCTCTCCAGCCAGAGCCTGTCGCTGTTTGGCTCGATGATCGTGCAGTACGCCATCATCTGGTACGTCACCCTGACCACCCAGTCGGGCGCGGTGCTGACCATCTCGACCCTGGCCGGCTTCCTGCCCCAGATCCTCATCTCGATTTTTGCCGGGGTGTGGGCCGACCGTTACCACCGCAAGCTCCTCATCATCGGCGCCGACGTGCTGCCCGCGGTCAGCACGCTCATCCTGGCGGTGTTCTTTCTGGTGGGTTACCAGGAGCTGTGGCTGATCTTCCTTGTGTCGGGCATTCGCTCGCTGGGTGCGGGCATCCAATCCCCGGCGGTGGGAGCGCTGCTGCCGCAGATCGTGCCCACCGAGAAGCTGATGAAGGTCAACAGCCTCAACGGCACCCTCCAACCGGTGATTATGATCCTGGCGCCGGTGGTGAGCGGGGCGCTGCTGTCGATCTCGCGGCTTGAGATCATCTTTTTCATCGACGTGGTCACCGCCATCCTGGCGGTCAGCCTGCTGATGCTGCTGAAGGTGCCCGCGCACCACAAAGCTGCGGCTGCCCACCAGACCGGATACCTGGACGACCTCAAGGCGGGTGTGTCCTATATCGCCGGGAATCGCACGATCAAGACCCTGTTCGCTTTCTTCGCTTTGACCTTCTTCCTGCTCTCGCCGGTGATATTCCTCACCCCGCTGCTGGTGGCGCGCTCGTTTGGCGAAGAGGTCTGGCGCCTGACCGCCAACGAGGTGACCTTCTTCGTCGGCTCGATCTTGGGCGGGTTCATCATGATGGCCTGGGGCGGTTTCAAGAACCATTTCCGCACCATCGCCCTGAGTTGCATCCTGTGGGCGATCTTGTTCTCAGGGCTGGGACTGGCCAACGGTTTCGTGCTGTACCTGGTCCTCATGTTTCTCTCCGGCATTCCGATGCCCTTCCTCAACGCCTCAACCGCCACGCTGCTGCAGGAAATGGTCGAGCCGGACATGCAGGGCAGGGTGTTCGGTGTGCACATGTTGATTGCCAACACGGTCATGCCGTTTGGGATGCTCATCTTTGGCCCCATCTCGGACCTGGTCACGATCGAGGTGTTGCTGGTGCTGGCGAGCGCGCTGATGGCTGTCCCGGCCACGTGGCTTTTCTTCCACCGGCAGCCGGAAAAGACGCCGCTCAGCCTGCCCCCCGCCGAATATGAAATGCAGCCCGGAGATTGAGAGGAGGGAACGTGTGCCGCAACATTAAAACGCTGTTCAATTTCGAGCCGCCTGCCACCGAGGGTGAAATTCGCGCCGCCGCGCTGCAGTACGTGCGCAAAGTGAGCGGCTTCAACCAGCCATCCAAAGCTAACCAGGCGGCTTTTTATGCAGCGGTGGACGCGGTCGCCGCCGCCTCAGCCGCGCTGCTGACCGCGCTCGAGACCAACGCGCCGTCCCGCGACCGCGCCGTCGAAGCGGCCCGCGCCAAAGCCCGCGCCGCAAAAAGGTTCGCGTGAAAGTAGTTTCAACCGATCCATGAGGTAAACCTGCCATGACCACACTCCCAACCAAAACCGTGCTGCAATCGATCCTCGTGCTGCTGGCTGAAGCCTACGCCGGGCCGCCCGATCCATCCGGCACCTGGTTCGTCGACAACGAGCCCAACTGCGGCGTGCTGGGCGTGCTGGCCGGGGTGAGCGCGGTGGAGGCCTCCACCTCGGTGGATGGCAGCGGCTCGCGCGGCTCGACCATCGCCGCCAACGCCGAGCACCTGCGCTGGAGCCTGGCCAACATGAACGCCACCCTGCGCGGCAGGCCCTGGAACCCCGACTGGGATGAGAGCTGGGACCTGGTCACCGCCGACGAGGAGAAGTGGAACCGGCTGCGCCAGGACTTGCGCGCGGAATACGAGGCGCTGGTCGAAGGCATCGGGCAACAGGTGGAGCTGCCGGGCGAGTACCTCACCGGCGGGATCGCCCTCGTCCCCCACGCCGCCTTGCACCTGGGCATCATTCGCCAGATGGTCGAACGAGTGAGGTCCGCCTCGAAGTGACCATCTATTGATGGAGATGCGATGAAAGCAGAAATCGACTCGTTTACCGCGCCTCAAAACAGCGACCTTCCCGCCGGCCTATCAGCCCCGGCGCTGCGCGCGCTGCACGGCGCCGGCTGTTACCGGTTGGAACAGGTGGCACAACTCAGCGAGGAGCAGGTCAGGCGGCTGCACGGCATCGGGCCAAATGCGCTGCGCCTGTTGCACCGGGCGCTGGCGGAGCGCGGGCTGTCCTTCGCCGGTCGGCAGGTTGGGTTTTAATTTTTCTATAAAATGTGGGCTTTGCCCTACATTTTATAGAAATAGAATTACACGATCGGTCGGCAGGTTGGGTTTTAATTTTTCTGTAAAATGTGGGCTTTGCCCTACATTTTATCGAAATTGAATTACACGATCGGTCGGCAGGTTGGGTTTTATTTTTTTCTCTAAAATGTGGGCTTTGCCCGACATTTTATCGAAATAGAATTACACGATCGGTCGGCAGGTTGAGTTTTAATTTTTCTGTAAAATGTGGGCTTTGCCCCACGTTTTACAGAACATAAATTACATGAGCGGTCGGCAGGTTGAGTTTTAATTTTTCTGTAAAATGTGGGCTTTGCCCCACATTTTACAGAACATAAATTACACGATCGGTCGGCAGGCGCAGAATGATGGAGGTGATGGAGATGGACTCAACGACCCTGGCCAACCTGGATAACCTGTATTCCCAGGACAGGCAGGCGCAGAATCGGGCCTTTTTGGAGATCCTGGCGGCCACCGAGCAGCCGGTCGGCTGGGCCTACGTGGTGTGGGGCGACCTGGAAGCGGCGCTGCAGCACAAAGACAACCACGTGCGCGCCATCGCGGCGCAGGTGCTGTGCAACCTGGCGCTGAGCGACCCCGAGCAGCGCATGCTCAAGACCCTGGATGCGCTGGTGGCGGTCACGAAAGACCCGCGCTTCGTCACCGCGCGGCACACCCTTCAGGCGCTGTGGAAGGTCGGCCTGGCGGGGCCAGCGCAGCGCAATAAGCTGTTGGATGAGCTGGCGTACCGGTTCAGAGAGTGCGCGACCGAGAAGAATGCAACCCTGATCCGCTTTGACATCCTGCAGGGTCTGCGCCACCTGTACGACCAGGTCAGAGAGGAGCGCATCCGCGAGCTGGCGCTGGACCTGATCGAGCTGGAAACGGATGCCAAATATCGCAAGAAGTACCAGACCCACTGGAGAAATAATTGAGGTGGGAATGAAATTTCGCGCAGTGCTGCAATTGGAAGGCAAGACCGCCACCGCCTTCCGCGTCCCGGGTGAAGTGGTGGCGGCGCTTGGGCAGGCAAAGCGACCGCCGGTGCGCGTCACGATCAACGGCTACACCTTCCGCACCACGGTGGCGGCTTACGGCGAGGTGTACGTGGTCGGGGTCAGCGCCGAGAACCGCCAGGGCGCCAGCGTGGCTGCCGGAGACGAGTTGGAAGTCGAGATCGAGCTGGACACCCAGCCGCGCGTGGTGGAAGTGCCCCCCGATTTCGCCGCGGCCCTCGCCGCGGACGTTCAGGCCGGCCAGGCCTTCGACAAGCTGCCATACAGCCACAAGCGCCAGCATGTCCTCGCCATCCAGGACGCCAAATCCCCCGAGACCCGCCGGCGGCGGATCGACAAAGCCATCCAGATGCTGCGCGCGGGCAAGCGATAGGGGGAATTTTCAAGAAAAAGGGCGGACACCCCGGCCCGCCTCAACGGCGCTTTTTTCATTCCTTCGCATTCCATGCAGCAGCGTAGGGGGTGCCTTTTCCGCCTGGTGGTTGATCTCCCTTCTCGCGCCGGCTGGCGGGTATCTGAGCAGACATTCACCTTTCGATTTCCCCATTGACGAAACGCCAGAAGACGGTATAATAGTGTATAAATTACACAAAGTGTCGATCGGTCACAGGAGCCACGGATGAGCATCTTCGACGGACAGCGGTTGGACAACACCACCTTCAAACTGGATATCGAGCGCATGCGGCGCGGCTGGTATACCGATAAATACTTTACCAACATCGCCACCATGTTGAGCGTCCTCTCAAGCCGGGGCTACACCTACCGCGGCGACCAGAACAACCTGCCGGCCGGCATCGCCCCGGAAACTATCCGCGTGGGCGACATCGAGGTGGAAATGCAGTGGTTCACCCGCCGCGCCGGCGCCACGCTGGTGGTCGGCGTGGACAAGGCGCTGACCATGCTGCGCCATTGCACCGGCTACTTCGCCGGTGAAGACTTCGTCAACACCGCCGACCAGTTGCAGGTCTGGGCGGTCCACGACGGCACCATTGTCAGCAGCAACGGAGACCCTCTCAGCGTGCGCCCGGTGATCCGCGTGCGCGGCCGTTATCGCGATTTCGCCATTCTCGAGACCGCCACCCTGGGCATCCTCACCCGCGCCAGCCGCGTGGCGACCAACGTCTATGAGACGCTCATCGCCGCGCGCGGCAAGCCGGTGCTCTTCTTCCCCGCCCGTTTCGACGTGCACGAGGTGCAGGCCGCCGACGGCTACGCCTACAATATGGCGGTGCAGCGCTTCAACATGGATTACGCCTCCACCCTCGGCCCGTTTGTCTCCACCGACGCGCAGGGCGACTGGTGGGGCGGCGCGGGCGGCGGGACGGTGGCGCACGCCGCCATCGCCAGTTTTTTGGGCGACACCGCCGAGGCCATGCTGGCCTTTGCCGACGTGCTCCCGGCGAGCATCCCGCGCATTGCACTGGTCGATTTCAACAACGACTCGGTCGGCGACTCGCTGCTGGTCTGCCGTAAAATGTTCGAGCGCTACCGCTCCCTGGTCGAGGCCGGCGACACCCGCGAAGCCGAGCGCTACCGCCTGTACGGCGTTCGCCTCGACACCAGCGGCAGCCTGCGCGATATTTCCGTCCCACCGCTGGGCGACCCGCAACTCGACCTGGGGGTCAACCCGCGCCTGGTCTTCCTGGTGCGCCAGGCCCTCGACGCCGCCTGGGAGAGCTGGGACCTGCCGGGGTCCTGGCGTGAGCCTGCCCGCGAGTACTGCCGCAGCGTGCGCATCGTCGTTTCGGGCGGCTTCAACCCCGAGAAAATCAACCGCTTCGAGCGACTGAAGGTGCCGGTGGATATTTATGCCGTCGGTTCGGCGCTGTTCGACAACCACGGCCCTACCGTCACCGATTACACCGCCGACGTGGTGCGCATCAAAGTCGACGGCGAATGGGTCGATATGGCCAAGGTCGGGCGCACCGCGCTCGACAACCCCGACCTCGAACGCGTCTGGTGACGCGCGAGCCGGCCCGCCCTCCAGGCTGTTGCCTGGCACAGCGCCTTCATAATCCACCCAGGATCTTATCCTCCAACCTCCTGAGCAGAGCGATCCATTAGGGCGCTTGCATCATGAAATTTTGATCAAACAAGTTACCGAAAAACGTCTTTGCGAGGCGGCTTTGCGCCAAAGCAAACTCGTTTTAGCTCAAGGATAATCAAGCCGAGATTGCTTCGATGCCTTCGCAAAGCCTTCGGCATCTCGCAATGACACTTTCGGGGGGTGATTTTCAGCGTTTCCCGATTTGAATCCACTGGACAGATAGATAATGCAATCGCCCTAGCGATCCATTTCTCCTGTATCAAATCGAGCGCCGTTTTCCGGGGTTAACTTATAATAAACTCATCCTATTTTAATCTTGGGAGGACAACTATGCTCATCGAGCGCATTAAGGGCGCGTTTACTTTCCGCAAAGGCGTTTACGCCGAGGTCGCGCGCGACAAGGACTTCACCACCGACGCCTGGTTGATCGTTGTGGTGGTCAATTTCATCGCCGCCTTGGGCTCCAGCGCAAGCTACCTGAGCGGCAGCCAGGGGTTTGTCGGGTTCGTCATCGCCGTCATCGTCAGCACCCTGCTGGCTGTGCTCGGCTTTGCACTCTCGGCATTCTTGATCAGTTGGGTTGCACGGGCGATGTTCAAATCCACCGCGAGCTTCGAAGAGCTCGCGCGGGCGATGGGACTGGCCAACGTGTGGCGCGTCATCGGCTTTTTGGGCATTCTCTCCGCCATCTCGGCGGCGCTGGTTTGCGTGCTCTCGCCGGTGACGATCCTCGCCGGGCTGGCCGGGCTGGTGGCTTACTTCTTCTCAATCCGCGAGGCCACCAACATGGATTGGGTGGGCGTGATCGTCACCGTGGTGGTCGCGCTGATCGTGCAACTGATCATCACCGCCATCGCCGGGAGCATCCTGGCGATCTTCGGCATCGGCGCGGGGATGTTGTTGGGCGGGTAATCTCAATACCAGTCGAATTCCCACAGGTGGACGTTGGCGGGTTCGCCTGTGGGAATATCCACGTCCTGGATCTCGAACACGATCTGGTGAGCCTTTAGCGGCGCATCGCTCAAGCGGAAGTCGATCCGCGTGTTGCCTTCGCGCAGGTCACGGAAGGTTTGGGTGAACACGCGCGGCTCGGTTTCACCGGGCGCATACAGGCTCACTTTCACCAGGGAGTTCATCGTCCCGGCGTTGAACACCAGCCCACTGACCTCGATCTCGCCCTCGAAGGTCAATTCCAGCTTGAACGGATTCGCCTCCAACCCGCGCATCAGGCTGTTTGGGTCGCCGTCGAAGATCTTATCGATGTCGCCCATATCCAGCCGCGAATAGCGCACGGTCACATTTCGCCCATCCAGCGCCAGCGCGGTGGTTTCGAGCGCCTGGCGAGCCGCCTTCATCTCGGCAAACATCTCGTCCACGTTGTCCACGTACTCCAGCCGGACCACGTGAAAGCCCGGCGCTCCATCGGGGTAAGGAATCGTCTCCACTACGTCGATCGTCTTGAACAGCCCGCTTTTGCGCACGTTGGCCAGCACGTCTGGAATGGTGATAAAGTAGGTCGACGGCGACAGCTCACCCGGTCGCTGGAGATAGCCTTCCAGGCTGTCAAAGGTGACCCGCTCCTGTTGGGCCTGGTTCAGGAAGAAATATTCAAACAGGTCGCTGGAATTCGCCCAGGAAGGCTCGACGACGATGCGATTTTCCGGGTCCTCGGCCAGGTAGCGCGGAACTACCCCTTCAAAGAGCTGTTTTGCGCCGTACTGCATGCCGTACAGGCCGTAATCGTGCGACCAGAACGGACCGCTGGTGAGCGCGCTGTTGAGCAGCAGCAGGCTGGCGGCGGCCAGGCCGGCAAAAGTCGCCCAGGCTGTCAGCTTATGCGGGAGCCGCCGCTCGACCCAACCCAGCGCCATCTCCAACCCCAGGGCCACCAACAGGGTGGCCGGGATGACAAAGGACAGCACCCGCGTGATGGCGATATCCACCAGCGACGCCCCGGCCGGGATGGTGAGCAATGCCAGCAGCAGCAGCCGGTGCGGCGCCTGCCGAAAGTTTCGGATGCAGGTGTAAACGCCCAACAGGAAGAAGGGCAACATCGCCGGCCAGATCATCCCGTAGCCGTTCATCTGGTGGCGCGGCAGGTCCTGCTCGTTCGGCCAGAACCAGTACGCCGGGCTCAAGCCGTAAAGGTAATTGCTGAAATACTTCAACACCTTCTCGCCGGCGGGTATGTCCTGGAAAAGGAAAGAATTCATCCGCCACAGCGACTGCTGGTAACCCGCGGTATGCTGGAGCTGGAAATTAACGAAGGGCCACAGCATCAGCAGACCCAGGCCCAGCGCCGGCAGGGCGACCCGCCGGTTCTGGAGGTGGTAGCGAAAATCGACCAGGATGAACAGCAACGCGGTCAGCCCCAAAATGACCTGGAAGTTGGAATAAGTGTAGAAGGCAGCCGCGCCCAGGAAGACAGCGGGGATCAAGGCTCGCGGGCTGCGCGTGCGGTAGAGGATGTACAGCCACAGGAAACCGGCGTAAAAGGCGGTGGCCATGGCGGTCTCGAAGCCGGTGCGCGAGTGCAAGAACCAGGCTGGAATCAACCCCAGCACCAGCCCGGCCGCCCACCAGTAGCGCGCGCGAAAAGCCTGCTTGAGCGTCAAGGACACCGCGACCGCCGCCAGCAGGGCGATCACGCCGGTGGTGGCGCGATTCGCCACGATCGATTTACCGAAAAGCGCCACGGTCAGCGCGTGAGGGTAGGCCGAAAAGAGCGGCCGCCAGCCGATCACCCCCACGTCAAAAACAACCGGGAACAGGTTGCCGGCCGAGTCTTTGAAACCGTTCTTGATCAGGTCGGCAGCCAACAACGAGTTGGTCGCTTCATCGCAGAAGAAATAGATCGGGTAACGGTCCAGCGCGAAAAAGTGAATGAAGGCATACACGCCCAGCGACAAGACAAACAGCACGGCAGCCATGCCCCCGGCCCTGACTGCCGCCTCGCTCTGGGCACGGGTGACGACGATGTGCAGCCCCAGCAGGTCAAACTCGAAATGGGTCGGGCTTTGCGCCCGCGCCAGCTCCGCCTCTTGCCGGGCTTCGGCCTGCCTCGCCAGGGCCGTTTTCACGGTGACCAGCCAGGCCCGCCAGCGAGCGTGGTTTTCCTGCCAGACCCACGCCCCAGCCACACCCAGGCACACCAGGCTGATCAGCAAGCCAACCCGGAACGGCAGCGAGATGAATTTAAAGACGTACTCGTGCGTGCCGGGCAAGGTGTCGGCAGCCAGGTACCCGCTCACCTCGTACTTGTCCGCCCGCCGCCCATCCACCCAAAGCTGCCAGCCGGGATAGTCGGTCACCAACGCGATCAGGGTCTCCCCTCCGCGGCTGCTGGCGACGATCTCAACCTGGTTGGGTCCCGGCATGTAGGCGGTCTGCTCCGCTACCTCTTGCCTGGTCACCTCCCCGGCGGCGGCGCCGCCCGCCAGGGTGGCTTTGTCAATTAAAAATGCAAACGGCAGGCTGGTGCGGCTCTGGTAAACCCCGTACCCGTCTTTTTCATAGATCAGGTCGGACTGCTCGGGCAGCGTGTCGTGCAGCATCGACTGCACTTGATACTTCGGGTTGCCGGTGACCGGCCGGAACGGCGAATGCGAATCGGGATTGCGAATGTCGCGGTAGTGATACCAGATTTGGATCAGGCGCAGCTCGTTGGCGTTGGCGGCGGCGTAGGCCGCGTTATCCGGGTTGTGGCGGGTGTAAAAAACCGTTGGGTCGGTCTGGCGCAGCCAGGTCATCGCGGCGAAGGCGTTGATATCCCGTTCCACGGTCTGCGCGATTGGCCGGTTGGTCATAAACACATCGCGAACCGAGAGGGCGAAGAAGGCCAACAGCAAGCCGGCGACCAGGATTTTCGTCAGGGAGCGCAGCCACTCCCGCACCGGCATCTTCCAACGCGGCCGGGGGTATCCTTCGGTCAGCCTCCCCCAGACATAATCGATCGACAGCCCTGCCGCCAGCAACACCGCCAATTGCACAAAGAGGATCATGCGCCCCTGGTGGCGGAAGCGGTAGAGAAAGTCGATGCGCTGGTAGAGGTCGGCCCAGGGCATATATTGCATACCGATCCACAGCACGGAAAAGAGCAACATGACCCCCAAGAAACCCACCAGGCGCTTAACCGGGCGCTTGAAAAACACCAGCGGCAGGAAAACCAGCGGGAGGAACGGCCAGATGCCGATGTAGGCGTAAAACTCCTCGCGCGCCGGGTAGATTGCGAAGATATCCGGGCGCGCGGTGTCTTTGGAGAGGAAATCGGTCAGGATGCTGGCCAGGTTTTGCGAGCCGAGGATGCCGCCGTCCTTGCTGACCAGCGGCCAGAACTCGAGCGTGGGCAGAAGTTGAACTGCGCACAGCCCCAGCGAGAGCAGCACCATCAACCCGGCGGCGACCAGCCAGCGCAGGTCGATGCGCAGGCGGGGCTTTTCCGGTCCGATTGAGAAGGCCGCCAGGACAACGTACAGCACGGTGAAGATGGCGGTGTAAAAGACGTAGTAGGCGTTGCCGGAGAGGAACATGATCGCCAGGCAAAACGCCCCGGCGACCAGGTCGGTGCGCCTCCGGTGACGGTAGAGATGGGTCAGCGCGACGAACATCCACGGAATCCAGGCCCAGGCGAAGATGAACAGGTACTGCCCCTGGAAAAAGCGTGCCAGCGGCTGTCCGGCGAAGGTGAACAACAGCGCAATCCACAGGCGGGGAACAGCCCCCAAACCCAGCGTGGCGCACAGCCGCCACATGCCAAAGGCGCCCAGCAGGTAGCTGAAGAAAACGGCCAGCTTGAAGCCGCTCTCCGCGCCGAAGAGCAGAACGGGCAGCGTCACCACCGGGTTGAAGGAGTGGAACATGGGGTCGCCGACCATCGGCAGGCCGGTGTAAATGTACGGGTTCCACTCCGGGAACTGGCCGTATTTGACCAGCGAGTCGTAAAAAATCTTATCCAGCATCTGGAAGACTTCCGACTCGTTGCCCGGCAGCACCTGGTTGAACTGAAACCGCAGGAAACCGGCGCAGAAAGCCGCCACCAGCACGAGCAAGGCGGCCCACTCCAGCCAGGTGTACCTGGTCACCGCGAGGGTCGTCTCAGCCCGCCGCGCTGCTACCGGCGGGACGAAGAGCAGGTCAAAGCGCTCGCGCAGCGTCTTGGGGGGTAACGGCGCGGCGAGTGAGGCTGCCAGGCGTTTCAACCTGTCCGCCAGCCACCCGAACCCGTCCCGCACGGCGCTCGCCAGGCGGGCAAACCGGCGCTGCGCGGCACCGGCAAACCGGCCCACCCGGCCGCTCAGATCAATTGGTTTTAAGCCCTTGATCCAGGCTAACAAGGGGGAATACGATCCCAGCAGCATCGCGCCGGGGGTCGAGGGGTTGCCTGAGCGGCGCCTGAGCCAGCGCAGGATGCCCAGGTCAAGAACGACAGCGATGATGATGGTAGCCGCAACGAGAAGAATAGTCTGCCCGTTCAAACACGCCCCTCAACCGAAGATCTCAGCATGACAACAACCCCGGCGCTCGCCGGCGCTGACAATATTCAATTATAGGCATAATCCGGATTGGAAACGTCCGCGCCGGCAATTGCAACTTATTTGTAAAGCAACAGGAACTGCTCGGAAGGTATTGAAATTGAGCACTTACATCGTTAAAACCTTCGGCCTGGCCTTGCGCCAAGCGTCCGACTCGGTCGCCAGCTCGTAGGCGCGCCCGATTTGCAACAGCCGCGCCTCGCTGAAATCAGGCCCCAGCAACTGGATGCCCAACGGCAGGCCGGCTGCGTCCAGCCCGGCCGGCAGCGACAGCCCCGGGATGCCGGCGTGGTTGGCTGGCACGGTCAACTGGTCGGCATACTGCATCAGCACCGAGTCGCCGTAGACCGCGTCCATGGCGAAGGCGGCGGTGGGGGTGGTCGGGGTGAGCAGCGCGTCCAGGCGGTACGCGCCCTGGGGGTCGAAAACGGCGTCGAAGTCGCGCCGGATCATGCTGCGCACGCGCAGCGCGCGCTGGTAATACTGCTCGCTGTACTGCGCCGCGCTGACGTACATGCCCATCAGGATGCGCAGCTTGGGCTGCGGGCCGAACCCTTGCCCGCGCGTGCGCTTGTACATCTGGCGCAGGTCGCCCTCACTTTGCGGCGCGCGGTAGCCGTACTTGACCCCGTCGTAGCGGTGCAGGTTAGAAGCCGCTTCGACGCGGCTGATAACGAAATAAACCGGGATGCCGTAGCGCGTGTTGGGCATCGGCACGTCCTCGACGATCTCCGCGCCCAGCGCGCGCAGCAGCTCCGCGGCGCGGCGCACCGGGGTCTCGATCTCCGCCGGGACAGGCTGCTGCTCGAACCCGCCATCCGGGGTGGGAAAGGTGATGCGGAAGTAGTCCGGCGAGAGGCCGATGCGCATCCCGCGCACGCCTTTCTCCAGCGCGGCGAGGTAATCGTCGTTCGGAAGAGACGCCGTGGTGCTGTCCTTCGGGTCCACGCCGGCGATGGCCTGCAGCATCATCGCCGCGCCGGTCACATCCCTGGCGACCGGGCCGGGACAGTCCAGCGAGGAAGCGAAGGCGATCAGCCCATAACGCGAGACGCGCCCGTAGGTGGGCTTCACCCCCACCACGCCGCAGAACGAGGCCGGCTGGCGGATCGAGCCGGCCGTGTCGGTGCCCAGGCTGAGCACCGCTTCGCCCGCCGCCACCGAAGCCGCGCTCCCGCCGGACGAGCCGCCGGGCACGCGGGTTGGGTCCCAGGGGTTGCGCGGGCTGGGCTGGAAGGCCGAGGACTCGTTCGAGGAGCCGTAGGTGAACTCGTCGAGGTTAACCTTGCCCAGCATCACCCCGCCGGCAGCCTCCATACGCTCGACCGGCGTGGCGGTGTAGGGCGCGGTGAAGTTGGCCAGGATGCGCGACGCCGCCGTGGAAGGCGTGCCGCGCACGCAAAAGATGTCCTTGACGGTGAAGGGAATACCCGCAAGCGGGCCGGGGTCTTCGCCGGCGGCCAGCTTGCGGTCCACCTCGCGCGCCTGTGCCAGCGCGCGCTCGTCGGTGAGGGTGATGAAGGCGTGCACCTTGCGGGCATCTTCCGCGGTCGGGGCGCCGGGCTCAAGCGTGCCGGGGCGGCCGTCCACCTGCCCGATGCGCTCCAGGCTCGATTCGAGGATTTCTACGGCAGAAATTTTCCGCTGGCGCAGCAGGGCGGCCAGCTCGCCGGCGGTCAGGTCGCAGGGTTCCATGAGGGCGGCTTACTCCAGTTTGGTGTGAGGGATGTCAGGGACGATGATGTAGCCCTCTTCGAGCTGCGGGGCTTGCGACAAAATCTCTTCCGGGTTAGGGCAGGCCAGCCATTCGTCCTCGCGCGGCGGCTGGCTGATCGCGGCGGTGTAGGGCACGCCGTGCGAGGCGAGCGGCAGGCTCTCGTCCAGCGGGATGGCCTCCAGCTCATGGATCGCGTTGAGCTGCTTGTTGAGCTGCCGGCGGATGTACTCGGCCTCGTCGGCGCCCAGCTCAAGGGCGGCCAGGTCGACCAGGTGGGCAAACAGTTCGGGGGTGATCGGTTCGGTCATATCGCCTTTCAAGGAGCAGGGTATCCGGCGGTAGCCGTCTCGGTTGGGGTCGCGGTCGGGGGCACCGGGGTGTGGGTGCGCGTCGGGGTGGGCGATGGAGTGTAAGTGTTGGTCGGCGTGGCGGTGGGGGTGGGGGTCGGCGTGTTGGTCGGCGTCGGCGTAAACGAGGGGAAGATGTAGCTGGTAAAGGTGGGCGCAAACGTCGAGGATGGGCGCAGCGCTTGCGGTGTGGCCGTATCGCCCGCGACCGGCGAGATCAGGGTGGGCAGCACGCGGCGGGTGGGCGTGGCGCTGGGGATGAACACCTCCGGCACCGCGGTGGGCGGCGGGAGCGGGTTGAGAAAGGTCTGGGGGTCGATAAAGATGGCCAGGAACAGCAAAAAGACCAGGGCCGCCCCTGCCAGCAAAAGGATCGAAAGCACGTCCCAAAAAGAGAGTCTCATTCGCTTGGCTTGATGCCAGTATATCTAATAACAGTGAACTGTCAATGGGATCGCCAGTTGGCACGACCCAGCGGAACTACACAGCCAGGGGATGAACGTTTCCGAATTTGACTCGGTCTTCATTACAACAGCCCCAACTCGCGGGCGCGGAGCGCGGCGCGGGTGCGGTCGGTCACGTCCAGCTTGATCAGGATGTTGGTCACGTGATTCTTGACCGTGCCCTCGGCCAGCACGAGCTGCGCCGCGATCTGCTTGTTGGTCGCGCCGTTGGCCAGCAGGCGCAAGATCTCCAGCTCGCGCGGGGAGAGCGGCTCGGGCAGCGACTGGTTGCCCCCCGGCGCCTGCTCGGCCAGCCGGGCGAACTCGGCCACCACTTTAGCCGCCACCGAGGGCTGCAGGAACGATTCGCCGCGCGCCGCGGCGCGGATGGCCTCGTAGAGCTTGTCGGTGGGCGCGTCTTTGAGCAGGTATCCGATCGCCCCGGCGCGCAGGCCGTCGAACACCGCCGCGTCCTCGTCGAAGGTGGTCAGCACGATCACGCGCACCTCGGGGTGAGATGCGCGCAGGCGGCGCGTGGCCGCCGCGCCGTCCAGCACAGGCATGCGCAGGTCCATCAGCACCACAGCCGGCTTGAGCTGGGCGACTTTCGCCAGGGCTTCCTCGCCGTCGGCCGCCTCGCCGACGATCTCGAAATCGGCCTGCGAGGAGAGCAGCATGCGCATCCCCTGGCGAAACATGGTCTGGTCATCCACCAACAGGATGCGAATGCTCTTCTTCGACTGCGTGTGTTCAGCCATCTTCACCTCGTTGCGGCGCGCTTGCCTGGCTCAATTCGCTCACCCGGTGGGCAGGTCGGCTTCGAGGCGGAACCCCGCGCCGGGGGACGTCTCGACGTGCAGGCTGCCGCCGACCAGTTGCACGCGCTCCTGCAGCCCGAGCAGCCCGAAGCCGCCCTCGGCTTCGCTCGCGCCGGCGCCGTTGTCCGCGATCGACAGGCGCACCCCGCGCTCGCGGTAGTCCAGGTGCAGCTCCACCCGGCTGGCGTTGGCGTGTTTGTGCACGTTGGTCAGGCCCTCCTGGGCGACGCGGTAGAGGGTGAACTCCACCTGCTGGGGCAGCGGGCGCGGCGTCCCGCTCACCGCCAGGCTCGCTTGCAGGTCGGCGGCGCGCGTCTCAGCCAGCAGCAAATTGAGCGATTCCACCAGCGGGCGGCTGGTGCTTGGGTCGCTGCGCAGCGAGCTGATCGAGCGGCGCACATCGGCCAGCGCCTCGCCGGTCAGCGTCTGCGCGTTCTGCAGCGCGGTCTGCGCCGAACCGGCGTCCTGCGCGGCCATCGCCTGAGCGGCCTTCAACTGGATATCGATGGCGGTCAGGTAATGACCCAGCCCGTCGTGGATCTCGCGCGCCAGCCGGTTGCGCTCCTGCACCACGGCCAGCTCTTCCACCTGGGCAGCGTACTCGCGCAGCTTCTGGTTGGCGCGGGCGAGCTCGGCCCGCGCGTTGGCCTCGCTGACCACGGCGTTGGTGAACACCGCCACGAAGACAACCGCCGCCAGGAAAGGCATGCTCCAGCCCAGCGCAGCCGTC
>JARKOV010000050.1 GCA_029975965.1 Anaerolinea sp. | reverse complement strand
GAAAGAATGGTTACCATCCCCGAGAGGTTTACCAGCACAACACCGAGTTGCGCCGGGTGATCGATCGCATCGCCCATAACGCCTTTTCCCCCGACGAACCGGGCATCTTCCAACCGATCATCGATTCGCTGTTGAACCGCGACCAATATATGCTGCTGGCGGATTACCAATCTTACTTGGACGCCCAAGACTATGCTGCTCGCACCTACCTGGATGTGGAAACCTGGACCCGCATGTCGATCTTGAACACCGCGCGATGCGGCTATTTTTCATCTGACCGCAGCGTGCGCCAATATTGCGAAGAAATTTGGCGCGTGCAGCCGGTAGAAGTGTTATAAAGGAGACGATCCTGAATGGGCATTTCGGGATGTCTGGCTGGTGATCTGTTCGTGGTAAGATGAATCTGGAGTAATCTGGCTCGATAAGGAGTATGACCATGGGTGGCTGGATGGGAAAATTGCTCGACGTCAACCTGACCAATGGCGACGTGCATACCAAAGCGTTGGACCTGGAAATGGCTCGCCTCTACCTGGGGGGTCGAGGCTTGGGCGCGCGCCTGCTTTGGGATGAAGTGGGCCCTGAAGTCGAACCTCTGGCGGAGCAAAACGTGCTAATCTTTGCCGGTGGACCCTTGACCGGGACCGGATACCAGACCAGCAATCGCTTTTCTGTCAGCACCAAAAGCCCTCTCACCGGCACCATCCTGGATGCCAATTCGGGAGGGTACTGGGGCATGCAATTCAAGCGCACCGGCTACGATGTGATGATCGTGCGTGGCAAGTCCGCTACGCCGGTTTATATCGAGATCAAGCCGGGCAGCGTCGAGATCAAAGACGCCACCCACCTGTGGGGAAAACGCGTGCGCGAAACCACCGCCATCCTCGGTCAAAACAACAACCGTCGCAATGTGCTTTGCATCGGTCCAGCGGGTGAGAACCTCTCCCGAATCGCCGCGATCATGAACGATGGGCAGCGCAGCCTCGCGCGCGGCGGACCTGGGGCAGTCATGGGTAGCAAGAACCTGAAGGCAGTGGTGGTCGAAGGCAAAGATCGACCGGAGATCATCGACCAGGAGCTGTTCAAGTTTATGCTGTATGAGACGCGCAAGCTGCTCAAAGCCAGTCCGCTAACCAGCCAGGCGCTCCCCGAGTTCGGCACGGTGGTGATGATGAACATTGTCAACGCGGTCGGAGCGCTACCCACCCGCAACCATCGCCAGACCCAATTCGAGCACGCCGAAGACATCTCCGGTGAAGCGCTCACCGAGAAATACCTGGTCAAGAACGACAGTTGCTGGGCATGCCCGATCGGCTGCACCCGTATCAGCAAAACCGATAAAGTCGAAGGAGAAGGCCCGGAGTTCGAGACCACCTGGGCGATGGGCGCCGAATGCGGCATCAACGACCTGGCTGCCATCATTGAGGCCAATGCGCTGTGCAACGACCTGGGAATGGATACCATTTCGACCGGCTCGACCATCGCCTGCGCTATGGAATTGAGTGAGCTTGGCTTGCTCGACAGCGATCTGCGTTTTGGACGCGCCGACCTGCTCGCGCCAACGATCGAAAACATGGCCTACCGGCGGGATATTGGCGCGGAGCTGGCAGATGGAAGCCTGCGCCTGGCGAAAAAGTACGGCAGACCCGACCTATCCATGTCGGTAAAAGGTTTAGAGATGCCCGCCTACGATCCGCGGGGTATGCAGGGCCAGGGGTTGCTTTACGCCACATCCAATCGTGGCGCCTGCCACATGCGCGGAAACATGCTCGGCTTGGAGGTTTTGGGCCTGCCCAAGTTGATCGACCGCCTCCAGGTGCAAGGCAAATCCTCATATGTCATCCTGCACCAAAATTCGTCGGCGGCGATCGACTCGCTGGTGGTCTGCAAGTTCACCAACATGGGCGTCGCAGAGGAGTACTTCGCCCGCGTGCTGAGCGCCGTTAGCGGGATCAAATATGCCACCGGCGACCTGATCAAGGTCGGTGAACGAGTTTGGAATCTCGAAAAATTGTACAACCTGCGCGAAGGCTTCACCCGTGCCGACGATACGCTGCCCCCACGCATGCTCGCAGAGCCTGTGCCGGAGGGTCCCAGCCAGGGGTGGGTCAGCCATCTCGAACCGATGCTGAAGGAATACTACCGCGCGCGCGGCTGGGACGATGAGGGCAATCCGAAGCATGCCAAACTGGTCGATCTCGGTTTGGCAGACCTGATGGAGGTGATGTCATGATCGACGAGAGGATCTTCCAACAGTTTTGCGAGATTGGCCGCGACCTGTACACGGCCAACATGATCAGCTCGCATGGCGGGAACATCAGCATCCGCGTCGGTGACCGCGTGATCATCAAGCGGCGTGGAGCACAACTGGGCCGCTTGAAACCACACGACCTGATCGAAACCGGCCTGGAAAAGAACGACTCCGGTGTGACCCTCGCCTCCACCGAGTTGCTGGCGCACCGAACCATCTATATGAAGACGCCCGCCCTGGCCATCGTGCATTGCCACCCGCGCACCGCGATCGCTTTTTCTCTCTCGCGCGATGAGATCGTGCCGATCGACAACGAGGCCTCTTACTTGCTCAAGAAAGTGCCGGTGATCACCGAGGAGTTCGCTTCCGGCACGCCCGAGATGGCCAATAAACTGGCCGAAGCGCTCGGCTCGTACAAGATCGTCATGCTGCGCGGTCACGGGAGTTTCGCCATCGGACAGACGATCGACGAAGCCTTTCACTGGTCATCCACGCTGGAGGAATCCTGCCAGATCGCGCTATACGCCAAGTTGATCGATGAGCCATTTATCGAATACCGGGGGATGACCCAGGGTTACACCAGGTGGTAAGATTGCGCAAAAAGAGGCGTCTCATCGCCTCTTTTTGTTTTAAAACGCATTCTCCAGGCTTTGCGCGTAACCGGTCAATTCGACATAACCGTTGCCGCCGACCGGTTGCCCGGCACGCTCGCCCTTCACTTTGACCGCCCCTTCCCAATAGATAAAGGAGAGATTCATCTCCTGATCCGCCAGGTGGGGATCAATCGCCAATACCAGGGCCTCAGACGGGATCGTAAGAGTCCAGCTTGACGGGTACACGCCGCCGCTGTGCGGGCTTCTCCAGGTATCGTTGACCTGGATTGAGAAATCGCCAGCTCTTAAAAGCCGTGTGCTGCCATCCGGATAGATCATGGTTCCTTTAGAATAAGGGTCCACGCTGCCATCCGCCCGCCGGATGGTGTACACCATCAACTCCGAGCCATCCTCCAATTGGAGGGAGAACCAATCCCAGCCTATCTGGTCGGGGCTGAGTGCGCTGGTGCTGTATTCGTGGTCCATCCATGCCAACCCGTTCACCACATATTCCTCGTCACCCACCAAAAGGATGCCGGATGCTTCCAGGCGCGACTGGCTGACGTAAATGGAGGCATTTCCCGGGTCAGGACCCTTCTGACTGTAACCGCCCTCTCCTTGTAACACGACCCCTTTTTTATCGAGAAGGTCTAAACGGATCCCCACCCCTTGCTGTGCCGCTTCCAGGCGGTAAAGCTCATCGGCCAGTTGCTTGACCGACCAATCCTGCAGCCAGACTTCATACATCGGTATCCCTGTCGCACCCGCCAACCCGGCCGAGCCGCGCTCGAAACGCTCGAAAGCATAATGCCTTCCAGCCTTCACGTCGGTCAAGGCGAAATGCGACAGGTAAACCTGGTCGGTTGCCCACAGCGACTCGCGGGTCACCCGCTCCGCCGACCCCACGATTGCGCGGCGGAAGAAAGTCAGTTGAAAGCCAAAGTGCTGGCCATTTTCGGCAGACAGGTTCCCGGTGTAGTACCACCATTCGGTTTGAAAGTTGTCATGCGCGCCCAAATCCTGCGGAAAATCCAGGGGCCGAGGGCCGCTGACGCGCTCAAACGCTCCCGGATCCACCGCATGGCCTCTCACTTGAGCCTGGATCTGCGGCTGCCTGGGGGTGGCAACGCCCAGGATATTTTGCAGTTCGCTGCGTAACGATGGCATACCGGCTAACAGAGCAAAGAAAATCAATAAGACGACCGGCACCAGCCACAGCCTACGAACCAACATCCTATTCATAACGGATCACCTCGGCTGCCGGGAGGCGGCTTAGGCGAATGGCCGGGTACACCCCAGCCAGCAGCGCAGCGAAAACCGCCACCAAGACGCCTTGAAGCAAGGCCAAAGGTTCCACATCCATCTGGAGCGTCCAGCCAAACGAACGGCGGTTGATCACATACACCAAAATGAGCGACAAAGCATAACCCGTGGGGATGGCGAGCAACCCGGCGGCCAGACCCATCAACCCCGTCTCGAGAAATACCATGCGCCGCAACTGCTCGCCGGTCAGGCCCAATGCGCGCAAAATACCCACCTCACGTTGTTTCTCGAATTGCAATAAGAACAGAGCGTTCAAAACACCGATGAAAGCCACGACCGTCGCCAGCAGGCGCAGCGCTACCGTGATCGCAAAGGTGCGGTCGAAAACCATCAAAACGTCTTGCCGCAAGGTGCTGTTGGCGCGAATGACCAATTGTTGCTCACGGTTGAGACCTTCCTGCAAGTCCCGAACGAGCCGATCGGCGTCCTGCGGGTTGTCAAGACGCAACCCAACGGAAGTGACGGCGTAATCCCGCCAAATCTCGCGGTAGAGTTGCATCGCCATAAACAGCGTGCCCTCGCTGGAGGCATAATCGTAAAAGATACCCAGGACGTTGAACTCCCGCCAGCCTTGCGGGGTATCCAGGCTGATCTTTTCCCCCGGCATGCGAATGCCCAACCGGTTCGCCAGCGGTTCCGATACCAACACCTCCCCCGCCAGCATGCGTTCCCAGACCTGGTCGCGGGAGCCTTCCAACGCGACGAATAGCCGCTCCTGTCCAACTAGCGGATTATCGGTTGCCGAAAGGTTGATCTGCCCCTGGAGCGCCTGCACAGTCGTTGATCGAAGCGTGTCGACCCGCTTAACACCCGGCCAGGTCGCCAGGCGTTGGACAACTTGCGGATCGACCGGCGCAGAGGGGGTCGTGGCGGTGTAGATCGGCGCAGAGAGATATACATCGCTTTGCAAGGTTTCTTCCAGCCAGACGATCACCGTGTGCCGGAAACTATCGATCATCACCGATACCCCAATCGTGACCGCCACCGCTACCATGAGCGCTGTCACGGCAACCGCCGTCCGGCTGAGCGAGTTGACCAGGTTTCGCGGCGCCATACGCCCTATCAACCCAAGGATGCTCCCGGACAAGGGCGTGGTTAATCGGACGAACAACACCACCGCTGCCGGGGTCAGCAGCGCCGCGCCCAACACCGTGAGCAAGGTCCCACCGAAACCAGCGAATAAACCGGCCTGGGGCAGGCGGAATATCAACAGCGCCAAAGCTAACGTGACCATCCCGCCCATGGCTGCCCGGATTACCCCTCGCCTGGATTTAAACTCCAGTCCCGAGCGCAACAAAGCCACCCGTGGCGGTACCGATGCCGCCTCCCAGGCGGGAAAAGCGGCTGTGACCAGCGTCGCAAGCACGCCGGCAGCCAAACCTTTCACCAGGCTTTCCAGCGGGATGCCCACGGCTTGGACGGTGGTGGTGAAATACAGGTCGTTAACCGTCTGCGATACCATGCGCACGGTTCCCTGCCCCAGCAGGATCCCCAATCCCATCCCAATCAGAGAGCCAATCAAGCCAACCACCAACGCTTCGCTGCACACCAGCAGGAACAATTCCCGGCGGGTAACACCCAGGCAGCGCAGCGTTCCAAACAACTCGCGGCGCTGAACGACCGAGAAGGTCATCGTGTTGTAGATGAGAAATAGCCCAACCACCAGCGCCAACAGGCTAAGCGCAGTCAGGTTAACCCGGAAAGCGGCGGTCATCTGTTCGAGCGCATCCGTGCGCGAAGAAGCCGGCACCACCAGCATCCCAGGCGGTAAACGGGTTTTAAGGGCCGCTAACACACCCGGATCTTCTTGGGGCAGGAGTAAATCCACCCGGCTGAGGTACCCCAATTGGGTCGACAATTCCTGCGCCGTGGCGATGTCTGCCAGAATAACTCCCTCCAGGGTCCTACGGCTGAGACTGTCGGAAGGCTCGAGCAATCCGGCAACGAATGCCTTGTGACTTCGTCCGGCGCTCAAGATCGTCAGGGGATCGCCCGGAGAGAGGCGAAACCGTTCAGCCAGCGATCGGGAAATCAACACCGCTCCCGGCCTGGCTAGAAAAGCGGTCAATTGCTCGAGCGGCACCTCGCCATGTGAACCGAGAAAGGAGCGCAATTCTCCGTCTGCAAAGGGGTCGATACCCAGCAGTTGGATCGGCTGGCCTCCTAACTCGGGAGATGACACATACTCGCTGACTACCGGGGCTACCGGGTACTGCCAGCCAGATCGCTTGAGCTCAATATATACATTTTCAGGAACGCCCAGAGGGCCGCCCTGGATCTGGTGAGTGGCTTTCCCGGTCAACGTTTCAGCGCTCAACGCAAATGCCCGCCCCGCACTGGCATTGGCCAGGTCGATGGAAATGACCACCGCCACGCCCAGGGCGATGCCGAAGATCATCAGGGCAGTTTACCAGCCGTGCCGGAGCAAGGTGCGGAGCCCGACTTTGCGCAAGGCGGGTGAGACCCAGGTAGAGGTTTTCACACCGGTTTTTCCACGGGGACCAAACGACCTTCGCGCAAAGCCAATATGCGGTCGGCAAAGGAAGCCGCTTCGGCAGAATGGGTGACCAGGATCATGCTTTTTCCTGCCTGCCGGGTCAACCGGTCAAGCAGGTGCAGCACGTGCCGCCCAGTTTCCTCGTCCAGGTTACCGGTCGGTTCGTCCGCCAGCACCAGCGCAGGGTCGTGCACCAGCGCTCTGGCAATAGCCACGCGTTGCTGCTCGCCGCCCGACAATCGGTCGGGATATGCGCTCTCACGCCCTTCCAGACCCACCTCGCGCAACAGGCTGCGCGCCCGGTTAAAATCCTCATCGCTGGATCGCTCATTTAATTCCAGAGGAAGGATCAGGTTCTCCCATACGGTCAGGGTTGGGATCAAATTGAAGAACTGGAAGATAAACCCGATCTTTTCACGCCTGAAAAGCGTGCGCTCGGTTTCGCTTAATCCGGTCAGGAGAACCCCATCCAGGTAAACATCCCCGCAATCCACCCGGTCGATACCGCTGATCAAATTCAGCAGGGTCGTTTTCCCGCTGCCACTTTTGCCAAGAATGGCGACGAACTCCCCTTGAGCGATAACGAGGTTGGTATCTTCCAGCACTCTGCGCGGTTGATTCCCCTCGCGGTATTCTTTGCACAAATTGACCAGGTGTAAATAGCGATTCGATTCGTCTTGATGGATAGGGATTGCATTTGGCGGCCTGGAATCGAAGATTGCGTTTTGGTCCATAGATCGATTCTACCAGCTTACGAACCTGGCTGTACAAGATTTGTACAATGTCCGGAGGGGTTAAAAAACCTGTGCGCAAACCTGATCGGGTCTGCGCACACCAACATGCCAGATATGCAAGGGTGATTTAGAACCAATCCCGCTTCATAAACAGGTATATCACCAGGCCAGAGAAACCCAGGAAGATCACCACCACGAACAACGCCGCCAGTGGATGGTCGGCGAAGGGCAGCGTCACATTCATCCCAAAGAAGCTGGTGACGATGGTTGGAATGGACATCACAATCGTGATCGAGGTCAGGAATTTCATCACCACATTCAGGTTGTTGGAGATGATCGAGGCGAAGGCGTCCATCATCGAGCTGAGAATATTGTTGGAAATCCCCACCATTTCGATGGCCTGCTGGTTCTCGGTGATGACATCTTCGAGTAAATCCTCGTCCTCAGGAAAAGCCTTGAATAACTGCCAACGTTGCAGCCGCTCCATCATCAGCTCATTCGACTTAATCGCCGTGTTGAAGTACACCAGGCTTTTTTGATACTTAAGCAACTCGAGGATCTCGCGGTTACGCTGTGAAATGGTGATTTGATCCTCCAGGGTGTCGACGATACGGTTAATCTCGCGCAGATACCCCAGGTAACGGTTGGCAACCGCCAGCAAGATACGCAGCGTGAAACGGTTTCGCTTCGCCGTCGATAACCCTTTCATCCGGCCCGAGCTCAGTTCCTGGGTGACATCGTTTTGCAGGCGGCAGATCGTCACCACGTAGCGGCTGGTCATCACCACACCCAAAGGGATGGTGGTGTAGGGGATGTCCATCTTGACGCCCTGGAAGTATGGGATACGCAGCAGCACCAGGAGCGTGCCGTCGTCTTCCTTCTCAGTGCGCGAGCGCTCATCCAGGTCGAGAGAGTACGTGACAAAGTCGTGAGGGATTCCCATGGCCGTCAACTCGTCGATCTCATCGGGAGAAGGATCGACCGCGTTGATCCAGCAGCCGGTGGCCACCTCGGGGATCACTTCCAGGCCGGATTCGGTATTTTTATAAATCGTGATCATTGCGCTACCTCCTGCCCGAGGGATTTGTGCACGGGTGCACAAGGCTAGATTCTACACCTATTTACGCTGTCCGAGCTGTTTTGGATGCGTCTTTCTTCGGTTCTACGACCAATCCCGAATGAAGGTGACAAATGCTCCCAGACACCTGTCATCGCTTCAATGGTGCCGGCTAATCGATGTTATAATACCTATATCTGGGGATGACAGGCTTCGACGGGAGAGGCTGGTCCCGGACTGCGAGCCGAGAGGTACCGACCTCGTAAAATCAGTACAAAAAATTGAGTGCCAACCGCACTTACTCCGCCCTCCCGCTGGCTGCTTAACCCAGCCTTTGGTGGCAAATCACCTTAACCGGTGACGTCTGCCGGCCCCGCTCCCTGGCCGGAGGTCGAGCAGGCGTGACAAAGTCAGGGTGCTGTCCGGGTGGGTCACGAACCGGATAAAAGAGGGCTTTCGGGCTCGAGTGAATGGCCGGCGTTCCTGCCTGCTGGTCCTGGGACCGCCGGCGACATAGAGGATCAGCTACGCTCGTAGATGTTCGAGGGTCGATTCTTTCGGACGCGGGTTCAATTCCCGCCATCTCCACCTCAATACCCCAAGCGCCAGCGCGACTGGTACTCTGTCCAACGTGAATTGATGGGATGTTATGGGGGCGAAGCCCCCATAACATCCCATCAAGATCAATCGGACAATCCACTAGCGCCTTGGGGTATTCTATTTGAGAAATAATCCCGCGGTTCGGCAGGCCTCCAGCGGATTTGCCCCAATCGCCGTTTCGTCGGAGAGCACCACGCCCGCATATCCCGCCAACAAAGCATCATATAAAGCGCTGACTTCCGCGCGGGTCGGAGCAGGATGGCCGGTCATATGCTCCAGCACCTGGCCTGCCAACAAGGTCGGGACAAAAATATCCCGGATCTGACCGGTAAATACATGGGCGGCTTCTGCCATCTGCCGCAAGCCCAGTTCTGCCCCCAGGTCGCCCCGGCACAGCCACAGCTCATCGGCAAACCGAGCGATTTCCAGCGCATCCGCAAGCGCACTCCCGCGCTCCAATTTGGCTACCAATCCGGCCTGTTCGGGGAACCAGGCCCGATAGGCGCTCATCTCGGCACCGTCTTTGACGTAGGAGATCGCGTAAGACACCTGGGAGTATCCGATCGTTCTGGATAAGATCTCTCGATCGCCCATACCCAATCCTTCGGCGCGAAAATCGGCATCCAGGCAGGTGATTCCTTTGCGTGGCTCGATCCACCCACCCTGCGCAATCCTCGCGACGATCCCATCGCCCAGAAAATCTTCGATGACCAGCTTGCTCCTGGCATCGTTGAGAACGATTTCGCCATTCGAGCGCTGTGCCGCTTTGAAGAAATCGGGGTGAGGTACCGGGATGGTCTCGCTCTCGGAAGTCTCCTCCACCGGCACCAGGCGCACGGAGCGCCCTGCGAACAACTCGAAAGTCTCAAACCGGCCCAGGCGCCACTTGCTGCCCTGCAGGTCGAGCACGACCGGCACTCGCTCGCCGAGGGCGACAAAGAACGCCTCCAGCCGATCCAGCCAACCGAGGAGCTGGTCAATGGTCAGGTGAGAGGTATTCAAGCGAAATGCGCTGGCCCCAGCCCCCATCAGCCCACGCCAGCTTTCTGGTGTTGCGCTGGCCGGTCCCAGCGTGGCTACGATCCGGTAGCGCATTTGACGCACACCAGGCCTTTCAGGTATTCGCCTTCGGGGAAATTGAGGCTGACCGGATGGTCTGGTCCTTGCGCCAGCCGTTCGACGATCACCGCCTCCACCTGGGCATCCTGCGCTGCCCCGGCGACAATCTTCTGGAAGAGCGCCGGCGAAATCCCACCGGAACAGGAAAAGGTGAACAACACGCCGCCCGGATTGAGCAACTTGAACGCCAGCAGGTTGATATCTTTGTACCCCCGTGCGGCTCGTTCCGCTTGCGCGGCAGTGGGGGCGAACTTGGGCGGATCGAGAACGATCAGGTCGAAAGAGCGCGCCTGGTCACGCAATTTGCGTAAAGCCGCAAACACGTCCGCTTCCAGCCATTCCGCCCGCTCCACCGGCAAACCGTTGATGGCGAGGTTCTGGCGTGCCAGCGCCAACGCCTCCGCCGAGCTTTCGATCGACAACACGCTCTCTGCTCCACCGGCGAGAGCATAGACGCTGAACGCCCCGGTGTAGCAAAAACAGTTCAACACCGTCTTGCCCGCCGCATATTCCGCCAGCCGCTTGCGGTTACGGCGCTGGTCAATGTAGAAACCCGTCTTCTGCCCGCTGCGCAAATCGACCAAGAATTTAAGGCCATGTTCTTCAATCACCACCTCGGCAGGAAGCGCTTTTCCTTTCAGCAAGCCCGAGCGTGTCGCCAGGCCCTCCAGTGCGCGCACGTCTACATCCGAACGCTCGTAAACCGTCTGAGCACCGGTCAACTCGACCAGCAGGTCAGCCAGCACATCGCGCCAGGCTTCGATCCCGCAGCTCAGCACCTGCATGACCAGCACATCGCCATATCGATCCACCACCAGCCCGGGTAATCCATCCGATTCGCCGTGCACCAGTCGGATCGCATCGGTTTCGCCGGCTGAGACGGTCATGTCGCGCAGGCTCAAGGCAGCTTGAAGCCGTTTACGCAGAAAGGAGACATCGACCCGCTCTTGCTCCTCGAACGACCAGACGCGCGCGCGAATCTGGGACGAGGGGCTGAAGGCCGCCCATGCCAGGAACTCACCGCGTGCCGAGCGGATCGCCACCGTATCGCCCGGTTGCGCATCCGACTCCACTCGCGCTACGGCTCCGGAGAATATCCAGGGATGCCCCTGGCGCAATGATTTTTCCCGCCCTTCTTTCAGGATGATCTGGCCCGGCATGAATTCCACCCCACCCTCAAGACCGCTGCTGCACCAGGGCGAGCAGGCCGGCCTCATCGATCACCGGCACGCCCAGTTGCCTGGCCTTGTCCAGCTTGGATCCGGCGGCCTCACCTGCCACCAGATAATCCGTCTTCTTGCTGACCGAATCGGTGACTTTGCCCCCTTTGCTCTGGATGTATTCCTTCACCCCATCCCGCGAGAAATTGGGCAGCGTTCCCGTCACCACCAGCGTCAGGCCGGCCAGCGCGCCGGATCCCTCACTCGCCGACTCACCGGCCTGGCTCACCGGCCAGACCCCCGCAGCTCGCAGGCGCTCGATAAACTCGCGGTTCCCGGGCCTGGCGAACCAATCCACGATCGACAACGCCGTATTTGGACCTACCCCTTCGATCCCCTGCAATTGTTCGGGCGTCGCCGCTGCCAGGGCAGCCAGGTCGGGGAAGGCACGCGCCAGGTCGGCTGCCATCACCTCCCCCACCCCGCGGATCCCCAGCGCGCTGATCAGGCGCGCCAGCGGCTGCTGGCGTGACGCATCGATCGATTGCAGCAGGTTGTCGGCCTTCTTCTCGGCAAAGCCCTCGAGCTTCAACAGGTCATCCCGTTTGAGCTCGTACAGGTCGGCCGGGCTTTTCACCAAACCGGCCTCCACCAGTTGCTCGACGATCTTGATCCCCAGGCCGACAATGTCCATCGTCCCGCGAGAAACGAAATGTTCCAGGTTGCGCACCAATTGCGCCGGGCAGGCCAGGTTGACGCAATACCAGGCAACTTCACCCGCCAGGTGCTCCACCGCCTGTCCGCAAGCCGGGCAGGCTTGCGGAGGAGTAAAGATTCGCTCATCCCCGGTGCGCGCGTCCACCACCGGACCAATCACGTAAGGGATCACCTCTCCGGCCCGCTTGACCAGCACCCGATCGCCGATACGGATATCTTTTTCGGCGATGAAGTCAAAATTGTGCAGGGTGGCCTGCCGGACGATCACCCCGCCGATTTCCACCGCTTCGAGGATGGCATACGGCGTTAAAACGCCGGTGCGCCCCACGTTGACCCCGATATCGAGCAGGCGAGTGGTCACCTCGCGCGCCGGAAACTTGAACGCCAGCGCGCCGCGCGGGTCTTTCCCGACGAATCCCAACTCGGCAGCCAGGTTGAGGTCGTTAATCTTGATCACGATCCCGTCCGCTTCGTAGCCCAAAGAGTCGCGCTTGTCGCGCCAGCGCTCAACAGCGCTCAAAACCTCGTCCAGGTTGGCGCAGTATTCCGAGTCTTTCGCCACCGGCAATCCAAGCGAGCGCAGGTAGCCAAGCAACCCCCATTGAGTCTGGGGAATCTCGCCGCTGGCTGCCACCACAGCGTAGGTGTACAGGGTGAGCGGCCGGCTGGCGGTCAGGCTCGGATCGAGCTGGCGCAGCGAGCCGGCAGCCGTGTTTCGCGGGTTGAGGTAAGTGCGCTCACCAGCCTCTTCCAGTCGCTTGTTCAACGCCTCGAATTCCCGGATGAACATAAAAGCCTCGCCACGCACCACCAGGGTTTCAGGAGGTTCCGGACCCTCCGGATCCACCGGCAGCCGTAATGGCAGAGCCTTGAGCGTGCGCAGGTTGGCGGTGATCTCCTCGCCAACCTCGCCATCTCCGCGCGTGGCGCCTTGTACAAATACGCCATCTCGATACGTCAACACCACGGTGAGACCGTCGATCTTGGGCTCGACCACAAAATCTGCCGTGCGCACCCGCTCATCTATGCGCACCAGGCGCTCGACCCAGGCTTTCAGCTCGTCGACCCCAAACGCATTGCCCAGGCTGAGGATGGGCGCGGGGTGGCGCACCTTGCCAAATTTTTCCGCCGCCACCGCCCCGACCCGCTGGCTGGGTGAATCCGGGGTGATCCATTCGGGGTGGGCGGCTTCGATCTCTTTCAGGCGTTGCATCATGCGGTCATACTCATAATCGCTCACCACCGGCGCATCCAGCACGTGGTAGCGATAGCTGTGGAAATGGATTTCCTGCTTCAACCGTTGCAGCTCATCGAATTCCGCATTCATATCCATTCGACCTCCATGAGCACGATAGCATATTCCTGCTTTCCAAATCGTCCAATCGGCGCAATGATTCTACCATTCTTGATATTTTTATGACGTTCGTCACCCTCTACCCTTATTGCACCTGCTATCCTTCGATGCTACACTATACTCATTCCGGAGGTAACGCATGAAAACCGTCGGTTATATCGTCGCTGCAATACTCATCTTTTTCGGTGTTTTGTTCATTTGGGGTGCCTTTGGATCGAATCCGCAGCCCGGTTGGATCGTGGTTGGGGTGATCAGCGCCGGGATCGGCCTGGGGATCATCTACCTGGTCGGTCGCAAAGCCAGAGCCGATGCCGCGACTCAAGTGACCCTCAAGGTGGACCTGCCGGGAAATGTGGCGATGGATTCATTAAAATGCCAGTCATGCGGGGGTACGCTGACTGCTGAAAATATCAAAGTGGTCAACGGCGCGCCGATGGTCACTTGCCCCTTCTGCCACACGGTTTACCAGTTGAGTGAAGAACCCAAATGGTGATGAAGATCTGGGGCTAACAGGCTGCTCTTCTGGGAGGGAGTATGCTTCACAAACGAATAGTTGCAGTTCTGGCTCTCCTGCTGTGGATTCTGGCAGGCGCCTATCCCGTCTTTGCTCAGACCTATCTTTTCGAGGTCGAAAGCGAGGTCGTCAACCTTTATATCGAAGCGGATGGGACGGCCACGGTTACCTACGAATATGTTTTCGTCAACGACGCTTCCGCCGACCCGATCGATTTCGTCGACGTCGGCTTGCCCACACATGGATACAGCCTGCGAAACGTATCCGCACAGATCGACGGTCAGCCCGTCCAATCGATCGAGGAATCTCCCTACGTCCAGCCGGGGGTAGCGATTGGGCTTGGTAGCCGCGCTATTCGCCCAGGCCAGCGTGGCACCGTGGTGGTGACGGTCAGCGGGATTCAAAACATGCTGTACCGCACCAACCGCGTAGAAGACGTCCAGGAAGACTACGCCTCCTTCCAATTCTCGCCCAATTCCTTTGGCTCCGAGTTCGTCCGCGGCCAGACGGACGTAACCGTTACCCTCATCCTCCCCCCTGGGTTGAACGAAAACGAGCCGCGATATTTTAACCCGCGATCTTGGCCGGGTGAGGATCAACCGGCCTCCGGTTACACCCAGGACGGTCGTGTTTTCTACCAGTGGCAATCGGCGAACGCCAACGCCGAAACCCAGTACATCTTCGGCGCCGCATTTCCCCAACGCCTCGTCCCACAGACCGCGCTGGTCACCGAGCCGGTGGTCACCAGCAATGCCTGGGACAGCCTATGCCCGGCGCTGTTTTGTTTCGGCTTCGCCGGCTTCATGGCACTCATCATCTGGGCATCGGTGGTGGGTAACAAAAAGCGCCGCCTGCAATATTTACCGCCAAAAATCTCGCTGGAAGGCAACGGCATCAAGCGCGGGTTGACCGCCGTTGAAGCCGCGATCTTGATGGAACAACCCATGGAGAAGATCCTCAGCATGATCCTTTTCTCGGTGATTAAGAAAGGCGCTGCCGAGGTGGTGACCCGCGAGCCGTTGAAAATCAGGGCTCTTTCGTTGCCCGCCGGCGCCGAGTTGCGCGCCTACGAGACGGATTTCATCCAGGCGATGAGCGAAGAAAAACCCGCCGAAAAACGCAAGCGCATGCAGGATATGATCATCGCCCTGGTTCGCTCCGTTTCGGAAAAAATGCGCGGTTTTAGCCGTAAAGAGACAGTGGCATTCTACCAGGACATCATGACCAAAGCCTGGGCGCAGGTCGAAGCTGCCGACACGCCGGAAGTCCGCATGCAACGCTTCGATGAGAACATGGACTGGACCATGCTCGATCGCCGCTTCGACGACCGCTCGCGCGAGATCCTCGGCCGTGGTCCTGTGGTAATCCCAATGTGGTGGGGACGCTATGATCCGGCCTACGGGCGCTCAACGATGGGCGCGCCGTCGGTTTCGACCGGACCAACCCAGGTTGGCAAAGCGCCTTCCGCGTCGTCGATGCCCACCCTCCCCGGAGCCGATTTCGCCGCTTCGGTCGCCGGTAGCATCCAGACTTTCTCCGCTGGCGTCGTTGGCGATATCACCAACTTCACCAGCGGGGTGACCAATGCGACCAATCCCGTTCCGAAGACGACCACGTCTTCCACACGGAGCGGTGGAGGTGGCGGGAGATCTTGCGCCTGCGCCTGCGCCTGTGCGGGCTGTGCCTGCGCTTGCGCCGGCGGTGGGCGGTAAGGACACCGATGAGCATTTTTAATGGTTTTCAGTCTCGCCTGGCCGGGTGGTTTTCGAATAAACCAAGGATCGAAGCGCCCAGCGGTGGAGTCTTCCATTACCTCAAAGAGACCCCCGAAGGCAAGGCGCGCCTGCACCTGCGCTTCGAGCCAGACGGCCGCGGACTCTTAATGGTTAATGCCAGCCGGGCTTTCCAGTTGAACCCCACCGCCGCGCGCATGGCTTTCTTGTGCCTGGAGGGCATCCCCCGCGAGCAGGCCATCCAGACCCTGGCGCGCTGGTATAACGCGCCAAAGTCGACGCTGATTGATGACTATACGCAAATCTACGCCCAAATTGAGCAAATCACCGCGCCCGGCGAGCATTGTCCAATCTGCGAGCTGGACCTGGATACCAGCATGCCCTTCAGCTCGAAGCCGTCCGCGCCTTACCGCATGGACCTGGCCCTCACCTATCGCTGCAACAATGAGTGCGCTCACTGTTACAACGCCCGGCCGCGACGCCATCCAGAATTGTCCACACCGGAATGGAAGCGCATTCTCGATCAACTGTGGGAAATCGGCATTCCTCATATCGTCTTTACCGGAGGCGAACCGACCTTGCGCCCCGATCTGCCCGAGCTGATCGCCCACGCGGAAAGCAATGGGCAGATCACCGGCGTCAACACCAACGGCCGGCGACTGAAGGACCCGGCCTTTGTCCAATCCCTGGTGGATGCCGGTCTCGACCACGTTCAGATCACCCTCGAATCGCACGATCCAGCCATTCATGACGCCATGGTTTGCGCAGGCGGCGCCTGGGAAGAGACGGTGCAGGGGATTCGCAATGTGCTTCAAACCCGTCTGTACGTGATGACGAACACGACCCTGCTGCAGCACAACAGTCCCGGATTGCTACAGGATCTGCAATTCCTGGCCGGGTTGGGGGTGCCTACGGTCGGACTGAACGCGCTGATCTATTCCGGGCGCGGTGAGAATGTCGGCAGCGGCCTGCCCGAAGCCAGCCTGCCGGCCTTGCTCGAGCTGGCGCGCCAGGCCACCGACCGCTCCGGCCAGCGGCTGATCTGGTACACCCCGACGCGCTATTGCGAATTCGACCCATTACTGCTCGACCTGGGCGTCAAAGGGTGCACCGCGGCCCTCTATGCCATGTGCATCGAGCCAGACGGCGCCGTGCTGCCCTGCCAGTCTTATTATCAGCCGTTGGGCAGGCTGCCCCAGGATGCCTGGGAGACCATCTGGAACCACCCGCTGGCGCTCAGCCTGCGCGAGCGGCGCGATATCCACCCCGCCTGCCGCGGCTGCAGCATCCTCGATGTGTGCGGGGGTGGCTGCCCCCTTTCCAGGCATGCCCAACCCGACCTGGCGCCTCAACCTGTATCCGCTCTGTACTCTTGCGATCCAATGCTCAAAGAGGTCCGATGAACACCTTTCGTTCCCTCCTCGAACGCTTTTTCCCACCCTACCAACCGCTTCCGGCAGGGATTCATCATTACACCGCTCCCCAGGACGCGGATTTCAACTACCGTCTTCACCTGCGTGTAGAGCCGGATGGGAACGGGATCCTGATCCTCAATGGCAGCACCGTTGTGCATTTGAACCAGACCGCGACCGAATATGTCTACCACTTCATTCATGCTACGCCGCCCGAAGAGGTCGCGACGACCATTGCCAGGCGATATGGGATCAAAGAAACACAGGCCCTGGCCGATTTCCAGAACCTTTCTGGTAGGCTGCGCGAGCTGATCGAGGTTCCCGACCTCGATCCGGTGACTTACCTGGATTTTGAGCGGGATGAGCCGTATTCCGGCGCGCTGACCGCCCCTTACCGGCTGGATTGCGCGCTGACCTATCACCTCCCGGAAGCCGGGTTCGAGCATTACGCCCCGGTCGAGCGGGTCAAAAGCGAGATTCCCCAGGCAGGCTGGCAGCAAATCCTGTTGAAAGCCTGGGACGCGGGCATTCCACACGTCGTCTTTACCGGCGGAGAGCCCACCCTGCGCCCCGACCTGCCCGACCTGATCCAATACGCGGAGCAACTGGGCATGGTCACCGGTGTGATCACCAACGGTCTGCGCTTTGCCGAGCGCGACTACTTGCACCGTGTGTTACAGGCCGGGCTGGACCACCTGATGCTGATCCTTGAATCCGAAGACGAGGCGTCCTGGGAGGCGCTGCGCGACACGCTGGCTGAAGACCTGGCGGTCGTCGTCCACCTGACCCTGACTCACGAGGAGAAAGCCACTTACCTCGCGATTCTCGACCGACTGGTTGCGATGGGGGTACAAGCGGTATCGATCAGCGCCAGCACAAAAGAACTGATCTGGCTGATGCCCGAGGTGCGCCAGGCCGTCGCGGATCGAGGAATGCGACTGGTTTGGGATCTTCCTGTTCCCTATTATCGCTACAACCCGGTATCCCTGGAGCTGGCCACCCACGAAGCCCAGGTTCCCCAGGGCGCAGGCAAGGCCTGGCTGTACGTTGAGCCCGACGGCGACGTTCTGGCGGCCCAGGGAATCCCCGAGGTGTTGGGGAATTTCCTCACCGATGCCTGGGAAAATATCTGGCGCAAACCTTGAGCCAAGCGAATTTGGGTTGACATTTACTGCGCGACAGTGGCACCAACGCTTTTCCCAGCAGGCCGGCTGGACTGCTCCGATCCGCCGGCACTTATTCGAGCGGATCGGGCTGGCCGAAGGAACACGGGTGCTCGAGGTTGGCTGCGGCACCGGCGCGATCACCGCAGACCTGAGTAAAACCGGCCGGTTCGTTACCTTCGGGTTGGACCTCCAGCGCGACTTCCTCGCCATAGCCCAACAAGTCGACCCTCGATCGCGGTATCTGCAAGCGGATGCCTTTTTCACCCCATTTCAAAGTGCCTGTTTCGATGCCGTGTGTTGCCACATGTTTCTGCTGTGGATTCCCGATCCGTTAGCCATGTTGACCGAGATGCGACGCGTCACCCGCGCTGGGGGTTGGATCCTCGCGCTGGCCGAACCCGATTATCGCGGCCGGATCGATTTTCCGCCGCCGCTGGAGCAACTTGGCCGGCTACAGGCGGATGCTTTGGCAAGACAGGGCGCCCGCACCAACCAGGGACGCGAGCTGGCCGGCTTATTTTCTACATCGGGTTTGAATCAGGTCGAAAGTGGTGTGTTGGGCGGACAATGGCAAAGCGCAACCGGTCTGGACGGCTTTGAGCAAGAATGGCAGGTGCTGCGCGCCGACCTCGCAGGCTGGTTGCCCTCCGGGGAGCTTGAGCGGTTTCAAGAAGCCGATCGGATTGCCCGGCAACAGGGGGAGCGGGTGCTCTTCGTTCCCACTTTCTATGCAATCGGGCAGGTTTAATTTGCTGGTCAATCAGACCGATTTTGATGGGTTATTTGGGGGCTTCGTCCCCAAATAACCCATCAAATTACATCTGACAGAGTACTAGATAATCTCGATTTGATCGATCCCGCCGTAAAAATCGAACCACGGTTTCGCTCCACCGGTCACGATGGCGTTGATCGCCTGGATATTTTGCTTCCCGCGATCTTGTAGCCAGGCACGCAGAGCTGTTGCGCCGCCCTTGCCATACTCCGGGATGCCATCCTGCCAGGTTGCCCGCCCGCATAACACCCCCGAAAACGGCGTGCCGGCTTCGACGGCCAACTCCAGCGTCTCGCGAAAGACGGCGTCGCTCACCCCCGCGCTCAGGTAGATGAACGGCACTTTCGCCTCTTCGGCCGCCATGCGAAAGTGATCTTTGGCCTGTTCGCGGCTGTAGGCCACCTGGCCATCTGGGTTAGCCTGTGAGCCTTCCACGTAACGCATGTTGACCGGCACTTCGGTCTTCAAGGCGTCTACCCCATAGTGCGGCTTCGAGAACTCGCGCATATACCCCGCCACCTTGTCCGGCTTGGCACGCGCGAACCGGATGCTTTTTTCGTCACCGATCTCATCGCTGTAACCGATCACTTCCAGGAAAAAGGGGATGTCAACCGCGCGGCACTCGGAGCCAACTCGCTCAACGAAGGCTTGTTTGACCGTGTTGATCGCGGGAGAATCATCCGGGTCGTAATATAAAAGCACCTTGATCACATCTGCGCCGGCTCCTTTGAGCCGCAACACCGACCACTCGGGCAGCAGGTCGGGCAGGCGCCCCTTCACGCTGGCATCGTAGCCGGTCTTCTCGTATGCCAGGAAGACGCCCGCCGACGGGTCGCGGCGCCGCACCGCATCGAGGCCGTACTCCGGGTCGAGCAAGATCGCGCTGGCGTAGGGCGTGAGTTCTTCCGAGATCAGCACTTTAAACTCGCTCAGGTTGTCGTCGGTGGCGGTAGAGCCCATCGCCGCAGCCAGGGCTTTTTTCAACGAACCTCGCTGATCGATGGCAAGCGCAGCGATCACACCCTGGTTGTCGGCGACAGCTTGCATGCCGTTGAATTTACCTTGGGTCATCTTCACCTTTGTCATGGTTCAATCTCCTCCGGGAGCAAGATGAGGTATTCGTGAATCTTGGTTTGGATAATATTGGTTATTGGATATGCTGATAGTACCACACCGTGCGACTTAAAATTCGGACGGATTTAGAAAATGGGTTGTCGAATTGCGAGAACACAGCTATAATTGCCATGGTTTCGGGGCGTGGCGCAGTCCGGCTAGCGCGCTTGCATGGGGTGCAAGAGGTCGAAGGTTCAAATCCTTTCGCCCCGACCTAAAAAACACCAGATGTGGTGGGTATGGCCCTCATATCAAATAGATATGGGGGTCACATTTGTTAAACAACTGTTTTTTACACCATGAGTACACCTAGAAGAAACAAAGAGGGCTTTGTTTTTTTGCCATTGTTACCACGTTCTGATGGTAGAATATAAGTACTAAACCTTCTTGAGGATGGATCGAATTGGGAAAATTGATTGCCTTCGGTTGGTATGGTGGAAAGTACAGTCACCTTGATTGGCTATTGCCGCTACTTCCTAAAGCCACACACTTCTGTGAGCCTTTTGGTGGGTCGGCTGCGGTTCTAATTAATCGTATTCCATCTCCGGTAGAAACGTATAATGATATCGATGGTGAGGTAGTCAACTTTTTCCGGGTGCTGCGAAACCAAAAAGATGCATTGATTGAAGCGATCGGCCTAACTCCATTTTCCAAAGAAGAA
>JARKOV010000012.1 GCA_029975965.1 Anaerolinea sp. | reverse complement strand
TTGGCTTTCGCATTGGACTGCTTGATTTCAGTTTCCAATGCCTTGATGTCGGCGTCGATTTGCTGCTGCCAGACCTGAAGGCGATGCAGGATATTCCGGTGGGTTTCTTCGAGCCTGGCATTTGCCTGAGCAATTTGCTTCTGAACCGCATCCCGATCTGCCTGGAGAGCAGTGGATGCCCGCTGCTGCAGCGCGGTGATCGAGGCGCGCTGCTGGTCAAGCTTTGCCTGCCAGGATTTGTAAGCGGCATCAATCTGCTCCTGGCGCACGGCGGCGCGCGCTTCGCGCTCGGCTTTGCGCTGGTCGGCCAGAACCTGACGGTGAACCGCCGCGGCGAAATCCTCTGCCGCCTGCTCGATCTGGTCAATCCAGATTTCATCCAGGTACACCACGAGGGCGGACTCACCCGGATTGAGTTCCTTGAGCGCCAGCGCCTTGATGTCCTCTTTCGGCAGCTCCGCTTCCATCATCGCGCCGGTCACGCCACCCGTCAGCGCGCCAGCCGCAAATCCGACAATCGCGCCGCCAGGCCCGCCCAGCAGCCCGATAACCGCGCCGCTCAGCGCGCCAAAGGCGGCGCCCTTACCCGGTCCTACTTCCAGTGGCTGGCGCACCTCGACCTTGTTATTGAGGTCTTTGGTGACGATGACGGCCTCCAGCAGCTCTATGAGATCATCGTTCTGAAGTTCCTTGAGCGCCCCGAACATACCTTCCGCCCCGGTTAGCGTCTTGAAGGTGAAAACTTGTAACTCGGTGTTCATGAGGTTCATCCCTCTCTTGTGATCCTACGAAACGTGAATAGCGCACAGACAGCGTCCGCAATGGCGTTCACGAGCGAACGCCCCGACTTCAATTAGGCAGATTTGCTTGAAAACCCATTAGGGGTTGCTCTAAAAAGCAGGGAGGTTGTCTACCATCGTTAGAGCATGTCCACCTGTCCTCAGAGGCCGGGCCGAAGCGCAGCACGGGATCGAACGCAATGCCGGGTTTGACGGAAGTCGCCGGAAAGGGCGTTCCGTGCGCGGTGTGCCGTGTGCCTGACACGGCGGCTGGTGACCAGCAAATCTCGCGCTTACCCGCTGCGGCCCCGATGGGCGCTCAGCCCAGCCTGGCCTGAACTACTTCTGACCATCCAGGACAGCCTGCACCTTGGCGGTCTGCTCCGGGGTGAGGGTGGAGCGAAGGACGGTGCCGCCGTAGCCACGAAACTGATCGGCGACGTCTTCGGGGTTGGCGCTGCGCACCAGTGCGAATATCGCCGAATCGC
>JARKOV010000005.1 GCA_029975965.1 Anaerolinea sp. | reverse complement strand
CACGTATTCAATCGTCCCATCTTCGCCGGTGATGATCACCGCATCTTCACCCTGCTCGACGGCCAGCGACAGCTTGCGCACGTTGCGCTCCGAAAGGCGGTGCTCGGTCACATCCAACCCAACTGCCAGGCACCCGGAGATGTTCCCGCTCGCATCGCGCATCGGCTCCACGTCGCAGTGGAAGATCCTGCCCAGCAAGCTGAACTCATACGAAGTGGCCTCACCGCGCAAGGAGCGCTGGTGCATCTCCATAATCAGCGCCATCCCCGGCAATTTTTCCCCCATCACAGTGCCCATCTTTTTGCCCACCAGGCTGCGGGTGTCGATCCCGAGGCCTGGCAACGCGTTGCCCGTCACGTAGGTGTAGCGCAGGTCAGTGTCGGTAGCCCATAGCAACGCCGGCATCTTATCGATCAGGATCTGGAAGCGGGCCTGCTGGATGCGCAGCGCCTCTTCGGCCTGCTTGCGCTCGCTGATATCGCGCAGGATCATGCTCGTGCGCAGGCTGCCATCCTGGCATGTGAAGATATTCGAAGACACCTCGGCCTGAAAGCGTGTGCCGTCGCCGCGGAGGAAGGTTATCTCGCTGACCACCTTGCCGGTTTGCTCGCGCTCGGCCAGCGCCTTGCGTAAGTTCGGGTCGGTCAGGTCAACCAGGCGATCTCGACCCAGGCGGCAGATCTCCGCCTCGCTGAGCCGGAACATCGCGCAAGCCGCCGGGTTAGCCGCCAGAATGCGTCCATCCGGCGAGGTGAGCAAAATGCCATCCAGGCTGTTCTCGAAAACGGAACGGTAGCGTTCTTCGCTCTCCTGCAGCGCCAGGTTGGCCTGTTCGATCGCGAAAAAACGGCTGCGAAATGCCGCCCAAAGCACCAATCCGTATAACAGGATGAAGAAAAGGTCTTTGAGCGCCATCGCCCTGATCTGGACGATCGACTCTTGCAGGTAAATCGACAACAAAATCCCGGCGATTAAATCGCTGACTGCGATCACCACCACCAGCAACAGTGTGGATCGAAATACAGCGCTAATCCCGGGATGTTTCATCGACTCTGTCTCCACCTGGATGATTGCGTTATGAATCGGCGAACAGGAATCGCAACCCGCATGCCGTGCAGCAGGTGTGATGGGAGACGTTCATTCCCCATTATAACGGTTTTCAAGAGGCAGGCAAAGTTGTCTGGACAAAAGGGAATGGCAAACGAACTGAGGTGCGTCTGGAATACGCATCCCACGAGTCGACCGCATACGACCGGAGCGAACAGGCACTTACTGGAGCATGCGTTTCTTGATCACCTCCGCGCGGTACACGCAGTTGATCCCCGCCAGGATCAACAGCCCTAGCGTGGAAAGCGGCGCAAAGGTGCGCATCTGGAACACGCCGAACATCGGCAGCAGAGAGAGGACAGCCAATGCCGTCAAAAGGATGGTCAGGCTCAGCGAAAGGCGATAGGAGAGGTTGGTCTTCATCCGGCAAACTTCCATGTGGATTCCAAGATGATTAATATTAACGTCAGTTCGGGATAAGGGTTTTTTGTGGTTATTTTGTGGGGCGTAGCCCCACAAAATAACCACAAAAGCACTCCTTTTTCCGCTAACCCGAACTCACGTTAATATTAGCATAAGGTTCACCGATCACGAGCGAACCCGACGGCGGGATCCCCGCCGAGGCAAGCGCTCCTGCCCTTGACCCAACCCTGGGAAAAGCGGATAATATAACCAGGCTTCAGGGTCTGGCGATTGCCGACTGGGGCGCTTTGCCCGGCTGGGATGCGCGCGCGGGTAAGATCTCCCGGCTTTCATGCGGTGTTTGGACTACCGATCCGCGCCACAGGAGATGAAGGTGAGCGAGCCAATCGACGACGAAATTCATCGCATCGTGCAGCAGGTGCTCAGCCGCTACCTGGCGGGGTCGCAGCCGCCGGCGCCGACCACCCCCGCCCCCTCGCCCCAGCCCGCTCCCCCGGCTGAAGTCAAAGCGGCCGAAGCGCCCGCTCCCCCCCGCCAGGTGGTCGCGATCGGCGCCGACCACGGCGGCTTCGAGTTGAAAGAAGCCCTTAAACCCGACATCGCCGCGCTGGGCTACGAGGTGGTCGACGTGGGCACGCACAACAAGGAAGCCGTGGACTACCCAGACTTCGCCCATGAGGTGGCCAGGCTGGTCAGCGCGGGCAAAGCCTGGCGCGGCATCATGATCGACGGCGCAGGCATCGGCAGTTGCATCGTCGCCAACAAGCTGCCCGGCGTGCGCGCCGGAATGGCCTACGATTACTCCTCCGCGCTGAACAGCCGCGAGCACAACGATACCAACCTGCTCACCCTCGGCGCCGGGCTGATCGGCGCCAACCTTGCCAAACAAATCGTCAACGTCTGGCTCACCACCCCCTTTGGCGGGGGACGGCACGAGCGGCGCGTCGAGAAGATCCTCGCCGTCGAAAAACAATATCTCAAGTAGAGAGCAAAGCATGCAAACCGATCCGAAAACCGTCGAGCAGTTGGTCGAGATCATCACCCGCGAGGTGCTGGTTGCGCTGGCCGAAAAAGATCAGCACGGCGCGTTGCCGCAAGGCGAGCACTGCCAGTTGCACTGCGCCGAAGGGCTGTGCGTGAAGACCTGCTTCGACCAGGCCGGCAACGTGATCAGCGCCGGCGCCGAGCGGCTTTCGTCGACGATCGGCGGCATCCCCTCCGACCCCAACCTGGCGCGGTTGATCGACCACACCCTGCTCAAACCCGACGCCACCCCGGACCAGATCGCCCAGTTGTGTTTCGAGGCGCGCAAACACGGCTTCGCCTCGGTATGCATCAACCCGGCCTGGGTCGGGCTGTGCTCGCAGCTCCTGGCCGGCTCGCCGGTCAAAGTTTGCACCGTGATCGGCTTCCCACTCGGCGCCTCCGACCCCGAGGTGAAAGCTTTCGAAGCGCAGCACGCCATCGCCGACGGCGCGACCGAGATCGACATGGTGATCAACATCGGCGCCTTGAAGGCGCGCGACCTGGAGCTGGTCGCCAGGGACATCCGCGGCGTGGTCAACGTCTCGCACGAGCGCGGTGCGCTGGTCAAGGTGATCATCGAGACCGTGCTGCTCACCGATGAAGAAAAAACCATCGCCTGCCTGCTCTCGAAAGAGGCTGGCGCTGATTTCGTGAAAACTTCCACCGGGTTCGCCGGCGGCGGAGCGACCGTCCACGACGTGGAGCTCATGCGCCGGGTGGTCGGCCCAGAGATGGGCGTGAAGGCCTCGGGCGGCGTGCGCACCTTCGAAGAGGCCGACCAGATGGTCAAAGCGGGCGCCACGCGCATCGGCGCCAGCGCGGGGGTCAAGATCATCCAGGGACCCAGCGGCGCAAAAGCCGCCCCCGCCCCCGCTGCCGCGGGTAAAAGCTATTAACGGAGCGTATCATGCTGATTGCCAGAGTGATTGGAACCACCGTTTCGACGATCAAAGACGAGAAGCTCACCGGACGCAAATTGCTCATCGTCCGCCAGACCGACGAGCGCGGCAATTTCACCGGCAAGCCCTTCGTCGCCGTGGACACAGTTGACGCGGGCGTCGGCGACCTGGTGCTGACCTGCGCCGGCTCTTCCGCCCGCCAGACGGCCATCACCAAAGACACCCCGGTGGACGCGGTGATCATGTCGGTCATCGATTCGTTGGAGGTCGACGGCGAGGTCGTCTTCCGCAAGTCAGCTTAACCGCCTGGGCGCGGATCGCAACGGGAGCAGCGGATTGGATAAAGACCTTTCCTCCATACAAGAAGCGCGCGACACGGTCAACCGGGCTTACGAGGCCTGGCTGGCCTGGAGCCATGCCTCGCAAGACGAAGTGGACCGCGTTTGCGCCGCGATGGCCGAAGCCGGGTTCCAGGCCGCCGAGCGCCTGGGGCGCCTGGCGCAGGAGGAGACCGGCTACGGGGTTGCCGCGCACAAGAAATTAAAGAACGAGTTCGGCTCGCGCAACGTCTGGCAATCCATCCGCAACCTGAAAACGGTGGGCGTCATCCGCCACGACGCGGAGCGCCGCCTGTACGAAATCGCCTGGCCAATGGGCGTGGTCGCCGCGCTGGTGCCCTCCACCAACCCGACTTCGACTGCCTTTTTCAAGGCGCTGATCGCCGTCAAAGCCCGCAACGCGATCATCTTCTCGCCCCACCCTTCGGCGGTGCGCTGCATCGCCGAGGCCGCCCAGACCATGGCGCAGGCCGCCGAAAGCGCCGGAGCGCCCAAAGGGTTGATCAACTGCCTGCAGCAGGTCTCGCTGCCCGGCACGCAGGAGCTGATGTCGCACCGCCGCACCGCCTTGATCCTCGCCACCGGCGGATCGGCCATGGTGCGCGCCGCGCACTCCACCGGCAAGCCAGCATACGGCGTGGGACCGGGCAACGTGCCGGTGTATGTCGACCGCAGCGCGGATGTCGAGAAGGCCGCCCGTTACATCGTCGCCTCGAAGGCCTTCGACCACTCCACCATCTGCGCCACCGAGCAGGCGGTCATCGCCGACCGGCCGGTCGCGCGCCAGCTTGCGGATCGCATGCGCGCCGAAGGCGCATATTTCACCAGCCCCGCCGAAACCGAGCTGCTGCGCCGCGCGCTGTTCCACCCCGACGGGAGCATGAACACCGCCGCGGTCGGCAAGTCGGCGGAATATGTCGCCGGGTACGCCGGGTTCTCCATCCCCGACCGCACGCGCATCCTGGTCGCCCCGCTGCTCAAAGTCGGGCGCGAAGAGCCCCTCTCGCACGAGAAATTGACCACGGTGCTGGGCTGGTACGAGGTGGATGGCTGGGAGGCCGGTTGCGAAACCTCCATCGCCCTCATCCAGACCGGCGGGCGCGGTCACACCCAGATCATCTACGCCACCGACGAGCGAGTGATCATGGAATTCGGCCTGGAAAAGCCGGTCTTCCGCATCCTGGTCAACACAATGGGCACCCTGGGCGCCATCGGCCTGACCACCGGCGTGATGCCCTCGATGACCCTCGGCTCGGGCGGCGTCGGCGGCTCGATCACCGGCGACAACATCACCGCCTACCACCTGATCAACGTCAAGCGGCTGGCCTATGAGCTGACCGAACCCCCGCTGGCGGCCTTCACCCCCGGCGAAACACCCGCCGGCCCTTCCGCTGAAGAGATCGAGCGCACCGTCCAACAGGTGCTGCGCGAGATTCTGGCTAGCAAGTAATCAAACCGTCTTTAGAAAGGACAGATATGGCACTAGACACTTCATTGATCGCCCTTGGGATGGTCGAGACCCACGGCCTGGTGGCCGCGATCGAGGCGGCTGACGCGATGGTCAAAGCCGCTAACGTGGTCCTGATCGGTTCAGAATACGTAGGCGGTGGGTACGTCACCGTCATGGTGCGCGGGGATGTCGGCGCGGTCAAAGCCGCCACCGACGCCGGCGCAGCCGCCGCCAAGCGGGTCGGCGAGCTGGTATCGGTGCACGTCATCCCGCGACCGCATTCCGACGTCGAGATGATCCTGCCCAAGGAAAGCAAGGGAAGCTTCGGCGGGCGCAGCGGCGAGACCGCCGCCAAAGCCAAGTAAATCGGGCTGAATGGGAGTGACAACGGACCTGCGGTTGCAGCCCGTGGTCGATCTCGCCAGCTACCTCGATCAGGCCGAAGCGGTCGTCCTGCCCAGCCGCCTGTCGGAAACCGCCCCCGCCTTGGCGGTGCCCGCAGAGCGCAAGCTGCGCGTGGGCGTGGACCTGGGCACGGCGTACCTGGTGGTGACCGTATTAGATGAAGACGGCACCCCCCTGGCTGGAGAATGGCAGTTCGCCGAGGTCGTGCGCGACGGGCTGGTGGTGGACTTCATCGGCGCGGTCGACCGGCTGCGCGAGATGAAATCTCGCCTGGAGCGCCGGCTGGGCCGCAGCCTGACTCACGCCGCCAGCGGCTACCCGCCCGGCGTGCCCCTGGCTGAGGTGCGCGCCACCGCCCACGTGGTGGAGGCAGCCGGGATGGACTGCACCCGCATGCTCGACGAGCCCGCCGCCGCTAACCTCGTTTTGCAGTTGCGCGAGGGCGCGCTGGTGGATGTGGGCGGCGGGACCACCGGCATCGCCGTGCTGCAGGATGGCCAGGTGAGCTACACCGCCGATGAGCCCACCGGTGGGACGCATTTTTCGCTGGTCATCGCCGGCGCGCTGGGCATCAGCCTCGAGGAGGCCGAAGCGCTCAAGGTGACCCCCGCTGAGCAGCCCCGCCTCTTCCCGGTGGTGCGCCCGGTGATGGAAAAAGTGGGCGGCATCATCCTGCGCCATGTGAATGGGAGGGATGTCCGCTCGATCACCCTGGTGGGCGGAGGGTCGGCCTTCGACGGCATGCCCGGCGTGATCGAGGAATACACCGGCCTGCCAACTCGCCTGGCGCCTCGCCCGGCGTTGATCACCCCCCTGGGTTTGGCGCTGCACGACCTGCCGCAGTGAAACAACCGGGGAAGAAGGGATGAAAACGATGAACGAAGCCTTTTCCTTGCGCTGCTACTGCTACCTCGACCGCATGCAGCCGCAATACGCTGCCTTCGTTGGCACCGTGACGCAGGGCGACCTGCCCACCGAGGGCATGGCGGCGCTGTACGTGGAGATGTCGCCCGGCAACGAGGTCTTCCGCGTGGTGGATATCGCCGTCAAGGCCACCGAGGCTCGCCCCGGCGCGCAGATCGTCGAGCGCGAGTTTGGCATGTTCGAGGTGCACTCACCCAACCAGGCCGCGGTGCAGGAGGCCGGGCGGGTGGTGCTGGCGCGCCTCGGTCTGAGCGTCTCCGACCGCATCCGGCCGCAGGTGGTCTCGACCCAGGTGATCACGCGCGTCGATCCCTACCAGGCGCAGTTGCTCAACCGCTTCCGGCGCGGCAGCATGCTCGTGCCGGGCGAGACCATGCTCGTCCTGGAGTGCGCCCCGGCGGCGTACATCAACTTTGCCTGCAACGAAGCCGAGAAAAAAGCCAGCATCAAGCTGATCCACGTCTCCTCGGTGGGGCGCTTCGGGCGCATGTGGCTGTCGGGCAGCGAGGCGGAAATCCTCACCGCGCGCGACGCCGCAATCCAGGCCCTCGAGAGCCTGGAAGGGCGCGAAGGCGCATAAAAAGCCGTGTCGGGCAGGAGCAAAACATGCCGAAAGTGTTCTAT
>JARKOV010000171.1 GCA_029975965.1 Anaerolinea sp. | reverse complement strand
TGCGGCGCGAACGCGCCGCAAAACCCCCACGCATCTATCGCTTCCCCATTTTTAAGCTGAGCATTAATCATCCGTTTTTATTTATAAAATGGATATATAATATCTTAATATTGCATTGACCCAACGACATCACCTGCAAGGAAGCCATCACAGCATCCAGGCAGGCCTGCGATTTTCCTGTGAGGAGGCAAGATGGCACCCTGGTTTGAGCGCTTGATCAAGGGGGTATTGTGGCAGTCCATCCGCGATTTGGTGGGGAAACTGGAGGCGGAAGCCGAGACGGCGGTCGAGAAAAAGCTGCGCTCGTTGAAAGCAGGGGATAAGCTAAGCGATTCACCTTTGATCACCGTGTTGAGCGTCAATAACGCCCAGGACACCCTGACATTGCTCCTGCGCGGGCGCTTTCCACTCTATCCCGGCGCCGTGTCGGCGTTCATGCGCATCGAACTGGTCCTGCTGAGGGATGTCAACTTCTTCAGCGGAGACGTGATCACCATCAAGCAGTGGGTCACCGTCATGGGAGATATTCAGGCCGGCAAAGACCCGGTCTTTGATGTCAACGTGGCGTTTGGTTATGACAAAGGCTCATTTTCTGGGCGCGGCGCGCTGAAATTGACACCGCCGGTCGGCCTGGGATTTGACCTTTTCTTAGGCGGCCTGAACGATCGTGGAATGATGATTGGGGTGGACGTTCAATCGCCGGTTGCCCTGCCGCTTGGCCCGACTGGCCTTGGATTGATCGCAGTCGGGGGAGATTACGCCTACAATTTCATCCCGCGCATCGAAAAAAACGGGGTGATCATCCCCGAGCCGACGGCCATGGATTATGTCACCTGGGGACGCGACGTGGAAAAGATCGACCGCTGGGTTGCCGGTCCGATTGACCAAACCGCAGTGGGGCTTGGCGTGCGAATTGGGTTGGTGACCATTGTCGATAACGGCTGGGTATTTATGTTGAATCCGGTCGGGGTGGGAGTTTTCAGCCTGGGGCCGACCTTCGTACTGGGCGGCGCAGGCAGACTGTTAAAGATGAAGAACGCCAGGGTCGGCGGCCTGTTTGCGCTGGATTTTCCCTCCCAATCGCTTGCCTTGGGGTTGAACGCGGATCTTGAGATCAAAGTGGCCGATTTTGCCGGTTTTCTCGAAGTGATCACCCTGATGAAAGTTCATGGCGTGATGGATGCTTTCTTTTCCTTTAAAGATCCTTCTGCCTGGTATATCAATCTGGGATCCGAGGCCGACCCGCTCAAGGTGTCGGTCTTTGAGGAAGTGCCGGTATTCAAGCTGACGATCGGCCAATCGGCTGAGGGTTTTTTCCAGGTGAACAACGAGCGCATCCTGTTTGGCGCGGCGGTCTCGTTGGGTGGTGAGCTCGATTTACTGGGAATCTTCAAAATTATCGCCCGGCTGAGCATCAAACTGGTTGCTTTTATCGGTTGGAATCCGTTCCTGGTCAAAGGGCGGCTGGCTCTGCTCGGCGAACTGGGCGTCAAGATTTGGAAATTCCAATTCCTGTTGACCGGCAAAGCTGAAGTGTCGGCTTATCTACCCAAACCGTTCATGGTGAAGGCCGAGCTGTCAATCAAGGTCGATTTGCCATGGCCGATCCCCGACCCGGACGAAGCCAAACTACCCATAAAAATTGGTGGAGATAACGAGCCAATCGCGCCGGTGCTGTCGCCCCCAATACAGGTGGGTCAAGCCACAAACGGGGACGGTGCGCAGGTTATCCTGGATCAAAAAATGGGGGCGCAGCACGCCATCAGCGGGCGCAATTGGAACCTGGATCAGGATACCACCTGGCCCGACCTGGAAATCATGGTCCCCTTCCAGCGCCGTGTGACCGACAAGAGTGGAACCGTCATCGGGCCTGTGATCAGCCCGGAGATCGAAGGAGGGTATACGGTCCACCACGATCTCACCCGGGTCGAGCTGTTCGACCTGGTGCGCAACCAGGTCGTGCCCGGGGTGAAGGGCGTATGGGCGAACGGCCCAGATGGCGAGAGCGCCCGGCTGCATTTGCTAGGCATCGACCCGGTTTCCTGGTTGTTAGCATCCGTGAAGAACAACCAGGTCGTCATCAACCACACCGGCCGGGTGTTCGAGCAAAACTTTGATTACGGTCCGCCTGAAACATTCCAACAGGCGCGGATTTTTGGCCGCATGGTCGTTCACCCAACCCATCCAGACCAACCTATGCAGCTGCGAACCGAGTTTCAACCCATGCTGCCCACCCGTCTCCTGGAAGGCGAGTCGTTCATTTTGACCTTCCAGGATGCCAACGGCGTTTCACTGGCGGTAGACCAGGTCACTTTTTCGCTGTTTGGCCTGCACCCACGGGCCTGGATCACCGTCAACGGAAAAGATTATCACCCGAAGGCAACCGGGAAGAAGTTGCTTGGCTCGGTCTATCTGATGAGCGTGACCCTCGATTTGGGCCAACCCGAGGACAAGGTCGAGGTGCAGGTCAGTCGAGAATTGCCTTTGCTTTTTTACACGGTCACCTACCGCACCGCCCCGACCTATTCCACCCTTCAGCAAAGCAAGACTACCCTGAAACCGGGTCGCTACCGGCTGACGATCGAAGGGAGCTCGAACGCCAGCCACGCCGGCGACAGCGATTATAAAGAAGCTTTTCCTGATTCTTCGCCGGTCTCCTGGCGGGCGGTTCAGGAGTTCAAGGTGGATTACCCAGAAACCTTGCGGCCCTACATCCACTCGACCACGCTGGGAGATAACCGCCTGTTTGGCGAGCAGGCCGAGCAATCCACATGGAACCCCACCCCTTATGGGGCCGGCTTTCCGGCCTACCGCGGTTACCTGGGCGGCGTGCGCTTTCTGGCTTCTTATATCAGCAAAATGTTCCCTGGCGCGCCCGAGCCGTTCCTGCGCATGCGGCTGGTGAACGAAGAATTAACCCCGCGCGTGGTGGCAACTGCCGCCCCACCCGTTACAGACAACCCGTTTGGAGAGTCATCGCTTTCGAGCGCAGGCCAGGCCTGGATCAAGGCCGGTGGCGGGTCGATCCCCCCTGATGAAGAGCTGATCTTCAATAAACCGCTTCCGCCGTCCGGTAAGACCACGCTGCAATTGCTCTTGGTTCATCCCACCGGCGGCGAGATTCCGCTCGACCAATGGACTCTGATCCTGTCTCGCTTTACGGATTTCAAAGCACACATGACCTGGAACAGCGGCTGCATCACGGTCTTCTACACCGCCGGCGGCGTCGTGCAGGCCACGGCAGTGTGCCGGCCGATTGTGCCCGGCGACCTCACCCTCGGGAATGCCCATGCATCCTTCCTGGAGCGTTATCGCCCGATCCTGGCTGAGTTTCGCCAGTTTCCGGCCAACCGTATCGAGCATTCACTGGCGCGCGACTTGCTGGACATGCTCGGTGTTGTGGACCCAACCAGGCCGTATCCGCCCGAGCTTAACAACCCGCCAGCCGATTGGACCCTGCCCGCTTCGCTTACCCAGCACCTGTCCAAGCCTTCTCCGGCGGGCAAGAACCGCTTCACAGCCGAGACTGGATTGCGCTTCAACCGCTTTGCCGAAGCGAGTGGGGTGCGACTGGGCAACAATCTGGCAGAATCACTGACCAATGCGGTCCGCCGGCCGGAAGCCACTACGGTCGAGGCGCTCCTCGACCCACAGGGTCGCCCATACGCCTTGTGGCTGCGCACGCCCGAGCCGGTCGACTGGCGGCGAGTCGAGGCCAGCCTGCGCATCGAGCACGTCACCCCAGAAAATGGTTGCCCGACCGGCCTGGCTCACCGACACCCACTCGCCCTGGAGGTGTCGATCCTGCCCAACCCAGATGGCAGCTCAGCCTTCCTGGTCGGTTACCTGAACGGGGTGGCCACCCGCCTGCCCCGCGGTCAATACCGCCTGGCGTTGACTTTCAAACCCGACGTTTCCGGCCTGGTGCGGCTGCGCCCAGGGCCGGCAGCCGGGACTGCACCCGAGGTGATCAAGCTGGTCTTCATCCAACCATCCGGTTTGGATTGGCCGACGGCGGAGACCAAGATTCACATCCCGCAAGGCGTGATCGATGCCATTTTCAAGCATCTATTTCCCCCCGACCTGTGGGGTCCGGTCGCCCGCGGTGAGATCAGCGCCCACGACCTGGAGCAGTTGCTGACCCAACAATCCGGAAAGCTGGTCAACGCGGGGCGCCTGTCCTCCGGTCCGGTTCCAGATGATGAGCAAAATCTTTTCGGGGGCGATCTGCGGTTGTCCGAACCGGTTATTTTGGAATTACCGGCCGACCCTGGGGAGGGGCAGGCACCAATGGAATTGCCCGGTGATGAAGAGGTGATCCAGGCATCCGAGCTGGAAATAACCGGCCCAGATGGATCGGCGGTCGAGATGCCGGATGAAAGCCCACCAGAAATGGACCTTTTTTCCAGCACCGGTTTGGAGAAAAGCGAAGGTGACAAATGACAAACATTTATCTGGCAGCTCTCGGCTGGATCGCGGATGATCCACAAGGCAACCGCCTGCGCTGGTCATACCCCTACAGCGCCCTGGATGCGAATGGAAATTACCTGGGTTTTCCATCTATTTTGCAGGTATGGCGTGCACCGGTCGACAATTTTGATCACCTGTGGGATAAGCACGCCAGCGTGGCCTATCCGTTTCCGTGGTGGCAGTCGCTCGCCGATCATGTGCTGACAAGTGTCACCCCGGTCGATGTCTATCACCTTCCGGCACCGGCACAAGCAGTCACCTTCCGCTATATCAATGGTTCCTTTTTACGGGTGCTTGCCAGGGATAAAGATAGCGGTCGCGTTTTTGCCGACCGAACCTTGATGCCAGGCGAAACATTTTTCATCGAGGCGCCAGGTGTAGACGAGCTGGTCTTCACCGGGCTTGCCGGACAGGTGACAGACTTTCGTTTTCTGGACCTGTTCCAGGACCAGGGATTAGACTGGGAAATGATCGCCGAAATCCGGGTAGCGGAGGGAGTGCAGGCCAGTTTTGCGGACGTGGCGCTGAGAAATGACAGCCCGCCTCAGTTCATCGGACCCGCCGAGTGGGCTGACCTTTCTGCGGCAGCCGCTCAGGCCCAGGCTTCCAACCCGGCCTCGGCTGGGAAACCCAGCCCCTGGCAGGCTTACCAACTCATGCTGCGTGTGCGTTGGGAAGCGGCTTTGCTTTCTGGCTCGGCTTACTTTGACGGCCCACGCCACAATGCTTCGCCTTTGGATACAATCCACCACATCCTGGATGGCCCGCCGGGAACCGGCATGGCTTACCGCATCATCGACGCGGATGGGCGGGTTGGCCCATCCAATATCGCCTACTGTCCTGACGGCATAGCCACCCCGCTCAACCCGCCCGGCACACCCACCTACCAAAATTCAGAGGTGCGCCTGGAGAAAGATGACCGGTTCAACGCCACGCTATCTTTCCATTGGTCGCAAGGCGACCCGCGCGCCATCGGTGTGGAGGTGGAAGAGGAGATCGGTCCCAGCCAGGCGGCTGGCACGCCCACCCAGGTCAACCGGTTTGAAACTCGACCGCCGCGCAACACAGAAAACCATCTAGACAACAGCCTGGCGCGCTCGTTCCAGGTACCCTTCCATGACGTTTTATTGCGTGCCCACGCGCGAGCAGTGGATGCCTGGGATCGCGCCAGCGTGTTTTCAGCCTGGTCGCCGCCCACCCCCTTAACGTTGCGCCATACCGCCGAGCCGCCCGTGCTCCAATCGGCCGGTTTTAAGGCCGGCCAAGTGCACCTCGACCTCGAACCCGGCTGGCAACCCGATCTGGTGGTGCGGCGAGCATCGGGCAGTGTGGCTGTCTTGCGCCGGATCCACCCCCCGCGGGCCGAAAAGGTCCAGGCTTCTACTCCCGTCCCGCTGGGGGGTGGGCTGTACCGCACCGACCTTCAGGGCATTGCGAACGAGCACCATTTCATCGGTGGTCGGATTATCAGCGGGTACTTCAAGGCCGCCATCGCTTCCATTTCGGGCAGTCAACTGACCTTCCGCGTGCCCGAAGGCGGTGGAGCACCGTTGCTATTTACAGCCGGCGAGGTCCTGCTGCAAGAAGACCATAAAAGTCTACGCTTGTGGACCCAGGTTGCTGCCTTCCCAGCGGTTGGCTTGGGCCATGAGCTCGAGTTTAGCGATTCGCCTCCCGGAAAAGGCAATATCCAATACTGCCTGAGAGTTCGCTATTTGAACCGCTGGGGAAGGGCCAGCAACATCGCCACTGCGCTTCGTTTCGAGCCGGTTCCCGCGGTCCCCCCGCCTTTCCTTATCCAGGTCGTGGGGCGCGACTATTATGAGCGAGCCCTGGTGCGTATTGTGTTCACAAGCACGGTCAGCCAGGGACAGTATTCGGTCTGGTGGGCGGACGGTTGGGTCTCGGCGCCCGATTTCACCCGCCACGCTGTTCCGGGCGAATACAACGCACAGCCGGTGGTGAAGAACCAGTTGTTCGACCTGCTGTCGCTTCCGCGCAACCAGAATACAGTGCGCCCGGTCACGATCGGAGTGCAGCAGGTCAACCAGACTGGCGGACAGAGTGAGTTCCAGATCGTTCAACATACTTTGCAGGTGAACGAATAACCCTGCCGCCGTTTGAATCTCATGAACTTCACCCCGGTTTGGGCCAGCGTCAGCAACGGTGAACGAATAACCCTGCCGCCGTTTGAATCTCATGCGCTGGCCATGGGGCTGTCCAAATAGAACCCTCGGACAGCCCCTCTCTGGCAGGAATCGCAGTTTTGGTTCGTTGGGTTTCTGGGTGGCTGCACCTGCCTTGCAGGAGGATTGTTTTCGGCGAAAGCCCGCCGGTCTACAGGTGTAATATCTACCAGGCTTGTATATAATTAAGTCCAACCGCAAGGCGGCACGGGATGCATCCGTTGGGCGGCAGGCCGGGTTGGTCTCAACCCAATCGCGAACAAGGAGATGTGCCATGACGGTGGATATTTCGACACTTTGGGATTTCAGCCAACCTGAGGTCAGCGAAGAGCGCTTCCGCGCTGCACTTGCCACAGCATCTGCCGATGACGCCGTGATCTTGAAAACCCAGATCGCTCGAACGTACGGGCTTCGGCGCGACTTTTCCCAAGCCCAGCAAATCCTCGCTGACATCGAGCCGCAAATTCCAGATGCAAGCAGCGAAGCACAGGCGCGTTATTATCTCGAGTTGGGGCGGACGCATGCGTCTGCCACGCATCCGCCCGAGTCGCAGACTGGCGAAGCAAGAGGGCTGGCTCGTTCTGCATTTTTGCGCGCTTTTGAGCTGGCACAAGATGGAAAACTCGACAGCCTGGCTATTGACGCTCTTCACATGATGACCTTCGTGGACACCGCACCCGAAGAACAGGTCGAGTGGAATCGCAGGGCGATGGCTCTCATGCAGGCCTCCTCTCAGCCGGGCGCAAAAAAGTGGGCCGGCGCTCTCCACAACAACACCGGATACGCGCTTCACCTCTTGGGTCGCTATGAAGACGCACTTGCCGAATTCAAGCTGGCGCTCGCCGCTCATGAGCAGGGTGGGAATCCCCAAAACATCCGCATTGCCCATTGGATGATTGCCTGGACGTTGCGCTCGCTTGGGCGGTTGGAGGGGGCGATCGAGATTCAGTTGCGCCTCGAAAAAGAGTGCGATGAAGCGGGCGAACCGGATCCCTATGTGTTTGAAGAACTGGAGCTTCTCTATCAGGCGGTAGGGGATCAGGAAAAATCCGGATTCTACGCGGCCCGGCGAAAGGCAACCTCGTGACCTGATCGACAATCGGCCCATGCCAGACATTTTGACCGACCTCTCCCCACCAGCCCTCGCGGTGGTCATCCAACCCGTCGAAGACCGGCAGGCGCTCGTCGCCTGGGCCGACACCTTCGCAAAGGGCTATGGGTTGCCCGAGAGCATGGCGCCCGCCTATCTGGCGCTGCTCGACAGCCTGGGAACGCGGCTGCCTTTGCACGGTGTCAAATGGGGTGGTGCAACTTGAACCACACCTCTCATCCCAATCTAAAAAATGAAAAACCAAACGCATGCTCCCAAGAATCTTGCGCCGAACCATCCGGTCATCTTCGCGCTGGTGCTCACGATCGCCTGGTTCGGGCTGTTGCTGGCATTTACGGGCATCGCCTCTGGCGTGCTCCGCAGGCCTTTCGGCGACACGATCACCGGCTCTATCGGCCGCCTGGCAGTCACAGCTTGCGTCCTTGCATTGCTGTGGCGCCTGGGCTGGCTGGCGGCAGCGGGCATCCCGCGGTTGGGCCGTTGGCAGGTCTGGCTGCTGACCCTGGCAGGGTTGATCTACCTTGCCGGCGCAAGCCTGCGCTCGTTCTATCGCCCGGCAACCTTTGACCTTTTTGACCTGCTTCGCTTGCCCGATTCGCCAAGCGTGATCGCCGCACAGCTCGTGGTGGGCTTGAGCGAGGAGATCGCCTTCCGCGGGCTGGTGCTTTATGCGTTGGCGCGCGCCTGGGGCAACACCACGGTTGGGAAAATCGGCAGTGTGGTCGTTGCGTCCCTGCTCTTCGCGTTCTTGCACTTCACGCAAGTGTTCACCCACACTGCCGGCGTCCCTTCTGCCTTGCTGCTCACCCTTCAAACGAGCATCGTCGCGATCTGGTGGGGCGCATTGGTCCTGCTGAGCGGAAGCATCTGGCCGGCGGTGGCGGCTCACATTGGGGTAAACGCCGTAGTGGCGCTGCAGGGGCTTGCGGAGCCGCTGGTCCAGCCCGAGCTTCTGGCTTACCGGGCCTTACTGGGGTTCAGCGTTCCGCTCGGCGCGCTTGCGGTCGGACTGTTGGTGTCGACACGAGCGCGGCGGTCGGCGCCGGCGCGACGCTGAAGACCGCCTTCGGATTGCATTATAATTGCCAAAAGCACACGCGGGATCAGACCCCACAAAACAAACCCAGGAAGAAGAAGCGGTCAGATGAACACTGTTGCGCAAATGCTCAAGACCAAAGGCCAGTCGGTTTGGACGATCTCAAAAGATGCTCCGGTGGCCGATGCATTGAAAATTTTTACCGAACACAGGATTGGCTCGGTTGTGGTGATGGACGGCAACTCGCTGGTTGGCATATTCACCGAGCGAGATTTCACCTACAAAATGGGATTTCACGCAAAGGACGCATCCCAAACCAAAATTGAAGACGTGATGACCCGCGAGGTTATTACCGTCAATCCCAAGCAATCGGTGAGAGACTGCATGGCGCTGATGACGGACCACCACATTCGCCATTTGCCGGTTGTGGACGGCGACCGCCTGGTCGGTATGATCTCCATCGGGGATGTGGTAAAGGATATCATTGAGGAACTGCAATTCATGGTTGTGCAACTAGAAAAATACATCCAGGGATTTCGATAGACGCATTCGCAAGGATCGTGTAATTTATTTTCTGTAAAATGCGGGCTTTGCCCCACATTTTATAGAAAAATTGAAACACAATCTTCGCAAGGGCCAAACACAGTAGAAAGGTGGGGCAATGAAAAAATCTTACATTGTCCAGGGGATCTTCTGGATCATCGTTTACCTGGTGCTGGTCAGCGCGCCGCTGGTGATCCTGTTGGTTGGCCCGGTGCCAGAAGGGCGGGAATTCTGGCGCGAGTTCTCGGTGGCTTTAGGCTTCGCCGGATTGGCCATGATGGCCCTGCAATTTGTGCTGACTGCCCGCTTCAAATGGCTCAAGGCGCCTTACGGCGCAGATATCGTCTATCACTTTCACCGCCAGATATCCTTCGTGGCCATGGTGATGATCCTGGCTCACCCGTTGCTTCTTTTTGTGTTCTCTCCCGATACCCTGGGCTTGCTGAACCTGTTTTCGGCCCCCTGGCGCGCCCGAGCCGGGGTGACCGCCGTGGTATTGCTGATGGTGCTGATCGGCGCCTCAGTTTGGCGCAAGCCGTTGAAAATCGAATATACCAACTGGCGCATCTGGCATGGCATCCTGGCGACGCTGGTAGTGGCGCTGGCAATCACCCATGTGGTATTGGCCCGCCATTACCTCAACACCCCCTGGAAACAGGTCCTGTGGGTCACCTATGGCATCTTTTGGATCGGCTTGTTGGTCTACGTGCGCATCCTCAAGCCGATCCTGCTGTTGCGGCGCCCGTATGTGGTGGAAAGTGTTACCCCGGAGCGGGGCAATGCCTGGAGTCTGACCGTCCGGCCTGAGGGGCACACGGGTCTAAAATTCATGCCCGGGCAGTTCGCCTGGATCACTGTCTTGCGATCGCCTTTTGCAGAGGCTGAACATCCCTTCTCATTCTCGTCCAGCGCCCACCGACCCGACCATCTCACCTTCACCATCAAAGAATTGGGAGATTTCACCCGGCAGATCAAGAGCTTGCCGACCGGTCAGAAGGTGTACGTGGATGGACCCTATGGTCACTTCAGCATTGACCGGCATACCCACGCCGAGCAGTTCGTTTTCGTCGCCGGGGGCGTGGGCATCACCCCCTGTATGAGCATGCTGCGCAGTATGGCCGATCGTGGCGACAGGCGCCCCGTAACACTCCTGTACGCCAATAAGGATTGGGATTCGATCATCTTCCGCGAAGAACTTGACTCGCTTAAGAGCGCACTCCACCTGAACCTGGTGCACGTTTTGGAAAAACCCCCGGCAGACTGGACCGGGGAGACAGGCTTCGTTACCCGGGCCGTCTTAGAGCGCTATTTACCCAAAACCAGCAAGCGGAACGTCGTAGAAATTTTTATCTGCGGTCCCCAGCCCATGATCAACGCGGTAGAGAATGCCCTGACCCAACTGGGTGTTCCGTTCGGCGATTTCCACTCCGAACGCTTCGACCTTGTGTGAGGAGGCAACCATGCGTCAAAGAGTCTCCACCCAGCTTGCCATCGGTATCGGTGTGGCAGTACTGATATTAACCATGGTCTTTGCCCTGGTTCAAAGCCTGTAGAAACAACAGGCGACTCTGAAAACCATTGCCAGGTCATTTGAAGAAGATCAGACCATTTTCCCTCTTGCAATCGCCCTATCCTGCAAGGTTAATCAAGACTAAATATATCTAAATATGCCGTGAATTTGCGGTATATTTAACGTGTGGCGCAGGGCAAGGGTCTAGCGCAGTGATCGATGCATCCGAACCGATGTGCTTCCATTTCTACAGGCTGCCTTGCGCGCACGAATCGAGGTAAACGGAAGGAGATCATCATGGATTCAGATAAGAACACCACCAAGAAAGCCGAGGGCTTCACCGCCGAGGAACGCGCCGCAATGAAGGAGCGCGCTAAAGAGCTGAAGGCGGAAGCGCGCATGGACAAGGACAGGGCAGCCGGCGAAAGCGCCGTGCTCGCCAAGATCGCCGAGATGCCGGAGCCGGAGCGCAGCATGGCCGAGCGGCTCCATGCGCTCATCAAAGCCAGCGCGCCGGTCCTTGCACCGAAAACCTGGTACGGGATGCCCGCGTATGCCAGGGACGGCAAGGTCGTCTGCTTTTTTCAAAGCGCGCACAAATTCAACTCGCGGTACGCCACGCTCGGCTTCAGCGATGTGGCAAACCTCGACGAAGGCGCCCTGTGGCCGACTTCCTTCGCGCTGACGGAGCTGACCCCCGCCGAAGAGGAGAAGATCGCCGCGCTGGTGAAAAAAGCGGTGAGCTGAGGCCTCCGCTCCCCCAGGGAGCAAATTCTAATTTTTGCCTGCCGGCCCGGAGAGACCGGATTCGGGTATTTTCTGTTCCCGAACCGGTGCTCCTCTCCATCTGGAGCCTCCTGCCATCGCTGGTGATTGGTAGTCGCAGGATTCCAACCGGGACGGCCCGGTGAAGCTGCGTATACCCGCGGCACGCCGCCTTCCCCATAGAATCAATAGAGTTTGGTAACTGCTCAGCCTGAGGTGAAAGAGGAACTTCCCTGCTACTCTCTGAGCAGTTAAAAGTTTGTACAGCGCCCTTAATTCCGGAATTTTTTCATGTTATATTCGGTTTTAGCCAATTACAGCAGACCCGATGATTGATCGCTTTCCCATAAACTACCAGGAAGGTATCGATGAGTCACCGAGAAAACAAACGCCAATGGGAAGCTCTCGGTCAACTTGACCCCCTGTGGGCTATGACCGGCACCAACCGGTTTAATACCTGGGACCTTGAAGCTTTTCTGCAGACGGGCGATCACCAGGTCGCCCACGTCATGGCTACTGCCAACCAACTGGGGGTTCCCCAGCGGTACGAGAGGGTGTTAGACTTTGGATGCGGCGCGGGCCGATTAACCCGCGGCTTCCGAGCTCATTTTGAGCATTATGCTGGCCTGGACATCTCCGAGAGCCTGATTGCCAAGGCCCGTGAGATACACGCCGCCCTGCCGAATTCCACTTTCGCGGTCAGTTCTGGCGCCCACCTGGACATGCCCAACGACTCTCTGGACATGGTCTTTTCATGGGGCGTGCTGCAACACATCGCGGATCGGGGAATAGCGCTTGATTTATTGGCGGAGTTCGTACGAGTGCTCCGCCCTGGGGGTCTACTGGTTTTCAGCGCGCTGCACCATATTCGATTAATGTATCGATTGCAGCCGCGCCGCCGTCTGTATCATTTCCTGAGCAAGATCGGCATTGCGGACACCTTCCTTTACCATCGTTTGAAGCTTTACCCTCAGCAGGTGCACTTTATCCCCAAACCTCTGGTTGTGTCGCATCTGCTCGCTCTAGGGGCTCAGGTTCTCGAAATCAGGCACCACACGCCGCACAATGCGCCCCATCAGATGCTGGATTTCTATGTCACGAAGTAGCGCCTGGGGTGTCATTTTCGCCTTGTAAATCTTCTTGTGCCGGATGTTGAGCTTTTCGAGCTGCGCTCGAATACTCATCCCAAAAATGGAAGAGCAGGGGTGTTTTCTTAGGCGATAGCACCTTCGCGAAATTCGATCGTGATGGGTGTCACCGCACTCAGTACCCTGCCCAATATATGAATGGGCAATTTTGGGGACAAAGCCCTCAAAATTGCCCATCCAATATCAACTGACTGGTTGCTAAGGCGAGGGGAAGGCGATCTGCAGGGCTTCGGCGAAGCCGGCGGCCGGCAGCCAGGGGACAAGAAACGCCATGTACACTTTCCCATCGTGCTCGAAGAAGGCGTCGCCGGTGTTGCGGCCCACGGCGGCGATGTAATTGCTCAACGGCTGGCCCTCGAGCGTCACCGCCCACAGGTTGAAATCGGTGCGCGGGAACGCCAGCAGAGACGGGTCGAGCGGCCAGGCGAGCGGAGCGGCGGTCGCTTCGCCCATGTACTCTGACAGGAAGAGGGCCGCCTGCCGGGGTGCGTAGGGCTGCGCCTCCGGGTGAGCGTACCCGACCAGCAAATCACGGATGCTCTCGAAAGCCGGCAGGTCATTGGCGAAGTCGGCATAGATCTTCACTTCACGGAGGCCGTCGTCGGCGCGGCGCATGCGCAAAATTGTGTAGGCTGCGTCGGCGATGCAGCTCTGTTCGCCGTTGGCGTGCGTGAAGCAGAAGTCGGTGTAGCTTTCCAGGCGGTCGAACCCCAGGTCGAGCACCTGCTGCATCAATGCGGCGGTCTCCTGCGGGGTGAGCTGCGCCACCATGACCTGCTCCTGCTCGTAACTTTCACCTTCCAGGGTGTAGATCACCCGCCCGTCGGCCAGCAGGGCGAACACCGGTGGGCGGCCAAACTCGTAAGAGGCTTCCGGGCGGAAGAAGGTCGGCTCGAAGACCAGCTCGAGCAGCACTGCGTCGGGGGTCAACCGCCCCAACTCGTCGAGCGAAAAGGAGGGCGAACCGCCGGGCTGTTCGGGTTCCGCGGTTGGAGGGGAGGTCGGCGAGGCAGTAGGGAAAGGCGGGAGGACTGCCCCACCCGGCTGGCAGGCCGTCAGCAGTAAGGCTATCACCAGCAAAAGAAGCGGCAGGGCAGCGAGCTTGAAGGGGCGAGTTTTTGCGTTCATGATTGTTAATCATCCTTTCGGGATATGTTTTATCCAAATTGCTTGCTGTCCAACAAGACGCACGAACCCGAGGTTTAGTTCCCCTGGGGAGAACTCTGCCAAAGAGCAAGGGAGCTCGCCAGCGGGCTTGCTTATCACTTCCATGGGTAAACGACCCGGCTGCCCCTCGACGGGTCACCTGGCTGGAGAGCGCCTTCTACGTACCGCGCACTTTTAACTCAACGTAAGCGACGGGTGTTGCGGGTAACGGATTGGTTGATCTGTTCCCGCTATGGTCACAGCGTCCGGATCAGGATTGTGGAATTTATTTTCTGTAAATTGGGGGCAACGCCCACTTTTTACAGAAAAATTGAAACACAATCCGGATCAGGATCGTTACGATCCAGCCGAAGCCGGTAGTGGGTCGATCAAGGCTGCTGGAAGGTGGAAAGGACCAGGGCTTTGATCATTGCGGCGTCGGGATTCAGGCACACGGCAACATTCGCAGCCTGTTCCACGACCCTCGTGCGACCCTCTTCGGGGCCGGTGGTTGTGACAACTTCCAATGGCAGCGGGTCCTCGGGGCAGGCTTCCGGGTAGGTCGCCTGGACGGCAGCCACCAGGTCCCAGATGTTGACGCCCTCGGGTGGAAAGTAATCCAGCGTGCTTTCCACCAAAGCGGCTGCCAGTTGGCTTTCTGGAGCACCGCCAGCTTTCCAACCAGGCAGGTCCTTGCGAGTCCAGACCAAGTGGCGGGTGGCATCCAGAGGGACCAAATGCAGGGGCAACCCCGATGAAAACACCTGGCTGGCCGACTGTGGATCGACCCAGATGTTCCATTCCGCCAGCTCATTATCCAGCTCGGGCCAGGCGCTGTGGATATTGCCGGGCACTTCGATGCTCCCACCCATGATGACCACGTCGCGGATGTTGCCGGCGATCGCCGGGTATTTGCGCAGCGCCTCGGCCAGGTTGGTGTGGCTGCCGCTGACGAAGACGGTCACCGGTTTTTCAGCGCCGATAATCGTCTCGGCGATCAGCTCCACCGCCGGGCGGGGAGCCGCCGCCGCCGAGACCTCGGGCAGCCGAACACCCCAAAAAGCGTTGCTCCTCTGGCGCCAGGGATCGGGAAAGGCGTTCGCGCCGACGAGCGGGTCGTCGCTGCCGTATCCAACCGGGATGTCTGCCCGGCCGAGGGAAGCCAGCATCTGCGCCACGCGCGGAGCGAAAATCTCGGGATGTGCCTCACCGTATGAGATCGTCACCGCGCGCACATCAACGCGCGGGCTGCGCAAGAAAAATAACAGGGCGATCATGCCATCTGGACTGCCATCATCGTCCACAATGATGGGGATGGCGCCATCCGGCCCGGGGGTGGGCAGTGGCACCGTTGAGACCGGCGCGGCTGCCTCTGAACACACGACCAGTTTTATATTGGGCCAGCTCCCTTGTATGCACCGGCTCTCAAAGCCCAATTTTTGCCACAACGGAGCCATCGGCCAGACGATGATCACGAACAGAGCGAATAGGGCCAGGAGGATGAGGGCGATCTTGTAGATGAGCTTCATGGGTGCCTTTTTCTAGGGGCGCTTGTGACCAGGCATTTCGCTGCATGGACGATGGCTTGAACCAGCGTAGAAATTGACGGCTGACGGTTCTTGTGTCAGTCAAATGGATTACAAGACTGCTAATCGTTGCATCCCCACATCTGGGAAAACAACACAAAGAGAGTTAATGGCAACCGGTCCACCATTAACTCTCCCGATCTTACCGGTTGAAAAAAACAATCTGGCGATGGGCTCGCCAGATTATCATCGATCCGGTTATTTTTTCTTCAGCACCAACATGCCGTTGGCGGTTTCGGCGACCTCATACCCGGCCGGGAGCGCGTCCAGCGCGCCGTCTTTCTTGTCTTTCGAGAAGTAATACAGCGTCGTCTTCTTGCCCGTGGACGTGACGCGAACTTTCCCATGCAGGATGTAGGTGACGCCTTTTGAATTCTTGTACGTGAAAGCCATGGTTCCTCCAGAATGAGATAGAGTCGATTGGTGCCTTACGAAACTAATCATACCTTAATTTCGCGATAAATGTTAAGTTTTGCGGTCATCGATTGCTGAATTTCACCAAATCAGGGAGGTTTTTTCCGAAAAAAAGGTGGAAATGAGCCGTTCGAAGGCGTTATCGGTCTTTTGTGCTCGATGCTATAATGGCCTTACCTCACATTCGCAAGCAAAGGAATACCGATGACGCACAGCATTGCCCCCGCATCCGGCGCGCAACAGGAAATCGAGCGAAACTACCGCTGGAATTTCTTCGTCAACGCGTTAGATGGAGCCAGCTTCTGGTTTGGGATGAGCTTCATTTCCAGCACGGTCATCCTGCCCCTCTTCGTCAGCCGGTTCACCAGCAACCCGATCTTGATCGGCCTGATTCCCTTTCTGGTCACGGCGGGTTTTTACGTACCGCAGTTGTTTGTCGCCAACTGGGTGGAGCGCGCCCCGCGCAAGAAGTTCTTTCCGATGGTGATCGGCTTTTTCTCCGAGCGGGTACCGGTTTTCTTGCTCGCTCCGGTCACCTATTTCCTGGCGACCAGCCAGCCCGGCCTGACCCTGGCGATTTTCTTCGTCCTGTTCACCTGGCACACCTTTGGGGCGGGGATGATCATCGTCGGCTGGCAGGACATGATCGCGAAGATCATCCCGGTCGATAAGCGCGGGCGCTTTTTTGGCATCACCAATTTCATCGGCAACGGCACGGGCATCCTGGGCGCGCTGGCGGTGCCCTTCGTCCTCGAGCGCTTTGACTTCCCCAATGGGTATGTGCTGGCCTTCACGGCCGCCGGCGTGATGATTTTCCTCTCGTGGGTGTTTCTCTCGCTGACCCGCGAGCCGGCCGTGCCCAGCCAGAAAGTCAAGGTCTCTCAACTGGAATACCTGCGCTCTTTGCCGGCGGTGCTGCGCAAAGACCGCAATTTCCGCATGTACCTGCTCGCCCAGATCATCTTTTCGGTGAGCGGCATGGCGACCGGTTTCCTGGTGGTGTACGCGGTGCAAACCTGGAACCTGCCGGACGCCCAGGCAAGCGGCTTTACCATCGCCCTGCAGGTGGGGCTGGCCCTGGCCAACCTGTTCTTTGGCTTCCTGGCCGATCGCAAAGGGCATAAGCTGGGCCTGGAGATCTGTTTCCTGCTCAGCTTTCTCTCGCTCGGGCTGGCGATCGTGGCGCCCAGCCCCTTGTGGTTCTTTGCCATCTTCTTCCTGCGCGGCGCGGTCAACGCGGCGCTGTTTGTCTCGGGCATTTCGATCGTTTACGAATTTACCGACGCCGACAACCGGCCCACCTACATTGGGCTGGCCAACACCATCCCGGGCATCGCCGGAGCGATTGCGCCGCTCGTCGGCGGCTGGCTGGCAAGCGCGGTCAGCTACCAGGCGATGTTCGTCCTGGCGGCGCTCATCGGAGTGATCGGCTGGGCGTTGCTGCGCTTTGCGGTGCGCGAGCCGCGCACGGCAACTGCGCCGGCGGTTTCCACCGGCGAGCCGGCCGCTTGAGCGGCATTTCGCACGCGGGTTAATCGACCTCGGGAGTGGCTTTCGCCACTCCCGAGGCTTTGCCATGGACGGCTTGAGCCGCCCATCGCGCTGCGATTGAACGGCAAGGCTCACGTGTCTTCCCAAAAGCTCAAACCAGCCTCTGTCGCCGCCCGGATCTTTTCCTCTTTCGTAACTGCTCAGAGGGCAGAAGGGCTTTTTCAGCCTGGCTGAGTATTTCTCCCTTTCATTCATTGAACCAGGTGGTATTATTTTTAAGCAAAATATGATAAAGTATAGCCACAAAGTATTATTAATTGCATCGGGCATCAATTACCGGTAGGGTGGATCAAAAGATGCGAACAGACGGATGGCAATATGTCTGGGCGGAGGTAAGAAATGTCCAAGCGGCTTCGGTTTTTCCTGGCAACAATCCTGTTGCTTTCCAGCCTGGTCAGTCCAAACAGCGGTGTCTTCGCTGACCCATCCAACGAATTCTACGCCACCCCCTCGGCGGCCATGCCGGGGGCGAGCGTGGTGTTCAGCGGATTCGGTTTTGCGCCCAATTCCACCATCGACCTCTACCTGGCAACCCTCCCCAGCCAGTTCCTGGGGAGTTTGCCCACTTCGTCAACCGGCGAGGTCTCCGGCGCCCTCGTCCTCCCCGCGGTAGCGCCCGGCGCTTACCAGGTGATGGCGGCGCCGAACGACATCTTTACCCCGCTGACGGTGCTTCCGGCGGTCAACATTGTGCTGCTTCCCGAAAGCGGGCCGCCTGCCACGCTGGTGCATTTCACGGTCGAAAATCTGCTTCCCGGGCGCCTGCGCCTGGATTACGCGGGCACGCCGGTCTATGGACCGGTCGACGTGCCTGGCGGCACGTTCGAAGGGGATTTTTTGGTCCCATCCGATCGCCCCGTCCCCCTGGGCACCGACGCCGAGGTGAGGGCGGTTAACCTGGTCGGCAGCCAGGTCGTGGGGAGCGCGCAAACCTTCTTCTTTTCACAGCCGCCCAACCCGTCGCCCTACACCTTTCAAAACGTTGAGATGCCCTCCGCGCCGGTCCAGCCCGGGCAAACTTTCTCGATCAGCGGACAAATATCGCCGCCGCCCGCCGGTCCGCTGGCGCTGTATTCGCTGAAGGTGTTGTGGAAATCGGCGACCGGGCAGGTTGCGCCCATCTCGATCGGGACACCCCAACTGCTTGCGGACGGCTCGTTTACCGCCTCCGTGCGCGTGCCCAGCCTGCTGGCGGGCGACCCCTTGGTACCTGCGGCGGGCGGGCAGGTGGGGCTGGTGTTCTACGACCAGAGCGTGCAATCCAAGTCGGTGGTGTCGAACATTGGCTGGGGATTAGACCCACCCGATCCCGTCTTCATCGTTAAGGTGGTCGATTCGGGCGGGAACCCGATCCAGGGTGCGCTGGTGGACGTGCGCGCTTTCTATTCGGATTTCAAACAGCTCAGCGGAAAAACGACCGGCGGCGTGGCACTGCAAAACCTGGTTTCCGATCTGCCTGCGCATCCCAACCAGGTCACCGCCTACCTCGGCTCACAGGGCGTGACCGAATCGGATCCGTTCACCTGTGAGCAGACCAACGTGTACGGGCGGACGAACGCACAAGGGGAGTTCGCCGTTCAATTCGATCCCGCGATGCTGGCGATGATGGGCGAAAAGATCTTCCTGGGCAACCTCCCCGCTCCCACCTACGCCGAGGTGCCGCTCGAAATCACTTTTCCGCTGTACGTCAACGCGCTCCACCAGGGCTATGGCACGCTGGCCGGTCAGCAGCCGGTGCCCTACGAGCGGAAAATCCGCTTCAGCGGGGTCACCAACCAGTTCTTCGACGCCCAGACCAGCCAGTTGCTGGTCACCAATCCGCTGGTGGTCAGCCTGCCGGCGTTGCCGCCGGGCGCGACGGTCAGCGTTCCCATCGTTCCGAAAGTGATCGGTGGGGGCGCGCCGGTGGGAGGGTTCAAGAACTACCTGGGGACCGGCATTCCGATGTCGGCGTTTGGCAAATTTTACTCCTTCCCAGCCAGCCAGTTTCCGGACGCCTGGTTCGCCACCTTTTCGGGCAAAGATTTGAAAATCGAATTCCAGCATGACCAGGCGCTGTTTGGCCAGCTCGACGAAGCCAACCTGAAATTCACCTTGCTTGGCCAGACCTACCTGTTTGAGAATAAAGGGCTGAAGTACACCGGGGTGCCCGGGTGCAATGCGGTCGTATACCAGGCGACAATTCCCAATTTCCACCGCATCGCGGCCGGATTTCACACCGGCCTGATCGAAATCCGCGACACCAGCGTCCCGGCGAAGATCACCCGGCACTACATCCAGCTCAACTACGTCCCTGCGCCCACCTGGATCCTGGACGCGAAGTTCCAAGAGCGCAGCGTGTATATCGACCCGTTGAATGGCTCGATTGTGCTGGAAGGCAGCCAGTATCCGGCGGGCGGGGCCAACTCGGCATCGTCGCTGGACACCAACGTTCCCAAAGTCGGCCCGATGCAGAACCGCACCGGATATCAAGACGAGGTGGTCGAAATCGTCTATCCAGATCACACCAGCGGAATCCTGTATCGCAGCCAGGTCGACACCACCGCGCTGGACGAAACCGCCGCGCCGCAGAAATTCAACGATGCGGTGGCGGGGGGAAAATCGCTGCCGCTAGGCCCTGAGAGCTTGAAAATCCTGGATACGGGGAAGATTCCCCTCTTCCGCGACGTGTTTGGCATCTGGCCGATCGCGTCGGCGACCATCGGAGCCGATATGTGGTTCGACGCGAACCTCACCTACGACGGGCAGGTGCAGTTCCTCGCCTCGGGCGGCACCCAGACCACGCTGCTTGTCACCCCCGATGCCACGGTGGGGGTGGACGCCTGGCTCGACCTGTCCGCGATCCTGGGGCTGATCAGCGCCAACGCGCACGCGGTGCCTCAAATCACGTTGAAGATGCCGGCGCGCTTCATCGACGGCGCGCTGGATGATTCGAAGAAATGCTTCCTTTACAAGCTGGATATCAACTGGTCGGCGAAAGCCGGGGTCTGCCCGTTTTGCGCGAAGAAAAGCGGCACGCGCAACATTTTTAACGGGGCAAACCCAAATCCCTGCACGCTGGCGCCGGGCTCGCTGAATACCCTCGCCGTGCAAGCGGCCGTCGAAACCCCCCAGCCGCCCTCCGCCAACCCCGCGCTGGCCGTGGATGGCTATGGACACACGCTGTTGCTCTGGTCGGATGAAGCCGGCAACATCCAGTCTCGCGTCCTGTCCGGCGGGCAAATCGTCGCCAATCTGCCTGTCACCGGCAGCGGCGGAAGCCTCGACCCCCAGGTCGCCTTTTACGCGCCAAACAAGGCGGCGGCGGTGTGGACGGAAAGCAGCCTGACCGCCCAACAGTCGAGCACAGCGACGCTGGACCAGATCGTCCAGGCTCAACACCTCCGTTACGCGCTGTGGGATGGAACCGCCTGGTCGGCGCCGCAAAACCTGACCCTACCCGCCGACAGCAGCGGCGAAGGCGGGGTCGCTCTGGCGGGCTGCCTCAGCACCCGCCCGGGTTGCCCGGCGAGCGGCGCCGTGACGGCGGTCTGGGTGCGCGACGCGCATCCCTCCGGCGACCTGGCTGCGCGCCAGTTCCGCCTGTTTTACGCCACCATGACCAACGGCAGTTGGAGCGCGCCGCAAGCGGTCGATCCGGGCAGCACGGCAACCGACAGCGACCCCACCGTGACCTACCAGAGCAGCGGCATCCCGCTGGTCGCCTGGGTGCGCGACGCTGACCGCGACCTGGGCAGCCTGGGCGATCGCCGCCTGGCCTACCGCTCGCTGTCCGGCGGGCAGCCGGTGAACGTCGATGCCGCCCTGCCAGTTGGCGTGGTCGAGCCGTCGCTGGCGTTGAACGCGCAGGATGAGATGATGCTGGCCTTCACTGTGGCGGTCGACCCGCAGGCATTGATCGGCAACCAGCGCCAGTTGTTCGCCGCGCAGCGCACGTGCAGCGGCGCCTGTGCCTGGAACTACCAGGCGCTGGTCGACGCAAACGGTCGCCCGGTGCACGCCGAGAGCCCCGTGTTGAGCGTCAACACCGCCGGCCAGGCGTTGGTGACGTACCGCGCGCTGGGGTATGGCGAGGAATTTCCGGGCGGCGCGAAGGTGATGATGGGCGATGCTCTCGGCACCATCCTGGGCACCGGTGAAATCGCCCAGGCTTTCGTCAATTTCGCATCCAACACCATCGCGCCCACCTTCCTGACCAACGCCGGAAAAACGCTCTGGCAAACTGCGGCCGTCTACGACCCATTGTTGAACCAGGTCTATGCGGTGAGCTCCCAGGGCAGCGGGCCTGCCTTGCCCCAACCGGTCGCCGCCTGGTTGGAAGGCCAGGGCTACTCGTTGGAGGAAATGGCCGCCGACGAGGAGGTGGCTTTGGTCACCTCGAGCGCTCTGGCAGACCTCTCGGTGTACAGCGTCACCCCCAGCAGCCTCACGATCCAACCGGGCGGCGAGCCGCTATCGGTCACGGTGATGCTGCTCAACAACGGTGGCGAATTCCGCAGCAGCATTTCGCTGCGATTAACCTGGGACGCCCCGGCCGGCCTGGGCACACCCGCCGGCCAGGCCGAGATCCGCTCGATGGGGGCCGGAACGTTCACCGGCATCGAATTCTCCCCGCTGGAACTGCCTGCGTTCCCCCATTTGCCGCACACGCTCTACGTAGAGGTCAATGCAGAGCAGAGCGTCCAGGAAAGCCGCTTTGACAATAATCGCAAGACCGTCGCGATCGGCGGGTTGCCCGCCCCGCTCGACCTCACCGCGGTCGCCCGGTCGAACAGTTCGGCGGTATTCCTGCAGTGGGCGCCCGCCGAGCACGAAGCCATTGTGGGATACCGCATCTACCGGACGCAGGATGGGCGCATCTACACCCCGGTGGGCAGCAGTTTTGGGTTTGGCTTCGTCGATTTGTCGGCTGTGGCAGGCCAAAGCTACGCATACCGGGTGGCGGCTTACGCCGCAGATGGCTTCGAGTCGGCGCCCAGTGAATCGGTCCGGGTGGTCGTCGCCGAGGAGTACCCGGTCTATTTGCCGCTGGTCAGGCGTTGACCGGTGGAGCGGCAACAAACCCGGTCTGGGAGCAGGCCCTCTGTGCTCCTTGAAGGAGACCGTGAAACGCCATCCTGAAAATGCGGCCCGATTCGGCGCTTGACAGAACATAATTTCTATTATATAATCCTTATACGATCAATTTTGTCGACATATAAGGAGACCCAATGGCAACCCGGCTTAACCCCTACCTCAGCTTTCGCGACAACGCCCGCGAGGCGATGGAGTTTTACCAGACCGTCTTCGGCGGGAAACTGGCGATGAACACGTTCAAAGAGTTTCACGTCTCGCAAGACCCGGCTGAAGACAACAAGATTATGCACGCCATGCTGGAGACCGACAGTGGATTGACCTTAATGGCAGCCGACACCCCCAACAGCATGCCGCACCAGCCAGGCAGCAACATCAGCATCTCGTTGAGCGGCGAGGACGAAGCCGAATTGACGGCGTACTACCAAAAGCTCTCTGCCGGGGGCACGGTGGTGATGCCGTTAGCAAAAGCGCCTTGGGGCGACACGTTTGGCGCATGCAAGGACCGGTTTGGGATTGACTGGATGGTCAACATCACTGGCAACCCGGCCTGAGTTTGCGCGATCTCCAACCAAAAAACTCACTGCGGTGAGTTTTTTGGTTTATGATTCGATCTACCCTCAAGCAGGCCGGGTAACCGGCCAACTCGGGGTGAGTCAGCCCCAGGCATATGGGAGGCCGCCTTTGCACATATCGCTTATCGAAGCCAATCAAATCGTCGATCTACTGGCCAATTCGCCCAAGCGTATCGCGAGCCTGGCTGAGGGCGTTGACGCGGCGCGATTCACGTCTCGGGCGGACGCCTCCGCCTGGTCTGCCAATGAAGTGCTGGCGCATTTGCGCGCCTGCTCCGACATGTGGGGCAAGAGCATCCGCGCGATGCTGGAACAGGATCATCCCACCCTGGGCTATCTCTCACCGCGCACCTGGGTGAAAAGGACGGATTACCTCGCGCAAGACTTCCGCCTGTCGTTCGAAGCCTATACCCGCCAGCGCGAAGACCTCGTGACCCTGTTGAAGACGCTGGACCTGGACGGCTGGTCGCGTGGGGCGACGTTCACCGGCACCATCAAAGGGCGCGAAGCGACAGTCTTTGCGTATGCGCGGCGGCTGGCGCTGCACGAAAGCGAGCACTTCGAGCAATTGGAAGCGGCCCTGCGCGGGTAGCATCGCTCCGCTTCGCCGCATAGCTTGGCTGCATCTTGTGGTTTCGCAAAGTGTCGGTTGCCTCACCCGGCCGGGCAATCCCCGGCAGAGTGAGCGGATTTTGGAATTTGATCACTGTAAAATGTGGGGCAAAGCCCACATTCTAAAGAAAGTTGAAACACAACCGGTGGGCGGATGTCGATGCCTCGACTCAATTCCCTTCGCGGGCTTTCCAGGCGACTCGCCCAGGCGGTATCGATGGAGTCGTCGTCTTAGCATCCCGGCAATGACAGGGCTTACCGGCTAACGGCAGGTTGGAACTATTCCTCAACGCGTTCGTACAGTAATTTAGATAAGTTTTGAAAGCATGAGGTCTATTTCCATGTCCAAAGAATCTCGCAACCTGCTGCTCTTTTTCGTCTTCACGCTGGCCGCCACCTACATCGCCTATTTCAGCATCGTCTTCGCCGGCTGGAGCCCTTACGAGGCGCCCGGCTTATTTTTATTCCTGATCGGCGGCAGCGCGCCGAGCTGGGTGGGCATCTTGTTCGTGCTGTTCAGCTACGACCGCGAGCAGCGCCGGGCATACTTCCGGCGTCTCTTGCCGCGGTTGATTCCGGGGCGCTGGTGGGCGATCATCCTGCTGGTCTTCCCCTTGTTGATCGCCATCGTTTACGCGCTCGAGCTGCTGCTGGGCGGCTCGCCGCCGGGCATGGAGCTGCTCAAGGCGTACATCGCCCAACCCTCCTTGCTGCCGCTGGCAATTCTGCTGGGCTTGGGCTCCGGGCCCATCCCCGAGGAGTTCGGCTGGCGCGGATACGCCCTCGACCCGCTCATCCGTCGCTTTGGGCGCATTCCCGGCTCTGTGCTCCTGGGACTCATCTGGGGAGTCTGGCACCTCGGCCTGTTCTTCATGCCGCAGACCTGGCACGGTCAACTGGGCTTTCGCTTTGCCGGTTTTGCCACCTTCATGCTGGGGTCGGTCGGGTTGACCCTGCTGATGACCTGGGTGCACGTGAACACCCACGGCAGCATCCTGGCGGCCATCCTGATGCACCTGATGAACAACCAGACCAGCACGGTGCTCGCCCCCCATGCCGACCGGGTGGAAATCCTGCGCACGGTCGTGTTGATTGTGATCGGGCTGGCAGTGTGCCTGTGGATGGAGCGCAAGTCCCGCCGGAGCCCGGCTCTCTCGGCTGATCAGGCGACCGGTTTGCTCTGAAGCGACCGGCGAGGTCAGGCGGCCGGCGCTGCGACTGCCTGGAGCTCGAAGGGCTGACCATGCCCGGGGTAGACCCTGCGAATGGGTAACCCCGAAAGCCGGGCCAGGCTGCTTTTTCCAGCCGGCAGATCGTCCATCAACGAGTTGAGCGCCGGACCGTTGGTGTTGTCCAGCAGGTCACCGCAGAAGAGCTCGCCGCCAGCGGCCAGGATGGCGATGGAGCCTTTCGAGTGCCCGGGGATGGAGAGCACCTGCGCGTCGACGCCGTAAGCAGAGAGGTCGTCGCCTTCCGCGAGGAGCGCATCGGGAGTGAAGCGCTCCGCCCGACCAAAGCCGGTGAACAGCGGGATGAGCAGGCGGATGAGCAGGTTGGGCTTCTTGCGACCGGCGAACATGTCTCCCTGCCCGACCATCGCCGCATCGGCGGGGTGCATGGCCAGCCGGGCATGGAAAAAATCGCGCAGGTAGGCGGCGTTGCCGGTGTGGTCGAAGTCGCCGTGGGTCAACACAATGAGTTTGAGATTTTCGGGCGTGCAACCGGCAGCTTGCAGCTCCCTGGTCAGCGTTTTGCGGCTGTTCGAGCCACCCGTGTCGATCAGCACGAATCCCGCCTCGCCCCGCAGAAGGTAGCAGTTCACGCTGCCCATGCGCATCGGTAGCGGCAAAGGGATGGACTGGATTTCGATGGGCATACTTAAGCCTGTCCTTTCAGGGGCGCGTGCCAGATGGCAGCCTACCCCAGTGCCCCCGGTTTGTCGCAATCTATCCCTATTATACGAAGGCTGTGCCTGACCTGATGGAATTTCCGCAAAGGGATTATCCCCGGGTTCCCGCCTTCCAGAGCGCCGCATAAGCGAGCGCCCAACCGGCGGAGAGGAGCGAGAAAAGCACAAGGAGGATCGCCAGGTCGGGGGCGAAGCGGAACAGGGAGGGCAGGTCGGTGTTCTGATCGGGCATCATTTGGAAGAAAAAGTACCCGACCAGCGCGAGGCTGGCAAGCACAGGGAGCGCATGTAGCAGCCGGGCGCTGCCTGTGGCTGCCCCGCTGGATCTACCCCCCCGGCGATGGGAATGGCGCAAGCGCAGGCTCCCCGCCAGCCCAACCGCCACGAGCAGAACCAGCACGCCCAGCATCCACCGGATGTTGCGGATGGGGAACGCCTCTGCCGGGGGAAAATATTGCGCCTCCCCGCCGGTGGCGATCAGCGTGACATCCCAGGCAAAGAAGCGCAGGGCGGAGGTGACCGTGGGGTCGTTGCCGTTCATCAGCAGGATGACCCCGTACTGTAGCTCGGGGATCAAGAACGCCATGGCTTTGTACCCCGTCCAATCGCCTTCGTGGTACAGGACGTCCAGGGTGCCAGCGTTGACCAGGTCCGAGCCGGAGGCTTCCAACTGCTCGCGCGGCATAAACCCGGCGTTGACGGTCCATCCCATGGCATAGCCTTGCTGCTCGTTGAACCTGAAATTGGGAGTGTGAAGCGCCGCGCGCCCGGTTTCGGATAGAAAGCGCGCGCCGTCGGGCTGCGTGCCGCTGAGGTGGGCGATCAGGTAACGGCTCATGTCGGCTGCGGTCGACCAGACGCCTGCAGAGGGCAGCGTGGCGCGACCGTACGGCATGAACCGGTTGGATACGATGGGGATCCCAAAGAAGGGATAATGGCCGCTGGCTGCGCCTGCCGCGCGGGCTGTCGCGAGCGACGTATAAGAACGGCGCATCTCCAGCGGCGCGAAGAGACGACTCGCCAGGTAATCTTCGAAGCGCTCTCCGGTTACCTGCTGAACCAACAGGCCAAGCACGTTGTAATTCAAGTTGGAATATTCCCAGCTTTGGCCCGGTTCGAAGCGCAGCTTCTCGCTCGCCAGGGCGCGCACCCCCTCTTCCAACGCCTCCGGCGAGTCTTTCCTCAGGTTCGCTCGCACGCCGCCCAGCTCGGTGAAACCGCTGGTCTGGTAGAGCAGGTGGGCAATGGTGATCGCGCCGGCCTGCTCGCCGGCCACATCGAACCAGGGCAGGTATTTTTGCACCGGGTCATCCGGGTTGATCAGGCCCTCTTCGACCAGTTGCATGACGCAGACCGCGGTCATCGATTTGCTGACGGACGCGAGCAGGAAGGGGGTGTCGGGCGTGACCGCTTCGCCGCCGGATCTGGTAACGCCGAGTCCCTCCAGGTATTCAACCTTCCCATCGCGGACGATGGCAATGGCCATGCCGGGGATGCGGTAGGTGGCCATCTGTCGCTGGAGATAGGCTTCGAGAGCGGCGGCATAACCGGTCTGCTGGGATGTCGTCGCCGCCGGGGCGGGGTGTGGTGCAAGTCCGCCGGCATTGCCCAGCAGGATGAGCGCGATGAGCAGGTGGAGTTTTGGCAAAGTTGCCCCTTTCAGTGGGTGATGGAACGCCCGGAGGTCGGATCACGGGCAAACAAAAATAACGATAATAAGGATCATTATTATATCATTTGCAAGCCGGTGCTCCGGTATTTTCCCTGCCCTGGGCATCCGTTTGCGCGTCAGGCCTGCGTTCGCGCTACAATTGAAGTGTTTAAAATTCATCGGGGAGGATCTATCGTATGCCATCGATCAATTTGCGCCCGGCCGAGCCGGAGCGCGATTTTGCTGAGCTTGCCGCGCTGTTTTCGACCCAGGAAGACGAGCCCACCACCCAATCGGGGCTCAAAGAGTATTACGCGCGGGAAAAGGAATGGATTTTCCAGCGGGTGGCGGAAGACGAGCAGGGGGAGCTGCTTGGGTGTTACTGGGCGCAGCACAGCCGCTCCGTGGCAGGGCTGGTGGTCCTCGACCTGATCGTGAAGCCGGAGCATCGCAGGCAAGGCGTGGGCAGCCGGCTCTACGAGGATTTTGCGCGCGCAGTGGCGGCGACCAGCGCGAAGAAGGTGCGCACCGGCGTCCGCGACACCTGCCCGGAATGCCGCGCCTTCGTCGAGAAGCTCGGTTTCCGCGAGCGCCTGCACCAGATCGGCATGTCGCTGGACCTGAAATCCTTCGACGACCGCCCTTACGACGCGATCATCGAGCGGCTGAAGGGCGAGGGCTTCCGCTTTACCTCGATGGAAGAGTTGGGCAACACCGAGGAAGCGCAGCGCAAGCTGTACCAGCTCAACGATTCCGCAGTGGCCACCACTCCCGGCTCGGAGGGCGAGCATGCCTGGGCCTCGTTCGAAGATTTCCAAAAATCGGTCTGCCAGCGGCCCTGGTACAGACCTGGCGGTCAGATGGTGGTGATCGACACGGCAACCGGCGCCTGGGCGGCGATGAGCGCCATCACCCGCTTGGAGGGCAACGATTACGCCTACAACCTGTTCACCGGCGTGGATGTGGCTTACCGCGGGCGAAAGCTGGCGCAGGCGGTCAAGGTGACCGCGTTGCGCTACGCGCGGGATGTGCTGCAAGCCGGCGAGGTGCGCACGCATCACAACACCTTTAACCAGCCCATCCTCGCCATCGACCGCAAGCTGGGCTACGTGCAGTTGCCGGGCACCTACTCGATGGAGAAGGACCTGGCTTAGCTTACCGGCTCGAGGATCACCACCGGGATCTCTCGCCTGGTCTTTTGCTGGTAGCTTTCGTAGGGCGGGTAAATATCCACCATAAGACGCCACAGGCGTGGCTTTTCTGCCGGCGTGGCGGTGCGGGCGCGCGCCGAGAATTTTTCGGCGCCAACCTGCACCTCGACCTGCGGATCGTGGGCCAAATTGAGATACCAGTTCGGGTGACGCGGGGCGCCGCCGTTCGAGGCGACCACCAGCAGGTTGTCGCCATCTCGCCCGTAGATGAGCGCCGTGCGGCGCAGCTTGCCCGATTGCCGTCCGCGCGTGGTCAACAGCAGCGCAGGATACCCGCGCCAGCGATGGCCTTTCTCGCCGGCGCTCTGCACATATTCCTGGATGTGGTTGCGCACCCAACCGCTTGGGCTATCGTATACTTCGTCGTTCGCTTCCATGCGCCTTTCCTGCCAAAATTAAATAAATTCTTATCAAAATTATACGATTTGTATGCCAATTTTGCCAGCGCATACCGTATACTGTTGAAACAAGATGACCTTCCAATCTCAGACATCCCTTTCAGCGAGGAAACCGTGCGCCTGGAAGTAGAATCGGATGCCCTCCCCGCGGCGCGGCCCACAATACGGACGGAGCGCCGCAGGGGAGCGCTCGCAGCACTCAAACGCCTGCTGCCCTTTACGGCCGGGGTTGCCGCGGCGTTGCTGGGGCTGGTGGTGTACAACTGGCTCTTTCCGGCTCCCCCACCGTTGACGATGCAGCAGGTCAGCACCGCCGTGGCAGACGCGATGGCCTCTGCCACGCCTGCCCCGGCCTATTCCTCGCTGGTGTACCGCATCATCCAGCCCTCGCTGGTGCTGATCCAGGCCAGCGGGCACGCTGAAGATGGCTCCGAGGAGAGCGGGCTGGGCAGCGGCGTGGTGATCACCGACCAGGGCAACATCTTGACCGCCCTGCACGTGGTGGACGGCGCCGAGGAGATCCGCGTGACTTTTGCCGATGGCACGCAGACCGGCGCGCAGGTGGTCTCGGCGCAGCCGGAGAACGACATCGCCGTGCTCCAGCCGGACCAGCTCCCCGGGTTGCTCGCTCCGGCGGTGTTGGGTAACCCGAATGCGTTGCGGGTGGGCGATGAGGCCTACGCGGTGGGCAACCCCTTTGGATTGTACGGCTCGATGAGCGCCGGGGTGATCTCGGGTTTTGACCGCTCGTTCCAGGCCGAGGACAGCGACGTGCGCATGGAGGGTTTGATCCAGATCGACACGGCGGTTAACCCGGGCAACTCCGGCGGGCCGCTGCTCAACCGTTATGGGCAGGTCGTCGGCATCGTCATCGGCATCTTAAACCCCACCGACGACGAATTCTTCGTGGGCATCGGTTTTGCGGTGCCGATCACCATTGCCGGGGGCGCAGCCGGCGCCCCGCCTTATTGAGATCACTTACGCGGGAAACAAGGAGAAACCGAATGAATTCGATCGTCCAATCGGAGAACCGCTTGCTGGTAGAAAAAGTGCTCTACGAGGTCAAGAAAGTGATCGTCGGTCAGGACCACCTGCTCGAGCGGCTGGTGGTGGCCCTGCTGGCGCGCGGTCATATCCTGGTGGAGGGCGTGCCCGGCCTGGCCAAAACCATGGCGATCAAGACCCTGGCCGACGCGATCGGCGGCGACTTCAAGCGCATCCAGTTCACCCCCGACCTCGTGCCCGCCGACCTGGTCGGCACGCGCATCTACAACCAGAAGACCGGCGAGTTCAACACTTCGCTTGGACCGGTGTTCACCAACCTGTTGCTGGCCGATGAGATCAACCGCGCCCCGGCCAAGGTGCAGAGCGCGCTGCTGGAAGTGATGCAGGAGCGCCAGGTGACGATCGGACGGGAGACGTTTGCCGTGCCCGACCCCTTCCTGGTGATGGCGACCCAGAACCCGATCGAGACCGAAGGCACCTACGCTCTCCCCGAAGCCCAGGTGGACCGCTTCATGCTCAAGGTGCTGGTGGGTTACCCCACCCCGACCGAGGAGTTCGTCATCGTCGAGCGGATGACCGGTTTTCTGGAAGCGGTGCAGAAGGTGCTCACCACCCAGCAGTTGCTCGAGCTGCAGAAGAAGGCTTACCAGGACGTGTACGTCGACCCGGCGTTGATCGAATACGCCATCCGCCTGGTGACCGCCACCCGCCAGCCAAGAGATTTTGGGCTGAAAGAGCTGGAGCCCTACATCCTCTTCGGCGCCAGCCCGCGCGCTTCGATCAACCTGATCCTCACTGGTCGGGCGCTGGCTTTCGTGCGCGGGCGCACGTACGCGCTGCCCCAAGATGTGCTCGACATGGCGCCCGACGTGCTGCGCCACCGCGTGGTGCCTTCGTATGAGGCGCTCTCCGACAACATCTCCAGTGACGAGATCCTCCACAAAGTGTTCGAGCGAATTCCCATCCCGGTGGTGCCGCTGCATGAGCGAGAGAAGGTCCGTGAGGTCGCCTGAGCGGCGAGAGCGCGAGCTCCTGGCGGGGAATCCGCCGGGAGGCAAGCCCGCCCCGGAGCGCATCTTGCAGCGCCTGGACTGGCAGGTGATCCGCCGCCTGGACGGCCTGCTGCAGGGCGACTACCGCAGCCTGTTTTACGGCTACGGGGTGGACTTTGCCGATCTGCGCGAGTACCAGCCCGAGGACGACATCCGCTATATCGACTGGAACGTCACGGCGCGCATGGACGCCCCCTATGTCCGCCAGTACATGGAAGACCGCGAGATCAACGCCTGGTTCTTGATCGACCTCAGCCCCTCGATGGATTTTGGCACGACCCAGGCGGAGAAGCGCACGGTGCTGATCGACCTGGTGGCTACCCTGGCGCGGCTGTTGACCCGCCACGGCAACCGCGTCGGGGCGGTGCTTTACAACGGGCAATCCGGCGAGGCGGGCAACCAGCGCATCGAGCGCGTCATCCCGGCTAAAGGCGGGCGCGCCCACGTGCTGCGCCTGATCAACGACCTGCTCAAGCAGCCCCGCCTGCCCAAAGCGGCTTTCACCGACCTGAACGCGATGCTCCAGGGCGGCTTGCACTCGATCAAGAAACGCTCGTTGATCTTCGTTCTCTCCGATTTCATCAGCGCGCCCGGCTGGGAGCGCACGCTCAGCCTGCTCAAGCACCGCCACGAGGTGCTGGCGATCCGCCTGTGGGACCCGCGCGAGGTGGAGCTGCCCGACGCCGGTCCGCTCTGGATGGAGGACGCCGAGACCGGCGAGCAACTGTACGTGGACACCTCCGACCCGCAGTTCCGCGCCCGGTTTGCCGAGGCAACCCGCCAACGCGAAGCCGACCTGAGCCGCACGTTCCGCCATGCCGGGGTGGAACCCTGGTCGCTCTCCACCCGCGAAGACCTGGTGAGGGCCATTTTGCGCTTCGCGGCGCTGCGCAAGCAGCTCCACCGCAGCCGGGCGGGGGTGAGGCAATGACGTTCTTGTGGCCGTCGATGCTTTGGGCTTTGCTGGCGGTCCCGGTCGCGGTTGGTTTATACCTGTGGTTGAACCAACGCCGGCGCGTGAAGGCTTTCTCCTTTAGCGGCATGCAGCCGGCGCGCAACCCGGTCCCGGCCTTGCGCCGCCACCTGCCGCCGGCGCTGTTCTTGCTCAGCCTGGTAATCATCCTGGTCGCCCTGGCGCGCCCCCAGGCGGAAGTGAATCTGCCGCGGGTAGAGGGCACGGTGATCCTGGTCTTCGACGTTTCCGCCAGCATGAGCGCCACCGACGTGCAGCCCAGCCGCCTGGAAGCGGCCAAGACCGCCGCGCGCGAGTTCGTGCAAAGCCAACCCGAAACGGTGATGATTGGGATCGTCTCCTTCAGCGGCAACGGGTTTACCGTGCAGTCCCCGACCAACGACGCCGCGTTGTTATTGGCCGCAATCGACCGCTTGCAGCCCGCCAGCGGCACATCGCTGGGGCAGGGCATCTACGTGGCGTTGAACACCATCGCGGTCGACGCTGGACTGGAAGGCGCTCAGCCGCTCACGCCTGACGCCCAGAACGAAGCCCCGCGCTCAGAGCGGCCGGGCTCCCCGGAACAGGACCTGCTCGCCCAGCTACCTGCAGGCGAGTACCCCCCTTCGGTGATCGTGATCCTCTCCGATGGCGAGCATAACCAGTCGATTGACCCGCTTGAAGCGGCGCAAGCCGCCGCGGAACACGCGGTGCGCATCGACGCGCTGGGTTTTGGCACCGTTGCGGGGGTTGTGCTGGAGCTGGAAGGTTTCAGCGTGCACACCGCGCTGGACGAGGAGACACTCCGCCTGATCACCCGGGTGGCTGGCGGCGCCTATTACGCCGCGCAGAGCACGCAGGACCCCCAGGCGGTGTACGCGAACCTGACCCCGCGCCTGGTGGTCAAACCCGAACCAATGGAGGTCACTTCGCTTTTCGCCGGTGCCGGCATCTTTTTATTACTGGCAGGCAGCATGTTCTCCATGCTGTGGTTCAACCGGATGGTTTAACGGTAGCGGGTATTGGAGGTCGTGATGAAATTTCTCTGGCCGAGCGCGTTCTTCCTGTTGGGGATGATTCCGCTGCTGCTGGCGCTTTACCTGTGGGGGCAAAGGCGCAGGCGGCGCTATGCGATCCGTTATTCTAGCCTCTCGCTGGTGCGCGCCGCGGTACCGGCGCAGTCGTGGGTGCGGCGCTACCTGCCGCTGGCGCTGTTTTGCGTCGCGCTGGCCTGCCTGGTGGTCAGCGTGGCGCGACCGGTGGCGGTGACGCTGATCCCCTCGGGGCGCGCCACGGTGATGCTGGTGCTGGACGTTTCCGGCAGCATGCGCCAGGACGATATTTTCCCCAGCCGGCTGGCCGCGGCGAAAGAAGCGGCGCTGGCGTTCGTCGAACGCCAGCGTGAGAACAACCAGATCGGGGTGGTGGCCTTCGCCGGTTACGCGCAGCTCGTCCAACCCCCCAGCACCGACGCGGAAGCGCTGACCCGCGCCATCCGCATGCTCACCACCGGGCGCGGCACAGCGATTGGCAGCGGCATCCTGACCGCGCTCGAGTCGATTGCCGAGTTCAACCAGAGCGGAACGAGCAGCGCCGGGCCGGTCGCCGAAGGCGAATACCGCCCGGATATCATCGTCTTGCTGACGGACGGAGTCTACACCACCGGCCCCGACCCGCTGGACGCCGCCCAGGAAGCGGTGCTGCGCGGGGTGCGCGTCTACACCATCGGCTTCGGCACGGCGACCGGGAGCGAGAATTTCTTTGGCGGTGGAAGAAACTTCCGGCGCGGCATCGACGAAGCTTCGCTGATCGAGATTGCCGAGATGACGGGTGGGACGTATTCTTCAGCGGAGAGCGCCGGCGAGTTGCAAAAAGTGTTCGACAGCCTGCCCACCCTGTTGAGCTCGCGCGAAGTGACCACCGAAATCGGCATGCTATTCGCCGCCGCCGCCGCGCTGCTGGTGATCGGCGCGGTCCTGCTCGCCCAGCTCTGGCACCCGCTCCCGTAAAGATTTCTGACAACTGCTCAGAGGTAGAAGAGAAATCCCGTTTTTTGGATTGTGTAATTTATTTTCTGTAAAATGTGGGCTTTGCCCCACATTTTACAGAAAAAATGGAACACTATCGTTTTTTAAGCTAAAACGAGAGCGCTTCGTGCATAGCCGCCTCACGTGACCGTATAGGGCGTTATAGAAGAACAATTTCTATAATGCAACCACCCTATTATCTTTGGGCTGGAACACCCACGCTCATTCTGCGTTTAACAAGAGGAGGTATAGTTAAAGACGTTTGGGAGATCAACATGTCGGTCAACGCTGAAATTCTGTTCCTGGTCGGAATTCCGCTGCTGATCCCGTTGCTGCTGCTGATGCGGCGCGGGCGCAGCGCTTCTTACCTGTTCTGTTTCGCCCTGTTCTACATTTACCTGCTGCTCGTGGCGGGCGCGGTGCTTTTCCCGATTCACCTGATCGGCGGGGCCTACACCGACGAATTCAAATGGCAGCTCTTTCTCTCGCGGATCAACCTCAAGCCGTTCGACTTTGGCCCCTATGCGACCACCCGCTACATTCTGATGACCGCCATCCCCAACGTTTTACTCACGGTGCCTTTTGGCTTCGGGATCAGCCTGGTCGCGCGGCTCAAGCCCTGGTATTTTCTCTGGTTGCCGGTGGTTGCCGGGCTGGCCCTGGAAGGCGCGCAGCTGGTCATGTCGCTGGTGATCCGCTACCCCTACCGGGTGATCGATATCAACGACTACTTCATGAACGCCGCCGGGGTGGTGGTCGGTTACGCGCTGTTTCGCCTGTTCGCCTGGGGGGTCGTCGGCCTGACCGATTGGCTTCGCCTCCCACGCAAGGGATTGTTAGGCTTTTTCTACGAGACCAGCCTGGCGCACACCCGGGGGCAGGGCTGAATTTCGCGCAAGAAAGTGCGATGCGGGGCTTATTGAAAATGATCCCTGCTCCATAGGGCCTGGGCAGGCGTTCTTGGTTGAAAATCCCTAGATGTTAGCTTAAATAGGGCTTATTCTGCCTTGCTCTGCACCTGGGCGCGGGCGTGCCTCGCCGCGGCCTTGCGCATCAGCCTTTCTTCGCGCAACGCCTGGCGGTGAGCCGCGCGCCGGGCGCGCTCGCGCAGTTTCTTCTCGCGCGATGCCACCCGGTCTTCGTGCGACAGGCTCAAGGCGGTCTTGGCGGCGTTGGTCAGGAAGAGGTAGAGCAGCATGACCGTCACGCCAATCACGACCAGGTCGTACAGGGTGACGGAAAGCGGCGTGAGCGCCAGCCCCAGGGTGGGCATCGTGACGATTGGGTTGCCGGCGAAGAAGACGATCGTGTTGGTGACCACCGCGATCAGGCGCATCTCGGTCGGGCTGATGCCGCTGTAGGAGATGCGGAAAACGCCGTTGACGTAGGTGGCCAGGTAGACGTAGATGGACCCCAGCAGGTAGGCGATCAACGCCAGCAGGGCCAGGTCGAAGCGCAAGAAGGGCGAGAGCCCCAGGCCAATGAAAATGAGCACTTCGCTGATCGAATCGATGATGTGATCAATGTAAAAGCCGTAGCGCGGGCGCTCGATCTTGCGAAAGCGCGCCAGGGTGCCGTCCAGGCTGTCGCCGAACCACTGGATCACGAAACCAAAGCTGGCCAGCCAGAGAAAGCCCTTGTCGAAATAGGTCAGGGCATAACTGGCGAATATGAGCACGGAAGCGAACAGGCCGACGCCGGTGAGTGTATCGGGGACTACCCAGGCCGGCATGCGCGGCGCCAGCCAGAGAAGAACCTTCTTTTCATTGCGGCCGATAAAGGTGTCGTTGACGCGGGTGTGTTCTTGTACCGGTTTTGCTGAGAGACTGCCGTTGGGATCCATGAGAATCGCCCTCCCGGTAAGAATTCATCTTCGCAAGCTAATCCTGAAAACAGAGCCGAGAAATCGGGACGAGCCGTCGGATGGTAACCTAATTATAACCATCTGTCGGCAATTCGTCAGCACCGGGTTTTCTGCAAAAAATCCCCCCGCGCAGGTTACAATGGCGCCGGGGATCACGAGCGCCACGCGCCCATGATCCCCGGCGATCCTCGCTTTACACTTCAGCCACTGAGGGGCTTATTGGCCCAATTGCCCTCGCACGGCGCCCCCCGGGAAGGGGGCGTTGTGGACGTTCACGTAAAACCGCTCGGGGAACTGGCGAATTTCCTTGATCAAGTCGGGATCCACCTCGGCACACCCGCTGGAGAAGCCACTCGCTGGTGCGTTGAGCGGCACCACCACCGGACCCGGAGAGCCTGCCGGAGCGCGATGGATGTGCGCCGCGGTGGGCGTGGCGATCTCTGCCACGACCAGCTCGTAGCATATGAGCCCCTGCCCCTGGTTGAGGGTGAAAAATGCAGTTCCGCTGCCGTCCGGGTCTCCTGGGCCGGGGGCTTCTTGGGCGCCGGTCATGGCAACCTCGATGGGTCGCCCGCCCTGGTCTGCGCCGTCCACTTTGGCAGCCATCGCCGGGCGCGCAACCACCCCGGAGATCAGCGCCAGCAACGCCAGCAGCAAGACCGCCCGAAGGAAAGATCGCTTCATGCAACACCTCCTGTGAGCAAATCGGATAGAAATGATCTACTTATACCTACGCAGCAACCGCCCGCCTGGATGTATCCGCTCAAAAATTGCCCCTCTCAAGGCGGCCGGCATTTAACGGTTTGACTGTAGGATTAACCGGCGGAACTTCTCTGCCTGGGCTGCGTAGTGAATGTATTATTGGGAGGCGCGATGAATTTCTTCGAAAATGTGTGGGGTGCGTTGCAGATCGGCGGAACGCTGCTGGCTTCGCCGTTGCTGCGCAAATGGTACAACCGTTGGGGGGTGACGGTCGATGAGGCCGGGCGCGCGTTGCCAGGCGACGAGCTGGTCCCGGTGACACAGATGATCTCGACCCGGGCGATCGTAATCCACGCCCCGGCCCAAACGGTGTGGTCCTGGCTGGTGCAGATTGGGCAAGGGCGCGGTGGGCTTTACAGCTACGACGGCCTGGAAAACCTGGCCGGCTGTAACATTCACAGCGTGGATCGGATTTTCCCCGAGCTGCAACACCTGCAGCCAGGCGACCTGATTCGCCTGGGGCCGCCGGGTTACCCGTGCTATTCGGTCAACGCGGTCGAAGCAGGCCGTTCGTTGGTGCTGGTGAGCGCCGACCTGAAAAGCGGCGAGCCGGTCGTCTATACGGCGGATCAGGCCAAAGCATTCTCGATCGGCACCTGGCAGTTCATCCTCGAGCCGCTTGGCGCAGACACCACGCGCCTGTTCAGCCGCCAGCGGCTGGCGCACAGCCCGGACATGGCCTGGATATGGCGGCTCACCGAGCCGATCAGCTTCGTGATGGAGCGCCGCATGCTGCGCGGAATCAAGCAGCGCGCCGAGCGCCCTGCGTAGCGGTTGTGTGTTCCGGCAGGCGGGTCAACCGGCGCTGTCGTAAGCCTGGCGGATCCAGCCCAACAACTCGCCGTCCACGTCAACGGGGTCGGTCAGGCGCACTTTATAGTTGCACATGCCGCCCGCCGGTTGCTCGAGCAGGCGTGGGTGTGGGGGCAATCCTTTCACGTTGAGCCCCAGCTCGAAGCGCGTGTTGGTGGCCGGTCCCAGCATGGCGAACTGTTTTTTACGGCGCAGGCTGACATAACCCTTCTTGGGCGCCACCTCGAACTCGCCAAATCCGTCAATCTGTTCCATCAAGCGCTCATGGATGGGGCGCAAGGCGGCCTTGGGACCGCTGTAGATCTCATCCAGCACCTCCCCGGTGGTCGCGCCCTTTTCTTGGGCGGCGCGCTCGCTGTCGCTTTTTAACACCCCATGCACCAGCGTGTTGGCGTCGCCATGACCCAGTCCAAGCTCTTTCATCAACCTGCTGCATTATCTGGATTTGCAAGCATGAATTTCCATCGCCCTGGATACCCATGCCTGCTCTGCAAGTCCGGCAATAGGCCGAAAACTTTTGCTCCAAAACGCGAGTGCGCAACGGCGGTGAACTGTCTATAATGAAGGTAGACTCGTTTCTTCGTCCATTCCCGCTCACAACAGAAAAGAGGTGCTATGAAATTCATGCGTCGCATTCTTGGGGTGCTGGTCATGATCGCCGGCATTTTGGGTTTGCTGCTCAGCCTGGCCGGTCTGGTCGGGATCTGGGTGGCGACGCCCATAGTCAGCAGCACGATCAGCAGCACGATCGATACGCTGGTCGCCAGCGTGAACACCAGCCAGAAAGCGATGGAGGTGACCGGGCAGGCGTTGGGTGCCACGGTGGACAGCGTGGATGCGCTCTCTGAAATGCTGGCGACCACGGCCACGTCGGTCGAAGACACCAAGCCGGTGCTCGACCAGATCAACGAGGTGATGGGTCAAACGCTGCCATCCACCCTGCTCTCGGCGACCCAATCCCTGTTGACGGCGCAAAAAGCCGCCGAAGTGCTGGATGGCGCGATCAAATCGCTGGAGACATTCCGCGCCTTGATGAGCGGCGTGCCCTTTGTGGGCGCGGTGATCGCGCCGCCGACCGAAACCTACAACCCGGAGGTGCCGCTGGCTGAATCGCTGGGCGAGCTGGCCGGCAACCTTTCCGACCTGCCCGACACCTTCACCGCGATGTCGGAGAACCTGGGCAAGGCCGACGACAACCTCGACTCGATCCAGGGCAACCTCACCACCATGTCCGACAGCGTCAGCCTGATCTCGAAGAGCCTGGCCGAGTACCAGACGATGGTCTCCCAATCGAAATCCTCGATGGAAAGCCTCAAGGCGATGCTGACCGGCATTCAAAACAACCTGACCAACACCGTGCGCTGGGCGGCGATCGTGTTCAGCCTGTTCTTCCTGTGGTTGCTGGCCGCCCAGGTGGTGATCCTGAGCCAGGGCCTGGAGCTCTTCCACGGCACGGCCACCCGCATGGAAGGCGCGGCGGTCAGGGTTGAGGAGACCCCCGCAGAGGATGCCGGCTCGCCGGAAAGCAAACCGGAAGAATAAACCCAATCGCCCGGCGCAACCGGTTGGCCGCTGTGCTACAATGAAGTGTAGTGTTCGATTCTGCCTGCCCAATGGAAAAGGAGAAAACACATGGCGTACACACTCAATACCACCCTCGGTGAGCTGCTCGAGAACCCGCAGGCCAAGTCCGTGCTGGACAAGCAATTCCCCGGCCTGTCGACCAACCCAATGCTGTCGATGGTGAAGGGCGTTTCGTTGAACATGTTGCTGGCGATGCCGGCGGCAGCCCAGCTCGGCTTGACCAAGGAGAAGGCTGAAGCGCTGCTCGTGGAAGTCAACAAGCTGGTCAAATAAGGGCCTGTCTGAGCGGATTATTGGACAGCTCCTCCGTATGGCAACCCGGCACATCTGGCGCGTGCCGGGTTTATTTTAAGTGGAGGAAAAGCCGTCCGCGCGCTTTCAGGTACAATAAAACCTGAGGAGCTGACCATGGACTTAACGTTACAGAGCACGGTGAAGCTGAACAACGGGATCGAGATGCCCCGGTTAGGGTTGGGCACTTTTCAATCCGAGCGGGGCAGCGAGACGCGCAACGCGGTGCGCTGGGCATTGGAGGCCGGTTACCGCCACATCGACACGGCGGCGATCTACGGCAACGAGGCCGACGTGGGCGCAGCCATTCGCGAGAGCGGGATCCCTCGGGAGGACATCTTTATCACCACCAAACTGTGGAACGGCAGCCAGCGCTACGACGCAGCGCTGCGCGCATACGATGAGAGCGTGCGATTGCTGGGGGTGGAGCAGGTGGATCTCTACCTGGTGCACTGGCCGATCCGTGACACGCGCAAAGAGGCCTGGCGGGCGCTGTTGCGCCTCTACGAAGAAGGCCGGGTGCGCGCGATTGGGGTAAGCAATTACACTGTTCGCCACCTCAACGAGCTGCTGGCCGACTCTCCGGTGGTGCCGGCGGTCAACCAGTTCGAGGTGCACGCCTTCAACACCCGGCTGGAGCTGGTCGGCTTTTGCCAGCAGGCCGGCATCGTAGCCGAAAGCTACAGCCCGCTTTCCCGCGGGGCAAAGCTCAACGACCCGCGCCTGGCGGCGGTCGCCCGGCGTTACGGTAAAACCCCGGCCCAGGTGCTCATTCGCTGGGTGCTGCAGCACGGCATGGTGGTGATCCCCAAGTCGGTGCGAAGGGAGCGCATCGTCGAAAACGCTGACGTGTTCGATTTCGACATCTCCGCAGAGGACATGCGCGAGCTGGATGGGCTGGACGAAGGCTTGCACACCATCCGGCCCGGTTTTATGGCCGGCGAGTGGTGATACCCGCACGGTAAAATCAGAAACCTAGCGCAAGCCCAGGTCGTCGAGGATCACCGCCCCTTTGGGGCTGCGGTCGAAGACGAAGCGAATTTCGGCCAGCGCCTGCGGGTCGAAGGCCGGGTTCTGCGCCTGGAAATCGACCAGCGCAAACCGGTAGCTCTGGAAAACCGCCTCGGAAGGCGGGGTTGGATTGGTGAAGGGCAGCTTGGTCACCTGCGCCTCCAGTTGCGGCTGGAGCGCGACGACGTGGCTGAGCGGCAGCGCAGCGCGCTGACCGGCGCGGTCGACCAGCTCCACGGTCAAGTCGATCGGTTGGCGCTGTTCATCTTTGCCCGTTTTCTCGCCCGAGTCGGCCAGCGAAAAAACCAGCGCGTCTTGCGGGGCGATTTCCAGCGCGCCGACTCCCAGGCGCAGCGCATACGCAGGATTGGCCTTTTGCTCATCCCAGCTCAGGTAAACCGCCTGGCTCTCCAGCGTGCCCCATTTGATTTTCACCATCTGCTCGCGCCAGCCGGCCAGGTCGGCGCCTTCCCAGATGGAACCGGGCAGCGCAGCGGTGCGCACGTCGAGGTCCTCCTCAAAGTTGGCAATCGGTCGCTCACCGGCCCCGGCGTAGCGGTTGAGGTAAATCGTGTCGGGCAGCCAGTCGCGCCCGGCCAGGTGATTTTCGAACAGCGCGCGGTACCCATCCTGTCCGTGCAGGGTGGCTTCGAGGAAGGCGCTGAAATACACCCTGGCGATCTGCGCCTGTTCTTCGGCGGGGATTAAATTGCGCACGTTGAGCAGCCGCGCGGCGATCTCGCCGTAGTCGTAGCGCGCCCAGCGGCTGTTGAACTGGCCGTGATTGGCACCGTACACGTACAGCAGCGCCTTGAACCAGGGCTCACCGTCGGTGAACCGGACTCGCTCGTACTGCAGCGCGCCGTGGAAGGAGCGCATGTCGGCGTCGTGCGAGCCCTGGATGGAGAAGTAGTTGACGTTTTCAAGGGGGGTGCCCCTGGATGCAGGGCGGTACTGCCCATCCACCGGGGCGATGGCGATGACCGAACGGATGCCGAAGCCGTAGTCGAACGGCACGCTGGCGTCGTCTGGATAGGCCGGCAGGCGGTTGAATGCGGCAGCGATCGCCACCGCCTCGCCCCCGCGCGAATGACCGATTAACGCGACGCGATCCAGGTCGACCCGCCTGTAAAACGGGTGCCCGCTGTCAGCGTTCCATTCACGCCACTGGCGCAGATGCTCAAGCAGCAGCCAGCCGCGCGCATCGTTTTCCTGTTTCAACGCTCCGCCGGGACCGAAAATGACGTCCGAATCGGCTGTGTTGAGGAAATTCTCGTCCACCGAGACGGTGATGAAACCGCGGCTGGCAAACAGCTCGCCCAGGTAGGCGTAGCCACCCTCGGAGAAGTCCTCGGCGGCATGGTTGCCATGGACGATCAGCACCAGCGGGAAGGGACCATCTCCGGCAGGCGCCCAGACCTGCCCGTTGAGCGGCAGTTGCGTCTCGTTGAAGCCCCAATACAGGTTGCGCAGCGCTTCGGTGAGACCGCTCCAGTTGCCGATGAATTTGGAGCCGTCGACGGTGGGGGTGGTGAAGTCTGCTCCGGCGCCATATTCCGGGCGAAGCCGGTCGGTGCCGCTGCCGTAGGTGAAGGTTTCGACCGGGAAAGTGCCCGGCAGCGACGGGTCGGGCAGGTTGAGGGGTGCCACGCTCGTCGCGCCGGTGAAGGCGTTGGCAGGGGCGGCAATGCGTGCGCCGGGAAACGCCAGGAAAAACGCCAGCCCCAGGGCGCCGGCCCCACCGATCACCAGCCCCCCAAGGGCTGCTCCGCGCTGCAAGCCGGCCAGGTCGCGCCAGCCGGTGCGGACGAGGGAATTTAGCCCGGCGCCGAGCAGCGCTCCGGTGACGATCAAAGTCAGCACGACCAGCCAGAGGATGAGGTCGTCAAAGCCAATGGTGTTGATCAGACCGAGGAGCAGGGCTGCCAGCAAAGCCCACAGGAAAGGGCGGGGCAACGCCAGGACCAGGCGCGCCAGCCCGCGCAGCACGTCGCGGAGCAGGTTGGCCAGCGCGACCAGCAGGGCGAACAACACCAAAAAGATGCCCACCACCGGCCAGTTGGGGACCGAAACCAGGAAGAAGCTCACCAGGAACCCCGCGGCGAAAAGGGCTGCCACAACCGCCAGGCCCAGCGTGGCCCCGCGAAAAGCGTGCGGGCCGGGGAGCAGCCCGCGGGCGGTCCGTTTGATCCAGCTCCCCAGGCGGGTGAAAAGCGGCTGGATTCCCTTCCGTGCGTGGATGTTTTCTCCTACGGGCGAGGAGGGGTGGGTCGGCGGTTGGTGATCCATCTGGATGCCTTTCTGGCGCGTAAAAAAACCGGCCGCGAAAACCGATCGGACTGATGTTTATGTCATTTTACGCGTAAGCACCGCTAAAGTTGCCGCTTATCTCCAGGGGGTGAAAAAAGCCAGCGAGCCCGTGACCGTATCCCACAACTGGTTGAGGTACGGCATGCCCCCGGGGTATGCCCCCGGCTCGAAGGGTTGCGCCACGATGGTGTAGGCAAAGCCGTCGACCAGGATGAGGGCCTGTTTGGATGCCCAGGGACCCTGCGGATTGCGGAAGATCACCGCCGGATGCCCGCCCATGGTGGCATCGACCAGCGAATCGACCGCGTCTCCGCGCGGCTCGATCACCTGGCGCGGGTTTTGCCCGGGGAAATAGCCAAACGTGCCCAGGGTGAGCGAGGTGCGCACCTCGCCAAAATCGGCGTCGGTCAACACGACCGGCCCGCCCTGCACTCGCCCGGGCAAGCCGGGATCGGGGCTGAAGGTGGTCGGATACAGGTAACAATACCCATCCAGGTCGCTGCGGTACACGGCGGTGTCGGCGCTGGCAGCCGGGCAAACCTCCTCAGGCCGGATGGTCAGGCGGTCGTTCTCGGGCGGGAAGAACACCAGCGAGCCGGTGACCAGGTTCCACAGGTCGGTGGCAGCTTCCGCCAGGACAGCCACATCCTCCGGCTGCGGGACGAGGGTGATCTGGTAGCGGATGCCGTTGGCGACCACGAAGGCGGCGCGCTGCGAGTAAAAGCCGGGGATGTTGCGCAGGATGACCGCATCCTGCCCGCCGATGCTGCCGGGGAACGGCTCGTAAGCCAGGCCGCTGCCGGCAGTGTTGAGGTTGAACCAGCGCTCGGCGTATGCGCCGCTGGTCAGGCCGTCGGCAGGACCGTTATAAGCCAGGCCGAGCACCACTACGGCAGGCTCCATGGATTCGCCCGGCTCGCGCGGCCCGAGGATTGAGAGCACCTCGTCCGGGCGGATGCCATCCGGTTGGACCGGGTAACTGGAAGGGTAGAGGAAACAGAACCCGTTCTCACGGCTCAGGTAAAGGCTGTTGCCCTCGCCTGGGGTGGGGCACAGCGTGACCGGGTCAACCGTTTCCACCGGCGGTGGAGCGGTTGGCGGCGCTTCGATGGTGCCTGCCGGAGGGGTCGGCGGGAGGGGATTTGCCTCGGAGGGGACGGGCGTGCCGCCGGGTGAGACGATCGAAGTGATCAGGTTGCAGGCTTGCGTGGTCAGCAAAACCAGGATAATGATCAGAATCCAGCTTTTTTTGGGAGTCGGGCGCATCGAATCCTCGTGACAGGTGGGTGTGGCGATCTATTGCGGGTTAATATTACCAGAAACGTAAACAATATCAAGCCGCGCTTAGCGGCACACCAGCCCGTGCCACCACAACACGCCATACAGGTTGACCGCCATGCTGAGCAGGATGAGGATGCGCATGCCCCAGGAGACGCGCGCGCCGGCGCCCAAAGCCAGCAACAACATCACCGGGACGAGGAAATCGAGCAGGTACTTGTAGCCAAACTGCCACGCGCCGGTGTTGTAATACAGCGCCAGCGGCAGCAGGGTGGTGAAAATAGCCGCCCACGCAGCGTATACCCAGGCTTTGCGACGCTCGGGATTGCGCCGGAGAGGCAGCGCGCCCGCCAGGTAAAGCAGTGCGGGCGAGGCGAGCAGCATGCTCATCCCCTCCACGCTGGGGCCAAAGGCGGCGCACGGCTCGCGCCAGACCGGCAGGTTGAGGAACATCACCCGCAGGTTGCGCAGGATGAACACGGGGTGGAACGTGCCGTATTGTTGGAGGTCGCCGGCCATGAAATCGGCCACGTTTTCGGTCAGGTAGCCGTAATCCAGCGGGTCGCCAAAGCGCAACCAGTTGTAATAGAGCAGCCCGGCCCCGGCCACCAGGATCGGCACACCGATCGACAGCCCCCAGCGCAGCAGGCCCGCCCAGCCCAGCCGCCGCCCCTCTTCCTGCGCGTTTTGCAGGTGGATGCCGAACAGCAGCGGCGCAAAGACCAGGATGTGCGGGCGCGCCACCACCGCCAGCGCCAGCGCAGCGCCTGAGAGCCAGGCCGGGCGGCGCGCCACGGCGCAGATGGTTGCCAGGGTCAGCAGGGTGACGGTGACCTGCTGGCTCATGAACCACATGCGCCCGTCGGTGCTCAGGTAGAAATGCGCGGTGCCGAAGGCGAAGAAAGCGGTCAGCCACAGGCGCCCGGCGAGGTTGAGGCGAATCCAGCCGCGCCGGTAGACCTGCTCCAGCAAGAGAAAGAGCAGCGCCGCGTTGAGCGCGCCGTTGGCGCAGGCGTAGACCACGGTGTTGAAGTCGGGGATGGCCCACACCAGAGGCACCATCAGGATGGCGACCAGCGGCGGGTTGGCCACGTACCACTGCCCGTTGTAGAGGGTCAGGTCGTGGGTGTCGGAAGGGTTCGAAAGGTACAGTTGTCCCTGCAGCCAGGCGCGCGCCAGCTCGTCGAAATAGGACTTCGCCGGGGTGACCACGTTACCCGCCATCACCGCCGACAGGCGGTAAGCGGCGAACACCCCGCAGAAGATGATCGCTGCGATCAACAGGCTGCGCGCGGTCTGGTACCCGGCGCGCTGTCGGGCGCGACCGTCCAACCAGGCCAGCTCGGCGGCGAAGAGCAGGGCGAGCAGGATGAACCCGAAGAAAAAGGTGAAGCGGCGCAAATCGATGGCCAGGCGCACCCCGAAGAAGAGCGCGGCGGCCAGCAGCGCTGTCGGCAGCAGGATGAGCCGCCAACGGCGCGCCGCCTGGGCGGGCTCTCCGCGGAACGCGGCGCGCGCCCTTTCCGGGAGAAGCAGGCTGAGCGCCAATCCGCCCTGCAGCAGGATCAGCGCCAGCCAGACCAACAGCGGGCGAAGCTGGCGCAGGCCGTAGAGCCAGGTGGCGAGGATTTCATTCCAGGCAACCGCGGCGATGGCGGCGGCGGTCAAACCGGCCAGCAGCGCGGCCCAGGGCCGGTCGGGAGCCAGTGCCGCTTCCAGGCGGGCGTGCAGGCGGCCGGCGCGGCGCTGAGAGAGCAGCAGCAAGCCCCCGCCCAGGCAGAGCAGCACGCCCATCGCCGCAACCGCGCCAAGCGCCAGGCGGGTGCGCGAATATCCCATGAAAACGGCGTTTTGCGCCTCGGAGGCCTGGTTGAAGAGCAACAGGATCGCCAGCACACCCTCGGTGGCCGAGAGGAGCAGGAAAAGGGCAGGGTAAAAGCGCCGGAGCGGGTGGTTGAGGGTCACAGCCAAGTCCTTGCGGGCGACCGGTGGAGAACGTTGCGGGTTAATTTTACCCCAGAGTGAGGCGCGACCCGCTCGCACTACCCAACCGGAAGGGTCAAGCGAAGTCAGCGTTCACGGGCTTGACTCCCGGCAGAAATCGATGGATCGATGTACAATCAACTCAATTTTACGCAAACAAGCGCAGGAGGTGAGCCGTGCCCATCAAGCAATCCGTATGCATCCCCATGTTAAACAAAGAGGATTTGCCCCTGGAGGTTTTTGTCGCCCGCGTGGCAGAGCTCGGTTACCCGGCGGTGGAAATCTGGCAGCGCGGCGAGGAATTTGCCGCCTTCGCCGCCTTGTGCCGCCGCTATAACCTGGTGATCTCGCAAATTGTCGGGCACGACAGCCTGCCGGTCGGCCTGAACGACCCCTCTCAACACGAGCGCATCGAGCGCGAGCTGCGCGCATCGATCGATGTGGCCGCCCAATACGGCGTGCCGGGGGTGATCTGCTTCAGCGGCAACCGGCGTGCCGGGCAGAGCGAGGAGGATGCAATCGCAGCCACCGCCGAAGGGTTCCGGCGCATCGCCCCTTACGCCGAGAAAAAAGGCGTCAACCTCAACCTGGAGCTGCTCAACACCACCGTCGATCACCCCGGCTACCAGTGCGACCATTCGGCCTGGGGGCTTGAAGTGGTCCGGCGGGTGAACAGCCCGCGGGTCAAGCTGCTCTACGACATCTACCACATGCAGATCATGGAAGGCAACCTGATCGCCACCATCTCCGCCAACCTGCCATGGATCGGTCACTTTCACACCGGCGGCGTGCCGGGTCGCGGCGATATCGACGAGTCGCAAGAGATCAATTACGCGGCGGTGTGCCGGGCGATCGCAGCCGGTGGGTACGAGCTGTACCTGGCGCACGAATACCGCCCCAAAGGCGACGTGTTCGCTTCGCTGAGACGCGCCTTCGAGATTTGCGACGTGTAACCTCGACGAATCTGGCAAAATTCAACCAATTTTAATCATCACAGGCGATAATTAACCCCATCCACGGTTTTGCGCTCAGCCCGACAGGGCTGGTCTAGAAGCCACGGCATATTAACGGTTTGAAAAGGTAGGCTATGAGAAAGCTTCTCTTATTACTGGTTGTCTTCCTGGCGGCGTGCAGCGCCGCGGTGCCCGGTTTTTCGCCGCCTGTGAGCGGCGACGCGGCTGAAAGCCCGTTGCCGGTGGAAGTTCAGGCCAGCTTTACCCCATCCCCGGCGCCCAGCGAGACGCCCACGCCGCTCCCCACGATCCCATTCACCCCGACGCCGACGCTGCACCCGCTGGCGATCGAGGAAATGCGCCGCGGCGAGTACCCGGGCAGCGACATCGTGATCGAGCAGACGCTCAACCCCGGCGCGAACTACTACCGCTACATCGCGTCGTACCTCTCGGAAGGTTTGAAAATCTACGCCCTGCTGACCGTGCCATACGGCGAGCGCCCCGCCACCGGCTGGCCGGTGGTGATCTTCAACCACGGTTACATTCCCCCGGCACAGTACCGCACGACCGAGCGCTACGTGGCTTACGTGGATGCGTTCGCGCGCAACGGCTACATCGTCTTCCGCTCCGATTATCGCGGGCACGGCGACTCGCAGGGCGAGGCCACCGGCGGCTACGGCACGCCCAATTACACCATCGACGTGCTCAACGCGGTGGGATCGATCAAGCGCTTCGCCGAGGCCGACCCGAACCGCATCGGCATGTGGGGGCACTCGATGGGCGGTCACATCACCCTGCGCGCGATGGTCACCACCCGCGACATTAAGGCAGGGGTGATCTGGGCGGGGGTGGTGGCCTCGTACCCGGATATGGCTTCACGCTGGCGGGCGACCCCGCCCGCGACCATCTCGACGGGCGCGCGGCGCTGGCGGCAGACCTTTGTCGAGCTGTACGGCTCGCCGGAGGAAAACCCCGCCTTCTGGGCGTCGATCTCACCGATCAGCTACGTGGGCGAGGCCAGCGGGCCGTTGCAGCTCCACCACGGCGACCAGGACGAGTCGGTGCCGCTGCTCTTTTCTGAGCTGCTCTATCAGGCGGCGCTGGACGCCGGCCTGCCGGTGGAGTTTTACACCTACCCGGGCAACGACCACAATATCTCGCAGTCCTTCTCAGTCGCCATGCAGCGCTCGGTGGAGTTCTTCGATCGCTACGTGAAGAATCCTTAAAAGGAGTGGGGGG
>JARKOV010000165.1 GCA_029975965.1 Anaerolinea sp. | reverse complement strand
CCCTGGCGTTCCTGTTCCAATATAAAGATTGGGCAGGTCACGGCTTGGAAACTGCCCAGACCATGGCGTTTATCACCCTATCGCTGTGCGAACTTTTCCGGGCGTATACCGTCCGCTCGGAACGGGTTTCCCTCTTCCGCCTTGGGATTTTCTCAAACAAGTGGATGCAGTATGCGGTGGGGGCATCTATCCTGCTGCTGGTGCTGGTAAGCGGCGTGCCGTTCCTGCAGGAAGTGTTCAACACCCGCTTCCTCACGCCCAGTGAACTGGTGATTGTCTTGGGGCTGGCGATCATACCAGCAATCGCTGAGGAAATCTATAAATTCTTCTTACGCAGAAAAGCATAATCTCTCAAAGGAGCAAGCATGTTACGAACCAACGAAGATAAAGTGGTTGAATTCATCCTGCAGTGCCAGCCGGGGTACCCCCGCTCGCGCGGTACCTGGGGCGTGGACCGCGATGGCGTCCCTTTCATCCTGCCATCGATCGGCGGGATCACCGTCAATATCCAGGTGGGCGATCCAGCCTTTGGCTGGGCAGGCGATCATGTCGAGCCGGGCGTTTCCTGCACCGTCGACACCCACAAGCCCTTCGAGCATCCCAACAATTCCTTCCAGGTATTCGCCTGCGTGGGCAACCTTGCCAGGGTGATCTCCGGCGAGGCGAAAGGCGCCGAGGGGCGGGTGTTGGGACATCACGGCGGGTCGGAGCATGTGATCGTCGATTTTCCGCGCGAATCCAAGGAAAAAATGACCTATGACGATAAAATCGTCGTCTTTGGCAAAGGGCAAGGGCTGAGCCTGCTCGATTACCCGCAGATCAAGCTGTTCAACCTCGACCCTGAACTGCTGAAGAAGATGAACATAAAAGAACTGGACGGCGGCAGGCTGCAGGTGCCGGTTACTACCCTGGTGCCAGCGGCGTGCATGGGTTCCGGCGTCGGGCAGTCAAACGTTGCCACCGGCGATTACGACATCATGACCGGCGACCCAGAGACGATGGAGAAGTATGCCCTCAACCGCCTGCGCTTTGGCGATTTTGTCGCCCTGCTCGACCACGATAACCGCTACGGACGCGATTACCGCAAAGGCGCCATCTCCATCGGCGTCGTCGTGCATTCGAACTGCATCCTTGCCGGACACGGTCCGGGGGTTACGACGCTGATGACCTGCGCCACGCCGCTGATCAAGCCGGTGATCGACCCCAAAGCCAACCTGGCTGACCTGTTCGGGATCGGCACCCCAGCCTGATTCGCCTGATTGCATCCCTTTACACAATGAACATTTCCGCCAACTCTCACGAAGCGGCGGAATTGTTTTAATCCATTCGCTCGATCCGCTCCACGGCGGCTTCGACCTTTGCCAACCCATCCAGGCAGCCAGCGGCTTCGATCAGATCCGCCTGCTCCTGCGCTTCGCCCCGCCCTCCGTCCATAATTTGCACCACGTAGTCCGCCAGGTCTTCCAGCCCGCGCCGATAGAAATAAAAGCGCAACAGGTTTGGCTCTAACCAGGTCGGGCCCGCTTCGCGCTCATACGCGGGCAAGAACACCTGCCGGAAGCGCGGGTCTGCAGCGAAGAAGCATAAGTCGTGCTCCTTGGGGGCAAGCATGGCGTTTTCCCAATCGAGAATGTGCAAGCGGTTCTGGTTATCCAGGATCAGGTTGGCGCCGTGCAGGTCGGTGTGGCAGACAACCTTTGAGAGGTTCGCCTCCCGCGCCCAAGCCCCCAGGCGCTTGAGGGTATCCAGGTACGCCAGCAACTCTCCCCGGCGCGGCAGGAGCAATTCCCGCAATCCACGCAGCCCCGGCGCGGCATCTTCTGCGGTTTCTGCCAGCGTTTCCAAAGCCGTGAACAGCGCCGGTTCAAAGGCAGCCTGGAACTGCTCCACCAGGGGATGCGCAAGATCAAGGGCGGGGGTGCTGCAATGCAGAATGCCCACCATCCGCCCCAATTGCGC
>JARKOV010000160.1 GCA_029975965.1 Anaerolinea sp. | reverse complement strand
GCCTGGGCGGGCTACCTGCGCGACTGGCCCGGCCCGGCCGAGGGAGAGCGCCCCGCCGGGTACATCATCATCCTGCTCGACACCGAGATCAGCAAGAACGCCGGCTGCGACCACGGCATCGCCGCGCAGACCATCTTGCTCGGCGCCGCCGAGCGCGGCCTGGGCGGCTGCATGGTCGGCTCGGTGCAGCGCGACAAGCTGCGCGGAATCCTGCAGTTGCCGATGAAGTACGAAATCCTGCTCGTCCTGGCGCTGGGCGTGCCGGCTGAGACGGTGCGCCTCGAGCCGGTCGGCGAGGATGGGGACATCCGTTACTGGCGCGACTCCGAGGGGGTGCACCACGTGCCCAAGCGCTCGTTGGACGAGCTGATCCTCAGTTAAGCATGCCTGGCCGACCCTTGAGGTCACCAATGTAATTTGTCCGGCTTCGCCGCACAAATTAACAACTTCGGATAGATCCTGGGCAAGTTTCACCCATGCCGCTGCTCTGGCTCTCGCTCTGTTTCATCGCCGGAATCTTGATCGCCGATTGGAGCGGCGCGCATTGGGGCGCCTGGCTGGCGCTGGGACTGCTGGCGCTCGGGTTGTGGCCGCTGCTCCAGCGCGCGCCGTGGGGAAACCTGGCGTGGCTGAGCCACACCGACCGGCGCATCAAATTGCCTCCTGTCCTTCTGCTGGCGGCGTTAGCGGCCGGAGGCCTGCGCTACCAGCTCTCTCGCCCGGCTTTTGGCCCCACCGAACTGGCCCATTACAACGGCACGGACTCGGCCGTGGTCAGCGGGTGGGTGTCCGCGCCGCCCGACCGGCGCGACACGGTCGCGCTGCTGCGCCTGCGCGCCGAGTCGATCCAGCCTGACGCTGAAGCCGCCCCGCTTGCGGTGCGCGGCGACCTTCAGGTGATGCTGCCGCCCGGCGCAGACTGGCGTTACGGCGACCGGCTGGCGCTGACCGGCTCGCTCACAGCACCGCCGGAAGCCGAGGACTTCTCCTACCGCGCCTACCTCGCCCGCCAAGGGGTCTACGCAACCATGGCCTATCCGCGCGCCAGGCGGTTGGGCACCGGCGCGGGCAGCCCGCTGCTGGCGGCCATCTACGCCCTGCGCGAGCGAGCGCAGGCCAGCCTGAAGACGTTGTTCCCGCCGCCGGAAGGCCCGCTGCTGGAGGGCATCTTGCTCGGCCTGGACAAGGGCCTGCCGCCAGAGACGGAGGAGGCATTCCGCCGCACGGGCACCGCGCACATCATCGCGATTTCGGGCTTCAACATGGCGATTCTCGCCGGTCTGTTTGCCAGCCTGTTCGGGCGGCTACTCTCGCGCTGGTGGGCGGCGCTGGCGGCCCTGCTGGCGCTGGCCGGCTATACGGTCATGGTCGGGGCGGGCGCCTCGGTGGTGCGCGCGGCGGTGATGAGCGGGCTCAGCCTGGTGGCGGTGCAGATCGGGCGGCGCAGTGGCGGGCTGAACGCGCTCTTCCTGGCGGCGGGGGTGATGAGCCTGTTCCACCCCGACCTGCCCTGGGACGTCAGCTTCCAGCTTTCCTTCGCCGCCACCTTCGGGCTGGTGGTCTATGCCGCGCGGCTGGAGGGCTGGGCGTTGCGAGCGGCCGAGCGACATTTGCCGGGGCGGGCGGCGCAAACGGCGGCCGGGTTGCTGGCCGAGAACGTGCTCTTCACCCTGGTCGCGCAGGCCTTCACCCTGCCGGTGATCGTGTACCACTTCGGGCGCATCTCGCTGGTCGCCCCGCTGGCCAACTTCCTCATCCTGCCCGCGCAGCCCTACCTGATGATCTTCGCCGGGCTGGCCGTGCTGGCGGGGTTAATCTGGCTTCCGCTGGGCGGCCTGCTGGCGGCCCCGGCCTGGGGGCTGGCAGCCTACACCCTGCGCGTGGTCGGCTGGCTGGGGCAGAATCCCGGTGCGGAGTGGGTGACCGGCCCCGGCGGGCTGGGCTGGGTGCTGCTGGTCTACGCCGTGCTGCTGGCACTGGCCTTTGGCGGGCAGTGGCTGAAGGCGCAGCTGCCCAGGCTCAGCCCGGCGGCGGTGATCCTGGTGCTGGCGGGGCTGGCCGGGATGGCCTGGCGGCAGGCCCTGGCGAGTGGGGACGGGCGGCTGCACGTGCTGGCCTTCACCCTGGGCGGTGAGAGCGCCTTCCTGCTGCGCGCGCCCGGCGGGGAGTCCGTGCTGATCAACGGCGGCCCGCGCGCCAGCCAGCTCTCGGCAGCCTTGGGACGCTGGCTGCCACCCCTCGACCGCCACCTGGACGCGCTGCTGATCGACAACCCCGCCGCCAACGCGCTCAAGGGCTTGCCCGACAGCCTGGCGCGCTTCCCACCCACAGCGGTCTACCTGGGCGCGGACCTGCCCGGCAACGCCAGCGGCCGCAATCTGCAGCAGGCGCTGGCCGAGCGCGGGTTGGAACCGCAGCGCCTGCAGCCCGGGGACGCGCTCGACCTGGGGGATGGGGCGCAAGCGCGCGCGCTGGCCTGCCAGGAGTCCGGCTGCGCCCTGTGGGTGGAGTGGAAAAACTTCGCCGCGCTGCTGCCCGGCGGTTACGCCCCCGGCGAGCTGGCGCAGGCAGAGACCGCCTGGGCCTCCGCGGTGCTGCTCACCCCCGCCGACCTCAAGGCCGCCCCGCTGGCGGATTGGCAGGCGCTCGGCACGCCCTACCTGTTCGAGCCGGGCAGGCTGGCATCCGGCGGTTGGGCGCACCTGCAGACGGACGGGGAAAGGTTATGGGTGGAGGAGGGCAGGTGAAGCGGAAATCAACCACGAAGGGGAGAAGGCGCGATGGAGGGGACGATCCACTTGCCCTGGCGGCGTTGTGGGCCAGCATCCGCGGCTGGTTTGGCGGGGCCAAAGAGGCCGACCTGGTGCCGTTGGCTGTATCTTTGCGCGAAGCCGAGGTCAAACTGAACCAGGTTTCCACAAAACCGGCAGGCGTTGAGCCCCCTACGGGGGTGATATGGCACAGCTATTACTACGTTGGCAGCCAGCGAATTGCAATGCGAATTCATACGACCGTAGAGACGCACGTGTACTACCTGCACGCCGACCATCTGCCCTTCGCTTCGCTCAGGGTGCTGCGCGAGGCAGCACCAGCCTGACCACCGATGAGAGCGGCGCGGTGGTGAGCGAGATTCGCTACAAAGCATGGGGGGAGGTAAGGTACGCCAGTGGGGCGATGCCGACGGATTATAAGTACACGGGGCAGTTAGAGACGGATATTGGGATATATTACTTCGTAGCCAGGTTTTTTGACCCTAGTATAATGATGTTCCAACAACCGGATACGTTGGTTCCAAATACTTACAACCCACTCGACTGGAATCGGTATCAGTACGCCCGGGGGAATCCTTTAAGGATGGTTGATCCATCAGGCCATTCTCCGTGTGATGTGGCTGGTGCAGATCCAGAATGTGATCCCGACTATGTTGATAATTGGGTACCTATACCTCCTATCTTTTTCGAATCACCCATCTCAGGTGTTTCATTAGAAGGGGTACAATGGTTTGGCCCGACACAAAGAGCGTATGATCTTTATGCCTACGATGATGACATATACGCGTATTGTCAGTCTCTTCATTGTGGCTTAGATTTGCTTGCACCATATGGTACGTCTGTACAAGCTGGTGTTTATGGGACAGTATACGCTGTTTATAGCGAAGGAACGGGCAGAGCTACGTATGAGGGGCCATACAAAATAATGGTTATGGTTGGTGGGGCGGGAGGTTATGTCATCACTTATGGACATACCGATGGTACAGCTTTCGTTCAAGTGGGTGATAAAGTTAATCCCACCACTGTAATATCGGGGGTTGGGAACATGGGCGGAAGCCCTACCAGTGGTCAGATCAACCACATCCATTTAGAAGTTCGAGGTCCAGGTGGATGGGCTGGTGGTGTAAGTGTAAATCCGCTAGTATTGATGGATCCTAAAGCACAAGCTACAGTGGTTGATGCATCGAAGTTGCAGCGAACAGAAATCGAGATGGGAAAATTTTATGATGGAACGAGCGCTTATTCATACCCTCCTCCTGCATCATTAATGCTCCCAACCATTAGTAGATATGGCGGAAGCTTTTGGGCAAGATAGATTAGGAAGAGGTTCCATGAAAACAAGCAGAACTATAATAGCAATTAGCGCTTTATTACTTGTCATTCTGTTGGTCGCTTGCAGCATGGCGAATATTTATTCTGTCACGCCTACCCCAACAGTACGAGTGACGGAACCAACAGTTTCCATCGAAGGACCCACACCGACCTGGGGACCTGCTACTCAAACTACAGTGACGGAAAAACCTACACAGACCACACAATCTCTACCCACACAGCTTGATGTTACACCTACGCCAACATTGACCGAACCTATGATCAGCAATAAATCTGTTCCAGATTCCTTAAGAGAATACATTGGGATGGAGTTTCCTCCACTGCCGGACACTTTCTCAAGTGGATTTGGTCAAGGTTTGCCCCCTGACACTGCCTACTCCGGACATGAGTTCGCCATCAACATAGCAAATGATGGAACCAATAATTTGCTGTTGTTTAGCAAGTTAAAAAGCCGGGATAAGCAGGATAAAGCATATTGGGTCGTGGTAGATATTCTTATCCTTCCAAAACTGCAAAGCGCAGAGCGTTTTCTTTCTGATGGATGTAAAACCGGACAAGGAACCGAAGTCAATCACGAAATATTAGCTATCATAGCTTTTGATAAAGAAGTAGAGACATCACGTTATGTAACAAATAACAAAGTCTTACGCGCTTGGAGAGTTAATCGCTCTGTTGAAGCAATAGAGGAAATTCCTACAGACGATATTGAATGCTTCGCGGATTTTGCTATGAAATATTAGGAAGATCACTGGTACTTTACCCATAATTGAAAGACGAGCGAAGGGGTGGAAGACCACCTCTGCTCGCCTCTCTTGCCGTGTGTCTTCAGTATAGCTCGGACTGAGCCGAAAGCCAATACCTCAGTACCTTAAAAACAAAATATCTCCACAGCCCGCTTGTTCGAAAGCAGGTTTTTGGATACGTATTCCGTTGTCTGGCCTCGTTGCTTACTTGGCGGTCAGCTTACTCTCCGGGAGCGTGAATTTCTTCGTACCCCAGGGGATTTGGCGCACCTCCTGACCAATCTTAAGCCGGTCGAGTTGCTGGCGGGTAAATCCCAGCGCGGTCTGGCCCTTGGGTAGGTTCTTCACACGTACCTTATGGGCAAAGGCGAACAGCGAACAGGCCACCTGGGTAGGGTTGGCCTTGTTGTCGGCCACCTCTTTGGTCAGGACGTGCCAGATCACCACCAGCAGCTTGCGGGCGATGGCCACGATGGCCTTTTTCTTGCCGATGCGACTGGAGAGGGCTTCGAACTGCGCTTTCCAGTGCGCGTGACCGGTGATAGCGTGGCAAGCCGCCTCGATGTGCATCCAGCACAACACGGAATTGAGCGCGTATTACCACAAGAAGCTCGCTGAAGGCAAGCCGCACGGCGTGGCTTTGGGTGCGGTCTGCCGCAAGCTGCTCATCCGAATTTATGTCATCCTGAAGGAGAACCGCCCTTACGAAGTCCATCCTGTGAGAATTGCCCCTTGACTCCTAATAGCAGGTCTTATCTTAACCGCTGGTGCCAGCCTGATACAGATGTACCAGAAAGTCAAGATGGTAGAGGACTCGACCGCTACGCGTATGTTGCAAATAATCCGATCGTTTACCAAGACCCAAGTGGCCATTGCTGGGGCGTAGCCAGTGCAATACGAGGTATACCGAGCTATACTACGACCTGCAATAACCTGGACATGGCACTTTCGATTGTCCAACACCCAAGAGCAAGCATCTCCCAGAAAGCAGGAGCAGGGGCGTACATCGCAGCTGAAGGCTTAGCACATGGGGCTTTAGCTTTGGGGACTGCTGCACTGGCTTGTAGCGCTGTAGCTCCATGCGCAGCTGCTGTTGAGGCATCTTTAGGCATAGGAACAAGTGTATGGAGTCTTGATACTCTTCAGAGAGGTTGGGCAATAGAAAAATTGATTGGAAGAGGTACTTTACTGCGAGACCTGTCCGGTTTCCCGACGATAGATCGTTTTGAAAACGGCATTGCCACCAGTATCAAGAGTGTTGACTTAGGGGCAAAGACCTATCAGAATATTGGAGCATTAACCTCACAAGTTCAAGGTTATATTGATAAGCTTGCCAATTTTACTGGTGCTAGATACGGCGGTGTGAGAATCACAAACACAATGATTAGAGGGCGCGATCTGATATTAGCGATACCGAGAAATGCAGGTGCTGAACAGATGAAAGCGCTTCAGAAACTTGCAGCAGATGCCGCGAACCAGGGCGTCAATTTGGTGTTGAAGGTCATAAAATAGAGGGAAGCATGGATATTCGATCAGCTGCAATCACAATCTGGAATAATAAAGCCTACATACCGACACCTGCTCGCTATGTTAACGAAGGTCCGTTTACGGACCTTGAACCTGTGTATGTCGTCAACCCAACGCAATCTGAATTACTTCCTATAATTCAATCAATATTATCCGAAAAGCCCGAAATATTACCCAATCCAACTCCGGAGGAGATTAGGTTCCGTCGAGACCTGCTTCCAAAAGCGACCGGAGCGCGCAGTTGGAAACGTCTTTCCAAAAATGGGATTGCTTATGATATTGTGCTAACTGAAAAAGGATTTGAATTAGAAATATCTGAACTGGATAGGAAGGGTCGCTGGATCTTCCCCTTAGAAAAGCAGATCAACTTCCCAGCAAGCACGGATTTATCTATTGTCATTCAGGCCATGCTGGACGACCTCGAAAAACGCCCAAAATGAAAGACGAGCGCATCGGATTGAACCTTATGCTGTTCGCATTCCGTATTGGGGTACCCTGATTATACCGCAGCTTCGTCAACCGCGGCTGTCTCAGCTGCCTTGTACCTTACCAACCTCATAGTCCATTGAACAGGACGCGCGATCCCATATCGCTTTTTCCTTGCAGAAAGCGTTGGGCTGAGCTATTCACTTGTCCAGTCGCCGTCCACTGCCGGTCGCGCCCGATGCTCGCGGTGATATAATCGCCTTGAGCGGTGAGCACGGCCCCAAGTGCTGGGAACAGGTCTCGATCCCAGGGCGTCAGGGAAATCCTGGCTTCAGGAGCGCCTACCTATTTGTGCCACCGCTCATTGTTTTGGCATAGGAGGCAATGAGCTGGGTGGCAGGAGGATGCGCCGGCGAGCATAGATGAACGAACTCATCTCCTGGCCCACCCCGGCCTCGTCCAGCTTCTTGCGGATGAAGGCGGTTGCTGACAGGCAATCGCCCCAGTTGGCCTTGCCCACGGTGTAGGCAAACTCGTAATATTTTCGGGCCAGGCGTTCCAGATCCAGCTTCTTGTCGGCCTCGTGCCGGCTCAGGATATGCCAGATGACGATCAGCATTTTGCGGGCAATGGCAACGATGGCTTTATTGCGTCCGGTGCGTGGCGAAAGGCGATCCAATTCGGCTTTCCAACGCGGGTCGTGTAACACACCGATTTGGGCTGCTTCGACCAGAACGGCACGCAGTTCTTTTCGCCCGGCTTTGGTAATCCCGCCTTTGCGGCTGGTAAGGCCAGAGTCATGGATGCGTGCGCCAAGTCCAGAATAGCCGACCAGGTGATCGGCATCCGGAAAGCGGGAAATGTCGCCGATGGCGGCCAGTACCGTCACGGCAGTGACCAGCCCAACCCCGGTGAGTTCAAAGAGCATTGCGACGCGCTCATCCTCAGCTGCCCAAACTGCCATACAGCCTTCGAGATTGGCAATTTGTTGTTCGGAAAAGGCGAGGGTATCGAGATCCGATTGAATCCGCACCAATTCCAGCTTGCTAACCGGCAACTCCAGCCACCACGAACGCATTGCGATCTCATACAGCTTGCCACCAGGCGGCAGAATGTGATAGCGATGCAGAGTGGCTTGCAGGCGGTTTTTGGCTTGCGTTTTGATGGCGGTCATTTTCTGGCGTTGCGCCACCAGCGTTCGCAAATCGCGCACGTCTTGGGGCGGCACCCAAATACCGGTTAACAGACCTTTGGCGTGCAGGCGAGCCAGCTGCAATGCGGCGATTTTGTCGGTCATCACCTGGGCGCGCACGATCAGCGCCACATGCGGCGGATGCACAACGGTAACGGAGTGGACATGTGGCAGCAGTTCATCATACACATGCCACGTATTGCCGGTCATTTCGAGTACAGCGGCATCTTCAGGGGTCAGTATTTTCCCCATCCATCCCTGAAGTTCGGTCAAGTCCACTCGCCTGGGACCATAGACTTTGTTCAGGTCTTGATCCACCGCTGTGGCGACCAGGTAGTATTTATGCAGATCGAGCCCAACGAAACGTTTGGGACCAGGTTTGACAGGCGACATTTCCGTATGCTCCTTTCGAAATGTTCTGGTGGACCCACCAGCAAGGCCGGGCACGTTTCTTTTTTGGGTGGCTGTTGCAGACACAGACTCGGGCTTCCCTGTCAAAGTCACTGGGTTCCCAGTTGAGTAATCGAACGGGCCGTCAAACAGCAATCGCGAGCTTGTCAAATACGACTTCTCAATCCGGCCTCGACGGACCCTGATGCAGCGTACCCGGAATTCGCATCCCCGTCTGCTCAACGAGGGAAGCGTACCCCAAAACGTGCCCGGCCGCAACTCGCAAGCGTCCCTGCGGGCTGCGTGGGAGCATACTAACAGCATTATACCCGACCCTTATAATCCCCTAGACCTGGATCGATACAGTTACGTCCAAAATAATCCCATCAATTACAGCGACCCAACGGGCCACGATCCAAGACCGGGGTATAAAGGTAACTACAAAGAACCAGACGCTCTTGACATGCTCAAGGTGGCGAAGAGCTATGGCGTAAAGTTCGTTGGTGGAAAATCTGCTCAAAGAGCTGCCATCGTCCTGGCAGCAATTGAAATTGGGCATGCTCTAGAGCCTTTGGTGAAAGGGGTATCGTCTGCTGCGCAAGCCTTTTCTTCGGCCATGGGAGAAGTAACTGCGACCTTCGCTGGAGACGGAAATGGGTGCAACGCGGGTGGTGGAAATGGGTTTGTGTGTGGAACTGGTGCGGCTAGTGACCCGCGTTTATTCACTCACGAGTTCGGCCACACTTTTGCTCAAGAGTATGGAAATCGACCCTATTTTGCTCTGGACGATACACAATTAATCGATCAAGATGGAAACTGGGTTTTCGGTACCCATCCTGGAGGAAGTTATGAGCGTACATTATTGGGCTACCAGGGTGATGCGCCCCCGTATATGTATCATGGGCGAAGGAATTGGACTGATTGGGATTCCAACGTCAATAACGTTGCTCGTAACGAGGATTACGCCGATATGTTTATGAACTGGGTATACAATTCGTTCGATTCATCAGGCGGCTTATTGGGAGCGGGTAATCAACGCTATGATTGGATGACCGTGAACATCACAGAAACGCTCAATGGACGGTAAGCGATGAAAAAGAATCAGTTTGATGTTTCATTGCCCTGCTTCTTGATCTTGCTGCTTTGCGCCGGTTGTAACCAACCGAGTAATACGGCACTTCCTGATATTTCGAACTCGCTTACCCCAAACGTTCCAGTAACGCCCCATACCCCAATTGCGACACAGCCGACGCCTACCCGGACAAGCATTCCGACGCCGAGTCCAACCGTCACATCCACTACGATACCTCCTACAGCAACCCCTACGCCTGTTCCGACACTCAACCCTACTGAAAGGCAGCTTTACCTTGAGGAGCGACTGCCCACGAACAATGATTGTGCGCTGCCTTGCTGGTTGGGAATCACCCCGGGAAAAACAACTTGGCAGGAGGCTAGAACCTTCGTGCGCTATCTTGGAATCGGCCGGATGAGTGAATTAGAATTGGAGGATGGTGAAACCCTTCATTCATTCGGGGGGTTCGACTTTGAGATACCACGTCTGCTTCATAGATTCTACTTGTTGGAACAAGCCGAACTCGTTAAAGGACTCGCGCTAATGATAGAGGGTGACAAAGCGCCGAAAGAATTTCAGACAGTTTGGGTGTTCTATTCCCCCCGCAATATCATGCTTGAATATGGCCCTCCGTCGAGAGTTTGGCTAGACACAACCTCCGAAACTCCGGGAGATGTCCATGGATATGGGTTGATCCTCGCATACGATGAGATAGGAATCATCATTCACTATGAAGGCTTCTTGACGAAAATCGGTTCGAATCTCCGGTTTTGTCCGCGATTCGAAGAAGGGATGGATATCGAATATATGGAAGTGTATCTCCAGGCGGCAGATGATCCTCGTCCGTTGGATGAATTTGGCGGGGTATTAGATCGCCACTACCTGATCGAACAAGGCAAACGGATCGAAGAGGCTTCAGGGCTGAGTGAACAGCAATTCTACGAGTTGTTCGCACAAACCGAGCAGCCAGCCTGCTTTACTTCACCTGCCGACATCTGGCCATAGTATTACTGATGAGGTGAGTCGTACCTTACCAACCGCCTATACTCGTGGTAGACTCCTCTCACCCCACGGAGACGGAGGAAGGCGGCGGGTGTTCCCACGGCATTCTTCCGTTTTCAATTGGGTGGGTTCTCTCCAGCACCTGGCGCATGCGGAGCGCAATCTCCAGTCTCACTGTGTCATTCACCTCCGGCTGCGCAAGCTGCTCCGCCAGCAATAGCAATTCATTTCTTTCGACTGCGCTGACCAGTTCCGGCTTCTCCTCCCCATCCCCAAGCAATTCCATCCGTTTCTCCACGCTGCTCATCGCCATGTAGTAATCCTGCGCCACGGTCATGGCCGGGGCGGTCGCGGCTCAGTCGCGGCCTTTGACGGTGGCGATGTCGGCTTCGTTGCCTGCTGCGTCGGCCAGAGTCCACCAGGAGGGGGCGAACTCATCGCGCACCATCCGGCCACCCGCGGCGAGCGCCGCCGCGACGCGCGCTTCGGCCTGCTCGTAGGGCACCCAGATCGCCACGTGGATCGCGCCGCCGCCGTCGCCGCGCGGCTCGTGCATCTGCTCGAACCAGAACGCCGGCCCGCGCTCGTGCGGGTCGACCAGGTCTTCGGCGGGGCTGTCGCGCCGGGGCTCGTAGCCGAGCACCGCGCGCCAGAACGGCATCACCTGTGCGATGTCTGGCGCGCCGGGGATGATGAGCAGGCTCTGCACCGCAGACGGGTCGGCGGCGAGCCCAAGCTTCCGCGCCGCCGCCGAGACCTGCCTGGCCAGCTCGACGTCGCGCCGACCGGGGCCGAAGTAGTCGTCGGTGTACGTGATCAACAGCACGGTCACGCCGTCGCGCCGCACGTCGACGTTGGGGCGGTGTTCCTCAACCCCTGGCAGCTCGCCGATCGCCTGGACGAACCGGGCGCTCTCGGCGAAGGAGCGAGTGCGGAAGAAGGCGGTCGCGCCTTCGCTGGTCAGGCGCCAATCTTCGACGCCCTCGGCTTCCTGAAATTGGCTCGGTGTGATTGCGTCGCTCATCCTGGTCTCCCTGGCGTGCTACGGATCGTGTATTTTATTTTCTGTAAAATGTGGGGCAAAGCCCACATTTTACAGAAAAAATGAAACACAATCATGCTACGTGATAGCGCGGCTGCCGCCGCTCACACGTGCTGGTCGAAGAGGAGATGATTTCCATCCGGATCGATCAGCATGAAACTGGCGGGGCCTTTCGAGCTCTCGTCCGCCTCGCTGGTCAACGGCACGCCCTGCTTTTTTAGCGCGCGCTGGATCTCGCGTATGTCCGCAAAGTCCTCGAGCGGCTGGGCGTCGCTGTTCCAACCCGGGTTGAAGGTGAGAATGTTCTTCTCGAACATGCCCTGGAACAACCCGATCACGGTGTCGCCGTTCTTCAAGATCAGCCAGTTCTGCGACTGGTCCCCCATGAACACGGTGAACCCCAGCTTTTCATAAAACGCCCTGGACGCCGCGATATCTTTTACCGCCAGGCTGACCGAGAATGCTCCCAGTTCCATGCTAACCTCCTGTGCTGTGCCCTTGACTTGAAATGGAGCTGATTTATATATAATGATGACCTATTATATCTTTATTGTAGCCACTCAGCCAGAAGTGAAAGAGAACCCCCGCCCGGAGGCTTTGCCGGGTTGCTATTTCACCGACTGGCGGAAGATGGGATACACGGCGCGGAAGAACTTGGCGAACTCCCAGGCAAGGTGGTGCAGCGGCAGCCTGCCTTTGGAAGGGTCCAGGTGCTGAAAGCGCATCTCGGTGTAACGCACCCCCTCGCGCCCGCCGAGGGCTGAGACCAGCCGCCGCGACTCGCCCACCGGGATCACCTGGTCGCCGCGGTCGTGCAGCAGGAGGATGAGCGGGGCGCGAATGTCTTGCAGGTAATTCAGCGGCGACATGGCGCTCAACTGCTCCTGCAGGCCGGCGGGCAGGCGGCGCAGCGCGGCTTCGGCCGCATCGGAAGTGCCGGCGGAGAGCAGCGAATGCACGGCCCGGCCCAGCGGCGATAAACTTTCGCCGTCGAGATGCCCGTTTCCGGCGGCATATGCGCCGCGCAGCCGTTCTGCTTCCCCCGGCTCCAGCGCGGCGGTCAGCGAGTGGACGAAAACTCTGCGGGTCAGTTGGTCGACCTGCCACGCCTCGCGCCCGTCATCGCCGGAGCGGGTGGCGCTGGCGATATCGCGCGCGAAGGTCCACATCGAGGAGAATGGCGCGTATGCGCTGAGGAAATGGACGCGGTCGCGGATCAGCGGGCTGGCGGCCGCCATCAGGGCGAACGACCCGCCCACGCAGGTGCCCAGCAGGCCGCTGCGAGCCGGGTCGGCGAAGGGCTGCTCGACCAGCCAGGCGTAAGCCAGCGCGATATCTGCGATGTCGCCGGGGTCCAGCCGGAAGTCGCGCATGGCGGGCGACCAGTAGAGCAGCACCGCGAAACCCGCCCGGGCCAGCGCCTTTCCCAGGCGGGGCACCTGGGGATGGTCGACCTCGAAGGGAACCACGCCCAGGCACACCAGGATGCACGGGTGCGGGCTGCCGCCCGGAGGCCGGTATAGCTCGCCTTCGACCTCCCCGGCGCGGGTCGGATAGCGCACCTTCTCCAGCAGCGGCGCATGGGTCACCCAATCCACCGGGCGCGACGGCAGCATCGGGAAGACTTTGAGGAAGAAGACCGTGGCCCTGGCTACCGCGCGGAGCGTCCGCGCCAGGCGGGTGAAGAACGCGAGTGGGTTTTGCATGGGAGAATTCAACCGGTGAGTTCAGAGCGGCGCGTCCGGGCGGTGTTCTGCCCCGGCGCGGCGACCGCCACCTTGGGCAGGCTCGATTCCCGGAGAATGGGGGGCGTGGCTTGCGCGGATTTTGCCATGGTTGGGTTCCTTTGCAGGTGGAAATATCCCAACTATACATTAATTTTATTCAAAGAAGGGCGAACAACCACCAGGGCACGAAGCACTGGGATGCGCAGGATCAACCACCAGGACACGAAGGCACCAGAATCTGCAGAATCAACCACCAGGGCACGAAGGCACCAAGAAGAATGCATTCAGTTAAATATAAACTACCAGGTCCGGTAGCCCCCACCCGTCATCGCGAGTGCGAGCAGCGATCGGGGCGATCTCTCACTCCACGCCGCAGACGAGATTGCCGCAGCGGGCTTCGCCCGCTTCGCAATGACATGGCGATGAGGGTGGTGCCCATGCACGTCATCGCGAGGGCGCAAAGCGCCCGTGGCGATCTCTCTTTCTGAGTGTGGGAGTAAGAGAGATTGCTTCGCCGCCTTTGGCGTCTCGCAATGACATGGCGATGAGGGTGGTGCCCATGCATGTCGTCCCGTTCTTCACGACCCGATCATTTCCAATCGAGGTTAAAATAACAGGAACAACCTTGAGGAGAATGCCATGATCGACCCGAAAGACGCTGCCGTCCTGCGCGAGTTGGCCGCCCGCACCGCCGAGATCGCCGCGCTGCCGGCGCAGGAAGAGAAACGCGCCCTGTGGCGCCGGCTCAACGCGCTCGACCCCGTCCGCCCGATGGTGATGATCGACCAGGTCTGCTGGAACGAGTTCGCCGCCGAGGAGGAGCTGGTGCTGCGCTGCGTCGACCCCGAGTGCCGCGCCTACGAGGAGTTCCTGCGCCGCACCCTCTACCAGTGGGCGCATTTCCGCGTGGACATGGTGGTGGAGCCCTTCTTGCGCGTGCCCATGGCGATCAGCAACAGCGGCTTTGGCATCGAAGTGCTTGAGAACGTCGCCGTGACCGACCCGAGCAACGACGTGGTGGCGCACCGCTACCTCAACCAGTTCCAGACGCCAGACGACCTGGACAAAGTGCGCATCCCGCAGATCTCCCACGACCCCGCCGAAACCGAGCGCCGCCTGGATGTGGCTCACGCGCTGTTCGATGGGCTGCTAGAGGTGCGCCCCTGGGGCATGGACCCCTACCTATCCCTGTGGGACCCGATCGCCACCTGGATGGGGGTGGAAAACGCGCTCTACGCCCTGATCGACCAACCCGAGCTGATGCACGGGCTGGTCGGTCGCATGACCGAAGGTTACCTGAGCATGCTCGACCAACTGGTGGAGGGCGGGCTGCTGTGCCAGCCGCAGAGCCTGATCCACTGCACCGGCGCCTACACCGACGAGCTGCCCGCCCCGGGTTACGACCCACGTAAGCCGCGCACCCAGGATATCTGGATGTTCGGCCTGGCGCAGATGTTCTCCACCGTCTCGCCGCGCATGTTCAAAGAGTACGAAGTGGACTACGCCTCGCGCATCTGCGAGCGCTTTGGCCTGGTCTACTACGGCTGCTGCGACCCTCTGGACCAGAAGATGGCCCAGGTGCGCATGATTCCCAACGTGCGCAAGGTGTCGATGAGCCCGTGGGCCAACCAGCGCCGCGGGGCGGAGCAAATTGGGCGCGATTACGTCTTCTCGCGCAAGCCCAACCCGGCGCTGCTGGCCTTCGACGACTTCGACCCGCGGGCCGTGCGCGAAGACCTGGAAGCGACGGTGAGCATCTGCGCCGAATGCGGCTGCCCGCTGGAGCTGATCCTCAAAGACATCAGCACGGTGCGTTACGAGCCGCGCCGGCTCGCCCAATGGGCGCAGATCGCTATGCAAGTGGTGAGTTAGAAAAAAGCCGGGCGGTGCTCATACCGCCCGGCTCTGCTTAACGCTCTTTCCAGCGCTTCTTCATCGCCAGCATCTCCTCGTTGGGCGAGATCTCGCGCGAGGTGATCTGGTTGGCCGGGTCGTAGAGCCACCTGCCCTGGTTGTCGCGCAGCACGGGCAGGCGCTTTTCCACCGGCGGGACCGCCGCGGCGGGCGCGGGCTGCGCGGCGTACCAGTAAGCCGTGCTGCTCATCTCGTTGCGCAGGTGATTGCCATGCCCGTGCTCGATGGTCACCTTGATCTCGCGCTCGAAGCGCACCGGGTTTTCCAGGTGGAAGACGTAGCTGGTCTGGTAGCCGTGGGTAAAGTCGTGGAAGATAGAGCTGCCGTTGCGCAGAAAAGCGTTGGGCTGCATGCCCCAGGCCTGGTTGAGGTAATCCTCCGAGCCGGTGCCGTGCAGGTCGGGCGGCCATTTATAGCCGTCCACCCAGATCATGTCGTCCCCCTCGCCCCACCAGGTGCCCTGGAAGTTGGTCACCGACAGGTTGCAGCCAATGTAGTGCCCGCGCCCCTGCGTCTCGAGGATCAGGTAGTTGTTGTCCCAGGCGAGGCGCTCCTTGTTGGCGATGTCGGCCTCGGGGGTGTTGACCTCGATCTCGTGCCCCCAGCCGCCGAAGGGGTTCTGGCGGCGGAACTCGGCGTGGAAGTAGGCGCTGTCGGCGGGGAGGGGCTGGTCGTAGCTCTCGTAATCGACGTAGAAATACTGGTTGTGCCACTCGCCGCTCTCGTTGACCAGCTCGACCAGCGCCCGCTCTCGGAAGGGCATGCGCGCGTAGCAGTTCAGGGCGCAGCCCCGGTTGAGCTGGTTGTTCGAGGCGGTGGAAGCGGTGAAAAGGAAGGACTGGAATGAGTTGACCATGCCGTGCCCGAGGCAGAAAAAATCGCCCAGGGGAACGAGCACGCTGGGCCGGTCGGCGTTGTCCCAGGTGATCTTGAGCAGGCATTCGCGGTAATGCTCGCCCTGGGTCATCCACAGGTGGGTGATGCAGCCGGGGCCGGTCAGGTCGGCCAGCACGCGCGTCTCGCCGGGGGCGATGCGCCACGAGTCGGCGTTGCGCCCGGAGACGTCCCAGGAGGAACGGCGCGCGGTTCGGGCGGGTTTCAGTCGAGTCAAGTCGAACAGCATGGAGATTCTCCTTCAAAGAGTTTGGTTGGGGAAATGGTATAGCAAATCGGTTTCCCGCGCAACGGCGCGACCCGCCTGAACCGGCCTGATTTACGGGGCAACCTCCTGCCCTGCCGGGGGTCTGGAGAGATCCCGGTCACGATCTGGACAGATGGCGCTACAATGGATGCATGACACAACCCATTTTCCACCTCACCCTGGAAGACCAATCCTCCGAAGCCGACCAGGCGGCGGTCCGCGAAGGCCTGTTTGCCTACAACCGCAAGTATGCCCCCGACGAACAAAATTGCGCGTTGAATGTGTTCCTGCGCGACGAGGCCGGCGAGATCGCCGGCGGCCTGCTCGGCGAGACCTTTTGGGGCTGGCTGTACGTCTCGATCCTGTGGGTCGACGAGCGCGCCCGTGGGCAGGGCTTCGGCGCGCGCCTGATGGCCGCCGCCGAGGAAGAAGCCGTGCGCCGCGGTTGCCGCCACGCCTACCTGGACACGCTGACCTTCCAGGCGCGCCCGTTTTACGAGAAGCTGGGCTACCGCCTTTTTGGCGTGCTGGAGGACCTCCCGCCCGGTTTCACGCGCTATTTTCTCCAGAAAGACCTGGCGCCCGCCGAGACGGGGGAGTGACCGGGGCAGATTCCCCGCCCTGGTGGTGGTAACCCGTTTCAAAAATAGAGGATTACCCTTACCGCGCAGGCCGTTTTCTCCTTTGAATGCTTAGTGTCTTCGAGCCTGGGTGTTTGATATCGCCTGGCTCCCGGTGATTTTTTAACCGAATTCTTTCTCCTTGGTGCCTTTGTGCCCTGGTGGTTAATTTTTCTTGGCTGCGCTCTCGCGGTTTTATTTCCCTCATCACCCGAACACCAGGATTTGCGGATTCTGCCCGAAGACGCTCACCTCCACCTGGCTGAGCAACGCCAGGCGCTCGAAGGTAACCAGCCCCGGCAGGCTGGTGAGCAGCGCGATTCTGCCGCCCGGCGCAAGGACGCGCTGCATCTCGGCGCAGGCCACGCGGTATAGGTCTTCCAGGCGGGCGTCGACCGGCACCTGGCGACCCCACGGCAGGTTGGCAGCGATGCGCTCCACCGACCCGGCAGCCAACGGCAGGGCGCGCGCGTCCCAGGCGTGCAGACCCGCCGGCACGCCGGCCAGACCGGCGTTGGCGCGCGCCGCGACCAGCGCGGCGGGGTCGTTGTCGCCGCCCAGCGCCCGCGCGCCGGTCAACGCGGCTTCGATAGGGATGGTGCCCGCCCCGCAGAACGGGTCCAGCAGGCGTTGACCGGGCGTGAGCTGGACCATGCGCAGCATGGCGGCGGCCACCGGCGGCTTGAGCGAGCCGCCCAGGTGGGCTTGCTTGTAAGCGCGGCGGTGCAGCGGGCGCGCGCCGACGCGCAGCCCCACCACGGCCAGGTCGTGCTCGATGAACACGCGCAGGTTGACCTGGCTGTCCTCGTCGTTGGGGGCGTACTCCCAGGGGTAATGCGCGCGGATGCCACCGGCCACGGCCTGCTTGATCTCGTCGGCGGTGTAGTTGCGCTTGCCGACGAAGTTGGCGGTCACCGAGAAGCGCACCGGCTGCGGTATCGCTCGCTCGCCGGCGAGGAGCCTGAGCGGCAGGTTGACCCGCCGGCTCTGGTCGGTGAGCCAGGCCAGCGCCTCGCGCTGCGGCACGATTGGGTGCCACTCGGCGATGTGCAGGAACACGTCGTCCACGGTGCGCAAAGCGAGCAGGGCGGCAAGCGGGCCATCGTAGCTGGCAGTTACGCGCCGGTAGGCGGTGCGCTCGACCTGCAGGCCGGGGATCTCGCCCATTTCATCGGCGCACACGGATTCCAGCCCACGCGTGGTGACGGCGAAGATGGGATGCATGAGCCTAGTATACCTTGATGAGGGGAAGAACCGATCAACCCCGGAGAGGAAATCAACCACCAGGGCACAAAGACACGAAGGGGGCAAAAAGGGAAGAGAAAGGTGCAAAAACCAAGACCGGATCAACCACCAGGATATGCCCTCTCGTGCACACCCGGTGAAATTTGCCCGGCGTCTTCAGGGTCGGTGCCAATAGGGTCTATAATCCTTAGTACTCTGTCAAATGTAATTTCCATCAAAATCAGTCTGACTGACTACTTAGTAGCCTCAAGTGAAGGAGACTTTCGAATGAGTGTTGCCAAAGAAAAGATTCGCCTGAGCGAAGCGCAAGAAACCCTGCTGATCACGCTCTATGCCAGGGTGTACGGCCTGCCGCGCGAGATTTTCGACGACCCCAAGGCGCGCGAGATCCTGGCGAGCGTGGAATACGACTTCGCCAGACTGCGCGTCAAGCCGGGAACCCTGGTGACGGTGTGCCTCCGCGCCAAGCGTCTCGACCAGTACGTGCGCGAGTTCCTCGCAGAGCACCCCGAGGGGAGGGTGCTGCACCTCGGCTGCGGGCTGGACAGCCGCTGCATCCGCGCGGGAAACGGGCAGGCAGACTGGTACGACCTCGATTTGCCGGACGTGATCGAGTTGCGGCGAAAGTTCTACGAGGAGGCTTCCCACTACCACATGCTGGCTTCTTCGGTGGTCGATCCCCGCTGGCTGGACGCCGTTGCGCGGGATGAACGCCCGACGATCGTTGTTGCGGAAGGACTGCTTATGTTCCTGGAGGAAGCCCAGGTGTAAAACCTGTTGCTCGCCCTCAAAGCGCTCTTCCCGGGCTGCCGGATGGCCTTCGACGCGTTCAGCCAGTTCACCGCCAGCCGGGTGCACCGCAATCCCTCCCTGCGGCAGACCGGGGCAACGATCCGCTGGGGCATTGACGACCCACACGCGATCGAAAGCTGGGCGCCCGGCATCCGCCTGCGCGAGGAGTGGTGTTTCGACCAGTCCGATGACATCCCGCGCATGAAGGCCTTCTACCGGCTGATGTTTTGGGTGAGCGGGCGGTTCGAGGCGGCGCGCAAGGCGCACCGCATCCTGTATTTCGATCTGTAACCCGCGATGAAGGTGTTTTTTTCGATCAAGTACCACCCCGACGCCGCCAACCGCCCATTGGTTGAGGCAATCTGCGCCGCGCTTGAGGGGCGCGGCATGCGGGTGGTGTGCGTGGCGCGCGACGTGGAGGCGTGGGGCGCGCACAGCTTCGCGCCAGGCGAGCTGATGCGGCGCACCTTCGCCGCCATCGATTCCTGCGATGCGGTGGTGGTCGAGCTATCTGAAAAAGGGGTGGGGATCGGCATCGAAGCCGGCTACGCGCACGCCCGCGGCAAGCCCGTCTTCACCCTGGCGCCCCGCGGCTGCGACGTGTCGGAGACGCTGCGAGGGATATCGCGCCGGGTGTGGGTTTACGAGCGACCCACCGACCTGGAAGCGTTTGCCAAAAGCGTGCAGGGCGAGCGGTGAGCCGGTCGCCCTGCATGGAGCCTAGCGCCTCAAGCCGTCCAGCGCGTCGGCCTGCGCGCCGTAGATCAGGTCTTTGCGGACGTAATCGTTCCAGAAAGTGTGCGGGTAGCGCGTCTCTTGTGGGTTGGCATCCGAGAGGCGCCGGAGCTGCTCGTCGCTCAAGGTGAATTCCAGCACGCCCAGGTTGTCAAGGATCTGCGCCTCGCGCCGCGCCCCCAGGATAGGGATGATGTGCGCAGCCTGCTGGCGCACCCAGTTGATCGCCACCTGCGAAGGGGTGCGCCCGATTTCCTTTGCCACACCCATCAGGGCTTCGGCCAGGGCTTTTTCCTTGTCGCTGGCCTGGCGGGCGCGGGTCGGTTCGCTCGGACCGCCCGGCTGGTTAAATTTACCCGTCAGCGCGCCGCCGCCGAGCAGCCCGAAAGCCAGCACGCTCATCTCGAGGGCCCTGGCCATCGGCAGCACGTCGTCCTCGATGCCGCGCTCTTGCAGGTTGTACTCACCCTGGTAGGCCACCAACCGGCTCCAGCCGCGCAGCTCGGCGATCGCCTGGCCGTGAGCGGCGACCCAGGCAGGGGTGTCGGAGATGCCGGCATAGAGGATCTTGCCGGAGCGCACCAGGTCGTCCAGGCCGCGCAGCACCTCCTCGATCGGGGTGGAGAAATCCCACATGTGCAGGTAGAGCAGGTCGATCACATCCGTGTTGAGGCGGCGCAGCGACTCTTCCACCGTGCGCAGCATGTTCTTGCGGTGGTTGCCGCCCGCGTTGAGGTCATTTTTATCGGCGCCGGGGCGGCGGAGGGTGTATTTGGTGGCGACGACGAAGGCATCGCGCTGCCCGGCGATGAACTCGCCAGTGAAGCGCTCGGCGGTGCCGTTGGTGTAGTTGCTCGAAGTGTCGATGAAGTTGCCGCCCTGAGCGACGAAGGCATCGAAAATTTTGCGACTTTCCTCTTTCGAGGCGCCCCAACCCCAATCTTCCCCGAAAGTCATTGTGCCGAGGCACAATTCCGAGACGCGCAGGCCGGATTTCCCTAACAGCTTGTAACGCATGCAGGCTCCTTTCAAGCCAAACCTAAAGGTCGGGCGCGAAGACGCTGCGCCGCGCCGTTTCTTTCGGCAGGTCACAGGTTAAAACCAGACCAAACGACTCTCATTATATCGGAATTGCTGGGGCTGAGCCGATGAGCTTAGCGGGCGCGTCACTGCCGGCGCGGATCGGGCCGCGCGGGTTGTTCAGGTCGCGCGGTGGCGCACACCCGGCAGGCGGTTTCCTCAGGCCCGAAGGAGACGCCGCAGTTGGGGCAGTTGTAGTGGTTATCCCAGGCTTTTTCGAGCGCGTAGCGCGCCTGGCGCTCTTCATCCAACTGGCTGAGGTAGTTCTTCTCGATCGCTTCGGCAGCCTGCTTGATCGCTCTCCAGGCGCGCTGTTTGAGGTTGAGGTTGCCCGCGCTCCCGGCCAGCTCGGTCCCGCTGGTGAGGGCCTGGTCGGCCTTGTCGAAAAACTCCATCGGCGAGCGCGCCCCGCCGCGAAGCAGGTCCAGGCCTTTGCCGGCCGCATCGAGCAGCTTTTTCCCGCCTTCTTTGACCGATTCCAGCACGCCGCGCGTGGTCAGGTCATTGACTTTGACCTCGGTGCCGTCGTCGACCGCGGTGAGGTTGATGGTCAGCGCCGGGACGGCGTTGCCCCCGCCGACCAGCGCCACGGTGGAGAGAAGCGCTTCCTCGCGCCCGCTAAAGCTGACCGTTGTGCCGCCGCTGTCGAACTCGGCGCGCAGCGGCTGGATGAGCTCGGTGGGTTTCACCCCGCGGTAACGGGCGGTGTTGTCGGTGGCGATGGCGACCGCCCCGCCGATACCGATTGCCCCCAGGGCGGCGGTGCCCAGCGCACCTTCCAGCGCATCCTCCACGGGAGGGTGGGCCGCGGCGCCCTGGCGCAGGGCTTCCAAATTTTTCGCCAGCTTTTCCCGCTCCGCCCGGTTGCGCTGCATGATCTCGCCCTTGCGGGTGAGCGCGCCGGGCAACTCGGCCGGTTTGAAGGCACCAGCGAAGAAATCCTGGTCGGGCGGGGCGAGCGAAGCGAAGATTGCTTTTTGCTCGTCGCTCAGCGCGGCTAACTGGCCGGCAGATAATTTGGCGAGGGAGTCGTCCATGTCGTCACCTGTTCGGATGAGGTTGGAACCACGGATAAACCACAGATCCACACCGATAACCACGGATGCACACCGAGATGAATGTGCGCTCTCATTTTAACGAGTTTTCGTGAATCCCGCGCGGAATTTTACAAATCCTTTATGCGAGAGCGGCCCTGAACTTCGACACCCAGAAAAGCGACCCGAATCGACGCGGCTTGCCGTGTCCGGGGGAGGCGAAGATTGAAGGCCCTCATCCTGGCCTTCTCCCAGAGGGAGAAGGGAAAGACCCCTCATCCGGCATTCGCCGGTGGGGGAGGCGAAAGACTCTCATCCGGCCTTCTCCCGGGGGGGAGGCGAAAGACCCTCATCCGGCCTTCTCCTGGGGGAGAAGGAAAAGGCCCTCATCCAGCCTTCGCCCGGTGGGGGAGGCGAAAGACCCTCATCCTGGCCTTCTCCCAGAGGGAGAAGGAAAAGGTCCCTCATCCGGCCTTCTCCCGGGGGGAGAAGGAAAAGAACCCTCATCTGGCCTTCTCCCGGAGGGAGAAGGAAAAGAACCCTCATCCAGCCTTCGCCGGCGAAAGGTTGGGATGACACGGATCACATTCCTCATTCTCCAATCACCATTCTTCATTCCTCATTCCTCATTCGTTGACGATCTCCCCTCCCCCCGGTATAATCCAGCCATTCTTCCGCAGGCCAGCCACCCATGACGCCAACCGAAAACCGCTCTGCCAGCCCGGCAGCCATTTGGGCCGCCATGATCAGCGTTTACATCGTCTGGGGTTCGACGTACCTGGCCATACGCTTTGCGGTGCAGACCATGCCGCCCTTCCTGATGGCGGCTTTTCGCTTTATGCTCTCGGGCCTGATCCTCTACCTGTGGCGGCGGCTGAGCGGCGACGCCCCGCCGAAGCGAATCCACTGGCGCTCGACGGCAATCGTCGGGTTGTTCCTGCTGCTGGGCGGCAACGGCGGGGTGGTGTGGGCCGAGCAGCACGTCGTCTCGGGGGTGGCGGCGCTGCTGGTGGGCTCCACGCCGCTGTGGATGGTGCTGATCGACTGGGTGCGCGGGATGTACCGCCCGGCCTGGCTGACCGTCGCCGGCGTGCTGGTCGGTTTCGCCGGCATCGCGGTGCTGGTGGGCCCCGCCGAGCTGACCGGGCTGCAGGGCTCGATCGACCCGGTGGGGACGGTGGTGCTGTTGCTGGCTTCTCTTTCGTGGGCGGCTGGCTCGCTGTACAGCCGCAACGCCGAGCTGCCCCCCTCGCCGCTGATGGCAACCGGCATGGAGATGATCACCGGCAGCCTGGGGCTGCTGGCGGCCGGCACGCTGAGCGGGGAGTGGGCGCGCCTGGATCTGGCATCCATCACGTTGCCCTCATGGCTGGGGCTGGGTTACCTGGTATTTTTCGGCTCGCTGATTGGCTTCACATCCTACACCTGGCTGCTGCGCGTGGCGCCGACGATGCTGGTTTCCACCTACGCGTACGTCAACCCGGTGGTGGCGGTGGTGATGGGCAACCTGCTGGCGCAGGAGCCGCTCAACCCGCGCATTTTGCTCTCGACGGGGATCATCGCCGGCGCGGTGGCGGTGATCACCCTCACCCAACCCCTGGGACGCAAAAAGTAACCGCACCAACCAAAAGGGCAGCGCCCGGGGTCACCTTTTTGTTCAGGAAATTTGCTCCAGGTTCGCCAGCGAAGCGGCGACGCGCTTGAAACCCACGCTTTCGAAAAAGACATCCACCGTCTCGTCATCATCCTGGACGCGACTGTCGATCACCAACCCTTCGCCCCAACTGGGGTGCTTCACGCGCATCCCAGCGCGGTAGCGCGGCTGAAGGATGGGCGCCGAGCGCGGTTGCGCGCGCTGCGGCGGGCTGGCGTACCCGTTCTGGCGCAGGTTGCGGGTTTCCCAGGCGGCGCTGCTCGCCCGCCGCGATTGAAAGCCGCGCCGCCCGCCGCCGTTCTGCGAGAGCAGCTCGTCGGGCAGGTCATCCAGGAAGCGTGAGGGAATCGAGTCCTGGAACGAGCCAAAGGTGCTGCGCTGCGCGGCGCGCACCAGGAAAACCCGGCTGCGCGCGCGGGTGAGACCGACGTAGAACAGGCGGCGCTCTTCGGCCATCTCCTCGGGGTCGTCCAGCGAGCGGTTGTGCGGCAGGGTGCCGTCGTCCAGCCCGACAATGATGACCACCGGGAATTCCAGCCCTTTGGCGGCGTGCAGGGTGAGCAGGGTGGGGGCTTCGGCGGCCTCGGGGACGGTGTCTTGATCGGAAACCAGCGCCAAATTTTCGAGGAAGACGGTCAGGCCGCGCTCCTCATACTCGTAGGTCAGGCGGCGCAGCTCTTCGACGTTCTCCCAGCGGCTGCGGCCTTCTTCGGTGCCGTCGTCGATGTAGTCCTGGTAACCCAGGTCGTCGAGGATGTGACCGAAAAGCGCCGGCAGCGGGATGTTCTGCGCCTGCTCGCGCCAACCGGAGAGCAGCGCGCCGAAATCGGCCAGCAGCGGGGCGGGGCGCCCCACCTGCGCCCAATGCGGCGAGTCTTTGCCCTGCTCGGCCAGCTCCATCAGCACCTGCCCGGCGCTCAGGCTGGCTTTGCGGGCAGCCAGTTGCAGCGCCACCTGCGCTTTGTCGCCGATGCCCCGCGCGGGCACGTTGATCACCCGGCCCAGGCTGACCTCGTCGGCCGGGTTCTGCACCAGGCGCAGGTAAGCGATCAGGTCCTTGATCTCGCGCCGCCCATAAAAGCGCATCGCCCCGACCAGCCGGTAAGGCAGCCCGGCGCGCAGGAAGGCCTCTTCCAGCAGGCGCGACATGGCGTTGGTGCGGTACATCACGGCAAAATCGCCCAGCTTGTTGCGCCGCGTCGAGACGAGCTGCTGGATGGTGTCCACCACGTAGGCGGCCTCCCCGTAATCATCCACCGCCTCGAAGAGGGTGATTTTCTCACCCGTCCCCCGCTCTGGCAAGGAGCGCAAGCGCTTGGGGGTGCGGTGGTGGTTGCGGTTGATCACCGCCTGGGCGGCGTCCAGCACGGTCTGGGTGGAGCGATAATTTTGCTCGAGGAGGATTTTTTGCCCCTTACGGAAATCCTCCTCGAAGCGCAGCACGTTGCGGTAGTCGGCTCCACGCCAGCGGTAGATCGACTGGTCCTCGTCGCCGACGACAAAGATGTTGCCGTGGAACGAAGCCAGGTGGCGCAGCAGCTCATACTGCACCAGGTTGGTGTCCTGGAACTCGTCGACCAGCACGTGCTCGAAGCGCCGGCTGTAGTTTTCGCGCACTGCGGGGTTTTCCTCGAGCAGCTTCCAGGTGTAAAGCAGCAGGTCGTCGAAGTCGACGGCGTTGCTCGCCAGGAGCAGCTCCTGGTAGCGCAGGTAAATGCGCGCGATGACCTCGTCGCGGTACGTCGAGGCAGGGTAATCTTGTGGAAAGAGCAGGTTGTTCTTGGCGGTGGAGATGGCGGCGTGCACGCTGGACGCCTTGTAGAGCTTCTCGTCCAGGTTGAGGTCTTTGGTGGCGCGCTTGACCAGGGCGAGCTGGTCGTCGTCGTCGAAGATGACGAATGACGCGGTGAAGGGCAGGTACTGGCCCTCGCGGCGCAAGATGCGCGCGCACATGGCGTGGAAGGTGCCCAGCCATAGTCCCTGCACGCTGCGGTCGAGCAGCTTCTCCAGGCGGTTTTGCATCTCGCGGGCGGCCTTATTGGTGAAGGTGACTGCCAGGATGTGGTAGGGCGAGACGCCCATCTGGTTAATCAGGTAGGCGATGCGGTGGGTGAGAACGCGGGTCTTGCCGGAACCGGGTCCGGCCAGGACGAGGATCGGCCCGGCCTGCGCCGATACAGCGGCGCGCTGCTGCGGGTTGAGGTCTTTGAGGATATCCACGCGGGGATTATAACAAGAAGTTGTGCTTTTGTTCGGTTCAATGGGGGGAAACTGTGAATTGAGGGTGTTTGTGGGGCTTCGTCCCCACAAACACCCTCAATTCAAGAACGTCGGCCTCCAGGCTGAACGATCAGTCAGATTGCTTTTGATGGGTCATTATGGGGGCAAAGCCCCCCAATAAACCCATCCAATCACATTTGAGCGATTTAAACGCGCTCAGGGCGTCTGAGTCGGCTTGGAGGAGAGGGTTTTAATCGTCTCGCGCTGCCGGTAGATGATGTTCTTGACCACGTCGCCGATCGAGATCACCCCGTAGACATGACCGTCGGCAACCACGGGCAGGTGGCGCACGCGGCGATTGGTCATCAATTCCATCGCTTCTTCGACGGTCTGGTCGGGGTGAATGGTGAACACCTTGCTGCTCATGATCTCCCTGACCAGCGTGTCGCGCGAGGTCTTGCCGACCAGGATCACCTTGCGGGCGTAGTCGCGCTCGGAGATGATGCCGGCGAGGGTATCGCCTTCCATGACCAGCAGGGCACCGACATCTTTATCGGCCATCATGCGCAGGGCATCGTAGACGGTGGCGTTGGGCGATATGGACCAGACGTCCGGTCCTTTGACTTCGAGCAAATGTCGCGCGGTCGCAAGCATGCTAGCCTCCTTAAATTACTGCTTCTTGCATTTAGAAGTAAAACTCCTTGACGTGGCTCTCGGCATGATGAGAAGCACAGCCCTGGCTACATACGCAGCACCTTGTATTTCCATCCAGAAAGTCCGTTTTTAGTATACTCGACTCCCCCGCCGATCACAAGAAAGGAAGCTAAAAAATCCTCATCCAATCACCCAAACGGATGAGGGTATATTGCGGCAGCGCGCGAAGCATCCTTAAAAAAGCCATGCGAAGGTGGGGAAGAAGGTACAATACCATCACTTCCGTTAACGATCACATTGCATGAACTTTGCCTCACACCCCCTCGTCACCACCCTGAAAAGCCTGCAAGGCAACGCGCGCGGCGCGGTGCTGACCGAGCCCCTGTGGGGTATCCCCTATAACCTGTACGCGCCGTACGTATCGATCTACATGCTGTCATTCGGCCTGAGCGACACGCAGATCGGGCTGGTCACCAGCATCGGGCTGGCGGGGCAGATCGTCTTTGCGCTGCTCAGCGGCGTGATCACCGACAAACTGGGGCGCAAGCGCACCACGCTGATCTTCGATATCCTCTCCTGGTCGATCCCGACCTTGATCTGGGCTATCGCGCAGAACTTTACCTACTTTGTCGTCGCCGCGATGGTCAATTCGCTGTGGCGCATCACCCACACCTCGTGGAGCTGCGTGCTGGTGGAGGACGCCGACCCAGAGCTGCTGGTCGACATCTACGCCTGGATTTACATTTCCGGCCAGTTGGCGGTATTCTTTGCACCGCTGGCGGGTGTGCTGATCAACCAGTTCGGGCTGGTGCCGACCATGCGCGGGCTGTACTTGCTGGCATGCGTGATGATGACGGTCAAGTTCATCGTGATGAATTTCATGGTCACCGAAACGCGCCAGGGGGTGGTGCGCATGCAGGAGACGCGCGATCAGAGCCTGTTCAGCATGCTGGGCGAATATCGCGGCGTGCTGCGCCAGATCTTCTCCACCCCGGCGACGCTGTACACCCTGGGCATCATGCTGGTGATGAGCATCGCCACCACCGTTGGCTCCACCTTTTGGGCGATCCTCGTCACCGAGCGGCTGCGCATCCCGGCGGAGCACATCGCGCTCTACCCGTTCGCCAGGTCGCTGATCATGCTGACCTTCTTCTTCGCCGTCATCCCCCGCGTGCGCTCGATGCACTTCCGCAATCCCATGCTGGTGGGGTTGGCGGGTTTTGCCGCTGCCAATTTGCTGCTGATCAACATCCCGCAGGGGAGCTACCTGCTGTTGCTGGCATCGGTGTTAATCGAGACGTGCAGCTACGCGGTGCTCGGCACCCAACTCGACCGCATGCTGGTCGTCACGGTGGACGCGCAGGAGCGGGCGCGCATCCTGGCGATCTTGCTGGTGATCCAGGTGGCAGCCACCTCGCCCTTCGGCTGGATCGGCGGGTTGCTCTCCTCGATCGACCGCACCTACCCGTTCATGATGAACATCGGCTTCTTCCTCATCGGGGCGCTGCTGGTCGTTTTGGCTTCCAGGCTGGCGCGGCGCGAAAAGGCGGCTGCCTTGCCTGCGCAAAATTAAGCGCCGGGCCAGAGGTTCAGCGTCACCGCCACAGATTTCTGAGAACTGGTCCCTAAATTTTATTTGGGTTGGCAAAAAATTTTCCGGCCAGACATAAACTCAAACCCCTTCCCTATCGAATATCCGTGTTCATCTGCGCTCAGCGGTGGTTTCCGTTCTGCCTTTGCGATCCTCCGGCCAGGGCCGGACGATCCTTTCCCGACCGGCGTAAAATCATAGTTACCGTATAATTCAGCTATGCCCCATCCGACCGGCACCATTTTCAACATCCAACGCTTTTCGATTCACGACGGCCCCGGAATCCGCACGACCGTCTTCCTCAAAGGCTGCCCGCTGCGCTGTTTTTGGTGCCACAACCCGGAAGGGCTGCGCCCCAGGGCAGAGGTGCAGTTCTATCCCTCGCGCTGTATCGGCTGCGGCGAGTGCGTGCGCGCCTGCCCGGAAAGCGCCCAGGAGTTGTCTGCCGGCGGCGAACGCATCTACCGCCGAGAGCGCTGCGTGGTGTGCGGCGAATGCGTGGAAGTGTGCTTTGCCGAAGGGCTGCAGGTGGTGGGCCGCGAGGTGGGGCCGGCAGAGGTGATGCGCGAGGTGCTGGCGGACCGCGTGTTTTACGAGACGTCGGGCGGCGGGATGACTCTTTCGGGGGGTGAGCCGTTCCTGCAGCCCGAGTTCTCGCTGGCGCTGCTGGCGGCGGCGAAGGCGGAGGGCCTGCACACGGCAGTGGAAACCACCACGCAGTGCCGTTGGGAGCATCTGGAAAACGCCCTGCCGCTGGTTGACCTGTTCATGGTCGATATCAAGCACATCGACGCGGAAAAACACCGCGCTGCCACCGGGGTCACCAACCACACTATCCTCGCCAACATACGCCGCCTGGCAGCTACAGGCAAGCTGCTCATTTTCCGCGTGCCGGTGGTGCCGGGGGTGAACGATACGCCGGAAGAGGTCGGCGCGATCGCCGCGTTCGTGTCATCGTTGGGCGCGGAGCGCGCCGATGGCGGGGCCGGCCTCACGCTGGAGCTCCTCGCCTTCCACCGCCTGGCGGAGGAGAAATACCACAGCCTGGGGCTGGACTACCGCGCCGGCGAGCTGGTCGCACCGGGCAAAGAGCGGATGGCGGAGCTGGCTGAGGCGGCTCGCTCTCACGGGGTTGTGGTGAAAGGGTGAACCACCGGATGAAAAATGCGCGACCGACTGCACCGTTTGGCTGGCAGGATCGCCTGGAGGCGCTGCGCGCGACCAAGCTGGCCCAAACCGCCGAGAAACAAGCCCTGATCGGAGCGATGGACCACGACGATTGGGGGCTCATCTTGCCGCCGCCGGACCGGCGGAAAATTGTGCAGACGATCAGCTCCTCGGGTATGCCGATCACCGACTGCCTGCTGGAGGGCTACGAGATCCAACCCAATCACCCCTCCGGCGGGTTCTTTGGGCCGCGCGCGGTGGGTGAGAATTACCGGCGGCTGCTCGAACAGCACCCGGTGTACCTCGACCCGCTCAGCTCGTTGGCAGGCGGTTACATGGTCAACTTCATGTCGTACCGCAAGCCGCACTGGAATCCAGACCTGAGCACTGCCCGGTTCCAGGCTGAAATCGAGCAATACAGGCTGCTGCCAGGGATCGGCGCGACCCAGCACTTCTGCCAGGATCTGCAGATTGGGCTGGAGCTGGGTTGGGGCGGGCTGCTGGCGAAGATCGAGCACTACCGCAGGGCCAACGCGGGGCGCAGCGCCGATTTCTACGCCGGGCTCGAAGCGGTGGTGCACGGCGTGCAAGATTGGATCGGCCGCCACGTCGCGGAGGCGCGCCGGATGGCCGGCGAGGAGAGCCACCCCCTGTTGCGCCGCAACCTCGCAGAGATCGCCGAGATCAACGCGCGCCTGGTCGAGCAGCCCCCACGCACCTTCCGCGAAGCCTGCCAGTGGATTTTGTGGTTCCAATTAATTGCGCGCATGTACAACGGATCGGGCTCGCTCGGGCGGCTGGACGTGCTGCTGCAGCCTTTCTACCAGCGCGACACGGCCGACGGGATCTTGGACGACGAGGAGGCCATCTTCTACGTGGCCTGCCTCTTGCTGCGCGATACGGCTTACCTGCAGCTCGGCGGGCCGGATGCGCAGGGCAACGACCTGACCAGCCGCGTGTCTTACCTGGTGCTCGAAGCCGGGCACCGCCTGCGCATTCCCGCCAACGTCGGCGTGTGCGTCGGCGAGGGCATCGACCCCGGCTTGCTGCGCCGGGCGGTGGAGATCCAGTTCGCCGATAAGGCGGGCTACCCCAAGTTTCTCGGCGTCGAGCGCACCGCGGAAGGTTTTGCGCGCAGCGGATACCCGATCGAGCTCGGCCGCCAGCGCGCCTATTCAGGCTGCCACTGGTCGGCGATCCCTGGGCGAGAGTACACGCTGAACGACTGCGTGAAGATCAACTTTGCGCGCGTCTTCGAGGTTGCCCTGGACGATATGCTGGACGACCCTGCCGCGCCGCCCTCCACCGCCGAGCTGTGGCGGCGTTTCGAGAAGCACCTGGAGCGCGCCGTGCTGGCCACCGCGCGCTGCCTGGATTTCCACCTCGAGCACATGCACGCGGTGTACCCGGAACTGGTGCTCGACCTGTGCTGCCACGGGCCGCTGGAGAGCGGGCTGGACGCGTCGCAGGGCGGGCTGGAGTTCTACAACCTGTGCGTGGACGGCGCGGCGCTGGCGACGGTGGCCGATTCGTTCGCGGCGCTGGAGCAGCGTGTGGAGCGCGAGCGACTGCTCAGTTGGACCGAGGTGCGAGCCCACCTGCGCGAGAACTGGGCCGGTCCCGAGGGCGAGCGCGCCCGGCGCATGCTCAAGAGCATCCCGCGCTACGGCTCCGGCGGCTCAACGGCCGACGAGTACGCCGTGCGCATCGCGCGCGCCTTTGCCGCTCAGGTGTCCGGGGCGCGCACGCCCGACGGCTACCGCATGATCCCCGGGCTGTTCTCGTGGGCCAATACCATCCCGATGGGCAGGGACGTCGGCGCGACGCCCAACGGACGTTTTGCCGGCGACCCCATCTCGCACGGCGCCAACCCCGACCCGGGTTTTCGCAAAGACGGCGCGCCGACCGCCATGGCGGCGGCGATCGCCGCCGTGCAGCCCGGATACGGCAACACCGCCCCCATGCAGATCGAACTCGACCCGCTGATCGCCCGCGAGGAAGAAGGCATCGACCTGGTTGCCGGCTTAATCCGCGCGCACTTCCGGTTGGGCGGCACGCAGATCAACCTGAATGTGATGGACGCGGAAAAAGTGCTCGAGGCCCACCAAAACCCCAGCCAATATCCCGATTTGGTCGTGCGGGTGACCGGTTTCAGCGCCTACTTCGCCAGCCTGTCGCCCGGATTCCGCCAGTTGGTCGTCGAGCGGATCATCACCAACCTGTAGAGCTTATTTAAAAATTCTTTTTCGGAAAGATCGATCATTGCCATGAGGATTGAACCCTTCTCCCTCGAGCGTTACTTTGCCCGCCACGAGTTCACCGCGCGCTATCTGCTCAGCCCGTCGGACTGCGAGAGCCTGGGCATGGCGGAGCTGCTGGAAATGGCGGACGATGAAACGCGCCGGCTGTGGGAGGATTTGCGCCTGGGGTACACCGAGTCGCCGGGTCACCCGCTCTTGCGCGCGGAGATCGCTGGACAATATGCGGGGCTCTCGGCGCAGGATGTGTTATGCGCCGCCCCCGAAGAGGCCATTTTCATCGCCATGAACGCTTTGCTGCGCCCCGGCGACCGGGTGGTGGTGCTGGAACCCGCCTACCAATCGCTGCACGCTGTGGCGCGCGCGCTGGGCTGCGCGGTGACCGGCTGGCCGTTGCGGCTGGAGGGAGACCGCTGGGCGCTCGACCTGGCGCGCCTTGAAGACGCGCTGCGCGCGCCCACCCGCCTGGTGGTGGTCAACTTCCCCAACAACCCGACCGGTTTTCATCCCACGCCGGAGGAGTGGCAGAAGCTGATCGAGCTGGTCCGCCGCGCGGGAGCATACCTGTTCTCAGACGAGATGTACCGCCTGCTCGAGCATGACCCGCGGCAGCGCCTGCCCGCTGCCTGCACGCAGTACGAGCGGGCGCTCAGCCTGGCCGGGCTTTCTAAAGCCTACGGGCTGCCGGGGCTGCGCAGCGGCTGGCTGGCCTGCGCAGATCGAGAGCTGCTGGCGCAGTGCCAGGCGTTCAAAGATTACACGACCATCTGCGCAAGCGCTCCAGGCGAAATTCTCTCCATCGTCGCCCTGCGCGCGGGCGAGTCGATCCTGGCGCGCAACCTGGACATTGTGCGGACCAACCTGGGGGCGGCGCGCGCCTTCTTCGCTTCGCGCAGCTCGCTCTTCGGCTGGATCGAGCCGGACGGCGGTTCGATCGCCTTTCCGCAGTGGCTCGGCGTGCAGCCGGTCGAAGCGCTGGCCGACGAGGTGGTCGCCCGGCACGGGGTGATGATCGTGCCGGGCAGCCTGTTCGGCTGGCCGGGCCGGCATTTTCGCGTCGGGCTGGGGCGCAAGAACCTGCCCGAGGCGCTGGCCCTCTTCGCGGAACACCTGGGTTGATCCGCAAGGGATCGCGATGCGTTACCGGCCGCATTTGAGCGACGAAGAAGTGGGCGCCCTCCTGGAGCGCCATTACCGCCTCGGCGTGAGCGCGGTCGAGTTCCTGCCCGTTGGCATGGACGGCTGGGCGTACCGCGTTGAGGACGCGCACGGTGAGGCCTGGTTTGCCAAGCTGCGCCAGGCACTTCAACCCGGCGAGCTGCCCGTGACGGCCTACCTGCGCGAGCGGTTGGGGCTGGAATGGCTGGTGGCTGCCCGACCCACCCCGGACGGCCTGCTCGCGGCGCAGGTGAGCGACCTGCACCTGGTGGTGTACCCTTTCGTGGCGGGCGAGTCGTTGATGGACCGCGGCTTGCGGTCGGGCGACGCGCAGCGCATTGGGCGAATGCTGGCCGAGTTGCACGGCGCGACCGGCAGCCTGCCGCCGGACTTGCGCGCCATGCTCCCGGCGGAGAGCTTTCGTGCGCACCAGGAGACCGCTGCGCGCGTGTTACAGGCCGCCCTCGCAAGCTGGCCGCCCGGTTCGGCAGAGGCTGCGCTGGCGGAGTTCATCCGCGACAAGACCGCGTCAATCGAGCGTGTCTTGCTCGGAGCGCGAGCGCTGGGAGCGCGCGCCCGCAGCCGAGGGCCGGCGCAGGTGGTGTGCCACGCCGATATTCACGGGGCGAACATCCTCACCGGCGCGGATGGGCGTTTGTCGGTGATCGATTGGGGCGGAATCATGCTCGCCCCGCCGGAGCGCGACCTCGTCTTTTGGCGCAACGCGCCGGAGTGGCCGGAGATCGCCGCGGCCTATGGCCTGGCTGGCGAGCCGGATGGTGAGCTGATCGCCTACTACGGTCATGAATGGGTGGTGCAGGAGGTCGCCGATTTTGGCGAGAACGTCTTCTTCCTGCCGCTGGGCGAGGAGCAGAAAGCCGACTCGCTGGCCGAGTTCCGCCGGCTTTTCGAGCCGGGCAATGTGGTGTCGCAGGCGCTGGCGGAGTGAATCACAACATCCAGGACAACGGGGAATAGCAAACGATGCCCTTTTCAGCCTATATCTTCGACATGGACGGCACCCTGATCGACAACATGGGGTTTCAC